>JBCDKJ010000006.1:0-97446 GCA_038746745.1 Pseudomonadota bacterium
ACCCTGCCCGAACCCGCGAGTCGTGGTGCCAAGAAAAATTGTGCCTAATGTCATGCCCGACAAGGTCGATGTTGACCTGCGCAGCTTTGGCGTGCGCTGCCCGCCCTGTACCCGTGACAATCCCACCTACGGCATCCTGGGTATGTTTCATCTGTTACCGCCAGCGCTGGCGTGGCTGTGGCGTCTGGTGGCACCCCGCGGTCACGCCAATCCCAGCATCGTACAGACCGAGGGCATGTCATCTGAAGGGGTAGGCTCCTACTGGCCCTTCGCCACCGGGCGACGCGTAGACCAGGCCAATCTGCTGCTTGACCAGATCCGCGGCACACTGGCGGTGAAATACATCCTGGTTCCCAACCAGCACATTGGTGCCTGGGAGGTGAGCTTTATGCCGCAATGGATTACTCGTGAGTATCTGGCCCGTCGCGGCGGCGCAGACTTCAGTAGCGAGCGCATGAAACCCTCGCGTTGCTCATTGCTGGGTTACAACCTCTCTTCGATTACGGTGGAGGGACGCAACGTGGGAGCGTGGTTCTTCAACGTAGAAACGCAGCCTGAAATAGGCGAAGACGCTTACGCGGCAGGTGCTGCGATCCTGCAGGACTTTTTCAATAAGGAGCTGGAGCAGTTCCTCGTGCCGGATCTGGACCCATTGGGACGCAAGATCATTGAGAGCTGCCTGAACGGTGGCACGGTAGCTGACTATGAGGCGTTTATTCCCCACGGAACTCTGATGGATGACAGCTAGCCTTTGCGCAAGGCTCTGGCTACAGCGCCTTTTCTGGATCGCCCATGACCGCGAGGGTCTTCAGCAGCCGAAAGCGGCTCATCAGACGCGGCATCAGCGCCACCATGATCCGATTGATCCAGCCGGTCACAATAATGGGCTTCTTGCGTGCGTGCAGGGCAGCCAGCGCCTCCGCCACCACCTGCTCGGAGGTTTGCGTTAGCGCAGCGGGTAAGGTCTGACCATCAGATTCACCGCCGGACGCGGTAGTGATGAACTCTGTGGCAGTTATGCCGGGGCACAGGCCCATTACATACACGCCGCGCTGTCTGTGCTCTTCCCACAGGCACTCCGAAAAAGCGGCGATGAAGGCCTTGCTGGCGCTGTAGACCGGCTGCGCCGGCGTGGGAAGAAAGCCAACAATGGAAGACAGGTTGATCAGGGCGTCACCGGACTCCGCCTGTTTCAGGAACTGATGGGCCAGGGTCAGCATGGCACCGCAGTTCACAGCCAGCATGTCCTGCTGGTCCACAACGCTGGACGCGTAGAATGGCGTAAACACACTATAGCCCGCATTGTTAATCAGCAAATGGCAGCGCTCGCCGGCCATGTACTCCGCGACGATCCTGGTATCTGATGCTGAGGACAGGTCTGCCACGAGATAGGCGTGTCCCTCACCTGGAAGGGTCAGAGAGATATCCTTGAGCCGGGATTCACGCCGGGCAACCAGGGTAGTGGCCCATCCTCGCCTGGCAAGTTGACGGGCAAATTCCTCTCCAATGCCGGAGCTCGCTCCAGTGATTAAAGCTCGTTTCACGATGTCGGTGCGCCTGTGTGTGGGGTTGAGAGCGTTTGGGATGGGGGCTGTAGGGGCTGCCAGACTGCCTCGGCAAAGTACTCCAACTGCTGCCAGGCGAACTCCGGGGGGAAGCCCGAAACCAGAGGGTGCAGGCAGACCTGATCCCTGGCGCCGAGCGAGTCGAGATGCGCCCTGGCGGCCTCCGCAGACAGTATTGGATACAGGCCGGTTTCACGCAGCATCTCGGGATCGCTGATTTCCTGGTACTGGCCCTCGGTATCGCTGGCGGCCTGCCAGCGGCCGTAGGCATTGCACTCGTGCAACA
This sequence comes from Pseudomonadota bacterium, assembly GCA_038746745.1. Classification (GTDB taxonomy): domain Bacteria; phylum Pseudomonadota; class Gammaproteobacteria; order Pseudomonadales; family Halieaceae; genus JANQIO01. Next base: position 1,852 of record JBCDKJ010000006.1, read on the forward strand.
GGTAGGGTGCCATGCGCTGCCATTCCGCATCCACATCGGGCGAAGCGACCAGAAACCCGGTGCTGCAATCGCCCCAGGGACCTGGGTCATGGCCCAGGCTCTGACAGGTATCTCGGTAAATCTGGTAGAGCGTCGGATCATAGGTGAGAAAGTAGTCCGCCAGGCGAGCGGCGCGCTTTGCTGCGGCGGGGCTATTTCCGCCCAGCCAAAGGGGCGGTCGCGGTTGTTGAACAGGGCGAGGTCGCACCAGCGCCCGGCGACCGCGGTAGTCGAAGGGCTCGCCCAACCACGCCTGTGTTATTGCCTCGATACCTTCTTCCATGAGCCGACCGCGTTCACCCATAGACACCCCGAACATTTCGAACTCTTCGGGTACGTAGCCAGCGCCAAGGACCACTTCCAATCGACCCTGAGAGACTTGATCGAGCACAGCCAGGTCTTCCGCCAGCTTGAGCGGATTATTCAGCGGCAGGGGGATTAATGCGATGCGAATCCGAATTCGGTGGGTACGAGCTGCCACTGCGGCAGCCAGCACCAAGGGCGAGGGCAGATAGCCGTCCGCACTGGCATGGTGCTCACTGAGCTGAACGCAGTAAAAGCCCTGATGCTCTGCCCACACCGACATGTCCAGTGCCGCTTCGTACAGCGCTGCCGTGGATGCGCCGAAGGCAGGATTGCGCAGGTCCAGCCGCAGCACCAGTTGGGGCAGATTCAAGTGGGAGCTTCCAACCCGTGCTCCGCCAGAGCCTCAGCTCTGGACCGCTGTGCAATAAGCCACATGGCACCCATGGCGGCTGCTGGACTGACGGTGGACCACTGCAAATTAAGTCCCACGAACTTGAGCCAGAAGCCGAGGACACCATCTTCGATGTACTTGAAGCCGCTGAGTATTTCGCTGATGTAGATTACCGAGGTGTTACCATAAAAAGCGCCCCAGTTGGCCAGTACCGCAATCCCCAGTGCTTTTTTATAGTGGATGCCCTTGCTCAGCCAATAGGCCGCCAGCAGCTCAAAGATTCCGAAGTGCGACAGCATCATTTCGTGGGCGAGCTGGCCATCGTGCGGGCGCATATAACGGGTATCCGCGACGGAGTAGAGCCACCAGGGCCAGAACATCCATTGGTCGGGTTCCAACTCCGATCCGAGCTGATATAGAAACGGAATTTTCATGTACACCGCTGGCATCTCCCACAGCAACTGGGCACAGCCACTGGTGATCAGCCATACCATGATGAACTCGTGCCACTTCTGGCTGAGGGTGCGCTGTTCGCCGGGGTTATCGACAAATGCAAACAAGGCCATCCAGTAGCCGATAAACAGGCTGACGGAAACGTACTTGTCCGCTGGCATGGGATCGATGATGCCAGCAGCGATGAGCATCCATGCGGCGAAGAACGCACCGGGAATCATGAAGCCAGAGGCAATGTAGGCGGTGCGGCGGATGTTGAGGCCAGGCCCGACGTAGGGCTGTGCCATCCAGGTGGTTAAAGCAGGGGCGGCAGTACTCATGACGATACTCCTGTAAGCTGACACTGATGTCTGATAGATTAATAAGACAGTAGTGTCAGATTAAAGTCAACCAGCAAGAGCCTGTGGGTATGACATCCAGCGCGTCGCAACGAAAACCACGTCCCGGTGTAGCGCAACAGCGGCAAGCTATTCTAGGCGCGGCTGTCAGGGTGTTTGGCTCGCAGGGCACTGCCGGGGCATCGGTGTCGGCCATTTGCCGTCAGGCGCGACTCTCACGGGATACCTTCTACCGCTGCTTTGATAATAAGGACCAACTTATCGAGGCCCTCTATGCGGACTCAGTGAGCGCCAATATGCTGGCGGTTACTGCAGCAGTGGATGCCGATTTCACCAACCCGGATTGGTTACACGATACTGTGGACAGCACGGTAGACGCTATTCTAAAGCAACATGAGGTCGCGAGGTTTCTGTTCCAGGAGGCAGCGGACCCGGATAGCTATGCCCACGAAGTGATCGAGTCGGCGTTTGAAAGTGTCGCCGCCAGCATGCAGCGCTGGTGTGCCGAGCACTATGGCCGCACTCCCAGTCGCGCCTGCTTTACCGGTTTACTCAGTGCGGCACAGTGGCTGGTGCACGGTGCCATCACATCGGGGATGCGTGCTAAAGCGGTGGCTGAGGCCAAACTGGCAATTGAAGAGTTGTTCTTGGCGACCTTTACAGGTTTGTCACAGAGCTAGGTTTGTCACAGAGCTAGGTTTCTCTCGGATATAGCTCTGTCGTAGATGGAGCCTGTGACTTAGACATTATCCTGCTGCAGGGCATATTCATGAGTCATGTGGGGTGGACCCTGGAAGAGTTCGCGCTCTCGCAGCCGCCAGCTCAGGGCCAGCGTGACAATGAGCGCCACGGTTACGTACAACACCTTCTCATTGGGCGGTTGCGCACCCACAAAAATCAGCACGCTACCACCCAGTATGGCGAGCATAGCGGTCGGGCGGGACAACACGCCAAGATCGAAAGGGCCTTTGTGCACCCAGCTTTTGCCTTCCGCCAGCAAGCCTGCTGTGGTGGGCATGACATAGGAGATGTACAGAAATACCGCGCTGGCAGTCGCGACGACCACGAATGCGTCGCCGTAGAGTGTGGCGGCTATGGATAGCGCAGCGCAGCACCACACCGCAAACGCAGGCGTTTTGTGAGTGACATTGACGCGGCACAACAGAGCGCTGCCGGGGAGGCCGCCATCTCGGGCGAAGGCGTAGACCATGCGCGAAGCCGAGGTCATGGCTGCCAGGGCACAGATAAAGTTTACGTAGAACAGGCCAGCCATTAACCCGTAACGCAGGGCCAGTGGCAAGGGTGACAGTATGGCATCGAACACCCCCATGCCCTGGGAAACGCCAGTTTCCACAGAGGGCATGACGGCGACAAAGGTCAGTACCAGCGCGTAACCAAACAGGGCTGACCAGAGCACGGCGTTCAGAATACCCATGGGCACGGTGCGCTGGGGATCGTGGGTCTCCTCAGCTGAGTTCGCGGCACCCTCATAGCCGCAGATGGTGTAGAGCGTCAGTAACAGGCCAAACAGGAAAACCATCACCGGACTGTCAGATGCTGGCCAGGGGCTACCCGCAGTCCCCGTATAGTTGTCGAATACAAAAGCGCGGCCGAAGTCGACGCCAGGCGAGTAGTACAGCAGCGTGGCAATCAGCACGATGGTTAACAGGAAGATCAAGCCGCCGCTTAAATCGGTCATGATCGTGGTGAGTCTGGGGGCATAGTGATTGAGCCAGGCTTGCGCCGCCGTGATAGCGATGATGAAGCTGGTTTGTGTGCCCCATCTCCAGCCTGATGTATCAATGTTTAGAAGGGTGGTCAGCGGTGATTTGAAAAAGACTTCATACACTCCAAAGTTGATCGAGGCGAGAGCGAACACCACGCCAAACAGATTAAACCAGGCCGTGGCCCAGCCCCAGCCTCGGCCACCGAGAATAGAACCCCAGTGATACAGGCCGCCTGCGGTGGGATAGGCCGAGGCTATCTGCGCCATCGATGCTGCGACGATCAGCGCGAACAGGCAGCCGACGGGCCAGCCTACGCCCAGACCAAACCCACCGCTGGCGCCGAGCGCTACTGAAAAGGCGGTGATGCCACCCGCCAGCACGCAGATGCGTGAAAAGGAGACGGCAAAGCTTGAAAACTTGCCCATCCGTCGGCTCAGCTCCTGCTCGTAACCCATGTGCCGCAGATCTTCCGCATCGGAATCCTGCGGGTTGCTAGGATGCTGGGTCTTGGCTGGGGGTGTTGGCATAAGGTGAGGTCTGTTTCAGTGGTCGCGGTATTGGGGTAGGTCAGGCGGTCAGGAAATAGCGCTGCCACTCAAACTCGGTGATATGACTGTCCAGCCATTCCTGAAAGGCCTGCAACTCAAAACGGGCTGCGGCAACCAGGTGCGCATGGGCTTGCTCACCAAACGCTTTCTGGCAAAATCCGGAGGCTTCGAAGGTCTCCAGCGAAGCCTCCAGCGTCGCGGGTAACGCGAGCCGGTCCTGTGCGGGTGGGGCTTCCAGCGGCGCGGGCGGCTCAAGCTGGCGACGCACGCCGTCACAGCCGGCGGCAAGCATGGCGGCAACTGTATGGTAGGGGTTGATATCTGCACCGCTGACGCGATGTTCAAACCGGGCGGCCGCAGCGTTTGGCGCGGTGATAGCGCGTATGGCCGCAGCGCGATTCTCAAGTCCCCAGCTCACGTCTACTGGTGACCAGGCGGCGCGAGAGTAGCGCCGATACGCGTTAATCGTTGGTCTGAACATCAAGTGCGTCGCCGGTAAGTGTTCCAGCATGCCCGCCAGAAACTGTCTGGCCTGGGCGCTGAAGCTGCCGTCGTCGCCCAGTGTTACAGGCTGCCCATCTCGCCACAGACTGACATGGGTGTGGGCGCCGCAGGCGCTCTCCTGCTGCGGTGGCCGGAAGCGTGCCATAAAGGTGGCTACCAGGCCGCGCTCCAGGCACAGCTCGCGCAACAGGTGGCGAGCGCGAACCGCATCGTCGCAGGCGCGTAGCGCCGTTCTCGGAGCCAGCCCAAATTCGTACATGCCAAAACCGTGCTCGGTGCTAAAGGCGGTGACCTCAACATCCAACGCTGCGCAGCGGCGCGTAAACTCCGCAACGAATTCGTGGAATCCTCCGTCGCGCAGACCGTTATAGCCGCCAACGGATTGGCCCCAAAGCGATAATGAAGAAAACGCGCCGGCCTGTATGGCAGCGCTGTCGGCCTCAAAAATGCCACACTCAACTTCCAGGGCAAAGCGGGCGTCCACGCCAATTTCACGAGCCTCGGCATCCAGCCGTGCCACCATGCCGCGCGGGTCAATTGGGCAGCGCCGACCGTCCGCGAGATAGCTGTCCTGCAAAGCAGATCCGTAGCCCGGATGCCACGGGTGCGCATAGGCAGTCGACAGATCAGTGACGCCCAGGATGTTCGGATAGCCCTCGTCTTCACTGCATACGGGCGCTTCAAAGCAGGGCTCGGTGCTGGGCAGACCATCGCCGTGCCCCATACAGTAGAAAATGCCGTTAAAGCTATCGCCGCTGCCAGACCACTTCACGGGTCCGATCTTGGTGCGTAGATTGCCCTGCAGGTCCGGGTATCCAAGGATCAGATGCTCCACGCCAGCGTCTCTCAGCTCGCCCAGTCGTGCTTGTGCCGTTGTGGCTTCTTGCGTCAGCCGCTCGCTGAAATCTGACATTTGTGGTGGTTCCTTTTAATCACCCAGAGCAGGGGTCTGGCCCTGCACCGCATTGGCCATCAGCAGTACAGCGGGTGTCGCCCCAAGAGCGACATAGCGGTGGGGCATCTCGCCGTCAAAGGTAATGCTGTCCCCAGGGCCTAGCTGCAGGGGCTCATAACCCTGGGTTTGCAGCTGCAACTGACCGGATAACACGTGAATAAACTCTTCACCGGCATGTGATCGCCACTCGCCGACGTCCTCCGGTGTGGTGCGAACGGTGACCCGCCAGTGCAGGGCCTGCTTGTCAGCCAGGTCACTGCACAACACTTCAAAGCTGACCCCGGGCGTCTGATGCATGACACCTGCGCCAGCTCGAGTTACCGAACGTCGGTTGCGGGGCGTGGCCTGCGGTGTCATGAAAAAGTAGGTCGCCGGTACCCCGAGCACGGTGCACATCTCCAGCGCCAGTTCGACCGTGAGCCGGGCCTTGCCATTTTCGAGTTTTGACAGGTGCGGCACCGACAGACCCGTGGCCACGCTCAGATCGCGAAGCTTTAACTGCTTTGACTTGCGTGCCTCACGGATGCGCGCGCCGACCTGGGCGGCTTCACTGACGGGTTGTAGCGCTGCGACAGCGGCCATGGCCTTACTTCATCAGCACACCGCCATCGACAAACAGTTCGATGCCGGTGATATAGCTGGCTGCGTCGGAAAATAAAAACAGGCAGGCGTTGGCCATGTCCTCGGGTGTGCCCAGGCGGCCCAACGGAATGCCTGCAGCGGCGGCAGCGCGTTTTTCTTCGGTGTCCCAGCGCGCCTGCAGGGGCGATAGCGTGCCCCCCGGACAAATAGCGTTAGAGCGTATGCCCTCAGCGGAAAGCTGCATAGCCACGGATTTGGATAGCGCGCATACCCCGGCTTTGGACGCCTGATAGGCGTCCTGTGGTGCCGGGTCACCGCGGTACCACTGGGTGGTAGAAAAGTGCACCATGGCGCGTCCGGATTCCGCAGCGCGCATATGCGGGGTGACGCTGCGGATCATGTGCACCATGCTTTTCAGATTGATGTTGAAGACCTGATCCCAGGTCTCCAAATCCATGTCGAACAACGAAGCATCACGGCCAAACCACAACACGCCAGCGACGTTTGCCAAATAGTTCACCGGACCGCAGCGCTCAACGGCTGCATCGACGGCGCTCGCTACCTGATCTCCGTTGGTGATATCCATTTGCAGGAAAAGGCAGCGGTCGCCGTGAGCTGCCAGAGACTCTGGCTGGGGTTTCAGGTCAAAGCAGGTAACGCTGGCGCCCGCATCCAACAACGCGGCGCTGATGGCTTCGCCCATGCCCCCGCCAGCGCCGGTGACCACCGCATGACGGTCAGAAAAATCAAACGTGATCATCATACTTTTCATAATTAGTAAAAGTTGCATAATATGCAACTTTATTTGACTCTGTCCAGCCTATTGGAGAATGTGCAATGGCTAAAGCTGCCAACAGCTTCAAGGTGATTTCGCCGGTGGATGGGCGTGTTTATGTCGAGCGCCCGTTTGCGTCGTCCGCCGACATAGAGACGGCGCTGGCCCAGGCGGAGGCGTCTCGGATGCTCTGGCGCAAGCTACCAGTGCCGCAGCGAAGTGCAGTCGTTGTGGCATTTAGTGAGGCGATGTCCCAGCGAGCGGACGCACTTGCAGAAGCTCTCACCTGGCAAATGGGCAGACCCCTGTCACAGGCCGACGAAACACCGCGTCTGGCCGCAGTGACTCGGCATGCCGCTGAGCGGGTGGAAGAGGCCCTGGCGCCGCGGGTGTTCCCGTCAGAGCACCTGGACGGACGCAATATCGCGCGTCTGGCGCAGCCCGCGCCCACCGGGCTGCATCTGTCGATTTGCGCCTGGAACTATCCTACTGCCATGCTGGGTTCGCTGGTTTGCGCGCCCCTGTTGGCGGGCAATGTCGTGGTGCTCAAGCATTCGCCGCAAACGCCGGTCATTGCGGAGTTAGCCGAGGAGGCCTGGCGAAATGCAGGAGGCCCGCTCGGAGTGTTTCAGAGCCTGCATCTGGCGCACGCTGACGCGGAGGCCCTGATTCGGGCAGGCCGATTTGACGCGATCAACTTCATTGGGTCGGTAAGGTCCGGTCGACACATTGCCATGCTCGCTGCGGAGAGCCTGACCGATGTCAAACTTGAGCTGGGAGGAAAAGATCCGACCTATATTCGCGGCGATGCCGATCTCGATCTGCTGGTGCCGCAGATTGCCGAGGGTTGCTATTCCAATTCGGGTCAGTCCTGCTGCTCGGTAGAGCGCATTTACGTGGATGCGTCGATTCACGACCGCCTTGTTGACCGCTTGCAGGCTGAAACCGCGAACTGGACACTGGGGCACCCGGTAGACGAAGAGCCCAGCATTGGTCCGCTCTGGCGTGCGCAGGCAGCAGACTATGTGCGAGAACAGATAGCGTCGGCGGAGGCGCAGGGTGCCCAGCGCCTGCTCGGTGATGCCCGCTTTGCGCTGGACCGGCCAGGGTCGGCCTATGTAGCGCCGGAAGTCCTCACCCGAGTCACCTCAGACATGACCATTATGCGCGATGAGTTGTTTGGCCCGGTGGCCTGTGTACAGTCTGTCGCCAGTGATGCTGAGGCCATCCGCTTGATGAACGATTCACCTTACGGTTTGACCGCCAGCGTGTGGACAGAAGACACAGAACTGGGGCTGGATCTGCTGGACCAGCTCGATGCTGGCACGGTGTATTTGAACCGCTGCGACCACGCTGATCTGTATCTGCCCTGGGGCGGGGTCAAGCGCTCCGGTATTGGCCGCAATAATGGGGTAGCTGGGCTGCAGTCGGCTACTGCTTTGAAGGCTTTTCATATCAATACGGCGGCGTCTGAATCTTGAACCTGCCCGACCAGTCGGAACTGGACGATTGCCGCGCAGCATCCGTCATACTGGTCCCGGGTCAAAGCGTCGTCCGACTGTTCTCGGAGCACGCAGGCCACAGGATTCCGACGCCGTGGCAGGATTTGGGTCTGGATCGAGCGCTGCTGCTGAGCCACTTTGGCGTGGATATAGGTGCGGCTGATATCACGCATCTGCTGGCGGACCAGACCGGCGCTCCGGCTGCGCTTGCCAGGTACTCTCGACTGTTTCTGGATTACAACCGTTCGCCTTCGCACTGGGATTTCGCACGCCCGGATCTGGCCGGTATACCGGTGCCGGGCAACCTGTCTATAGACAATGCTGAGCATGCGGCGCGCCGGTACGTGGCGGGGGAGCCGCTGGAATTGGCACTGCGGTTGTTATTGGCGACGCCAGGCGTGCTCATGACGATTCACAGCTTTACCCGCTGGTGGGATGGCGAGCGTCGATCGGTGGATATTGGTATTACCTGTGCCCACAACCATCCGCTGATCGATGGCGTGTCAGACTACTTTGCGAGGACTGCGCCAGACCTGGGCCTGCGTTACGGTCGCGATACGCCCTACGCGTATAATCCCGCCTACGCCAATACGCTGACCCAGCACACCTCTGCTGCGGGGCAGATCGGGTTTCAGGTGGAAATCTGCAATGATGTCACCGCCAGCCCCGAACAAATGGATGCGATGCTGACCCTGCTCACCGGCGCGGTGCAGTGGCTGGAAGTGGCGTCTACCGATGCGGGCGTCGGATCAGCGACAGGGGATTAGTCCAGATAGCCCGCTGGTAGGCGCCGCCAGCGAGTGGCCTGTTCATAGGCATAGCCCATGGCGATCAGCAGCCCGTCATCGTGCCGGCGAGCGACCAGACCGAATCCAAAGGGCATTCCTCGCGCATCGAACCCGCCCCGGAATACGATTTCCTGGTGTCGTTTTATATTTCTCAGCGAAGCGGCGTATCTGTCTGTGTTAGTGTATTCTGCGTGAACGTGGTGCTATCCAGCACTTTCAAAGTATTCGGTTCTTACGCATTAGATAACTATGAAGATATTTCTTCTCAGTGTTGTGCTCACCTGTGCTGCTACGGGTAGTGTTCCGGCTCTAGCCTGTGCTGATCACGCGATGTTTGATCACCACGATCTGATAGCGATGTATAAAATTGCGTTTAGAAAGCCGGCCTCTCGGGATGAGAACGATGAAGCAGCGGCCAGGGAGGCTTACCGAGCACGAATGGCCGATGCACGCTCGCGATATTTTAGCCGCCTCAAGGTGCGGCCAGCCTCGGAGCCCGATACAGCACAAAAGCAACAGGCGGAAGCGCAAGCCGATGTTCTAGAGGCGGACGCGGTTAGCGACTGACGTTAACTATACCTGGGCGAAAGCACCAGGCGCAGGAGACGGAAAAGCCAACTGGGGCGAGTATTTATTCGCACAAAGCCACCAACTGATCAGTTAGATGCGAAGACGTTCTGATAAATTGAACGCAATGCAAACATCCCTATACCTAGATAATGTCTGACACCCTTGGCGTTATATTCTGCAATATCTAGCAAGGCAAGCCTCGCTGCTTGATCATAGAATCGACTCTGATGGTACACGGCTTGTATCGCGTCAAAGGCGGAAATATCTTCTAAGGGGTTGGATGCCAACAGCATCATCGCCGCTTTCTTACCCACTGCAATAGACCCATGCGTTGCATCCAAGCCTTCATACTCCGCAGGTCTTATCGTTGCTGCTTTTAATATGTCCGCATTGGGCATCCCCGCTTCGGACAGATACCACATCTCATCATGCATGCCGTATCCAGCAGGAGCCATGAGATCGCCGTTATCAGTGCCAATGAGAACCTTGACGCCCGCGGCATTTGCCTTGACGGTCAACTCAACACCCAGTGTGAAAAAATCGTAGAAGTCCTGTTCAAGACCGGGCGTTTCAGCAAAACGTCCTGCATACTTTTCTCCCTCTTGTACCCAACCGAGTAAAAAAGTGTCGGGAACAGTGCGTGTACTAGGGTCTGAGACGTACTCTCCTTTATGGACGAGTGCCTCCCCTAAACGCGTAAGGTGAGTCGGTACATAGTAAGTGTTTGATGCCGCCAGAGTTTGCAACACATCATCACAAATCGCATCGTCTTGGCCCTCGATAATTTCGCGATACATAGGCCACAAAAGATGGTCGGTATTCGTTTCTTTAAACTCTGCGTACTCCTCGTGATTTAAGCGCACCGACTGATCCATCGCCGACCTGTAACGTTCCTCATGTATGCTGCACGCTGTTGGTACTACCCTTCCATGCTCTATGCTGTCTTGCCCCGCGGCAATTGCCTGCTTCAGACTCAGCGATTTCGGCATATGCCCGCCTACCTTTAAGCCCAGCTTGTGTGCCTCATCCACCATCGAGAAGTACGCCTCGGGGATCACCGTGTTATACGGCTTGATAAAATCAGCACCCCGGTCTTTGACGTATCGAGCGAGCTGTCTGCCTTCTTCCGGGGTAGTCGGTGCAAGATACGGCGATTCGATTTGCTCGCCTTGCTTAAAGGTGAGGCGTGGATTATGGACAGCGGCACTCCCAATGCTCGTAAAGTAGGGGCCAACCATCTCAGCAGCGTCAATTTTCCTGGCCCTTTCTCTACTCCTCTGCATCGTCATTCCGCATCCTGCTTTAATGCAGTCGCCAATTAACTCTCGTGAATACAAGACACCGTTGGCAACAGCAGCGGGCATTGACGAAAACTCGTTTAAATCAAATGCATAATGTCCATGCATCTCCCACAGTCCAGGCATCAAATATTGGCCTTTGCCGTCAATTGACCGTACGCCTGTCAAGCTATCATTTTCAGAAGCCGCGAATATCGCTTTGATCGAACTGTTTTCAATATGGACAGAACGGTCTCTAAGCAACTGCCCAGTTTCAACATCGACGATATGCACGTTCTTGAGAAGAAGGGATGGAACGAACTCGCCGCCGGGCTTCACGGGCTTCAGTTCTGCCACTTTGAACACACCGACTAAAATCACAGAAAACCCGAGAAGGCAGATGGATAGCCACTTCACGGTGGCTAAAAGCCCTTTCAGCACTTTGAAAACAATACTCATACCATTCTCCTCATCGAGCGCAGCATCACCTCTGCCTCGCAGCCAAAGCAAAACTGTTCGCAAAAGAACGGTTTGGCTCGAAGTCGATTACGTTCGCATTTACGCTGCCCTGAGCCTGGATTATGAAGTCAGGCTCTTTCGGTCTAGTGGGTAACGGGTGCTCCGCCATACGCATAGCGCCCGGCGATATCTCCAAAAAAAATCCCAACCGTTTTGGCCTTCCATCGTTTTGGCCTTCCATAATGAGTGCCGTAATTGCTGCAGTGGATGCTAGAGCGATTGCTGACGCTAAGGCAGAGCGGAATCAGCCAGCGCCGCTGGGTATCACGCTCGTCTTTGAAGAGATCAGCAAAAGTCACACTGATAGCCATGCGCTAGGCGGCGCGATCCGGTGCAGGTAACCGACGCCCGGTGCGGCGCAAGGCCTCTGAGAGGTCTTCAAGGATCATATAGCCGGACGGCACGACCAGCAGCGTCACCAGCGTTGCAAACATAACGCCAAAAGCGAGTGAGCACGCCATGGGGACGAGGAACGCGGCCTGAACACTCTTGTTGAGCATCAGCGGAGTTAGACCTGCAAATGTCGTTACAGAGGTGAGCACAATCGGACGGCAGCGAGACACCGCGGCATTCAGAACGGCCTCGTGCAATCCTTCACCCCTGCTGCGTCGATCATTGACGGAATGCACCAGCACCAGACTGGAGTTCACCACCACGCCGGTAGCGGCGACCATGCCCAGGATAGACATCATGGACATCGCAGGCAGGTAGCCCGCGAATTTCATGATGGCGTGGCCCCAGATGGCACCCATATAGGCAAAGGGGATTACGCTCATAATGATCAAAGGTTGCAGGTAGGACTTCAGCGGTATCGCCAGCAGCGCATAGATCGCGAACATCGCCAGCATGAATCCCGGCCCGAGGCCGCTTAGCGTTTCCTGCTGGTCAGCCTGCGAGCCGAACAGTCGATAATCCACGCCCGGGTAGGGCGCCATAATTTTGCGCAGAGGTCCCGAGCGCAGGTCCGCGAGGATTTCATCCGGTGTAATCTGGGCGCGGTCGACGCCGGCGATAACGTTCACTACACGACGTCCGTCAGCGCGTCGAATGGTTGAGAATCCGCGGCCAAGCTCAGCACTTGCGACAGAAGAAAATGGGACCTCCGAGCCATCGGGCGTCCTTATGCGCATCGCGTCCAGCGAGCTGAGTGACTGGCGCTCCTCCTCGGTATAGCGAACCATCACGCGCACGTCGTCCCGCCCGCGCTGAATGCGCTGAGCTTCCTCACCGTAATAGGCCTGGCGAACCTGTCGTCCCAGGCTTTCCAGACTTAATCCCAGGGCTTCACCCGAGGGCAGAATAGATAGTTTCAGTTCGCGTTTACCTGATCGGAAGGTATCGCGGATGTCGAAAACGCCAGGGTATTCAGCCAGCTTCATCCGCAACTGCTTGGCAACCTCACGCAGGTCTTCCACGTTATCGCCAGTGAATTGCAGGTCGAAGTCGTTGCCTGCGGCAAAAATTGACGTACCAAACTGCAGGTCTACTACGTCGGCAATCGGGCCCGTTTTGTCTCGCCACATGTTGGCGATATCTTCTGTCGACAAGGTACGACGCTCGCTGGGAGATAGCTGCAGCCGCACCTCGGCAAGGTGTGAGCGAGAGGCAGTGCTGGATACGTCTATATCGCCACCACCGTTGCCGCCAAGGACTGTTAACAAATGTTCGATTGGAGGCGCGTCGGGGTAGCGACCATTGAGCTCCTTGCGCAGTGCTTCCGCTGAGGCCTGAAGCCGCTCAACCCCCTGTTTCGTCACGCTGGCGCTGGTGCCCAGCGGCATTGTTAGCGAAGCACTGACCTGGTCGCCAGTGATCGGCGGGAAGAAGCTGAACGCCAGCCGACCGCTGGCGAGGATAGACATCGCTACCATCAGTGCGACCAGGGCCAGCGTTGCAGTGGAGTAACGCGCGCGGATGGCCGTATCCGCCGCCCTTCGGAAGCGGGTATCAATGAGATGCTCCAGCCCAACTGCAAAGCGTTGCTGGGTTCTTAGCAGGAACTCGGCAAATCGGCCAAAATAGCCTGCCACATAGGCGGCATAGAGAGCGCTGGCGGTAAATACAACCAGCGCCACATACTGCCTGAGTGAGCTCACGAACACCGACAGTCCAATCGCCAGTATCGGCACCAGCATTAGACCAATTTCTGCAGAGGGGGACATAGCCCTCGCACGGCTCAGGTGGGAGGGCAGAATCATCTGCGATTCCACTAGGGAAAACACCAGACAACACACCACGGTAGATGCAATCACGCTCATGATCTGCCCGAGGAAGCCGGTAATAAACAGCAAGGGCAAAAACGCAGCCACTGTTGTCAGTACGCCAAACGTCACCGGGATCGTGACGCTCTGCGCGCCCTCCACTGCGCCGCGCATGGCGTCGCCGGTGTGCTTTTGTCTAGAGTGAACGCTCTCGCCTATCACAATAGCGTCGTCCACCAGAATTCCCAGTACCAGGATAAAGCCAAACAGTGAAATGGAGTCGATAGCTATGCCGACGGTGTCTACCAGAACAAAAGCGCCCAGGAATGCGACAGGCACTCCCAGGCTTACCCAGAACGCCAGCCGAGGTCGCAGGAACAGAGCCAGTAGTAGCAGAACCATGAGAAAGCCCTGGCGCCCGCCTTCAAACAGTGTACCCAGGCGCTCACGTAGCATCGTTGAGCTATCGTTCCATACGATCAACTCTACGCCCTCGGGGAGCGTTTGTTGCGCTTCGCGCACGTATGCTTTAACAGTGCTGGCCAGGCGAAGAACGTCCTGCTCACCGATGCGCGACACCTGAATAAGTGCGGCAGGCTTGCCGTTAAAGGACATGCTCTGGTCAGTATCGGCAAAGCCGTCGATGATGGTGGCGACGTCCTTGAGCAGCAGCCGGGTGCCGTCAGCGCGTGTGCTGACCACCAGATTTTCAAACTCGTTGCCGCGGTAGGCCTGCCCCTGGGTTCGCACCAGAATCTCGCCACCACGGGTCTTGATAGAGCCGCCAGGAAGGTCCAGTGATCCCGACCGCACTGCGTCCGCCACCTGACTGAAGCTCAGGCCGTTACGTCGCAGCGAAGCTTCGGAAACTTCTATCGATATCTCATAGGGGCGCGTGTTAGTAACGCTGACCTGGGTAACGTCAGGTAAGAGGGCGATGTCATCGCGGATCTGGTAGGCCAGCTCTTTCAGAATTCTTTCGTTGTCCGAGCCGGTTAAAGTGATGTCGAGGACGCTGGAGCTGGTGCTGGTCACCAGGGTGGTCACGGACCGCTCCGTTTCTTCGGGGAACGTATCAATAGAGTCGACTCGGTTTTTGACCTCGTCTATGGCTTTGGATTCATCCGTTGATTCGTAGAGCTCTACGTACACGCGACAGGCGCCTTCCTGCGCGTAGGAGCGAATCTCTTTCATTCCCTCGATACCGGTCAGTTCCTCCTCTATGCGCACGCAGACGGCCTCTTCCACTTCCACAGGCGAGGCTCCAAGGTAGGGGACAACCACCGTAATCAGTGGCAGTTCGACTTCAGGAAAAAGCTTGCGCTGCATCTGGGGCAGTGTGAACAGGCCCCCCAGTATCAGCAGCATCATCAAAAGGTTGGCCGCGACGTGATTTTTTGCGAACCATGCGATGACCGGTTTCATGAGGACGCGTAGCCTTCGACATCATTTACCGGCTGCACGCTCATACCTTCTATCGCAACGTCCAGACTGGAAAGACACACGCGCTCACCGCGCTCAATCCCGCTGGCGATATAGACCTCGTCATCCAGCATTCGCAGTACGGTGACGTCTCTGAATTCCAGGCGGTTATCTGCATCAATAACATAGACCCGGTCGTCCTGCTGTAGTGCATCCCGGGGCAGAATCACCACGTTTTCGACCTGTTTGCCAATGATCTCGGCCTCAACAAATAAGCCAACAGCCAAGGGAGGACGGTTCTCGACCAGAGCGTAGGGCGACGCGACCTGGGCAATTACATTAATCATGCGGGTTTTCGGATCCAGCTCGCCTTCCGTGCGCACCACCTTCCCTTCCCAGCTGTGCATTTCACCGCCGAAGCGCGCGCGCAGCACTACTGCGGGTTGCACCGGGTTTTCACTTTGCGCCAGGGGGAGCTGCAGGAAACGTAACTCGTCGTCGTGTATGGGCAAGCGTACTTCTGCGATGTCTGTAGCGTAGAGGCTTGCAATCGACGCCCCTCTATCGACGAACTGGCCAATATCGATGCGCTCACTGCGAACGCGGCCATCATAGGGGGCGTGGATTTCGGTGCGCTCCAGGTCGCGCTCGGCACGGGCGACACGTGCGGTAGCGTCACGCAGGGTAGCTTCTGCGATGCTAACCCGGTTAACCGCATCGTCTCGTTCGCTCTGGCTGGCCGATTGACGAGTCGCAAGGTCCTGAACGCGGGCACTGGCACGTTTCGCGTTGTCGAGTTCGCTCTCCGCCGATGATTGATTAGCCAGCGCCTGCTCCAGTGCGACCTCGTAATTCAGGGGGTCAATCTTGACCAGCGTGTCACCTTTATTAAAAAAACCGCCGGAAACCATGGTTGGCGATATCTCTACAATCCGCCCTGATACCTCGGGCACCAACTCGCTTTCAGTGCGGGGTAGCACCGTACCGTGCGTAAAGGAAGTCAGTTGCACCAGCTCTGCCTCTGCGGTTTTGATCCGGACCAGTGGTGCGTTGGAGGGAGGCGGTTTTGCCTCCAATTCGGGTCCGGTCAAGACAATAAGGGCTGATAGACCTGCCCCGGTGACAAGTATCGCTAACGGTTGTAATAAATGACGCATTAACCTGGCTCCGTGGAGGTCTTTTGTTGACTGGCCTGAAGGCCGCACACCGAGGCACGCGTGGTGCCGCCTCTATGCTGATTGGCAACGATCAGTGCAGCGCCGAAATCTGCTTCATTGCAGGCTGAGAAACCATCTGCATATGTGCTCTGCAGTCCGTACATGTTGTATCCTGTGACGCCACGTAGGCGTAATTTGGGGTGATCTACGCAGACCAATGCAGGCCAATGCAGGCCAAAAAAGCGTCGCCCCGGCAATCTGCTCACGGTTGCGGCCGGCTCATGAATGCAGTCGCTACCATCAGCAGTCGCTACCACCAGTATTTGTCGCAAAGAAATACCTTCTCACGAAAATACCTTGATGTTAAGATAAATTATTGTATCTTGTTTGTCAGGGAATGGATCACTCCATTAACAAAAATTAGGAATTCCCCATGAGTGCAAAATTGCAGCCACAGCACGACACCGAAGAGCCGAGCGCCGACTTGATCGACGGCCTGATTGCCGATTGGCGCCGGGAAAGGCCTGACCTGGATCCTGAGCCTATGGCCGTTGTCGGCCGCCTGTTCCGCGTCTATCGTCAACTGGACGCACGCTTAGCGGAGATACTGAAGCCTTATGGGCTGCGGTACTCGGAGTTCGACGTGCTGGCCACCCTGCTGCGCTCGGGCGAGCCCTATGAGCTAACGCCTACCGATCTGCAACAGGCCGTGGTGCTGACATCTGGCGCTATGACTGCGTTGCTGGACAGGCTGACCCGTCAGGGCCTCGTTGCGCGCAGTCAGAATAAAGAGGACGGCCGTTCCAAAACAGCAAAGCTGACGCGCAAGGGCGTGCAGCTTGCCAGCAAGCTCATTGCACTGCGTTTTGCCGAGGCGGGCATTGACGTGGAGTGTCTGTCTGCTGGTCAGAAGCAGGATATCGTGCAACTGTTAAAGACGCTGGATCAATGGCTGCGAGAAGCCCCCCCGGTATCGGAGAGATAATGACCATGACCGACTGGCGATCGATGGCCTGTACGGCCCTTATTGTGCTTTGCGCGGTGCTGGGAGCAGAAGTCACAGCCGCCCAGAGCGAGCCTACCCGTTTTAGCAGCCCTGTCTTCATTGACATGGAGACCGGCGACGCGCTGGCAGCCGAGCAGGGTTTTCTGCAGGTGCCACAAAACCGCAAAGTGGCCGGTAGCCCTACCATTGCAGTGCCCTACCTTCGCATCAAGAGCACGGCCGCTGAGCCAGGCACGCCGATCTTCTGGCTTGCTGGTGGTCCCGGTTCCAGCCATATGCAACGCATAGTCGGACCGGACGTAATGTCCCGACGCGCGAGCTCGGACTGGTCAGTCATCCGCCGGTATATTGAAGACTTTACCTCCGTTGCCGACATGGTGGTAATTGACCAGCGGGGCACAGGCTTTTCCTACCCCTACGTGAATTGCCCGGTATCGGCAGAGGTCGACCCGCCGCTGCAGGAAATTAGCGAAGCGGCTATGGCGCCGGCCATTGCAGATTTTGCCCAGCGGTGCAAAGCAGCACTGGAAGCTGGGGGTATCGACGTGCGCGGCTATCATGTGCTGGAGCTCGCGGACGATGTCGACGCACTGCGGGCGTCATTAGGCTATGACAAGATCAGCGTATTCGGTGGCAGCTTCGGGTCACAGTGGACGTTTTCTCTGCTGCGGCGGCACCCGGAAATCATAGAGCGCGTCATGCTCTGGGGTATCGAGAACGTGGTTGATACCTACGACAAGCCCTCGGGCACATTGCAGTCGCTGCGCGAAATTCTGGCTGAGGCACCACCGCTGGGTGATACTGGCATGGATAACGCTGACGCCTACTTGCAGGCGATCGGTGAGCTTATCGCTGAGTTGGACGCAAACCCTGAGAAAATCACCGTGGACGGACGCACGGTGCTCGCGACCGGTGATGTCATCCGTCAGAATTGGCGCAGAGGCTCGGGCAGCCGGGCTCGCATGAGCGAGTGGTACAACCAGCTGGCGGCCGCCCTGGACGGCGGCAGAGATGCGGTTGCCGCGCTGGCGAAAATGGCGAGCGGCAATCTTGGTTACAGCCAGCAGGGCCCAACGGGGATGTATTTTTCGATTGATTGCGGTTTGATGCCACCGATGTCTCGCGTCAGAGCCTATCGGAATGACCCCGCCGTTGCCCTGCTGGGTAATATCAATCTGACCTACGACTCGGTATGCCCGGTTTGGAATTCTCCGCAGCCGGGCGATGATTTTATGGCTCCGATCTCCTCCGACATTCCTGCGCTATTTGTGCATGGCACCTGGGACACCTCGACACCGCTCGGTAATGCAGAGGCGGTGCTATCTGAGTTCAATAACGCCCATCTGATCGTCGTTGAAGGCGGCACCCATGGCGTCGTAGATGATCTGTACCGGGAAAATCCTGATCTGATTCGACCCATATTGCGTGATTTTCTTGCAGGTCGACCGGTCGGGGATCTCCCAGACCGGGTGCGCTTACCTGCGCTAGCCATTGCAGCTGAGGGGCAATAGACGTGATACCAGAACCTTCTAACCAGAGCCGTTACGAAGGAGCTCAAGACGCTGTGATTCACTTTATGTCAGAGCAGAACGTAATAGATGTAGTCGACCAGGCGTCGGTCACCGATGCCATAGACGGCTGCTTCCGGTCCATGGCGCTGGATGAGGCCCGTAACTTCCCCGTGGTTCGCGAAAAGCTAAATTATGCGGACGCAATCTTTGGTTTTAAGTCAGGCTTTGTCCGCAGCGGTCCCGTGCTGGGTATCAAGGCGGGCGGTTTGTGGCCCGGTAACCGGGATCGCGGCTTACCCAACCACCAATCCACCATTATGCTGTTTGACCCTGACAACGGGGGCCCGCAGGCGCTGGTGTGTGGCACGTATCTGACAGCCTTACGCACCGCCGCTGCCAGTGCGCTTTCTATCGAATATTTAGCGCGCCCCGAGTCCAGCACGCTGGCCATCGTAGGGACGGGCGGGCAGGCGGAATATCAGATTCGCGCGGCACTGCCACACGGTCGCTTCGAGCGTGTGCTGGTAGCTGGCCGAACCGCCGCCAATGCCGCGGCGCTGGTTCAGAAATTGAATGACCTGGAGCAGGACTGCCACGTCGTCTCCATTGAAGAGGCCTGCAGGGATGCAGACGTGTTGATCACTATTTCGCTGTCCTTCGAACCGCTGGTGATGTCCGATTGGATTAGCGCGGGCACGCACGTGGCATGTATGGGAACAGACACTCGCGGCAAGCAGGAGCTTGAGCCTGCCCTGGTAGGAAGAGCGCTGTGTTTTGGCGACGCTCCTGACCAGAACGCCTGGCTCGGTGAATATCAGCACGCGGTCGATGCGGGGCTGATCTCGGAATCTCAGATTGTGCCGCTGGGCAAGGTGATGATTGGCGAGCACGCCGGTCGTCAAAACGCAGACGACATCACGCTGTTCGATAGCACGGGTATGGGCTTGCAGGATTTGGCAGCGGCCCGTCTGGCCCTGGACGCAGGCATCGCTGCGGGTAAAGTGACGTCGCTGGATCAGTTTGGGGGGTAGGTATGCTGGCCGAAGCACATGAACATCCTGGCAACACCGCCATCAGCGAGCTGTCGACGCCCTGTCTCTTATTGGATCGCGCGAAGATGCGTCGCAATATTCAGCGTCTGTCCGACCATATCGGCGGGCTGGGCGGCACCATTCGACCACACGTCAAAACCCATAAGTCTATTAACGTCGCGCGCGAAGTCATAGCAGGCGGCAACGTAAGCGGTATTACTGTCTCTACGCTCAAAGAGGCGGAGTACTTCTTTGAAAACAGCATTGCTGACATCTTCTACGCGGTGGGTATAGCGCCGAATAAATTTCGCACGGCAGCACAGCTCATCAAAGCAGGTTGTGATCTCAAGATCACCCTGGACTCGGTTGAGATGGCAGAACAGCTGGCTGCGTTCGCAGCCGATCAGGTTGCCGCCGATGCAGATTTCAGTTTTCCGGTTTTGATCGAACTGGATACGGATGGACACCGCTCTGGCACCGATCCGGACAGTGACGAGTTGCTGGCCATAGGCAGAGTGCTTGCAGAGAGCGCTGGCTGTGAATTGCGTGGTGTTATGACCCATGCCGGCGAATCCTACGCTTGCGACACGCCAGAGTCGCAACTCGCGATTGCCAGGCAGGAGCGCGACCGGACCGTGCTCGCGGCGGAGCGGCTTCGGTCGGCGGGAATGGACTGCCCTGTGGTGTCAGTCGGGTCTACGCCGACGGCTTTTGCCATCGACGATCTGAGTGGTATCACGGAAGTGCGCGCCGGTGTATACACCTTCTTTGATCTGGTGATGGCTGGCATCGGCGTCTGCGATATCGACGACATTGCCGTCAGCGTGCTGGTTAGCGTGACCGGCTACCAGAAAGACAAAGGCTGGGTAATTACGGACGGTGGCTGGATGGCAATGTCCAGAGACCGCGGCACCGAGAAGCAGGCTGTGGACCATGGCTATGGCGTAGTGCTGGATGCTGACGGTGCTCCTCTGGAAGGTTTCCTGGTTAGCGGCGCTAACCAGGAACACGGTATTATCAGTCGCCGAGACAGCACTCAGCCTGTCGAGTTTGCGACGATGCCCCTGGGCTCATTATTGCGAGTGCTACCCAACCACGCCTGTGCCACGGTGGGCCAATACGACACACTGCACGTGGTAGACGGCCCTGACGTTGTCGCGCGCTGGGGCCGAACCTCAGGCTGGTAGCGAGAATGAGGCGCGCTCTCAGGTTTTTGCTCACTTTCGTAAAGTACGCTCTCGCGACACTGGCCGCTGTGGTATCCATAACGCTGCTCGCTTTTTACCTCAATGCTGAAGACTTTCCAGCGCCCAGCGGCGATGCCTTGGACAAGGTGGTTTTCCGCGGCGTGCACGTGATCGATACCGCAACGGGCAGGCTGCTCGAGAACCGGGTCATTGAAGTGTCCGGGGGCCGCATCGACAGAGTCGCGCCCCGGGAAGGGTATGTTGCACCCCAGGGGTACGCGGACAGGGATCTGAACGGTGCCTACGCTGTGTCTGGATTCTGGGATATGCACGCGCATCTGATCACAGCGAACCTGCTGTTTCATGCGGCGCTGCATCCGATGAATGGCGTGCTGTACATCCGCGATCTGCAGTCAGACTGCGTCAATGATTCCTGTACTTTTGGCTCGACGATTTTTGAGATGCGAGAGCATCAAGCCCAGGTGGAGCGCGGTGAAGTATTGGGCCCCTACTACACCGGGCTTGCCAGCTACCTTATTGCAGGCCGCCGCAAAGGCCAACGCTATGGGGATACGCCATCCTATCTTGTACCCAATACCTATGAGGAAGGTGTGCAACTCGCCCAGTATTTCGCCGAGCGCGGCGTCGACTTCATCAAGATTTATAACTCGACCGAGCGGGATGCGTATCTGGGAATCACTGATGCAGCAAAGGACCTGCCACTTTATGTCGCAGGCCATACAGCGGCGTCTCTGACGCTGATGGAAAACCTTGCCGCCGGCCACCGCACGATAGAGCACGCGAGGGACTTACCCTTGGCGTGCAGCACCCTGGCGCAAAGCCACGCCGAGGCATACGACGCCTGGGCGAGCAGTGACAGCGATGAGATAGAGGGACCTAGCCTCACCAAGCTCTACAATGATGTCGTTGATAACTATGATGAGGCCGTGTGTGACGAGGTACTGGCCTACTGGGCATCACTGGACAGCTGGTATGTTCCAACCCATATCACGCGGGAAGCGGAATTCCTGGTGCACACGCGCGCCTACAAACAGGACTCGCGATTGAAGTATCTGCCGCCTCTCGTGGTGTCAGCGGGTTGGGGGTCGACCGCCGAAAACTATGAAAAGCGCTTTGCAGAATTCCCCGACGACCTGCGTGGCTACAAACGCTTCCACGCGCAGACAGTGATGCTGTCTGGCCGCGCCCACAGGGCGGGCGTGAAATTCATGGTGGGCACTGACGCGGGCGACATGCTGGTATATCCGGGCTTTAGTTATGCCGATGAGATGCAGCATTACGTGGATGCGGGCATCCCGAACGCTGACATTCTCCGATATGCCACGCAGGCTGCGGCGGATTTTTCCGGTATGGGTGACACGCATGGGTCTATCGCTGAGGGTAAATACGCCGAATTGGTTTTTTTTGCGGCGAACCCTCTAGAGGATATTGATAACGTCCGCGATATCGTCGGAATCTATCATCAGCGCCACTTCTATGATGAGTCCGCCCGGGAAGCCGTATTAGAAGGCGTTATTAGCGACAATAACGGCCTGTCCCAATATGTGCGGCTCGGCTGGTTTGCCGTGCAGAATCTGGTACCGGCGCTGTTTTAAAGCGCCGCCACCAGCTCAGCGTGTTTCGCCATCACCGCTTCGTACGCGGCCAGTGCCGCAGCCAGCTCTTCCTGTAGCAGTTTAAACACTTGTCGTTGCGGCTCTGTTGGCTTGCCGGTGCCAAACACCAGGTTACTGTACAGAATTCCTAGCCGGTCATTAAGCTGGATAGGGTACGCGATCTTATCTTTCGGGCTCTCGTTTTTGACCTGGTAAAGCTGCTTCTCTACCGCCAGTAGCTCATCCAGGAATGCCTTGGTCTGAGTCGAAGGCTCGCCACCCTGCTTTTTGAGCTGCTGGCGCAGTTTACGAATTTTGATTACTGTGCCGTTGGCTGCGCTTACCGCATCTCTGACTTCCAGCGCGAAATCGCGCTGTGCTACCAGATCAGCCATGGGTATTTCGGCCTGTGCCGGGTGAGAAGTGACGGTTACAGTTTGCTCAACCGTTTTTCCGCCCGCCGTCAGGCGCGCCGTGTAGTTGCCCGGTAGCACCTTGGGACCAAAGAAGGGTGGAGGTGCTTCGGTAATCATGCCGGGGAACATGGCAGCTCCTGTGTGGAACAGCGCCCAACTGGCAGAGTAGCCGCCAGCGTCAAGCCTGAGTCTTACCGGCACTCGACTAACCAGCTTTCCCTCTGCATCGAAGATCGACAGTCTGATGCCTTTTGCCGATTCTGGCAGATAGAAGTTTAAGGTCGCAGGAACGGCAGAGAGCACAGCCGTATTGGGCGGAAACAGGGTGACGTCCTGCGGCGCGCCATTCTGCGCGAGGTAACGCAGCGTCCCAAGACCTTCCAGCACATAGAAGGAGCGACCGTGGGTGGCGATGGCAAGCTCGTCGCCCTTCACGTCAATACCCATAACCGGGGTGCTGGGTAAGTTGAGTGACAAGGACTGCCAGCTCTTCCCACCATTCATCGATACCCGCACGCCCTTTTCCGTGCCCAGATACAGAAGTCCGGCAACATCGCTGTCTTCGCGAATGCTGTGGACGAACTCTTCTGCGCCCAGGCCCTGGTCTATTCGAGTCCAGCTCTTGCCGTAGTTGTCGGTCTTATAGACGTAGGGAGCCCTGTCCGCCATTTCGTAGCGCTTGGCGACTACGTAAGCCGTACCTGGCTGGTGTCTCGATGCGTCTATGGCGCCGATGCGGCTATGGGGCGGCAGGTCTGGTGGGGTAACGTCCTGCCAGGTCTTACCGCTATTGCGGGTGACGTGTACCAGCCCGTCGTCGGAGCCCGTCCAGATCAAGGCAGCATCAATGGGCGAGGGTGCCAGGCTGTAGAGGGTGCCGTAGACCTCGGGGCCGTCCTGATCCAGGCGCACAGGTCCGCCGGTTTCACCCAGTGTTTCTGGCTCCGCGCGGGTGAGGTCCGGGCTTATCTTTTCCCAGCTATCTCCCTCATTCTGGCTGCGCCACAGAGACTGTGAGCCAACGTACAGGGTTTTTTTGTCCGCCTGTGAGAAGGCCACCGGGAAGGTCCAGTTCCAGCGTTCGGTCATGCTGGCAGCGGTCTGACCCATAACACCGTAGGGGTAGGGCGACACATTGGTAGTGGCCTCTGTGGTTCTGTCGTAGCGGTACAAGGTATTTGTTGAGCTGATAAAAAACAGGTTCGGCTTGGTCGGATGAGGGGCTACAAAGCCATTCTCACTGGGGGCGACCTCCCGATAATCGTTAAAAGTGTCGACGTGGGCAGGCCCGCCGCCCAGTGCATCAAACGCACCGGCGCGTCGGCTGGGCACGCAAATCGCTGAATTGTCCTGCTGGGTCCCGCACAGCTCGTAGGGGAACGCGTTTGTGGTTGCCAGGCGATAGATCTGGGCGGTGGGGTAATCCTGTTCGGTCCAGGTCTGCCCGCCGTTCACCGTAACGCTGGCACCGCCGTCGTCGGCGACAATCATGCGCTCCGGCGTGGACGATGATATCCACAGGTCGTGGCTGTCGGCATGACGCGTGGGTACTGCCTTGAATTTGGCCCCGCCATCGACGGACTTCTCCAGTTTGAAACTCAGGATGTACAGGGTGTCGAGTTCGGTGGGGTGCGGCCTGAGCTGCATAAAATAGAAGCTGCGCTGCCACAGTTTGCGTGCACCGTTGATGTGGCTCCAGCTCATACCACCGTCGTCAGACCGGTAGAGGCCGCCTTGCTCCGCTTCAATGTTGGCGTACACTCGCCGACTGTTGACCGGTGAAACCGCAATGGTCATCTTGCCGAGAACCGTGTCTGGCAGACCGGGATTGCGGGTGATGTCCGTCCAGGTATCGCCGCCGTCGCTGGATTTATAGATGGCAGAGCCCGGGCCGCCGCTCCAGAGCTTCCAGGGCTTGCGGTAGACCTCCCACAGCGTGGCGTAAAGCACCGACGGATCGTTAGGGTCCATGGCAAGGTCAATAGCGCCGGCGCGATCAGAAGTGAACAGAATCTGTTCCCAGCTTTCGCCGCCGTCGGTAGAGCGATACACACCGCGTTCTTTATTGGCACTGAAGGGATCGCCTAGAGCGGCTGCGTACAGGAGTTGGCTGTCGCTTGGGTGAATGCGCAGCGTCGTGATGGTCCGGGTTTTTTCCAGGCCGATATTGCGCCAGGTTTTACCACCATCCTCGGTTTTATAGACGCCATCACCTTGCAAAACGTTACCGCGTAGCTGTCCCTCGCCCATGCCCACATAAACCGTGTCCGGCTGCTTCTGGTCTATCGCGATGGCGCCTACCGACGCCGATGCAAGCTGGCCGTCACCCACGGGGTACCAGGTAGTGCCGCCGTCGGTGGTTTTCCACAGCCCACCGCCGGTTGCGCCGAAATAGTATTCAAAGGGACGCGCATCGTTGCCGGCCGCAGCAATCGAGCGCCCGCCGCGGGCTGGGCCCACGTTACGCCAGGAAAGCATTTGGTAAGCCTGCTCTACAGCAGGCGCGGAGTCTTGTGCGACGACCTGTGGGGCCGCTGCGAAGGCAGCGACCAGACCACAGGCGGCAACTATACGTTTAGAAACTGACGTTAAGCGAGGCGTACCACATACGCTGGCGGATATCGTTGAAGCTAAAGTCAAAGTCGTTGCCTCCCGGGAAGAATTGCGGTTCTTCATCAGTAATGTTTTCAATGCCCAAAGTCACGACCGCACGGGAGATCAGCCCCAGACCCTGCTCGA
This sequence comes from Pseudomonadota bacterium, assembly GCA_038746745.1. Classification (GTDB taxonomy): domain Bacteria; phylum Pseudomonadota; class Gammaproteobacteria; order Pseudomonadales; family Halieaceae; genus JANQIO01. The sequence goes on from JBCDKJ010000006.1 coordinate 27,412, forward strand.
AGGCATAGCTCGCCTGCACGTCCACATATGCCTGCGAATCAATTACGACATCCTCCAGACCAAAGAAGCGGTCGGCAGCTAGGTCGTCGTATTCGTCTATAAAGTTGTATTGCAGCGACGCGGTGAAATCACCGTAGCCCAGCGACAGAGTGCCGAGGAAGCGCATCTGAGGGGTCAGGCCGAACACCTCGTTCGCGGTGCCTTCCAGATTGTCCAGCACTGTGCCATCTGTCAGGGTCGCGTCTACCGAAAGGGTGTAGGTGGTGGCCAGGCTGATACCCAGGTCAAAGGTGTCCGCAATCATCCTGTTGTAGTTGATGGCGGCGTCGATGCCTTCGTAGTTCCTTTCCCCGGCATTAATTAGAATGGTTTCAACGATGATGTTCTCACCGCCAGTACCGATGCCGGGTCCGCGGAAGACGTTGCCGGGTAGTAGGCCGTCTAAAACCGCCTGCGCCTGCGGCGCGAGAATCAGGTCGGTCTGCTCGAGCTGCCACCAGTCGACAGAGATACGAAGCCCGTCGATCGCCGTCGGCGTTAAGATCAACCCAAGGCTCAGTGTTTCTGCTTCTTCCGGTGCCAGATCGGGGTTTCCACCGGTAATACCCTGCACATCGACGATCGGGCTGCCCGGTAAAGTGTTGTCGACCAGCCTGAGTTCGGCAAAGCTCTGAGCTCCTGCAAGGTTTTCCAGTGGCGGCGCCCTAAAGGACGTGTTCCAGGACCCGCGGAAAGCGAGCTGATCGGGGATAAGCTGGTACTTGACGGAGATCAGAGGATCTGTGGTGCTGCCCACGTCGTCAAAGTCCTCATAGCGCACCGCCAGGCCCAGTTCCATGCGGGGGTCATCGGCCGCGCCAACTGTGCCCAAGAGGGGGATGCGCGCCTCCAGGAATCCAGCCCAAACCTGGCGGTCCAGATCTTCCGGTTGTGCCGGAGAGGTATCCAGGAACGCACCGGCTGATACTAGTGCGTCTGGCTTGAATTGGAACTCTTCGGAGCGCCAGTTGAGACCTGCGACGACCTGTACATCACCGGAATTGGTGCTAAACAAACTGCCCGTAATACGCGCGTCTGCTGTGAACAGCTCGGAGTCGCGCTCGAAGCTTCGCGTCCTCACAATGCCTTCATACTGAGCATCGGTGTTACAGAAGTTACAGAACACATTGATGGATTCCGGTCCCGTCAGCGCAAGAGAAGCCTCCAGCGGCTCTATCAGGTAAGCGGTGGGCCGGTCCTGATCTATCTCTTGCGAGAAAGCATTACCAGACACGGTTAACGTGAATTTGTCGTTAAGGTCGTGGTCCAGCGTGAAGGAACCGCGAGATGCTGTCAGGGTTTCTTCGTTTAACGCACCAACGTTGTTAAAACGGTCTCCACCGAAAGGACGCCATTGAGCAAACACTGTCCTGCCGAAGGGGTTCCAGTAGTTGGTAGCAGGCACCTGCAAAAACGCTGTCGAGACACCGCCGACGAACAAGGTCTCGATTTCATGGTGCATGATGTTGCCGCGCAACCGTGTGTTTTCTCCCAACTTAACTTTTCCGCTCAGTAACAAGGTGTACTGGTCGGTCTCAGAATAAGCAGTCTGCCCGCGGCACTCCGCTCCACCATCACGGCAGGGATCAGCCCGGTCGTGCGCGTCTCTTTCAAAGTCGAACGGTCGATAGTCTGCGGGGTCTAGTGAAAATTCCCCGCGGCCGATACGGTCGTAATCAAGGATCAGAGAGCCCTGCCCGGGCACAAGAATCTGAGCGGGGTTCTGGTTGGGGCTGCGTCCGTCGAAACCGCCCAGGGGCCGCCTGTCGTTGCTGATAAACTCGAAGCGGTCCACGCCGCGAAGCTCCGGGTTGCTGTACCAGTCGGCCAGAAAGAAAAAGCTGGCATCTTCGTCTCCTGCGCCATAGCTAAAGGTGTAGTTTTCAAAATCCCAGTTGTCTGCTTCACCGTAGCGAATGCCCAGTGCGGCGCCATCCTGGTAATCCTTCATAACAAAGTTAACTACGCCCGCAACGGCGTCTGAGCCATAAATCGAGCTGGCGCCAGCCTTAAGGACTTCGACTCGCTTCAATGCTGCGGCAGGTATCATGTTGACGTTTGCTGGCCCGTTGACGGAAAAGCGCTGGCCATCGACCAGTGATAGCGAATATTGCGGACCGATACCGCGTAAATTAAGGTTCTGTTGACTGCTACCGTCGCCGATATTCTGACCGTTGAACCCGCTGAAAGCAGGCTGGTTTTTCATAATATCGCCAACATTGAAAGCGCCGGACTGCTGCAGATCAACTTCGCCCAATACGTCGATTGGCAGTGCCTGAGTCTCGATAGCGGCTTCGGAAACGCCTATCGACGATCCCACTACAACAATTTCTTCCATGCTGGCGCTATCCTGCGCCTGCGCGGCTCCGCTGAGGGGCAGAGCGGCAAGTAAGCTCAAAGCGAGTGTATTTCTATAAGTAAAAGCTCGCTTTGGTGCGATGTTTTCCATCGTTTTCCTGATCATGACAGCCTCGTAAACGTTTCACGGATATTGTATGCATAGCGGGCGCGTGAAACTTATTTCTCTTTATATCGAAGTAATATATCTTTACATAAAGCAAAAATCCAGCGCCGATTTTTAGCGCGTCGCCTGCAGGTATCGCGTTACAGTTTGGTCGTGTAACGCCAGCATCACGGAGGCAAATGCCCATGAAACGTCATATCCATACAGCCTGCGCCAATTCCGTTTTTACGGAAATGACGCCAGCGTTGTGCCGCCGCCTGTTCCTCTGGGCCGCGCTTGCAGCGTTGACCGTTGCCGCGCCCGTTTCCTATGCAGACGCGTTTTCGGCGGAAGAGCTTCTGGCCCTGCCGCAAGTCGAGGACTACCGCAGTAATGTGAAAGGTGATGTTGCCTGGGTGGAGCGGGCGGCCGCCCGTACCAGCATCTTTGTCGCGAGAGCGCCGTCCTACCGCCGAGAGCTACTGCATGAATATGCAGTAGATGATGGGGTGCCAGTGCGTCTGCTGGGCTTTGGCCCCAAGCAGGACGTTATCTTTTTGCGAGGCAGGCATGGTTTTAATCCTGCATTCGCAGCAAAACCCTCCGCGCCAGCAATATATGCGGTGAACGAGCGCCGGACAGCGCCTCGGGCGCTGCTGGACCCACTCACGGTGCCGCTGAGTGCTTTTGCAGTGTCTCCGGACCAGAAAACGCTGTTCCTGGCGCAGGGCGGTGATGTTCTGAGTTTACCGCTGTCAGGACGAGGAAATCCCGAGCTGTTGTTCAGCGCACGTGGAAGCATCCGCAGTCTGCTGCCATCGCCGGACGGCAAGCGATTGGCCTTTATCAGTGATCGCGCGGGGTATGAGCGCGGCAAGTATGCCTTTGCCGGGGTCTTTGAGCTGGGTGCTACCGCTATCCGTTATCTGGAACCGGGGCTCGGCGTAGACCAGGATCTTACCTGGGCACCAGACAGCCAACAGGTGGCCTTTATCCGCTTTGGATATGAGCCTAAAACCTGGCGCTTCTCCGACCATCGCGAGGGTGCGCCTTTTGATGTGATGGTGGTTGACGCGAGCACCGGCCGCGGTGGCGCGGTCTTTACCTCTGCGCCCGGCTACGGCTCTCGCTTCAATGGGTTCTACTCCAGCGGATACTCTGGTCTGGGCGGCAGGAATTCACTGCTGTGGATGGCCAACGGCTTGCTGGTCTTTCCCTACGAGAAAACTGGCTGGAAACAGCTCTATGCCGTCCCGGCCTCTGGGGGTGCGCTGCAACAGCTCAGCACAGGACGTTCCGAAGTCAAAGCGGCCGTTATTTCCAGCGACCGCCGCGTGATTCACTACCTGTCCAATACCGAATCAGATCCTGACCGATTGCGCCTGTTTGCGCTGTCGCTGGACACCGATCTGAAGCCGTCGCCTGTCTCCTTCGCAGAGCCAGGCGCCATGCCGCTTAACCTGCAACCACTGGCAACGGGCGGAGTGGTGTACGAGTTTGCCGGGCCGCAATCACTGGTGCGTCTGGTCGTCGCCAAGGACGCATCCTCACAGCAGCAGCTCAGCTCTGGTCCTGTCCCGGATGACAGTATTGGGCAACGGCTGCCGGCACCGGAAGTCGTTAGCTTTACTGCCAGAGACGGGCTGCGCATTCCCATGGTGGTGTATAAACCAGCCGCTATTCAAGGGCGTCATCCTGTCATCGTGCACTCGCACGGTGGTCCCCGCAGCCAGGTATTTCCCGTCTGGGACACTGGTTTTAGCTACTACCTCTTACTGCGCTATCTGGCGAGTCAGGGCTACTACGTGTTCTCGGTGAACTTCCGCAGCGGTACGGGTTACGGCCTGGATTTTCGCGAGCCAGAAAGTTACGGCGGACGCGGCGCGGGGGATGTACTGGATTTCATCGATGCCGCCGACTTTATCAAGCAACATTATGAAGACATTGATCCGAAACGCATGGCGATCTACGGCCATTCCTATGGTGGTCACAATGTCACCAATGCACTGGCACGTTCTGACGCGTATGCCGCGGGTATTTCTTCCGCTGGCGTCGGTGACTGGGTGACGGAGATGGAAAAGGACTTCCGTGAAGTCCTCCAATTCAATATCCCACAGCGGGTGGAGCTGGAGCAGCAGGCTTTCGATTCCTCCGCCATATCTCTGATTGACCAATGGGGAGATGAGCCGCTGCTGCTGTTGCACGGGGATAACGACGGCTCTGCTGCTATGCAGCAATCCATCGAGTTGTATCAGGCGCTGCGCCGACGTGGCAAACCCGTTGAGGCTGTGGTGTTTCCGGGTGAGGCGCACAGTATCCAGCGCTATGAGTCCCGACTTCGTTACGTGGAAGCGCTGGATGACTTCTTACAGCGCTACATCGGTGGAGCCGTGGCGACGCCATAGCGCGGTAGTGATTTAAGCGCGAGTCAGGTGAGGTTCACGCCCAGTAGATTGAAAAAGACCATGGAGGCCAGCAAGGTGAGGGAGAAAACACCGATCAATGTGGCGTGAACCAGCGTGATTTTTGGGCCCACGCCTGCAAGCTGCGGCCAGGATGACCAACCGCGCACAGCGTGCCAGGTGATGAAGGCGCCGGAGAAAGCCGCCACATTCAGTGAAATCAGCATGATCGTGATGCGCGTGGTGTCGCCCTGATAATACTGAAACCCCCAGTCTGCCAGCGTGTCGGTGCCCCATAACGCCGCGACCAGCATCAGTACAAGCGATGAGCCCACGACGAGGCCGAGGCGCTTGGTAGCCTGCTGGCTGCCTGACACGCGCCACAAAGGGGTGAATATGCTGGTGAATACAACAAAAAACGACAGCGCAAGCATCACGGCCCAGGGCGTTGGACTGCTAAGGCCAGAAACCTTGCGCCAGGGGGAGTTGGTGGCGCGGGTATCCCAGCTTCGAAAGAGCGTGCCGTCGCTGAGCCGCTTAAACACCACGCGACGCTCCTTATCGTCGATTTGTTGGAACACGTTGCGTCCCAGCGATTCAAAGGTGTCCTTGCCAATTATCAGATGGCGTGCATCGGGCGCCTGGATGCGCATGGTGTTGCCAGCCGCAAACACCTTGCCGACTGAGTCAAAGCTGCGCCGCTCTGCCCAGTACTCCCCGGCGAGCTCAGCAGTGCTGAAATCGTTTGGGCCCGGTTCCCCAGGCGTGGCCTGAGGCAGTACTCTCGGCGGCAGGAATGTCTCGGCGAAGCTACGCCAGAGCTTTTTTGAGTCGGTCTGAGGCGGGCCTGTGGGAGCGTCATCGGTCTCCACCAGACGGCCACGGCCCAGCAGCTTCGCCAGCAGATCGCCGAGGCTGGGTACTGGCGAAGTACCCATCAGCGTAAAGTACACGCCCATCCTGAGGTCAGGCAGGATGGCGATATAGCTCGCAAAACCGGGCAGGCCACAGCCGTGGGCCGCGACTTTATAATCACCGTAATAGGTTACTTTGAAATGCAGGCCAGAGCCGTCTACCAGGGGGCTGGCTCTGAAATGCGTTTGCTGCTGGACGTTACGCATGTCCCGTGACAACACGGCATCGTATTTCGGGGTCGCACCGCCGGCGTGAAAAGCTGCGTAGCGAAGCATGTCAGCGGCGGTTGCGGTAATACCGCCAGACGCTGCCGCTGAGGGGTGCTTGGGATACAGCTTAACCAGCTGCGCGTCCCCGTTTGGGAAGTACGCTGCGGGCGTGGCCATATGATCGGGAAACTTTACGCTGTGATGCAGAATGGTGCTGTCCATCCCCAGCGGTGCGAATGTGTTTTCTGCCATATAGTCCGCAAGAACCTGTCCGCTGACGTCTTCGATTAACACGCCTTCAGTGGCAACCGCGAGGTTGGCGTAAAGCGCTACTTCACCAGGGCCGCGCAGCAGGTTTTCGCGCAGCAGGCGCTGCAGCTCCTCTGGGCTGACCGGTGTGGGAATGTCCGTATGCGCGCCCTGAGGCGTGCCACCGCCGGTCATCCCGCTGGTGTGGGTCATGATCTGCCGTAGCGTCACCTGGTCACCCCAGGGCGGGGGCAACTGGTAGCGCTCCAGTGCGGAGTTAACGGGTGTGTCCAAACTCGGAAACTGGCCGCGCTCAATGAGTTGAAGTGCAGACAGCGCGGTGAAGGACTTCGAGAGCGAGCACATACGCATCATCGAGCGCTCGGCGTCCAGCGGTACCTTCGTTATCGGGTCTTCCCAGCCGTAGGCGTCAAGGAACAGCACCTCATCATCTTTAATGACGCCGAAGGCGGCGCCTGACAGACGTTTTTCGGAGACCGCTTTGCCCAGCCTCTCATCGGCCCAACTGCGCAGGTTGTCGGTGGTGATTTCCTGGAGTGCCGCGTTAATGGCCGGGCTGACTGTGGCAAACAGCAGAGCTGAAATGGCGATCGCGCCACGTATCGACCTCAGCCCCCGGATGCTCACTGCGCCGAGCCAGCGCGGTTTACAAAGTACTTGGAGTAGGTATCGGCAGGAATGTTCTTGAAATCCAGACGACCAATGTTCGCCGGCCCGTGCCCGGGCGCATCAATCACTACCGCGTGCTTGGCAAAGCCTGTCTCCATAAAGCCGCGACGGAAATGATTACGTGACTTTACGACAAAGATGTCCAGGTCATCGATCGGGATGTTTACGCTGGTCAGCCGACTGGGCATCGTGACCTGGTCATAGAAGTCACTGAGTACGAACCAGGTATTGTCGGCCGCTTCGATGGTGACGTAGCGGTTGCCAATCAGAGGGGGGTTCTTGCCTATGTAGCGAAGTGTGCCTTCGATGGGCAAAGGCGGTCCCGCCAGGTCCGAGCTCTTGCCGCCGACCTCGCCAGTAAACGTATCCCCTTCGCTGTAGTTCTCAAAAATGTCGTCAACGGTATCCATGTCTGATAGTGAAGCGACAACAAAATCCGTTTTGCCCTGGCGCAGCAGGCTGTGAGATATTTCGGTGGAGTCCCCCATGCGGTCTGACATATTGGCGAACACCAGTTTGCCCGGGTTCTGCTCCTGCATGGCAAGTCCCTGAGCGACGCCGTCTTCCACGCCAGGTATGGGGTACTCGATGTCTTCGCGGTGGTCCCAGATAAACTGGTTCATGTCGTCAGCTATCTTGTCAGCAAGCTCCTGATCATCGTTGGTAATGACAACAACGGCCATGCCGATATCCGGCACGTCGGCAAAGCTCCAGCCCTGAAAGACAGACACATAGGTGTCCAGCTCGCGGTTCTCCCAGCGTCTGGCTCGCTCCATCACAGCCTGTGGGAAGCCCTGGTGGGTGCCCCCGTAGACGGTGGCATACATAACGCCGGGCTTGCGAAGTGCTGAAGTGGGTTCGTATTCGCCGCGAATCGTGCGAATCAGCAGTCGCGCCGCGCGCTCGCCCTGAAAGTCTGAGTCGTAGTGCGGGAAGCGCTTTACGACCAAAGCGATATCCAGCACATCCATAAGCTCCTGATCCTCATTGCCGTGGTGATCAAAGGTCGCAGAGATGGGCACGTCGGGTCCCACCAGCTTGCGTACACGACGCGCAATTTCCGCCTCAGGTCTCGGCACTCCCGCTACTGCCATGCCGCCGTGCAGGAAAAGGTGGACCCCGTCCACTTTTTCCAGCGCAGCAATACCATCGACGATGCCGCCGGTGTACTTATCAAAGGCCTCGCGGGTGATGGTGCTGCCGGACGATCCGCCGAAAGCAGGGCCCACCAGATAAACCGGTTCCAGGTTGACGCCACGGAAGCTGGAGGCGCTCAGCTCAAAACCTGCGACATAGGGCAGTGCTGACTTGGGCACGGCTTTTGCGGCAAGGCCCGACATCGGAGCCACCAGGTATTCAAACTGCTCCACGCCGGTTGGCGGCGAGGGACAGAAGGTGCAGGTCTCGTGCTGAAACATGGCATAGGCAATGGTGATTTCAGTTTGGTCCTCCTGCGCCTGCAGATACCCGAGGCCATAAACACCGCCTGCGAGGACCAGGGCCAGCAGTACCGTTCCTATGCTCTTCTTCTTGCTCATGTGACGTGCTTCCTACGCGTTAACTGCGTTGACGATGTCACGAGTAAGCAATAGCACTATCTTTATGTCAAGGTAAATTGCGGTAGCGACCAGATTTTGTAGAGTGGGGTATTTGAGAGGGGTCGTTGAGCAGTGTTCATCGCCAGACACTGCTCCTGTGGCTGGCTCTCCCGACCTGCCTGTGCAAAAGGGTAGCGCCACAGCTTAAGCGCCGGCTGCCGCCAATGCCTGCTCAATATCGGCTAACAGATCTGGCAGATCCTCAATGCCAGTGGAGTAACGCAGCAGTTGTGACGGAATACCCAGTGCCTGACGTTGCTCAGTGGAACACTCCTGATGGCTGGTGGTTTCCGGCGGGCCAACCAGTGTGCTGACGGAACCGATACTTGATGCCCGGTGGGCATATCGCAGGGCGTTTACAAACCGATCCTGAAGAGTGCGATCGCCGTGTAATGAAAAGCTCAGTACGCCACCGAAGCCCTGCATTTGCTGACAAGCAACATCGTGCCCTGGATGCTCTGGCAAACCGGGATAGAACACCCCGGCTACCTCCGGTCTGGTGTGCAGCCACCGGGCGATCCCTAAGGCATTGCTGTTATGGCGCTCCATGCGCAGGGACAGCGTTTTCATACCCCGCAAAAGCAGATAGGCAGAGTGCGGCGCCAGACAGGCGCCATGAATCTCGCGGTAGCGATACACAGTGTCAACCAGGCTGCGCTCGCCCACCAGCACGCCGCCTAACACGTCATCGTGACCGCTCAGGTATTTCGTGGCGCTGTGTACTACCAGGTCAATGCCCAGGTCCAGCGGGCGCTGGTTAATGGGACTGGCCAGGGTGTTGTCTACCAGCGTGAGGGCGCCTGCCTGCTTGGCTGCAGCGGCCATAGCCCTGAGGTCGCTGATTTTCATCGTCGGGTTGGTGGGGGTTTCCGCGTATACCAAACGGCAACCTGGTTCCATGCTTCGCTGCAGCGCTCCACCATCGCCAGCGTCTACAAAGTCTACTGTAATGCCGGTCTGTTCGAGGTATTCCAGTAAAAAGCGGCCCGTGCCGCCGTAAAGATCCGAAATCGTGACCACGCGATCACCTGGCGTGAGCAGCGCGGATAAACTGTTGGTAATAGCCGCCATCCCGCTGGCAAAGGCGATAGCGTGTTCGCCGCGTTCCAGCAGCCGACACTTTTCTTCAAAGATGCCAACGGTGGGATTCCGGCTGCGGCTGTAGGTCAGTCCCTCAATGTGACCCGCAGACACTGCGCGCCAGCTATCCATGTCCGGATGGGCGAAAGGCGCGCTCATCACAATAGGCGGCGTAATGCTGCCATCCTGGAAGGGGCGGTCTTCTCCACCCCACACCGCCAGCGTGGACGGCGATGGATAGTTTTCGTCATCGGCAGGCATAGCGAGAACCTGAGGCATAGTGTGAGAGGTCGCATTCAACCACAGCGATCGCCTGCAGAAAAAGAGTAAACAGCGCTTGCGTCCTTACTGTGGCTTTCGCGCGAGAACACGGCTGTGGCAGAATGCGCCGCTCCCAGTGATGGGCGCCGTGTCCAGGGTTGCGGTGTCAAAACACGGAATACAAAACTCAGAGGATTTGTCGATGACACTTCAGGCACCATCATTTTCTGATGTCGAGGCGGCTGCTGGACGTCTGTCCGGCGTGGCGCGGCGTACGCCCCTGTTGCGCAACCGCTTTCTCGATCAGCACCTTGAACGTCGTGTGGCGCTGAAGCCAGAGATGCTGCAGGTGGCAGGCAGCTTCAAATTTCGGGGAGCGTACAACCGTATCAGTCAGCTCACAGAGGAAGAGCGACGTGGTGGTGTGATCGCCTGGTCTTCAGGAAATCATGCCCAGGGCGTCGCTGCGGCAGCGGGAATTTGCGGTGTTCCCGCACGCATTGTCATGCCTGCAGATGCGCCCGCTATCAAAATTCAAAACACGCGAGATCTGGGTGCCGAGGTTGTTCACTATGATCGCTACACAGAATCCAGGGAAGAGATCGCCTACGCGCTGGCCGAGCGGGACGGCGGCGTGATCGTGCCGTCTTACGACGACCCGCACGTGATAGCAGGGCAGGGAACGGCGGGGCTGGAGCTATTCGCAGATCTTGCAGCGGAAGGCGAGGAGGTCGATGCGTTTTTGGTTTGCTGTGGTGGAGGCGGGCTCACTGCAGGCTGCGCTATTGCGGCTTCTGAGCTCAGTCCCAACACCGATGTCTTCACAGTAGAGCCCGCAGGCTTTGATGATCACGCCCGATCCTTTGAATCAGGCGGGCGCGAATCTGTTGATCCGGAAGCCCGCTCATTTTGTGATGCATTGCTGGCGCCACAGCCTGGAGAACTCACGTTCTCTATTAACCAGCCGAAGATTGCCCGTGGCCTCGTTGTCACTGACGACGAAGTGCGTGACGCCATGCGCTATGCCTTTCGCGTATTGAAGCTTGTAGTAGAGCCCGGTGGCGCGGTAGCGCTGGCAGCGTTACTCAGCGGCAAACTGGATGCCAGCTATGAACGCGTCGGCATTATGCTCAGCGGCGGCAACGTCGATCCCGGCATGTTCGCCGATGTTCTCGCCGATGGGTAAGCAGGCGTGAGTGGCTTCACCATCATGGATGGTGCCATGGGCGATGAATTGGTCGCGCGTGCTGCACCATCCAGCACTGGACTGTGGTCTGCGGAGGCACTATTGGAAGACCCGGCGCTGGTTGCCAGTGTTCACCGCGATTACATTACCGCTGGCGCGGGCGTCATTATCACGAATTCATACAGCACGATACCAAGCTACCTGGCCAAGGTAGGTCGAGAAAATGAGTATGCAAGTCTTGCTTCGCGGGCCGCGGAGATTGCGAGAGCGACGGCTGATGCCAGTAGTGAAACTGTCATAGTGGCGGGGTCGATACCGCCTCTCAGTGAAAGCTATCGTCCCGATCTCGTACCCGCAGCGGAGGAGGCGCTTCCCATCTACAGGACGCTGGTGGAAGCGCTGTGTGATGATGTGGATGTGTTTCTGTGTGAAACAATGTCATCGGTACAGGAATCAGTAAATGCTGCGACGGCGGTAACTGACCGGTTACAGGCGCGCGGCGAATCACGTCCCCTCTGGATATCATGGACGCTTGCTGAACAGCCTGGCGCCGGCCTGCGCAGCGGCGAGAGTGTTGCGGAAGCGGTGGCCGCGCTATCGTCTTTTCCTGTTGCAGCCTTTCTCTTCAATTGCACTGACCCTGCGGCAATTTCTGCGGCGCTAGAGGAGTTGCGCGAGTTAACTGATAAACCAATAGGCGCCTATCCCAATCGCTGCTACATCCCGCCTGGTTGGACACTGGACAATGACGTCAGCACGGAATACCACGATATGTCAGCCGACCAGTTCGTAGCGCACTGTCAGCAGTGGGCAGCGCTGGGTGCTACGATGTTTGGCGGCTGCTGTGGCATAGGCCCGGACCTGATAGCGGCGTTGGCGCAGTGGGCAAATACGCAGTATCCGACGCCATCGTGACTTTAGACCTTAAATAATCGAGTAGAAATTCCACAGGTACAGGGACAGGGGTAGCAGCGTGAAGATGGCCGCTGCATAGCAGGCAGACACCTGCATAGCACCTAGCGGGTTCTGCCTGGTTCGCAAAGTCTGAATACATACCAGCGCCGCGGCGAAAGATATCAGGGTGGATGCATACACAGAGTAAGCGAAACGAATGATGCCGGCAGTCGGGTAGGGCTCATATAACGTACCGATATCCCCCGCATACGGCATCACGGCGGCCGCGAGGGCAGAGAAACTTGTGAGCCAGGCTGCGGCGCTCAGGTTCAGGAACAACCATAGCCGCTTCTCACCGGTCTCTGGCGTAATGTCCGCTTTCCGTATCAAGCGCCAGACGGACCGCAGCAGTACGGCTGCTGCGGTCAGCAGAGCAAGGATGAGTGGCACCAGCAGTGTCGAACGTTGCTCTGACCAATGTGGTTTTTCATAGGCGGATCCGCCGGCCCGGAAAAGCCAGTTGGCAGGCTCATCTGTCGCGCCACCAAACTGCACAATGCTGCCGTTATCTACAGATGCAAAGGTGTCTTCTCCGACTTCCACGTAGCGAGAAGCCTCACCGCCTCGCGTAAGGACCAGATAGCCCGAGTTGGTGGCGGACACAGAGATACGATCAGCGGCAGCTGCGTAGATTACTTTGTCAAAACGCTTTTCGTTGCGCCGGGTATTCACAAAGGTTCCGACGTAACGGCCTGCTCGCTCCTGAAAATCCGCGGGCGGCGCTGGAGCTGCGTTCTGTGCGGCGGGGAAAAACTCGGCGATCACGCGCTCTGGAATTTTCCTTAGCGCACTGCCGCTATCAGAATTGGTTGACACAAAAATGCCCAGCCCCAGTTCTGGCAAGAGCGTCAGCATGGATTTGAACTCGTTGATGGAGCCGCCGTGTTTGAGCACGTTGTAGCCGTTGTAGTTGTCTGTCCAGAAGCCGTGAGCATTAGCGCCGGTCAGCGGGCTGTTCGAGAACAGTGGCTGGCTCATCTGATCCCAGGTGGTCGACTGAAGAATCTCGACACCCTCGCGGGTACCGTAATTCAAGTGCATCTGCATATAGCGCGCCATATCGGCGGCCGTTGCCGACATTGAGCCCTCCGGGTGCACGGTAGTGCGGGATGCCGGATAGGAGACTGCTTGATACCACCCGTCCCGCCAGACATGGCTTCGCGCTTCTCGCTTCTGCAGCGCCGCCAGCCAGGGCTTTTCGCTTTCGCCCTGGGTTGTCTTCAATCTGAGATCTGAGTTAGTCATGCCCAAAGGCAGTAGAATCCGGTTGCGGACGTAGTCTGCAAAATCCTCCCCTGAGACACGTGCAACGATTTCACCCAGCAGGGCAAAACTGTAGTTGGAATAGGAGATTGCCTCACCGGGTGGTCTGACCTGAATCTGGGCAATGGCTTCTAGCTTTGCTTTCGCTGTGTTGCCTTCTCCGGGGGGTGGGGCACCGTAGTACCCGAGAATTCGGTCTTCAAATCCGGCGGAGTGCGTGAGCAAATCCGCAATAGTGATCTTGCCAAGGTGATCATCTACAGCGATGTCGCCCAGGTAGGTTCGAATGTCCTCATCCAGCGAGACCTGTCCTCGCTCAAGTAGCTGCATTACGGCCGTGGCAGTAAACGTCTTCGTGATTGAGGCAATCCGGAACAGGTGCTTTTCTGGGTCTACGCGCTCTCCCGTGCTGGCATCGGCATAGCCATACCCCTTGAGCAGCAGGATCTCCTCACGATTGACGACGGCGAGTGTGGCACCAGGCACTTTTTGATCCTCCATCGCCGTCATGGCAATACCGTCTACGAAGGCTTCCAGCTTTGCCAGATCCAGCGTTGGAGCCTGCGCTACTGATGTGCTGCTAGGCGACTGCGCGCCGCTGCCGCTTGCTCCCAGCAGCAAGGTCAGGAACGCACTCAAGAGTGAATATTTCGTCATCGTCGCGCCCACATCATGGAGAAGGGACGGGGTCGAATTCCAGCGGTGGTAAGGCAATGCGCTCCACAGCGGGCGGTGTTCCCTGAAGCCAGTCGTCTACCACACCCTGCAGCGTTTCCGAAATCTCGATACCCACGGGGAATGCACCGTGAGTGCCGTTTTCCATCACGACTAGATGCCCGTTCGGGAAAGCTTCCAGTGTTTCATAGGCGTTCTGAAGGGGTGTAGAAAAATCCACGTCGCCGTGGACAAACAGGACCGGAACATCAATTTGCTCGCCCGCTCTGAAGGCATCGGGAAGTGCGGGGACGGCCCAGGCCGGACAGATACTGTCGTAGTTGAAAAACGCGGCCTGGCTGAACAGTGGATCGTCGATGGCTTCCATTTCAGCGCGACGCTCTGCGGAGAGACCGGATGCGCAGTCAAGGGTGCCCACCGCGGCTGCGCTTTCGCTCTCACCCCCCAGGAACCAGGCGCCCAGCAAGCGGAAGCCCCATCGCATTAGCCAGCCTTCCCCATCATCCAGTTCCGCGACTGCGGCGGGCCAGCCCTTCACGGATTCGCGTCCGGACAGGGCAAACCCCTGACCTGACAGCCCCAGCAAAGCGACTTCATGAGCTTGTATCCCATGTGCCAGATCGGAATCCCGCTGGGCCTTATCCAGCAATGCGTCCAATGTAGACAGTGGGCTTCCCTCACGGCCAGCGGCCTGCCAGGCGGGTGTTGCGGCCTCTGAGATCATTTCTGCCGCGCGGCGCAGTCCGGCGGGGTGGTCCCAGGTGTGGTCGTATCCTTCTGTGCCAGAAATGATGGCGCGCTCTACCCGGTCGGCGTGATAGCGCAAAGTCGTCAGCGACCAGTGGCTGCCGAAGCTATTGCCGTATAGACGAAAGGTTTGATAGCCCAGCGCATCGATAACGGCGACCACATCGGCGGCCGCTTCAATTACTGTGTAACCCTCCAGGTCAAAACCCTCCTGCAGAAGTTTTTCGCGACAGGTTCTGGCTGAATCCTGAAAAACACTTTTAAGGTCCGTCAGAGTGAACAGCGTTCTGAATTTGCTTGAGGGGCCTTCGCAGACCGTGTTGGGTTTTGATAGCGCGATTCCACGCAGGTCGACAAAGATAACGTCGCCGTGGTCGCGGAAGGTCTCGATGATGTTGACGGCGAAGGGCTGCGAACGCTCGCTCTCGAGACGCTGCGTATAGCTGCCTCCGGGACCGCCCGGCAATACGACCATAGGTGCACCGTCCACGCCTTCGTCAGCTTTGAACCGATAAAACGCCACCTGAATCATGCGGCTATCAGCCACCGAGCGATTCTCAGGGACGTTGACATAGCCCGCTTCGAAAGAAAGCTCTCCACCGGCTTGAAGCGTAATAGTTTTGCTATTGATTTCCAGAGCCTGGGTCGAGAAAGCTGACAGCAGTAAGGCTATCGCTGCGAGAGTGTGCCGCGCTTTTGAGCGCTCTCCGGTAGCGTATTCCTTGAAAGAAGAGCTAAAAACACTGCCTGTCGATAGCACGGGGGAGTCCTCACTGAAAATGACCCCTGAACGCTAGCTTGGATTTATCTTTACGTCAAAATAAATTTTGGCCAGCCTGCCTGGACTTATCTTCATGCTGTCGACACTCAGGGAGACGGGATCGGATCAAACTCCAAGGGAGGCAACGTAATGCGATTGACGGTGGGAGCTGTGCCTTGCATCCAGTCATTTACTACGTCTCTCAGTTCTTCCGAGACGCGAATGCCAATACGAAAGGCACTGTGCGCGCCGTTCTCCATAATCACCAGGTGGCCATTTGGAAAATCCTGTACGGTCTCCTGAGCATTTCTGAGTGGGGTCGCGGCATCGAGGTCGCCATGCACAAACAGTACGGGCACGTCGATCTGCTCGCCCTCTCGAAAGGCGTCGGATAGTTCAGGTACGGCCCAGGCAGGGCAGATCGTGTCGTAGTAGGAAAATGCCAGGCGGCTAAAGATGGGGTCGTCAATGGCTTCCATGTCAGCGCGGCGCTCAGCCGATAAGCCCGATGCACAATCCAGCGTACCAACGACAGCAGCATCCTCACTGGCGCCGCCCAGAAACCATGCACCCGCCAGCCGCAGTCCCCAGCGCATCAGTTTACCCTCGCCGTCATCGAGTGCTGCTACCGCCGCGGGCCAGCCGCTGAGGGGCTCACGACTGGTGATGCCATATCCGGCCCCGGACGTGCCCAGCAGGGCGACTTCATGGGGCGTCATGCCATGCGCCAGATCAGGGTTTTCGATCGCCCTCGCCATCAAGGCATCCAGGGTCGACAGTGGATCGCCGTCACGTCCCGCCGCTTGCCAGGCGGGTGTGGCGGCTTCTGAAATGATCTCTGCCGCGCGTCGCAGTCCCGCGGGGTGGTCCCAGGTGTGATCATAACCTTCGGTACCCGAAATAATGGCTCGCTCGATCCGGTCCGGGTAATAGCGCAGGGTCGTGAGTGACCAGTGGCTGCCAAAGCTGTTGCCATGCAGACGGAAGCGGTCGTAGCCCAGCGCATCGATAACAGCCACAACGTCGGCCGCTGCCTCCATGACGGTGTACCCCGCCAGATCAAACCCCTCTTCAATCAGCTTTTCACGACATGCCGCTGCCGATTCCCGGGACAGGCGATTAAAGTCCTCCTCAGTAAACAGCGTCATCCACTTGTTTGGTGCGCCGTCACACGCGGCGTTGGGTGTCGATAACGCAACGCCCCGCAGGTCAACAAAGATCACGTCTCCATGACGGCGAAACAGATTGACTCTGTTCATTGCCATAGACTGCCAGCGCTCGCTCTCCAGCCAGCGCGTGTAACTGCCCCCGGGACCGCCAGGCAGCACCACCATTGGCATCGCCGAGGCGCCCTCGTCACCTTTGAAGCGATAAAAGGCGACCTCAATCGTGCGACTGTCGGTGGTAGCGCGATTTTCAGGGACGCTGACGGTGCCAACATCGAAGGTCAGCGCTTCGCCGGTATTCAGGGTGATGGTCTTCTCAGAAAGCTTCAACGCAAGGGCTGGCAGGCTGGCCAGCATGAGAACAAGAAGCTGGACAGCGCGAGAGGCTGTGAGCCTGAGAATTACCCCATAGCGGGAGAGGGAGAGCGGAGTCAGCACCTTAGGGTCCTCTGGAAATAAAAAACGGTGCACGCTAGCTTGGATTTATCTTTACGTCAAAGTAATATGTGCTGAGAATGCAAATTGTTAACAATTAGGGTGGTGACATCCGGTCAAATAATGGTTTCATACGCAGCGGAGCTATTAGCTCAGGGTGCGCCGTCGCTACCGGACGTGAGGCGGCAATGGGCAGAGGGTGTATAGATCGTGGGTAACACGTTCTTGGGTAAAACGAACGTGGGTACAAGCAACTTTGGTGATGGCGCCATGGATAAGCATTCTGCGGCAACAGTATGGGTATAGACAGTAAACGAAGCCGTTGGCATATCACCGGTCGCGTGCTTCTCGGCACCTTCGGCGGCTACCTGTTTGCAAACAGTGTGGCGCTGTTTTTGGTATTTGCACTGCCCATGGAACGATTGCACGCCATCATCACGATGACGTTTCTGAGCTTCCTGCTGTGGACCGTTGCAATTTTGTGGGTGTTTTCCGTGGATAAAGTGCGCAGCGTTGCTATCGGGATGATGGGGTCGACGGTGTTGTGCGGCGCGGGAGCGATCGTTCTTTACTCGCTGGAGACAGGCGCATGATAGGGACTTTTAGACAGTCGATGACTTGGTTGCATACCTGGTCCGGTCTGGTGTTTGTGTGGCTGCTGTACTTTGTCTTTGTGACCGGCACTCTCGGTTATTTCGACACTGAAATCGACCTGTGGATGACGCCGGAAGTCCCGGCCCAGGCGCGCACAGAGTTACTGCCGAACATTGCTGTGGCGCAGGCTCGCTTGCAGGAGGTGGCACCTGACTCAGAGCGCTGGTTTATCTACCCGCGTCAGGATCGTGGCAATCCACACTTGAGTATTGGATGGTTGATCAAGGACCCGCCCGAAGGTGAAAGCGCCTTTCGCAGAGAGAGCCTTGATCCCATAAGTGGAGCCCCACTCACCGAAGCGCGTGATACGGGTGGCGGTCAGTTGCTCTACAGAATGCACTATCTGCTGCATTACTTCCCGGCCCGCATTGGTTATTACATTGTCGCAGTAGCAACGCTGGTGATGCTGATTGGCTTGATCAGCGGCGTGGTCGCGCACAAGAAGATCTTCAAGGATTTCTTTACTTTTCGCTGGGCCAAGGGCTCGCGATCATGGCTGGATGCCCACAACCTGCTGTCGGTAACCACGCTACCGTTCCAGATCATGATCACCTACAGCGGGCTACTCTACACCTTGGGGCTATTCTGGATGCCCTTTGTCCTGCTGGGAGGATACGGGTTCGACATGGAGCGTGTGCGCGGGCTGCAGGACATTATTGGCGGCGATACGGTCGAGGCCGCGGAGGTCGCCGCACCGCTATTGCCATTGGACACGCTGGCGGCGGGTGTGGACCATGAAGTCGCCTTTGTTACCGTCAACTTTCCCGGCGACCGGAACAGTCGGGTCAGCTTCAATCCGCCCAACGAAGGACGCACGGATGTGGTTGGCAGTACGTTCAGCGGTGTGACGGGAGAGCCGCTGGTGTCCGAGTCACGCTTGCCGCTGCATCTGCCCGGTCTCAAATCGGGGCTCGTCATGCTGCAACTGCATCAGGGTAATTTTGCCGATACCTTCTTGCGCTGGCTGTACTTCATTGCCGGCATCATGGGAACAGCGATGGTGGCGACTGGCGCCATCTACTGGGTGAAATCGAGAACGCCACGCAAAAAGGGTATTAAGGTCGGGCGTGGCCACCGTTTTGTACAGCGCATGAACGTCGCGACGATCGTGGGCTTGCTGACCGCGATCGGCGCTTATTTCTGGGCCAATCGACTGCTGCCTGTGAGCATGGAAAATCGGGCACCCTGGGAAGCCCACTGGATGTTTCTGGTCTGGGGCGCCTGTTTCCTGCACGCTGCGGTTCGACCGATGGAAAAACTTTGGACTGAGCAGCTTTACGCCCTGGCGGGCGTCTTCCTGCTGTTACCGCTGGTCAATGCACTGACCAGCACCGCACACCTGGGCAATACGCTTCCTGTGGGCGACTGGGTTTTAGCCGGGTTTGATTTAACGGCGCTGGCGACCGGAGTGATTGCGCTGATAGTGGGATTGAAACTGCGACCGCAGGCAGAGGCAGTGGCTCCGATACCGGTGATGGCACAGTGACATCGCTGTATCCGCAAAGCTCAGTGACGCGAGGCGCATGGTCGCACTAGCGATGGGGCTAACCCAGCTCGCGTCCGTGGCGCTTTGCCTGTCAATGCGGCGCCACAGGAAGCTCTTGGGTGGTCGTCAACTGTCCCGACCGGCAGAACTTGGCGTTCGAACACTGGGCTTTGTTTTGTTGCTCACGGCGGCCGTCTTGTTCTTTGAAGCTCTGGACGGTATCCCCGCCACGGCGCTGCTGTGCGGCTGGTTCACCATAACGATAATCGTTATGGCAGCTATTTCTACCTGGGTCGAATCCCGCGCTTAATCATCTGGCTGCGGTCTGTAAGACGCGTGCTTCCTGCTGTTCTATCCACTGGTCGATAACATCGTCCATAACCCCCAGCGGCAATGCGCCGTTCAGCAGCATCACGTCGTGAAGCGCACCCAGATCGAGCTTATCGCCCAGCGCTTGCTCCGCCCTGGCTCGCATTTTCAACATGGCCAGCTGCCCGGTTTTATAAGACGTGGCCTGCCCGGGGTTGGCGGCGTACCGCTCAATTTCCCGCTCTACGCGTCCATCGGGTAGCCCGGTTTGGGCCTTCATGTAATCGATAGCCTCCTCTCGAGACCAGCGCATCGCATGCAGCCCGGTATCTACCGCCAGCCGCGTCGCTCTGAAGAGCTCCAACTGCAGTCGGCCAAGATTGCCGAGGGGGTCGTCTGCATAGACGGCAATATCTTCAGCCACCACCCGTTCACTGTACAGCGCCCAGCCCTCAACGAAAGCAGGAAACGTTGGATAGCGCCGCATCAGAGGGATACCTTCTAATGAAATGGCCAATGCGCCCTGAAAGTGGTGCCCGGGAGATCCCTCGTGGTACATCAGTGTCGGCAGGGCAAAGCGTGGAATCTCAGCCGTATCGCGCTGGTTGATGTAGAAGCGACCGCCCCGCGAACCGTCGAGAGGCGGCGGTCTGTAGTATCCCGTCGTGGAGGAGTCCTGGGCGTACTCTGGAACGCGCAGAATCTCCAGCGATTGCGTGGGCAAGGTGTCAAAGTAGTCACCTATATTTTCCATGAGGGCGGCGTCGAGCTGCTCAAGGTACGCGATCATTGCGCGCCGGCCTTCTTCGTCGTTGCTGAACAGATTCTCAGGACGCTGGCTGAGCAGGTCCATACGCTCCGCCACGGTGCCCTCGGTGAGACCCTGGGAACGCAGCAGCACATCCATCTCTCCCTGGATGCGGGCTATCTCTGAGAGTCCAGTCTGATGCAGTTCTTCCGGCGTCAGGTCCGTGGTGGTGTTGGAGCGCAGTGCTGCCGCATAAATGGCATCGCCATTGGGTATGCGCCAGATGCCTGCGTCGTGATCCGTGACCTCCAGCAGATCTTCGAACTGCGCGATCAAATTTTCATAACCAGGTCTCACGTGAGCTTCAACGTGTTCGGCGGCCTGCGCGGCGAATTGGTCTATCTGTGCCTCGCTGAAGCCAGCCTCGCCCATGCGTCGCACCAGAGACGTCACCAGCAGGTTTTCACTGGCACTACCGTCTATAAACGTGCTTAAGCCTGTCAGGGTTTTGACGATCATGAAGTCCGGCGGTATCACACCCTGCTGGCGATCGTCTTCCACACGAACGCTCAGTTCCGCCAGCACCCTTCCGTATTCCTTTAAGCGGCTGAGGTAACGACGAACGCTTTTCTCATTGGTGATCTGGTGCGAGCCAGTCAACATCTCGGGAATCTGGATTTGCGGCCCCGCCAGCGGGTTTATCCGGTAACCGAAAGGTTGCAGCTCTGCCCGGGTCAGCAAATCGTCCATAGTCCAGGCGGCAACGCGCCAACTGATCAGCTCCTGCCCTTCCAGTCCTTCGGGTCCATAGCGGTCCAATCGCTGGCGCGCGGTTTTTAGTAGCTGCAGCGTTTTCTCATCCTGCTCGCGCGTGTAGCTGCCGAGCTTGCCGGAATGAAAATCAAGCGGTGTGTTTTCTATCGCACCCATGAAGGTGAGGAATTCCGGCGAACTCAGCAGAAACTGCAGGGTGAACTTGTTGATATACGCATTAACCGTGACGGGGCGATACCAGAGCGTAAACCACGCAATAAAGGTCGCTAGAGCCAGGAGCAATGCCAGAGAGACGCCAATGCGCTTGATCACGTGCATGAGGGTAAATCCTTTTGGGAACGGGGTTGCAGATTTGCCAGGGTCAGGGGGTATCCATTGCCAGAATAATCTGGGCGTAGCTCCTCGCCATGGTGGCAACATTGGCAAGTGCTACACGTTCGTTGGTCCCGTGGACGCCAGAGACGTCGTTGATGTCGGACACCTGTGGCGTAAATCGGTAGACGTTGTCGGCAATCAGAAATGCATGACGGCTGTCCGTCAGACCTACCTGTAGCATCGGGATGACCGGGCCGCCGTCGGCAAGCTGGCTCGCAACACTGTGCAACACACGATAGCCTCGGCTGTCAGTAGAGGAGACCGGCGCAGGCTCGAAGACCTCTCCCATGACTTCGACGTCTATATCCCCAAAACGGTCCGCAATCGCGGTCACATGTTCGATAACATCCTGCGCGTTGTTGCCGGGGTGGATACGGAAGTTCACGACGCCCTCAGCGCGTTGTGCCAGAACGTTTTCCTTGGCGGAGCCCTTTAGCATGGTTGGTGCTGTGGTGGTTCTGATCATGGCGTTGGGCCCCTGCTCCATGCCGAACGCCATCGCGACGACGTCTTCCAGCAGCCAGAGGTTCGTCAGCGCCATGCGCTGGATAAAGGGCATCTGCGCAGCAAATCCCTGGATCATGGGTTGCAGCGTTTCATTGTCCAGTTGCGCAGGCATCTGCTCATCGTCGAGAGCCGCTATTGCCCTGGCCAGCCGCACCGTGGCGGAGTTTCGGGGTGGGGAAGAGGAATGACCGCCCGTGCCATGGGCTATCAGGCGCAGGGAAATCCACCCTTTTTCAGCAATATTGATCGCACCCAGGGCCGAAGCTCCGAAGGGTGAAGGCTTGAGTACGCCGCTCCCCTCGTCAACCACCAGCTCTGCGCGCACGCCTCGCGCCTTTAGAGCTTCAAACGCGTAGCGAGCGCCGGTATCCGTTACGATTTCTTCGTCGTGCCCGAAGATAATGTAAACAGGCCGCGTCGGTTCGAACCCGGTGGCCAGCAGCGCCTCCACGGCCTCACAGATGCCAATCAGGCTGCCCTTGGTATCCAGTGCACCACGTCCGTAGACGTAGCCATCCTGAATAACCCCGGCGAAAGGTGGCGCATCCCAGTCTTGCTCAGTGCCCGGGTTGACCGGCACCACGTCCTGATGAGACATCAGCACTACAGCGTCGGCAGAGGGGTCGCTGCCCGGCCAACTATACAAGAGGGAATAGCCGTCCACAGACTCGCGGGTCATTGCCCCATGCATAAGGGGATAGGTTTTTGACAGCCACGCCTGT
This sequence comes from Pseudomonadota bacterium, assembly GCA_038746745.1. Lineage (GTDB taxonomy): Bacteria > Pseudomonadota > Gammaproteobacteria > Pseudomonadales > Halieaceae > JANQIO01. The sequence goes on from JBCDKJ010000006.1 coordinate 50,059, forward strand.
AATGCCAGCCAGGGCCCTTCCTCACCTTTGATCGGGTCTCCCGGATTGGTGGTGACTGTTTGAAACTGAATGGCCTCGCCCAGGTGCACCGCTGCCAGGCCCTCGTCAACCGAGGGCGGCGCGGGCAATTCAACCGTATCCAGCGGCGGCGGGCCCTCGAATCTCAAGGTATTGAGAGCCAGTACGCCGACCAGCAGGAGCAGTGCACCCAGCAGTGCAGCGCCCGCCTTGAATACGCGTTTCACGCGCGGTGCCTAGAAGAAGTACTCACCGCGTATGCCGAAGCGACGGCCCTCATTGATGGCCGAGCGCAGCCCGAGCGGATATATGCCTGCGGTAGAACCCTGCAGGAAGTAGTCGTCCGCAAGATTTTCAGCAAATACGGTAACCGAGTATCGGTTATCGTTATACCCCGCGCGGAGGTTGAACACTTCGTAGTCATCCAATAACAGCGCATTAAACTCATCGCCACCCGGCGTTGCGAACTGCTCGTCTGTGAACTGGTACTCGCCACGAATAAAGACGCTGGCGCCATTATCCAGTGGATGCGTGTACTGTAGTTGTGTATTCGCAGTCCATTCAGGCGCATTGGGTAGCGGTGTGCCGCTCAGGTCCACAGGATCGTCTCGGTCTGGCACAAACCCACCGACGAAGCTGTCGTACTCCGCCTGCGTGTACCCAAGTCCAAACTGCCATAACCATCTGTCCGTGATGTTCCAGTTGCCTTCCAGCTCGAACCCTTCCAGTGTGGAAGAGCTGGCATTGCCGATAAATGCAAGAAGAAGGTCAGGGTCGAAGACTGTGGTCTGTACGTCTTCCCACTCCATTACGTAAGCTGCCGCGCGAAGATCCAGGCGACCATCCAGGAATACACCCTTAAGACCAACCTCGTAACTCCATAGATCTTCGGAGTCATAGGAGTCGGGCACCAGGACGTTATTGTTAAGACCGCCCGGGCGATAGGCGTTAGCTGCTTTTGCATACACGTTAACGTTGTCGGTGACAGCATAGGCCGCTGTGAAGGTAGGTGCGAAATTTGTGAAGGAGACGCTTTCGTTCGGTCGAACGCCCTCTACTCCCGGGTTAATGACTGACTCTCCGTTGAAACCGTTGCTGGAAAACGTGTCATCGCTGTAACGTGCACCCACGCTTAGCGTCAGACGCTCGTCGAAAAACGCATAAGAAATATCACCGAAAATCGCGGCGCTCTCTACCTTGTCGAAGTCAAGACTTGGGCTAAGTGGGCCTGAAACACCGACAAAGTTTCCTGCGACCACGCTACCAATAGTGAGCACGTTATCATCACGCTGCTCCTCGGTATCCTCGGCGTATAAGGCGCCTATAACCCACTGCAGAGGCCCGCTGTCGTTGGACTGCAAGCGCATCTCAATGGAGAAGGACTCAACTTCCTCCAAGACGAAGTTGTCATAATTCGATATCAATGTGGCAGGAGCACCAAAGGGGGTTATGAAGGGTGTCTCAGTGAGATTAAAGTCACCTTCAAGCTCGTTTGTTTCTTCTCTCCCTTCCATGTAGCCGGCAACGGTAATGAAAGAGAAGCCGTCAAACTCGTGCTCTGCGCGAAGCGTGACGTACATTGCCTCGTTCTCTGATGTAGTGGCTTCGTCGACGTTGACCTCATGCTCATCCCCGTCTGGGTACAGCGCGGTGCCCTGGAGCTCCGCCAGGTCTTCCAGGCTGCTGATCACGCCGAAAGTGAGCGGTGCGATAAAATCCGCGACGCCCTGGATGGGAATGCCGACCGCAAGTGTATTGGGCAGATTATCTTCCGCCTCCACATAGGCCCCTGCGATGTCGATCGTCGTCCTGTCTGTGGGCGTCCAACGCAGCGCGAGCCGTAGACCTTGCTCCTCAAAATCATTAGTAACGTCCGCGGGGCCAATATTGTCGATAAATCCGCCAAACTCTTCGTAATACCCAAGCAGCCGGAATGACAACGTATCCTCAATAATCGGCGCGGAAACGGCACCTCGTACCTGATAGCGTTCGTTAGAACCAATACGTGCTGAAACGTTACCCTCGAACTGGTCTGAGGGCTTGTTTGTCGTGATGTTGATGGCACCGCCCATGATGCTGCGGCCAAAATAGACGCCCTGCGGACCGCGCAATACTTCTATCTGCGCCGCATCCTGCAGCGATGGGTTATTAAACGCGCTGATAGACGTGGGCGAAATATTGAATTCGTCCATAAAGATGCCGTAAGTATTGGCTACCCCTTCGATATTGGAGAGCCCTCGGATGCTGATGTCCCACTGACGTCGACCGCCACCGCTGGTCGCAGAGACATTCGGTATAAATCCCAGGTAGTCATTCAATTCCTGCGTGCCGAGCTGCTGGAGCTGCTGTTCGGACAGGGCGGTGATACTGACCGGTGCCTCATAGATCGTTTGATCCCGTTTCAGGGCCGTCACAATGACTTCTTCCAGGGCGTCAGGGCTGGTGGCTCCGCCGCTCTCCTGTGCCATCGTCGGCTGCTGTAGACCGATGGCTACAGCGATTGCTATGAGTGAGGGCGAAGACGTCAGTCTCTGCAGGTAGTGTGCGTTTTCGCTCATGGGTCGGTGCTCCTGTTTAGCTAAGCTGGTGACAGTAAATCCGGGCGTACAGTTGCCGTGCAGTGCCATGGACACTGCGGCGCGAGAAATCCTGTGCGGGCTTGCCAACTCGCCCCAATACTTGCAAAGCAACTACGGCGAGCATTACGAGACAAGTGCCGGTGTCGCTGACCTGTCTCCAGCGTTTTAATAATAGTTGTTAACTGTTTTTATGATTCTTTGCGTCTTCAAGCGCACGCATTGCTGCGTTTGGCCTCACTTTTCCGTAATCGAACATCGAACAGATATCTTCATACCAAGATACCTCAAGTATCTTTACATAAAGATTTATTGTCAAGTACGGCCGCAGCGCCGCTTAGGATCAGCTTTACCTGTTTAGAACGACTATTTTTTGCGTTGTTTATGAGAAAAGTCGTTAGTGCCTGGAATAAATGTGTCGCGTCGCCCGTTATTGCCACTATCGAAGGAGTAAACCGCCGGGAGACGGGTATGAATAACGAGGCTAGACGCGGTTCAGGATTTCAAAACTACGCACCACTTTCTAGACAATGCAGAAGGGTGGTGGCAGCTATCGCGCTGGCGGCCACCGCCGGTTTTGGCAGTTTCACAAACACCGTTCAGGCTCAGTCCCAGCAGCCTTCACCTGAAGCGGTTAGCAATTTCATCCGTTTCATTCAAGCCCTCCTGGAACGCCTTGAGGCGCTGGGCGTAGACGTTGATGCCCTGATTGCAGAGCGCAGGGCGCAGCAGGAGGCGGACGCCACCCGTCCGCCTCAATCATCTCCTGGCGACGGTAGCAGTAACGCTAGTAAACCCTCGGCGGCCGCTATGAACTCAGCATCGCGCTTTCTCAGTCAGGCGGGTATGGGTGGCAGCTATCAGGATATTACTCAGGTTGCGCAAATGGGGGAGGCCGCCTGGCTGGAGCAGCAGTTTGCGATGGCGCCTGGCTACACCATGCCCCTGATGGAGGAGTGGCGTGTCCAGTTCATCGCACTGTACGGCGACGGTGAAGAGTTCGAAAGCGAAGAAGACGATGTAGAAAACGACGAGAGCTGTGATCGCGAAGATGATGAGGATTCCGAGATCTCAGAAGATGATACAGACGATGAGATAGATACAGATGCGGATGATGCAGGTGATGAAGACGAGGGGGTCGAAGACAGCGTAGAGGGCGACGAGGGAGAAGATGACGCAGAGGGTGAGGACGGCGAGAATGACGAGCGTTGCATAGAGCCCCTCAGCCTCTACGACTTTGAAAGCAATAGCGCAGACTTTGCCTGGTATCAACGCGTCGTACATAGTGAAGACACGGTTCGCCAGCGGGTGGCTACCTCGCTGTCACAGCTCTTCGTCATTTCCCGAGTCACCGAGGAAGTTGCGGAACACTCGGAGCTTCGCGGCAGCTATTACGACATGTTGCTGCGCAACAGCTTTGGCAACTTTCGTAACTTATTGCTGGATGTAACGCTCCATCCTGGCATGGGGCTGTTCCTCAGCCACGTCAACAACGCCAAATCGAACCCCGAACTGGGAACGTTTCCCGACGAAAACTACGCCCGGGAAGTCATGCAACTTTTCACGATTGGACTGTATGAGCTAAATCTCGACGGCAGTCGACGTCTGGATTCAAATGGCGTGCCAATTCCTACTTACGACAACAATGATATCCGCGAGTTTGCCAAGATCTTTACCGGCTTGACGTTCAACGGCCCTAACCCGGTCTTCTCCAACAGACCTGAACCGGAGGGACGAGAGGCAGATTTCGGTCTCCCCATGATCATGGTTGAGCAGTACCACGAGCCTGGAGAGAAGCGTCTCCTGAACGGCACCGTGGTGCCTGCCGGTCAGAGCGGGATGCAGGATATAGAGGCTGCCGTCGACAACTTGTTCAATCATCCGAATGTCGGTCCGTTTGTGGGAAAACAGCTCATTCAGCGTCTGGTGACGTCCAACCCCTCGCCGGGCTATGTGGCGCGCGTTGCGGCCGCTTTCAACGGTGAGGGCGGGACCCCGCGTGGCGACATGAAGGCACTGCTGCGGGCCATATTGCTGGATGAAGAGGCACGGCAAGATCCCTCAATGAATGATAATGCTGTGGGCAAGCTGCGCGAGCCTATGCTGCGTCATATTCATATTTTGAGGGCGTTTGACGCCAGCAGCAGTGCCGGGACAGTGGTTGGCTACGCCGGTATTTATGAAGAGATAGGGCAGTTTCTATTTTCGTCCCCGAGTGTCTTCAACTTTTTTCAACCATCTTTTTCTCCCAACGGTGAACTGCGCGATGCGGGGCTGGTGGCGCCAGAGTTTCAGATCACAACGACGGACTCAATCGTCGCCATCACGAACATGGTCAATAACATGACCTTCGGTGAGGAGGTGACGTCTTACGACGGCGCCATTTCCTTCCTGGGACGCGCTGACTTGCAGCTAGATAGAGAGATTTTCTTCTCTATCAACGTCCCTGCACTGGTAGACATGCTCGACACGGTACTCACCTACGGCACGCTGCGCCCCGACACGCGCGATGTAATTATCGCTGCGGTTGAGCAAGCCGAGTCGCCGCGAGAGCGGGTCTACCGAGCCATTTATCTGATTACGATCAGTCCTGATTACGCGATCTCACTGTAAGGAGTGACAGCATGAATCCAATCAATATGACGCGACGTGGGTTTCTCAAGCGCAGTGGCAGCGCAGGCATGGGTACCGCCGCTGTTGTTGGTGGGCTGGGCCACCTGGGCGCTGCCACCGCACAGGCACAGGACGACTACAAAGCGCTGGTCTGTATCTTGCTGGCAGGCGGCGCAGACTCCTTCAATATGCTGGTGCCATTGGGGAACAGTGAGTACCAGGAGTATGCCAATACGCGCCGAGACCTGGCACTGGCGCAGAGCAGTCTGCTGCCCCTGTCGGGAACCACGCGCAACGGCAAATCAGTGGGTCTACATCCCGCGATGGCACCCTTGCAATCAGGCTATGAGGCGGGCCGTATTGCGTTCGTTGCCAACACCGGTCCGCTGGTAGAGCCGACCACACCGGAAGTCCTGGGCAATGGCGCTGCAAAGCTTCCGCTCGGCTTGTATTCCCACTCCGATCAGATTGCACACTGGCAGACGGGCACGCCAGATGCTCGGCTCCCTTCAGGCTGGGGCGGTCGCATGGCTGATTTACTGGACTACACCAACAGTAACCCCAATATTTCTATGAGCATCTCGATGGCTGGCACCAATCTCTACCAGTCGGGGACGATGACGCAGCAGTACACGGTGGCGCCTGATGGCGCGATTCCGCAGGTACAGGGGTTGCAGGGTGAGGATGTCAATGAAGAGCGTTCGACGGCTATCAGCGGTATTTTTGGAAATGCCTACGACAGCATGTTGCGGCGAGCCTACCAGGGCGTGTTCAACCGTGCACAGGCGGCCAACGCACAATTCTCTCAGGCCTTGGGCAGTGTTAGCCCCTTTACTGCTGCATTTGGCGCAGACCCCTTCAGTCAAGCTATGCAAACGGTTGCGCGAACCATTGCGGCGCGCAACCAGTTGGGCATGAACCGGCAGACATTTCTGGTGCTGTACGGCGGCTGGGATCATCACGATGAGTTGCTCAACAATCAGGCGGCCATGCTTGCGCCGCTCAGCGCTGGCATGGCGGCATTTCAAAGCGCTGTTGACGAACTTGGCCTCGGGAATCAGGTAACCACCTTCACGACCTCAGACTTCGCCCGAACCCTCAGTTCAAACGGGCGCGGATCCGATCACGGTTGGGGTGGCAACCATATGGTAATGGGTGGTGCGGTTCGGGGCGGACAGGTGATTGGTGACTATCCCGACCTGGCCCTGGGCAATCCTCGAGACACGGGGCGTGGCGTCCTGCTGCCCCATATATCCACCGATGAGTATTTTGCAGAGCTTGCGCTGTGGTTTGGCATTGCACCCAGCGATCTCGACATCGTGCTTCCCAACGTGTCCCGCTTCTACTCACCCCTGTCAGGTCAAATGCCGCTCGGCTTCATGGCCTGATCTTTCCGGGCTTATCGCCATCCCCGGCCGATAAGCCCGGCTTCTTCTCTTACGCTCAACGCTTCCCCCGTAGCCTTGGCAGCGACAAAGCGATCAGTAGCACCGCCGTCAGCACTGGCGGGGGTATACGCCTGACTCTTCGTTGACTGTGTGGTTGCAGTCAGAACTTCAGTCACCCAGCGCTGTTGTTCAAGACATGCGATACCGCGCCATGCGGCGCTGTCGGGGCCTTTGGTGAGGTTTTCCAACTGGTACTCACGACAGTAGCCGCTGGCAGTAGGGAAGGACAGTATTGGGCGAAGCTGATAGTCGTCGCCCAGCATATACCAGGCTTGGGTGCTGGATGGAGATTCCGACATGACGGTAGAGAACGCAACGCTATTCAGAACCTCGGGTGCGTTGCCTGGCGCGCTTTGCTGTCCTTTCCAGACGAGCCCTGCGCTCACGCTGACAACCGCTATTGCCGCGGCTGCCGCCAGTGGCAAACGTGAGACACGGCGTGTGGGTAGAGACAGCACGTTGGTCACTGGCTGTTTATGATCAACAGACAGCAGGGCTGTCAGTGAGTCCGGTATGTCGTCACTGGATTGCTCTCTCACTGTGCTTTGTAGCGAACTATCAACAGACTGAAACTGCAGCAACCGCTCGCGCAAATCAGGCTCATCCTGCAGGCGCTTCTCGATGGCAGACCGTTGCTCAGGTTCCAGTTCTTCATCCAGATACTGGCACAACAGGATATCGTCGTATTCAGGGCCTGATTCAGTCATGTCCGTCGCTCTCCTCTGAATGCATGCGCGCAGCCAGTGCGGCTCGCGCCCGTGCCAGCCGGCTCATGACCGTGCCAGCGGGAATATCAAGTATCTCTGCGGTTTCTGCGTAACTGCGACCTTCTATGGCGACCAGAGCCAGCACCATTCGCTGCTCATCTGGCAGTTCCGCCATAGCTTTCTGAAGCCGCTCAGCGCGCTGCGTGGCGTCGAGCACATCGTCTGCATTGTGTGCTGTGTCTGTGTCGTCACCGACCTTCCAGGACATGCGCGTGCGGACCTCTTTGCTTCGCAGTTCGTCTATCCAGATGTTCTTGCACACCCGGTAAGCCCAGCGGATTGGATCGACGTCAGCTCCGATACCACGCGCAAGCAGGCGTTCCACGGTCGTCTGCAACAGGTCATCCGCGTCAGCCGCAGAGCCTGTCATGGACAAGCAAAAGCGGCGCAGTTTGGGCAACGCCGCCAGCAGCGTCTCGCGCTGGTGCTTACTGAGTTGACTCACGCCGCTAAGGGCCCTGTTGTAAAAACGGATGGCGGGAGAGTTTATTCCATCACGTGGACTAATGCTGCCGGTGAGACGTCTTACTTTTTGTAGATCGGCCTTTGCTAGACTGCTCGGGAATCATGAATACGCCTTTACATCATCGTGCCAGCACGGTCGCTGGGCGCCGCCCTCGTCGTGGCCCTGGCCTTCTGCTGGTGTATGCCTGTGTTGTTTGGGCAGCCATAGGGTTTGGCCTGGCGTACGGGCAAGCAGATGAATGGGAAGAGGGCTTTGAGCAGGAGCTCGAGGAAGAGATTGAGGAAGCGCTCGAAGAAGAGATAGAGGAGGCGCTGGAGGAAGACATCGAGCGTGAAATTGAAGAGGACATAGAACGAGAGATTGAAGAGGACATCGAGCGGGAGATCGAAGAAGACATAGAACGTGAAATTGAAGAGGACATCGAGCGCGAGATCGAAGAAGACATAGAGCGTGAGATCGAAGAAGACATAGAGCGTGAGATTGAAGAGGACATCGAGCGGGAGATCGAAGAAGACATTGAACGTGAGATCGAAGAAGACATAGAGCGTGAAATTGAAGAGGACATCGAGCGGGAGATAGAAGAAGACATCGAGCGGGAGATAGAAGAAGACATCGAGCGGGAGATAGAAGAAGACATCGAGCGGGAGATAGAGGAAGACATTGAGCGAGAGATTGAAGACGACATCGAGTATGAACTGGAAGATGAGTTCGAGGAGCGCTACGAAGAAGAGTTTGAGGAGAGGTTTGACGAAGAACTTGAGAACTATATTGACGACGACCTCGAAGAGGAATTTGCCGATTCGTTGGAAGACGACTTTGACCGGGACTTCGATGAAGACCTGGAGGACCAAATAGAGCAAGACTTCGATGACCGACTTGAGTCCGACGTAGAGGGTGGTATCGAAGAATCGGTAGAGGACGCGATCGTAGAGGCGATTGCGGACGATATCAGCAGCGAGTTGGAAACCTCCCTCGAGGTGGCAGAGGCCCGCATATTTACAGATGAATGGCTGGTAATGGCAGAGCCCCAGGCGATTGCTGCCCTAGCAGACGAGGGTTACCTGTTCAATTCCATCGACGAGTTGCCGTCATTGGGTTTGCAGTTAGCTACTGCCGTCGCACCAGCGACTTTTGAGATCACTGACGAGCGCACAGCGGTACTTAATGTCGTCGGCGAGCGCGAGGCGCGGGTTGATCGCAACCATCTTTATGCTGCGGGTGTTCCAGAGTCAGCTACCGGGAATGGCCTTTCACCCGGCGCGGCTCTGGCAGCAGTGGCACCGGCGAGATTACGCATTGGTATGGTTGATAGCCGCGTTGATCTGAGCCACCAGATTTTGCGAGAGGCAAGCATACAAACCAGGGACTTTGCCAGTGAGGAGGCGGCACCCATGGATCATGGCACCGCCGTAGCCTCCATACTGGTGGGGCAGGGAAGGGGCTACCAGAGTCTGGCACCAAATAGTGAACTGCTTGCAGCATCGGTTTTTAATGCGGATTCCAGTGGGCGTTCCGTGGCTACCACCGTGGCTCTGATTCGCGCCGTTGACTGGTTGGCGGGTGAGCAGGTTGATGTCATTAACCTGAGTCTGGCGGGTCCGCCGAATCAATTGCTCGGTGCAGTTCTGGACCGGGTGTCCGCTGAGGGAATACTGGTACTGGCGGCAGCGGGAAATGGCGGACCAGCGGCTCCGCCACGATATCCAGCAGCGCACCCTGGGGTCATTGCCGTTACTGCGGTTGACAGTAACAAGCGGGTTTATCGACTTGCTAACCGGGGAGACTACATTGACCTGTCTGCGCCTGGCGTCAATCTACGGCATGCGCATCCGGGTGGTGGCTTCAGCGCCTCATCCGGGACATCCTTTGCCGTTCCGTTTGTTGCCGTTGAGGCGGCGAGGGGCCTGCAAGCTGGCGACGCCACCGAAGTGCGTCGTCAGTTATTCAAGTTCGCGGAAGATCTTGGTGAGCCAGGACGCGACCCGGTATACGGCTACGGTTTGTTACGATCCCTTACCACGCAACAGTAAACTCTACACCACCAATCTCCTGGTCATAGTCAGCGTTGGGGAAGTTTGACTCATAGTCGTTGTAGTTAAAGAAGAATTCTGCGGTGAGGATGTCGCCCATGGGAATTTGTAACTCCGCTCGCAAGCGGTGTCTGTCATCGGCGCGCTGTTCCCCAATACTGGGCGTGATTCCCTCGAAGTCGCGATCCTCATAGCGCCACGCCAGCTCCATACGGCAGGTTTGCTTAAGCCAGTTAAAACGGTGTACCAAGCGCGCCTTGAAGCCATTTGACTGATACGTGAAGCGATCTGCCGCAGCTTCCTCATCCTTATAGCGATAGCCCAGGTTCCAATAGGTCTGGAGACCACGCACAAAGTAATAAATGTCGAATTCGACGGCGATCGTATCGGCATCTCGTGCGGTGTTGTTGTCCAGTTCAGTCTCGCTGTACACCCAGGCGCCGCGCAGAAACCAGTCGCGAGCAAGGAACCCCGACACGGAGGGTGAAATTCGGTGCTGCTTGAGAAAATCTTCCCCGTCCAGGCGCGAGTTAACGTAATAGTAGTTGGCCGCCATTTTTCCTTTGCCTACTTCGTAATCGAGGCCAGTAGACAGTATGTGGGTCTGACGATCGAGCTGGGAGAACTCTTCATACAAGCTTTGTGAAATGCTGTAGCCCAGTGACCATTCCGTCTGCTCGGACAGCTCCCTGCCGTAGTCGAGCGCGCCTCCCAGGCGCAGGGCGTAGTCACTCTGATCACTGCTGACGTCGATTTCATCGACGGAGAGATTGCTGTTGTACTCTGCACCTACGCTTAGCTCACCGGAAAACCCGGACGGAAGCGCCGCAGTCGCTGGATCCTGGGCCGCAGCAGGCCTCGCAACGATTAGCAATAGCATAATTAAGTGTGTGCGACGCATGCCGATGAACCTGAATAAATGTCACGCACTGTGTCGCTGCTTTACCGGATGTTGCGAAGCGATGTTGTGCATAGGTGCACAGCATACAAGTCACCCGATTCATGAGCCACAAGCGCGTTGTCTTATTCCACACGCAAGCGTTTCCCGGAGGTTGCGGTTGGATATGCAAGTCAGAGCCTGCCGGTTAGAATGGGCGCCTTTTTTCAGGACCACTACCCGGGAACCATGAACATCGACCTACGTGCTATCCCTGAATCTGAACGGGGACGCTGCCCTGACGAATATGTTTTCGGTGGATCTTTCACCGACCATATGTTCACTCAGGTGTATGAGGCAGGGCAGGGCTGGCAAGATGCCGCGATCAGGCCCTACGAAAATCTTTCGCTGAGCCCGGCGGCGGCGGTGCTGCACTACAGTCAGGAAATCTTTGAGGGGCTAAAGGCATACCGGCGTAAGGATGGCGGTATCAACCTGTTTAGGCCCGATGCCAATGCGGCGCGATTCAACCGTTCCGCGAGGCGTATGGTGATGCCGGAAGTTGATGAGGACTTTCACGTCGAGGCGATGAGGCAACTCGTTGCCCTGGAAAAGGACTGGGTTCCCTCAGACGAGGGCTCATCTCTCTATATCCGACCCGCCATGATTGCGACAACGCCGAGACTTGGCCTGGGTGCGGCAGACCACTACCTGCACTTCATTATCGTAGGGCCAGCGGGCCCATACTACCCCGAGGGATTCAACCCGGTGTCGGTATACGTATCTGATGAAATGCGGCGCGCGGTTAAAGGTGGGGTCGGTGAGGCGAAGACCGGAGGCAACTACGCCGCTAGCCTGGCAGTCAGCGAGACTGTGCAGCAACAAGGCTACACCCAGGTGCTATGGCTGGATGCGATAGAAGGGCGCTTCGTTGAGGAAGTGGGTGCCATGAATATTTGTTTTGTCTACGAAGGCAGGCAGATTAGAACGCCGTCGCTCAGCGGCTCGATTCTGCCAGGCGTAACCCGCGACTCGCTGCTGAAACTCGCTCCTGCGCTGGGGTACGACGTTGAAGAGGCCCGATTGGATATCAACGAGATATTCGCTGACATAGAAAGTGGTCGAATCACAGAGGTTTTTGGGTGCGGCACGGCTGCGGTTGTATCACCGGTTGGACAGATGGCGATGCGAGATAAAGTGCTCGATATCAATGGCGGCCAGACAGGGCCTGTAGCCACTCGTCTGTTCGATGAACTCATGGCCATTCAGTACGGAGACGCGGACGACCCCTTTGGCTGGATTGTTGCGGCTACCTGACATCACAGCGCAAGGCTGCGTTTAGTACCAGGCGGAGTAAGTAATCAAAAGGGAGTAGCCTTCGATATCGAATTCGCCGACGGTGTCGTTGAAGTCCAGCTCACCGCGCAGATATTTCAAGCCAAGGCCCCACTGTCGGCCCGCGCCCAGATCGAACTCGATACCTGCCCTGGCGTGTAAGCCGATAACGACATCAGAATCTCCCGAGTCGCCCAGGATAACGGAGCCGTTGGAGCCGGTGACGGGCTCGCCATCACCCTCTTCGCCGTCGCCATCTGCGTCTACCTCAGCGTAGATAATGGCAGGGCCTGCACCAAGGTAGACGTCGACTTTACTGCCCAGATGAGTACGCAAGTACGGGCCGATATGCCCCTCTACCAGCAGCATATCGTTATCGACACGAAAGGTGACGTTAGCGCCGCCGCCACCGACGCTGCCCGCATAGCTGGTGTCACCGCCTCTCCAGCCCAAGCTTGCACCCGCGTTTACTCCCCACTCAAGGCCAGTGTCCGGGCCGTTCATAGGGGTTTCTGCATCGATGCCAAGGTTGATGAGGTTAGCGAAATTGATCTCGACCGGGTCGCCCTCGTCGTTTTGTAGGCTACCGGTCTGGTCTTCAAATTCCATGACGCCAAAATATGCCTGGAGCCGATTATCGCCATTGATACTGCGCTGTGCGGCGACAGGGAGGGTCTGCATTGTGAGCATGATCATAAGTGCTAATCGCCGTGCGTAGCTTTGCATGCAGTCATCTCCCGCAGCTATTTTATGCGTTTGGCAGTGTAACTGATCGCCAGGCAGTACTCAGCTAGCGGCCAGGCTTACCGCACTGTTGGGCGTTATACTCGCCGTCATTGATCGGCGCTACGTCACAGGAGCTTTATGTCATGATTCAGCGACACCATTCCAACCGCTATGCAATAGGTTCGAGTCTACATGGGCGTTCACCTGGAGTGTTAACTATCGCGGTAATGCTCGCGGTAATGCTCGCGGTGCTGCTCACCGCCTTATTTACCGCAGCAATCGCGAGGGCCGAAATCATTCCCGGCATGCCGGACGCGATCGTTTGTTCGGTGAAAGACCCCACGGGCGTGCTGCCCTGGGAACGCATGGTGTTCTATGTCAGTGCACAGTTGCGCGATGGAGACACACTGTATAAATCGGCGACGTCCGATCCTGTCCTGCTGAAGATTAGTGAACAGGGCGTGATCAACGCAGCCAACCTGGCCGACTGCGATGGCAGGCCGGTGGACGAATTGCGGAAAGAGGGCAAGGCGTTCAATCTGACGATGACAAGGGCTTCTTCCTGAGCTTTTAAATAGTAGCTTGTACACATGTGCAGGCTGAAACATCGTTAATCCCTTGCTACTCTGCTATCCGGACTCACATGCTTATTGGAGAAATGTGTATGAAAATCCTGACGACTTCAGGTCTCGCACTGGCATTGGCCTTGACGCTGGGCGCATGTAGCGAAGAGAAAGCTGCTATGGAGAGCACCATGGAAGACACCGCCAAGTCCGCGGAGTCATCTATGGACAAGGCTGCTGACTCTATGTCGGATGCTATGGAAGATGCCGCTGAAATGATCGATGAAGCGGCAGCATCGGCTGAAGCTGCCATGGAAATGGCCGGTGAAAAAGTGGAAGACGCTGCTAAAGAGGCCATGGGTGCTATGGAGGACGCCGGAGAGTCGATGCAGAAAAGCTCTCAGGACGCCATGGATGATATGGCTGACGCTGCATCCGAAATGAAGAAGATGAAGAAGTAAGGCGCCGAACGCGGCGCCCCCAATCTGCTTCATCATAGGGCAGCCGCGCTACGCTGGTGGCCTGATCTGGCCGCAGGGATGCTGTGTACTGCGTTGCTGAACGACTGACCCATCAGTGCCCGGCAAGGTATGGCATGGATGTTGCTGCGCTAAATCCATGAAGCCGGCAGACAACAGGCTGAGACAGGGCATGCACAAGTGCTGAGCAGCAGCCGCATTCCATCCGATATGCGCTTCTGCATCCTGGCGTGTGTGTTCATGGCCAGCTGGGGCATGATGCAGCTGTTCGTGGTCAAACTGATCCCCATGGATTTGTCCTGGCTGGGCCTGGGGATGACCAGTTTCGTTTTGTCCGAGTTTTTGTTTGCCATTACCTTTCCTGTGACGGATGTGGTCACCGAAGTCTGGGGCGCTCGCCGTGCACGCCTGCTGGTTTACGGTGGTGCTTTTGTGAATCTCTTCGTAATGCTGGCGCTCAGCCTTGCGATTGCACTGCCATCGCCAGACTACTGGACACCCAAGAACGATGCCTACGTGCTGCTTTACGCTGCAGCGCCACGCCTGTGGCTGGCATCAATCACGGCGGTGGTGGTGTCCCAGCTTCTGGATATTTACGTTTTTAATGAAATCCGCTCAATGACCGGTGATCGCTGGCTGTGGCTACGGAACAATGGTTCGACTCTGGTTTCCCAGGCGGTGGATACGCTGATTTTTTACCTTATTGCGTTTTACGGTCTGATCGACAACGACGCCCTGATCAGTCTTTTGACCGGTAATTATCTGTTAAAGATATTGCTGGCCGCGCTGGATACGCCTTTGGTGTATGCAGCCGTGATCTGGGCGCGCGGTAATGATATGCCTGAACCCACTTCGGCAGGCGCGCCCGCCGTTAGCTAAGGAGATGGCTGTGCAGGCAGACACAACCCTGGAAATACCACTGGTCGACCTCAACCGCTGGCAGTTAGGTAGCGATGCAGAGCGCGCCGCTGTAGTCAAAGACGTCGACGCCTACCTGCAGAAGCTTGGCTTTCTTATGGTCAGCAATCACGGCATCGAGCCCGCCGTGCGCGATGCTGCGCGGCACGCTGCCCACCGGTTTTTTGCCCTCAATGCATCGATAAAGCAGGCCTACGCCTGTCCACCGGATGCCTACCGGGGCTGGATTGGGCCAGGACTGGAGTCCAACGCTTCCAGCTACAGCGAGAGCAGCGAAGGCGATGCCGACGTACTGATCGATCTTAAAGAGGCCTATTCCGTGGGCCCTGCCTTTGCTGCAGTAGAGGACTATAGAAAACGTGCCCCCCGCTGGTACGCCCCCAACATCTGGCCCGACGAGGTCGTGCCCGGGTTCTCACAGGCGTTGACAGCCTGGCTTCATGCAGCTGACCGGTGCACGCTGATATTGCTGGATATTCTCTGTTCCGCATTAGGTCTTGAGGATGGCTGGGTCTCGGCTCACTGCAGGCACCCTATGGCGACGGTGACGGCCAATCTGTATCCAGAGGTTCGGCAGGCTGGCGGTTGGCGTGTTGGCGCGCATACAGACTTCGGAACGATCACCTTACTGGACCGTGACACGGACAATGGGCTGCAGGTCGAAGTCGCACCGGGCCAGTGGATCGAGGCACCCCGGCTGGAAAACGCACTGACGGTAAATCTTGGTGAAATGATGGTGCTGCTTTCCGGCGGGCGCTGGCGCGCTAACCCCCACAGAGTCGCCGCTCGGGCGGGCGCTGCCGCGAACCTATCTTTGATTTATTTTCACGACCCGGATTACGATCTGGAGCTCCCGGCGCAGCACGACGACGGGCGCCCGGTCACTGCCGCGGATTTTCTGGGCGCGAAGATGGACCAGATCATTCAGTCGCCGGATGCCTCTGCCTAGTTCTGAGTATCTCCGCGCTCGTCGAGCGCTACTCAGTGGCGCAATGTCTGTCTCTCAATAGCGCCGTCTCAATAGCTATGCTGCCAGGACACTGTCTTTTTAGCGGTATGTGTTTGGCACCGTCTTTGTGAGGTATGTCTTCATGGAACTGGGCAAGAGCGCCGGTGATCATTTATGGTGCAAATGTTGTAATGCTGGTGCCTGATGGCCTGGAGTTCCTGTGCTGCTTCGACTCGCCCTGACGTTGACGCTTATAACGCCGCTGATGCATATCGCGGTCTTGCTGAGTAGCGAGCTGACCGTACACGACCCCATCAGCGTTCTCAGCCAAAGCCAGTGGGGTATGTTGCACACCGTTGGTCTTCTGGCGTTTGTTGCTGCACACGGTTTACTGGCGCTGACACTGGGGTCTCGGGATAGCGGCTGGTTCTGGCCGATCGGTCGTGGCCTGCTGGTTGCTGCGGGCGTGAACCTTGTCTACGTTAGCTACTACTTTGCGGCAACACCTGCGGCAGTGCTGTTAGCGCCGGGTGCCAATGATCCTTTATGGCTGGTCGCGACACTCATCGGTTTTGCCATGGGGCTGCTTCAGCCGGGATTCTCACGACTGTCTCCAGCGCTGGGACATTTTAACCTGTGCTGTCTGGCGGCATGGATACTGTTAATCCCCGCCACACTGTTAATCGGTGTGATTTCGCTGGGTGTCTACGAGCGCGTGGTGGGTGGGGTATACCTTGCCTGGATTGGCTGCATACTGATAACCCTATTACGCCATGAGCGGCGGGATAGCCCCTCAGCGCGGTGATCGTCTCGAGTCTCGATAGCGCCGTTTACCGATAGCTTCGCTCGGCGTCGGTGACCTTTTCCAGGTAGCGTCTGGTTTCCGAGAACGGATGCCGCAGTCGCAACTGGTTAAATACCTGTTTGCTTTGCATGCCGTTGATGCGCTGCAGTGCCCGTTCGCGGTCCTCTGCAAAGGCTCGCAAGGTGCTGCCCGGCCCTCCGTTGTAGGAGGCGATCATGGCGAAGTGGCGGCTGTTCTGATTCCTGATCTGACTGAGATACACGTCGTCCAGCAAATGCAGGTACGCACTGCCGATGTCGATATTGAAATCAGGTTGGAACAGCTGGCTGCGCGTAGGTTGACCGCTTTGGTTTTTTACCCGGGCGTACACGTCGCGCCCGGCGGTGGCAGGTACTACTTGCATTAAGCCGAATGCCAGGGCAGGACTGACGGCATAGGGATTGAATGCGCTCTCGACTTCAATCACGGCATAAATAAGCGCGGGCTCGATATCGTATCGCTGCGCGGCGGCGAGAACCTGGCTTGCATACTCCAGCTCTCGCAGATGCAGGTGATCATCGACCAAATCGACCCGTACGTAGTGGATGGTTTTAGTAGCTCTGCGCTCCCGCTGCAAAACGCCGTCGATAAGGTAGTCAGCGTAGCGTTCGGCGCGCCAGCGCCAGCGGATTGGCTGGCTATCCTGATCCAGTATTTGACCAAACAGAAATGGCTCACCGTCAGTATCGGGCGGCGCGTCGGTAAATACCTCTTCGATTTGCATGTTCCGTGTCGTCAGCAGGGTTTCAACTATGGCCTGCTTTAACAGTGGCAGAGGGCTCGCTTCGGCAATTGTCTCTACCTGCAGCCAGCCCGCTTCAAAATCTACCGTCGCGCGTGCCTGGTAGGCATTACTGTATTTCACGTAGCGACGCTCGGAGGCAACCTCGGGTTCAGGCTCACTCCAGATATCACGCAGCACCTGTTGTACGGTCAGGAGCAGCTCAGACAGGTCCTCGGGGTTGATGGGAATGCCCTGGCGCTGCAATTCGTCCGAAATTTCCTGGGTGACTACAGCGCGTGCCGCTGCCTTCGGATCGTCACTTAAGGCGACGTCGAGGATGCGCTCCGGCGCGGTCTCGCAGCCTGCAAGCACGAGCGTCAGGCCGAGCAGCAAACACCGGACGCATATCCCGCGTGGAAGTTTTGATGGGTTCATAGGGTAAGCGGATTCCGCAGTTAGGCGTTTACAGACAGTTTCGAGCAGAGTTCGTGTACTCAAGGGTTTGGAATGGTAGCCCCCGAAGGATTATCGTTGATGCGGCGGCTAGTACGTGCTTGCGTGTGGTCTGCGCCCAAGTATATTTGCACGGTTAAGGAAGCGCGCGGTGTTCGCGCGTATTGTACGCGATGCAGGAAGTGACTATGGGCCAGGTCGAACCGCAACTGCCACCAATATCGGATGTATTTAATCCGCACTCAGAGGAGTATCTCATCAATCCGGCGCCGCAGTGTCTGGCGCTAAAGGCGCGCGGGCCTCTGGTGTGGTATGAACCTTGGCAGGCGTGGATCATGACACGCATGGACGACATCATGCATTGCTGGAGAACCGAGCCCCTCTCCAGCGATTTTTATGACTGGGAATTCGCACCACCGAGGCCGCCTGCGGACGAGTGGAACAACTTCGAGCGTGCCATGATCGGACACAGCCTGTTGGCCGATCAGACTCACCATCGTCTGGTACGCAAGGTGGTATCACCAGCGTTCAGCCGCAATGTCGTGGATAAGATTCAGGATGCCATTGCGCCCGACGTAAAACGTTTGTTCGATGAGTTGGGCACACCCGATGTCTTCGACTACAAAGAGAAAATCGCCGAGCACATCCCGTTTATCTCCATAACCCGGATGATCGGTGTGCCAGAGCGATATTGGCCGGAGATTCAGGACGTCATCATCCGGTTTACGGAGACCTGGAATCCCACCATTTCCGATGAGCGTCGTGAGACCGCCCGTCAGTCCTGCAATACCGCTATCGATGTTCTGCGTAAAGTGATCGATGAACGACGTGCGCAGCCCGCAAGCGATGACTTCCTCTCTACGCTTCTGAAAATTGAGAGTGAAAATGAAAACTTTAATGAGTGGGATATCGTTACCCTGATACTGGCGCTGGTCGGTGCCGGTGCGGACACCACGCTGGTCGCGCAGCAGTGGAGTGTATACAGCCTGCTTAAGCACAAGGACCAGGTCCCTGTTGCCTTGTCATCGCCGGAGGCCTGGAGTAATGCCTTCAGCGAAATCCTGCGATGGTCTACCCAGTCCAAGATGGGCTTTGCTCGCTATGCACCTGAGGATATGGAGCTACTGGGGCACCAGGTGCGCAAGGGTCAGATGGTACTGATGATGCCGCACCTGAAAGACCACGATCCCGACTACTATGACAACCCGGAAGCCTTCGACGTACAACGCGTGTTTGATCCTGATGTGGCGTTCGGGTATGGCCCACGCTATTGCATCGGTGCAGCACTTGCGAAGCGTCAACTCTATCTCACCATGGCGGAACTGTTTGAGCGGTTCCCCAACGTAGAGCTTGCAGAAGAGCCTGAGAAAGACGGCGACGACCACAACGCCATCACCTTTAAAACGCTGCGCCTACGCACCAACGCCTAGCGTTCTCCAAAGCCAGAGTGTTCAGGCCCCGAACACCGTTGCAGGCTGTCGCCTGTTTTGCGACAGCCTGTTTTTGGTCAGGCAGCCCCATAACCATTCAACGGGCCCCTGTCGGTAGTATTGCAGCCACAGGCTGCTTAACAGTACCTGCAGGCTATAAATCGCTATTGCCATGACCCAGAGGCTGGCCAGGCCAAAGCTAGCGTACATCCCTAGGCCAACGCCATAGAACAGCGTGATCCCGATGACGGTCTGCAGCAGATAATTTGTAAACGCCATTCTGCCGATCTGAGTGAGTGGATACAGAAGCGTTTCGCCAAGTCGACTCCTGTACAGGCAGCCCACTACAGACATATACCCCAGGGCCAGCGTGACCTGCCCGGCAACCGATACCAGTTTCGCTATCAGGTCGATGGGCTCCGCAGACCAGCGCGTCATATTGGCCCCCAGCGACTCGGCTGCGGCGGTCAGGCTTATGCCGAGGCAGAACCAGAGTAGTAACATGCCAGATTGTGCGACCCGCTGGCTAAAGTAGCTGACCCTCGCCAGGTATAATCCGAGCATGAACAGCCCCAGCACGCGTGTGATGCGTCCATTGGGCAGGAAATCCATCCAGCGCCAGTAGAGGTTGTGCAGGTTCATACGGAACATGTCGACCCAAGTGCCTTGCCCGAAGGCCGCCGCGATGGCATCCGGTGTCGCATCTACATAGGTCTTATGGGCGCTACCGTCCAGCGGAACTGGCGATGCCCCGAGCACCAGCACCAGGGTATGAGGAAGCGCAAAGAAACCCAGAAGCGTGATGGCAGCCAGCAAAGTAATAGTCACCGGCAAGCCGCGCATGGCGACCATTACGAATGCAAGTAGCGCATACAGCGTTAGAATATCGCCGGACCAGAGCAGCGCGTGCAGCACACCAAACATCAGCAGAAAACACAGTCGCCGTCTGTAAACCGGCAGGAACTGTTCTAACGCGTGCTGGTTTTTCATGTACTGAATGCCAAAGCCAACACCGAACAGCATCGAAAAGATCGCGTAAAACTTGCCATCTACGATCCACAGATGAAGCGAATAGAAGAGGGTTTCCAGCTCCGCGTCGGGAAGAGCGTTAATCTCTTCCAGGGGCATAAATTTGTAGCCGCTCCAGCTCTGAATGTTCGCAAACAGTATGCCCAGTACCGCCAGTCCGCGAATGGCGTCAATCACGTGGATACGGTCTGTGTTGCCCGGTCCGCTGGATGTAGCTATTGCTGAAGACTCTGGCGCGTGCTGTTTCAATGTCGCTTCACCGTGTCTGGACCCTGCAGATTTTCTCTGGATCAGCGCGAAAACGCTACGTCGCCTTCACAGGGGGTTCACCCATGTATGGGTATGTTCACGTATGATAGTTACCATGGCTAGAAATACTGCGGGAATGCAGACGTATCCACACGGAGTGTGCGGCAAATACGCGAATTCACAACGACGCGATGCCGAATCGCCAGGTACTGCTGACGTGAGCAATGCGTGGCATGGGGCAACTGAACGCACGGCCGCATTCTCTGTCTCAGACACAGT
The DNA here is from genome assembly GCA_038746745.1 of Pseudomonadota bacterium. Lineage (GTDB taxonomy): Bacteria > Pseudomonadota > Gammaproteobacteria > Pseudomonadales > Halieaceae > JANQIO01. Next base: position 70,832 of record JBCDKJ010000006.1, read on the forward strand.
AACCAGCTGTCCTGACGGTAATGACAATGGCAACTAAGACAAAAGGTTTGCGCCCTTTCGGCCCAAAGCCCATGCCGGTGCGTCTGCTCATTGGCCTCTGCTTACTGCTCATAACCTTTTCAGCCCGCGCAGAGTGGATGGACTGGCGCAGTGGGGTGGGAATTACTGTCAGTGAGGATAACAACGTCAATATCGCCTCCCGAGGTCGCGATAAGCTGAGCGACGAATCCGTGCAGGCACGGGTCCGCATTGCCCGTCGCTACGCTCTCTCAGGTTCGCAGTACTCCGGTGCTTTTCTCGGTGCTGAAGCTGACCTGTCTCGTCGCGAATACAACGATTTCGATGGTCTGTCAGGCTGGCGCGGCGGCGCAACGCTTAGCTACCAGCAGAAATTGGGACTGGGGCCTACGGTGCCACGCCTCAGTTTGCGTGCGTCTGCCCATTATGAGGCGCCAGATGATCGGTATCGAGAGCACTGGGACTACCGATTATCCGCCACCGGGATTTTCCCGCTGGGACCACGCGTCACTGCACTCGCGAGGGGACGCTTGGTCGAGCAACAGGGGCAGGAGTGGCTCACCAGCTCACCGCAGCTTTCTTCCAACGTGTTTGACCAGTCTCGCTGGGAGCTCGGCGGCGAGTTGCGAGTTCGCGTGCAGCCCTGGGCTCGCCTGCGGGTTCGCGCAGAGTATCTGGATGGCGAATTTGACGCGTTTTGTGGTCCCGGCAGTGCCGGTCGCTTGAATCAGGTGGCGGGCCTGTCCGGGGTAAAAGCGGTGGCGTTTGACAGCGTTTTCAATAGCTGCCGCTGGCTGGTCGAGGGTGATGGATGGCGATATGAAACGGGTTTGGAGTTTGCTCTTTCTCCGTCGCAGGCCCTGGAGTTACATTGGATAGAACATGATATCAGGGTGGATACCAGCCAGAGCTATGAGCGCAGGGTCTTCGGTCTGGAGTGGCGTTATGCGCTATAGCCCTCACGCTGCGGCGCTGCTGTGTTCGGTAATGGCGACCGCGGCGCTGGCTGCAGACCTGTCCGTGACGGTGAGCGACGCCTCGGGCTCACCCATACAGGGCGCTGTTGTGATGGCAAGCGCTCCAGGTCAGGCGCCTGAGGCCAGTGCTAAAGCGGTAAGCATTGATCAGATGAATAGAGAGTTTGTGCCGTTTCTTAGCGTGGTGCCCGTAGGTACGCGCATCGCTTTCCCGAACAGCGACAACATCCGGCACCACGTGTACTCCTTCAGCGAAGCCAAGCGATTTGAAATCCCGCTCTATGCCGGTGATGCGACTGCGCCCGAGATCTTGGTGGATCAGGCGGGGGTGATTGCACTGGGCTGCAACGTACACGACTGGATGCGAGCGTATGTGGTGGTCAGCGATACGCCCCATACTGCTCAGAGTGATGAGCGCGGCCGGGTACTGCTGACAGTCCCTGCCGGTGAATATACGCTGCGGGTCTGGCACCCCAGCGTGCGAGACGATGAAGCGGGCATGTCAGTACCAATTACCGTGCCCGACGCTGGACTGGAAAAAAGTCTTTCTTTGGCGGACCAGCCGCGTTGGCGAGCTTGGCGGGCACCGTCGGCATTTGAGGAAGACTACTGATCCTGCCCTTTACTCTCCATAGTTTCAGCAGCAAAGTAGCAGGCTTTACAGTGTTGCTGCTGGTCGGCACCTTGTTGGTCGTCTTCTATGCGGTGAATGCGGCCAGTATTGGCAATGCGGAGCGGCGCATGCAGCGAGATCTAGATCTCACGGCCAGGGCGTTTATGCGTCTGATAGAACAGCGTAATCAGTCGCTGGCGGACAAAGCTAGGTTTCTCTCCAGCGATCATGCCTATCGACAAATCTATGGCTTCGGCGAACGCGAAGACCTGGAAACTGTCTCGGCAAACCATCAGCGCCGTATCAAGGCCGACCTCATGCTGCTGCTGGACTTCTCAGGTGAGGCACTGGCAAACACATTGAGTCCTGGTGACGCGACACCGCCAGAGGCTGTTTCACATCTGCTCGCCACCGCCATGGCGAGCGACAGTGGCGAGGCCAGTACCATTTCGTTGATCGGTGATCTCGCCTATCAGTTGGTGATGGTCCCCCTCTATGCACCGGATCCGGTCGCCATGGTGGTGCTGGGCTTCATCGTCGATCTGCCGCTGGCGGAGGGCTTGAAGCGTGACACCGACAACACCGAAATAGCGCTGCTGTTTGACCGGGGTGAACAGGAGGTTCTAATGGCCGCCTGTACTTTGGATGCCATGCACTGTGCGGCACTGGAGCGTCTCGATACTCATGTAAACGGCGTTTGGGACGTTGCGGGTGATCCCTATTTGACCCGGTTACTGCCGCTGGGGAATGCTGAGGGCGGCGGGCGCGCCGTGCTGCAGCGCTCTGTCGATGCTGAACTGGCGAGTTACTTTCAGTTGAGAGAGCGCCTGCTGCTGATTTTTGCGGTCAGCCTGGTGATTGCTATGGCAGGAGCCGCGGGGTTTTCCCGTCTGGTTACGCGTCCGGTGTCTCTGTTGGTGCAAGGCGTGCAGCAGATTGCTGCCGGTGATTACGCCGCGCGGGTCAAGCTGCGGCAGCGAGATGAGCTGGGTCAATTGGCTGAGAGCTTTAACCAGATGTCGCAGGGCCTGGCAGAACGCGATCAGGTCAGAAGCCTGCTGGGAAAAGTGGTATCTCCGCAGATTGCAGATGAGCTCATGAGTCGCGAGATAGAGCTGGGCGGAGAGGAGATCGAAGCAACGATTCTGTTTTCCGACATTCGAGACTTTACCAGCATCAGTGAGTCCCATACGCCGCAGGCGATCATCCACCTGTTAAACGACTACCTCACCGAAATGAACGCCATTATTGAGGCCCATGATGGTGTGGTCGACAAGTACATTGGTGACGCCATTATGGCGCTGTTTGGCGCGCCCCTGCAGCGCAAAGACAGTGCGCGAAGTGCGATGCAAACCGGATTGGATATGCTGGATGCGATGAAGACCCTCAATGCGTTGCGACAGCAGCGCAATGAGCTGCCCATCGATATCGGCATTGGCATAAATACCGGCAAGGTGGTGGCTGGCAATATGGGCTCTATCAGCCGCCTCAATTACACGGTATTGGGGGACGCGGTGAATTTGGCGTCCCGTCTGGAGGGGCTCTGCAAGTTCTATGCGGTGCCGATTATTGCGGCCGACTCAACGGCCGCGGCAGCTGCTGACGTGACCTGTCGGGAACTGGATCGCGTGCGCGTTAAGGGTCGCAGCGAGGCAGTCACACTTATGCAGCCGCTGCAGGCGCTGCCACCGGAGCACAGCCGCTATCTTGTGGCACTACAGGCTTATCGGGAGGGATGCTGGCGCGAGGCACAGGCAATGTTTGCTGAGCTCTCGCTCAGCGCTGAGGATCCATTCTATGCGGTGTACGCCCAGCGCTGCCAACGGTTTGCGGAATCGCCTCCGGACGCGGATTGGGACGGCGTATTCACCTTTCAGCGCAAGTGAAGACTGCTCGCAGCGCAGGCTGACGGTCTAACTCTGCGTGGGTCCTGCACACTCCTCGAGCAGCGGTAGTACCCAGGGCTTGTGCTCCAGTAACTCTGTCTGGGTCAGCCCGGTCAGTTCGTAGGGCAATACCAGCCAGTCATCTGTCTCGTGCAGAAAATAATCCGGCACGCGGCCGGTGCGATTAAAGCCGGGCTTGTAGTAGGGGACAGCGATGCGCACGTCCTGCGGCATGTTTCTTTTGGCCTTGGAACTCAAGCGGTTGAGCACCGCCTCTATATTGCGCCCGCTGCTGAAGACGTCATCCACAATCAGCAGTGGATTGTCGTGGTTGAGGTTCTCAAAAAGATACTGCAGGCCGTGCACGCGTATGCCTTCAGGGCTGTCTATGCGCTGTAGATAATCGTTCACACCGCGGTAGGAAGTTCGGATAGCGATGTGGTCTGTTTCCACGCCCAGATACTGCAAACACTCCTGAACATAGATACCCACGGTCGCGCCACCACGCCAGACGGCGGCAATGAAGTCGGGTCTGAAGCCGCTCTCAAAAATCTTTGTTGCCAGCCGGTAACTGTCGAGCAACAGCGACTCCTCGGTCACGAATCGCTTGATATCGGTGGTGGGCTCCATTCGGTCGAAATGCTTCTGCAGGTGGGTTAATGTGCGCGCAGTGTAACGCACTTTACGATGGTGGTATGGCGAAAGATCTGGCGCAAATCTACGAGGAAAACCAACGCTTCAATGCGATAGCGAGCTTCCTCCATGGCACGCGCTACAGGAACCTGCTTGAGGTGGCTGCGGGGATAAGCCCCAGGGACGGCGAGCGTTTGCACGTTCTTGATATTGGCTGCGGCCCTGGCAAGGCGTTTGCGGTGCTGAATGAGCATTTGCCGATTCAATACACGGGGGTCGATGTGAATCAGGGCTTTGTTCGGCTCGCCGCAGAGCGCTATGGTGACCAGAATAACTTCGAAGTGATCGAGGCAGACATTCAGGAGCACATCGCTAAGCTGGCGAATTACGACCTGGTGATGGGGCTGGAGTCTTTCGAGCATATCCCCGAGCCGCTGGTTGTCAAGCTGGTGGAGGCGATTGGAGCATCTGACTTTCAGCGTCTTTACGTCACCGTCCCCAACGAGCTGGGTCCGGCGCTGGCTATCAAGAATGTGGGTAGCTTTTTGATGGGGTATGAGCGTTGGAAGGAGTACAGTTGGCGCGAGACGTTTTTTGCCAGCGTGTACAATCTCGACCGCGTCGGCGTTCACGGCGTCGAACACAAAGGTTTCGACTGGCGCTGGCTGGCTCAGACCCTGCGCCAGAACGTCAACATAACCCACACCTACGGATCACCGTTTGCATGGATGCCCAGGTTTATTTCGCCCTCTATTGGCTTTGTTTGCGCAAAGCGCACACAGGCTTGAGCGGGTAGCAATGAGCGAGAAACTCTATCTCACGGCCCAGGATCTGCTTGAAGACGCCTTTCGGCTGGGTGCCAAGGTCCTGGCCAGTGGCTTTAGGCCGACCATGATGATTGCTATCTGGCGGGGTGGTACACCGATCGGAATCGCGGTGCAGGAGTTACTGGCCTACCAGGGCGTTGAGACCGACCATATCGCTATTCGGACCTCGTCTTATAGCGGCATTGACGGGCGTCGCAGCGAGATTCGCATTCACGGCATGAACTACCTGATCAAGAACGTCCGACACGAGGATCGGCTGCTGATCGTAGATGATGTGTTCGATACCGGGCATACCATCGATGCGGTGATTCGCTATCTGGGTGAGAAAGCACGGCTCAATACGCCGGGTGATATCCGGGTTGCTGTGCCTTACTACAAGCCATCTCGCAACCAGACATCCCGAGAGCCCGATTATTTTCTTCACGAGACCAGCGAGTGGATCAAGTATCCCCACTCCCTGGAAGGATTGAGCGCAGAGGAAATCGCTGAACACCGGCCGGAACTCTTCGCCATCCTGAAGAGTCATATCTCAGGGCAGTAAGCCCGGCCTGTTGTCGCTGACAGCGCCTCTACAGGAGTGATTTGAGCACGCCTTATGCTGGATACACGACCTCTGCTATTGGAATCGGATTTCCCTGCGATAGCACGTGAGCAGCTATCGACGTTGCAGGTAAATCTGGGGTATCGCTGCAATTTGAGCTGCGTGCACTGCCATGTGAATGCCGGGCCACGGCGGACGGAGGAGATGGATGCAGAGACGGTCGATCTGCTGATCGAGCTGCTGGACCGTGTGCAGCCCCAGACGCTTGACCTCACTGGCGGCGCGCCCGAGCTGAACCCGCATTTTCGCCGTCTGGTCATTGCTGCAAAGCAGCGCGGCATTGAGGTGATCGATCGTTGTAATCTGACGATTCTGCTGGAGCCAGGCCAGGAAGATCTGGCGGACTTTCTGGCCGAGCAGGGAGTTGTGATTACCGCATCACTACCGTGCTATCTGGAAGACAACGTCGAACAACAACGCGGCAAAGGCGTTTACGCAGAGAGCATTGAGGCTCTGCGTCTGTTGAACACCCTGGGTTATGGTCGCGAGCTGGTCCTGAACTTGGTGTACAACCCGGTGGGAGCCTCCCTGCCGCCGCCGCAGGGCCAGTTGGAATCAGACTATAAACGGGAGTTGGGCGAGCGCTACGGCATTGTCTTTAACCAGCTGTTCACCATTACCAACATGCCTATCAGCCGATTTGGCGCCGTCCTTCTGTCCCAGGGCGAATATCACGGGTACATGCGGCTTCTGCGCAACAGCTTCAGCGCGCCTAACCTCGATACGGTGATGTGTCGAAGCCTGGTCAGTATTGATTGGCAGGGTTATGTGTTCGACTGTGACTTCAACCAGATGCTTAACATCCCGCTGCTGGCCCGGGAGCGTGCGCACATGCGGGATTTGCTGCTGGCGCCGGAGAGCTTCATGTCACCTATTGCGACAGGTGAGCATTGTTATGGATGCACGGCGGGCCAGGGCAGTAGCTGTGGCGGTGCTCTCGGCGATTAGTGACGCAGTCGCTCCACCAGACCTTGTAGCGCCGGAGACTGCGCGTCCTGCATAAACAGCAAGCCGTGTTGCACCATCGCCAGTGGGTGTTCCAGTGGTATCTGCACCACCTCGGGATGGTGGCCGGCTATTGAATGCTCTGTTACCAGCCCCAGTCCCAACCCGCGCTGGACCATCTGCAGCTGCAATTCCGGACTGTCGCTAACCGGACAGGGGGCCGTGCGGACTTCTTCAGCCGCAAACAGTCGCCTGTACTGCAGTGCGAAGGGCGTGTCGGAGTGATCGGGCATGAGTAGCAAGGGCTGGTCCTGCAGGTCGCTCACACGCAGTGAGGATCGTGCCGCCCAGGCATGCGTGGCAGGCAGCACCACCATAAAGCGCGTTGGTGGCGTAGGCACGGTGACGACGTTGTTGTCATCGTATTGCATCGGCAGATTGGCCAGGACCAGATCGAGCTCGCGATTCAGCAGTCGGTCCAGCAGTCGCGTTGAAACTGCCATTACGACTTCTGTTCGAATTCCAGGATGCTTTGCAATGAAGGAAAGTATCTCCGCATAGATTGGTGACGCCACGAAGTCATCAGTCAGGCCAATGCGGAGTTCGCCGGACTCGCCGCGAGCATAGGCCTCAAAACCCGCCAGCAATTGATCCCTTGTCTGCACGAGTTGCTGGCTGTGTCGGTAGAGGTAGTGACCCTCGGCTGTCAGCGTGATTTGGCGTTCGCTGCGGTCAAACAGGGCTGCGCCTAACGCCTGTTCCAGTTGCTGTATTTGTCGACTGAGTGGGGGCTGCGTGAGATTCAGGGACTGCGCGGCGGCACGAAAGCTGCCACAGTCGACCACCGCTCGAAAATGGTCAATTTGTTTGAGAGTGAACAGTGCCATGGGCCGATGTTTAGCGTGTCCTGGAACAGGGCTTCTTGCGATGCCTGCTTCCCATACTAAGGAACCTTATTGATACAGTATTTAAATCATTTATAAATAAAAATAACAATAGTTGTATCAATCTAGCTCGGGCAGACTGACATCTTTCCCATCCCAACCCGGTGTCTGCCATGCTCAGAGAATCCAAGGTCGTTATTACCTGCGCCGTCACTGGCAACGCGCCTTTCAATCCCAAACATCCGTCGTTTCCCGTCACCCCGGCAGATATTGCTGCGGCTTGCGCAGAGGCCGCTGCCGCGGGTGCCGCCATAGCCCATATTCATGTGCGTGATCTGGAAACGCGCCTCGGCGTCACTGACACTGCTCTGTTTAAGGAGGTGGTTGACCGGGTACGCGATGCGGGAACCCAGATTCTGATTAACCTCACCGGTGGTGGCGGCGCATTTTTCAAGCCAGATCCGGCGGACGAATCACGCGGCTTGCCCGAGAGTGACGTGATGACCGTCGACCAACGCATGGAGCATCTGGAGGTCTGCCGTCCTGACATCGCCTCACTCGATATCAATACCAGTAACCAGGTGGAGGGTGATCAGGAATTCGTGTACCTGAACACGACCCGCACGCTGCGAGAGATGGCCAGGCGCTTTCAATCAGCGAATATCAAGCCCGAACTGGAAGTGTTCAGCGCGGGCGATGTGGAGTTCGGCAAGCAAATGGTGCGGGACGGACTCATCAACGGCCCAGCCATGTTTCAGTATGTACTGGGTGTGAAATGGCAAATTCCCGCCGATACGCTGGGGATGTACTACCTGACCCAACTGCTGCCGGACGGTGCTGTGTGGGGCGCTCTGGGTATTGGCCGTCATCAGATGCCTGTGGTCGCACAGACCGCATTGATGGGTGGAAACGTGCGGGTGGGCCTTGAAGACAATCTCTACCTCAGCCGGGGACAGTTCGCGACCAACGGCCAATTGGTAGAGCGGGCACGCATGATTATTGAGCATCTGGGCTACGACGTGGCGACGGTCGATGATGCGCGCACGATTCTGGGTATTTTATGAGTCAGCGAGTTCTGGTCACTGCCGCAGGTTCCGGCATCGGGCGCGCTATTGCAGAGGCGTTTCTGGCGCAGGGAGATCTGGTGCATGTGTGTGATATTGATCCTGCCCCGTTACCAGCCATCACCGCAGCCTTTGAAGGCGCGAGCACCAGCGTCTGCGACGTTGGTGACGTAGCGCAACTGGCGGCATTGTATGCCCAGGCCTGCGCAGCCATGGGCGGGGTGGACATTTTGATCAATAACGCCGGCATCGGTGGCCCACGCGCGGCCCTGGAGAATTTCAGTCTGCAGGATTGGCAGCGGTGCCTGGACGTTAACCTCACGGCACCGTTTACTTTAATGCAACATGTGGTGCCTGGCATGAAGGCCCAGGGAGGCGGCTGTATTATCAACATCGTCACCACATCGGTCCTAACGGGCCTGCCCCAGCGCGCAGGCTACGTGGCGAGTAAAGCGGGGCTGCGGGGCCTTACCGGTAATGCCGCGCGAGAACTGGGACCCGACAATATTCGGGTCAATGGGGTATTCCCTGGTGTCATCGACAATCCGAGGGGCCACGCGCTGATCGAGAAGCAGGCGGCTGAAAAGCGCGTTTCTGTGTCCGAGGCTAAGGAGTCATTTCTGTCTTACGTGTCTATGCGTACCATGATTGATCCGCGAGAGGTCGCAGCGATGTGTGTTTTTCTGGCAAGCCCCGCAGCAAAGCACGTGACAGGCCAGGAAATCTGTGTTGATGGAAACGTTGAATGGGAGCAGTAACGACAAGGCGTAGTCTGCCGGTTAAGGCCGCTTAACAGTGGTCAGAAGGAGAGACGCGTTGGCGCAAATACGGAACAGGCTTCCACCGTTGTCATGAAAGAAACGCAGCCACAGCGTGAGACGCTGACGAAATCGCTTTCGCTGCTGTCTCTTTTCACCCTGTCCTTTGGCACCATTATTGGTGTGGGCTGGATCACCGTGCTGGGGGCCTGGGTGTCCGGCGCAGGGTCCATGGGTGCCGCTCTCGCGTTTTTGATCGGCGGTGCCATCATGCTGCCGATCGCTCTGTGTTATGCCGAGATCGCCGGTATGTTTCCGGTGTCGGGCGGTGAAGTCGCCTACGTGTTTAAAGTCTACGGCGAGCGCGCCGCATTCTTCGCGGGCTGGCTACTGTCCTATGTCTATATTGCCGTGGTGGCCTTTGAGGCAGTCTCTATAGGTTGGGTATTGTCCGCCATGTTGCCCGGCATTGAAGGCCCGGTGCTGTACACGTTCCTGGGCTCGGATGTTCGTCTCTGGACGGTTATGGTGGGGCTGGCGCTGATGGCATTGATCACCACCATAAACTATCGCGGTGCACAGGCGGCGTCCTCGCTGCAAACCGGGCTGGTCATCGTGTTGGTGCTGACTTCCACCGTATTTCTGGTTGCCGGATTTGCCAATGGCGACCCGGCACATTTGACGCCACGCTTTGTTGGCAATACCGGCCAGGAGGTGATCTTCGGCGTGCTGGCGGTGGTGGCGACAACGCCGTTCTGGTTTGGAGGCTTTGACACCATTCCGCAAGCCATGGGGGAGGTGTCGGAGGATACTGACCTCAGGCGCGTGGCCGGCGTGATGGTCTTCGCTATTACTGTCGCACTGCTGTTTTATATAGGCATTATTCTCGCGGCTACCGTCGCCGTCGACAGAAACGCACTGCTGTCCTTTTCACTACCTATTGCCGCAGCAGCCGACGCACTGTTGGGCAGAGAAATGCGGCAATTGGTTCTTTTCGCGGGCCTCTGCGGCCTGCTAACGACATGGAACGCGATGTTCTATGCCGCCATGCGCGTGCTCTTCGCGCTGGGACGAGCGCGCATGGTCCCCGGTGGCTTTGCGCGGGTACACCCTCGATTCGGATCGCCAGCCTTTGCGGCGCTGTTTGTTGGTGTGGTTGGAGGACTTGGGTCTCTTATGGGCAAGCAGACCATTGGCATCGTGGCCAATTCCTCCGCCCTGGTATTTGCCTTCCTGTTTACCGCCATCGTACTGGCGGTGATTCTGCTGCGACAGCGAGCCCCAGAACACGCACGTCCTTACCGTTTCCCGGGCGGGCGATGGTCTTTGGGGCTTACCCTTTTGCTGTCTGTACTGGTGCTGGTGCTCGCTATCGCTACGCCGCTGTACCAGAGCGGCGGAGCCCTGCCGACAGAATGGTTGTTGCTGTTTATCTGGATGCTACTTGGCGTCGGTTTCTACACCGCCTCTCGCCCCCTGCGTAAAGAGCTGCCAGTGGAGCAACGGCAGCGGTCTATCCTGAATGAGTAAGCTTGGCCTGACCGGGCGATAGCGCCCGTCAAGTTTTCTTTGTAGTGAGCGTGTGCGAGATTTTATTTGGCTCAGCTATACTCGGGCGCTAATGCAATACCCGCGTATTCAAAAACGTTTCCTGACGCTGCTCGCTGCTATGGCGATGTCGCTTCAGGTCGCTGTGCCCCAGGGTTATATGCCCACCACACTCAGCAGCGGCTGGTACCTGCAGTTATGTCCCGAAGGTCTGCCTAGGTCGCTCGCCAGGATCATGGTGGGAGACCATCACCACCACCATAACCATCAAGAGCAACAGCGAAGTACCGACGGGCATCTTGATGCTGGATCACCTTGCCAGCTTGCTGGCTTGCAGGCCGATCAGCATGCGGCACAAGTCTGTTGGCTCGATTATTCCGAAACTGCGGTCACTGGATACAGACCCGCACGACGTATCAGTGCACCGTCGGATGCAATGCGGCGGTACCACTCTCGTGCGCCGCCGCAACACCACTCTGCAACCTTAATCTGATTCAGCAGGGCGCAACCAGCGTCCTGTCATAGCGCTCGCCCAGAGTGCAATCAAACGGAGTGGTGTTATGAAATCGCAAATTTTGCGGGCGTCTGTCTTTGTGTCATACGCCAAAACAGCTATTGCCTGGACATCAATGATCTACGCAATGACCTCTGGTCACGCGCTTGCCCAGAGTGCGCCTAACTCAGCGAGTTGGAAGATTCGAGAGGAGGTTGTGGTCGTAGGCACGCGGGACCAGGGGTATTCGGCCAGCGCGGCAGAGGTCATTAAAGGCGGCGTTCCGCTCATCGAGTGGCCGCAGTCCGTGCAAGTACTCAATCGAACCCTGTTGGAAGAACAGAACCAGCAGTCGCTGACCTCTGCGCTGCGAAACGTATCTGGTGTCGTCCCCAGTCACGAACAGGAAAGCGTCCTGGTTAACCCTTTTGTGCGTGGTCAGGAAGCCGAAGTACTTTTGGACGGGCTGGTGTCTTATGGCGATACGGCAGTCATCGATCCAGCAAGCCTGATCGCCTTCGAGAGGGTGGAGGTCGCAAAAGGGCCAACGTCCACACAATATGGCGGCGGCGTTGGAGCGCCGACAGGTGGCTTGATTAACCTGGTTACCAAGACACCAAAGGCCGATCCGGCCTACTACTTTGGTCTTCGTGGTGGAAGTTTCGACACGCGCGCAGCTGAAATGGACGTCAATCAGCCGCTCAATGATCGCGTGGCCGTCCGCCTTGCCGCCGAATGGTATGACTCGGAGGATATGGTTGATGACATCGCAGTAGAACGTCTCACGCTTAATCCGTCCTTCTCAGCGGTGCTGGGTGCAGGTACCGACCTCACGGTGCGCGGCTTCTATAGCAGTATTGACCAGCTCGAGTACTCGGGTTTGCCAGCGGAGGTCGTGGGTTTACCAGGCGTGGACACGAATCAGTTTACCGGTGCGGCGAACGCACCGGACACGACAATAGAGAATCTCTCGTTACACGCTACTGTACGGCATGCTTTTTCCAATCAGTTAACCGGCTTGTTACAGATGCGCTACTTCGAGAATACGTTTGATGAGTTCTCGTCATTTCCTTTTTTCAGCGCGTTTCCACTGGAGGGAACGCGAGCACCGATTATTCGCGGCCAACTACCGGTAGAGACTGAGGAATACACGCTCGATGCGCAGTTGGAGTACCAGCTTACTGGCTCGGGGTCTATGGATCATGCGCTGTTGTTGGGGCTTACCTGGGACGCGACGGACTATGAGGCGGGCAGCGGCTTCGACTTTACGCCCATTGGAGTAATTGACTATGCCTCACCCGTGAACGTCCTCGATTTTGGCGCGACGCCGCCCATAGACTCGGTCACAGAAAACGAATATCGGACGCTAGCGGTATATCTGCAGGACTACATTACCCTGGGCGAACACTGGCGAATCCTGTTGAGTGGCCGACTGACAGAGTACGGCCTTGATGAAGTCGTGGGTGGCACGGGTGCCGATGAGAGTTACACCGAGTTCGATCCCAGAGTGGGTGTGACTTACCGGGTGAACGAGGAAGTCTCTTTCTTTGCCGGTTATGCAACGGGTTCGCGCATGGTGCCATTTTTCACAGGCGTAGATAGCAGTGCGCCAGTCCCTGAAGAATCGGCCTCCTGGGAAGCGGGAGTAAAGTTTGCCTCTGAGCGTTGGTCGGGAACCCTGGCAGCTTTTCGTCTGGATCGTGAAAATATTCCTCAGACAGACCTGGCAGATCCCTTCTTTGGTTCAGTCCAGAATGGCGAGCAGCGAAGTGAAGGGCTGGAGATGGACGTGGTGTGGGAGCCAAGTGATAGCTTGTCTCTGCTGGCAAATGCGTCCTTTGTTAATAGCGAGAATCGTACGGAGATTGCATCTTTCGGGACGATATTTGCTGAGGGCAATCAGCTGTCTCGCGTACCTGAAACCAGTGGACGTCTTGCTGCGCGCTACCGTTTTTTGAATGGTCCTTTGAGAGGGCTCGGCCTGGGTTTGGGTATGACTTACGCGGACGAAGCGCCGCTAACGGACGCCAATATCTTCTACAGTGATGACTATTTGGTGTTCGATTTACAAGCTGACTACAACGTTGGTCCCTGGATATTCCGGCTGAATGTAGTCAACTTGTTGGATGAGGAATATGTGATGCCCTACCAGTTCCTGTTACAGGAAGTGGTCAGACCTGGCATGGAGCGCGCAGCATTTGTCAGCGTAGGAGTGGGCTTGTGATGATGATACGGACGACACTTGTTCTGGTGAGCTTTCTTCTGCCATCTTTTGCCTTCGCTGCAGAACTGGTACGTAGCTACCCCGCAGAGGGCGATGTGCTGGAAGCGCCGTTAAAGAGTCTTCACCTTTGGTTTTCGGAGGCTCCGCTCACCACGTCTGCCAGGGTCAAGGTGGAATCGCTGGGTGATTCGGCGGTGCCTGCGGTGGAGGGGCTGCACTCTATGGGCGACGACGACTTGATGGCGTGGGTTAGAGGAGACATGCCGGATGGTGAGTACAGGTTGCTCTGGTCGCTGCAGGAGAGCTCGGGGGAGGTGCGTTTCGCGGTTAAGCGGCCCGCTGGCTATGTTGAGGATCGCTGGGAACCGCCCCTGGACATAGGCATCGTGTTATATGACGGCGCCGAACCTCTTGATGTTTTTGGCCCGCTGGAGATGTGGATGAACGCCGGGCCGGATAATATCCGTGTGCACTTGATTGCCGAGCAGGCTGGCCCTGTTACGCTCACTACCACAAGCTACCCCAGAGATCTGGCACCGCGCGTGGATGCACCCTTCAGCTTTGAAACTGCCCCGGATCTCGACGTGATCATGGTGCCGGGTGGTATAGGTACTTTGGTGGAGGTGGACAATCCACGTATTATCAGCTTCCTCCGCGAAGCTGTAGCGGATGTCGCAGTCGCCACATCGGTATGCACGGGGTCAGCGTTATATGCCAAGGCCGGCCTGCTTGAGGGGGTTGAAGCGACGGGCAACAAGTTGTTTTTCGATTACCTTGTAGCCCAGGGGCCTGCAGACTGGAAATCCGAGGCTCGCTGGATAGAGTCTGGCCGCTTCTTTACATCCTCCGGTGTCTCCGCTGGCATCGATATGAGCCTGGCGGTGATCGAGCGCTTTTTTGGTATCGATGCGGCCCGCATGATTGCTGCGTCGGCAGAGTACGTCTGGAACGAAAATGCAGCCGATGACCCGTTTGTCGATAATCTCAATCTCGCGGTGCCCTGGGTAGACCAGATGAAGGAAGGCTTCGAGGCAGAGTAGCGGATTCGCGACGATTAGCTACTGTTCAACAAACGCGCGTTCAATCACGTATTCCGCCTGGTAGCCCTGGCGTGACTCAGAGAAGCCCCAGTCGTCGAGAATGGCGCAGACGTCTTTGAGCATGCTGGGGCTGCCGCACAGCATGAAGCGGTCATCATCCAGTGACGGTTTCGGTAAACCGATATCATCAAACAGTTTCCCGGACGTCATCAGGTCAGTTAGCCGACCCTGGTTGCGGAAGGTCTCCCGCGTCACAGAGGGGTAGTAGATAAGCTTTTCGCGCACCCATTCGCCGATGTACTCGTCATTGGGTAGTTCGTCTTGAATCACGTCGGTGTATGCCAGCTCAGAGATCTCCCGTACGCCGTGAAACAGGATCACCTTCTCAAAGGCTTCATAGACTTCCGGGTCGCGGATGATGCTCATGAAAGGCGCCAGGCCCGTGCCGGTGCCCAACAGGTATAGATTCTTGCCAGGCAGCAGGTTGCCGGCGATGAGGGTGCCCGTGGCCTTGGTGCTCATCAAAATCTGATCGCCCGGTTGAATGCGTTGCAAGCGCGAGGTCAGAGGACCGTCGGGGACTTTAATGCTGAAAAACTCCAGCTCTGGCTGATAGTTGGCGCTGGCAATACTGTAGGCCCGCATCAGTGGCTTACCCTCGTTTTCAATCCCGATCATGATGAAATGACCGTTTTCGAAGCGCAGCGTGTTGCCGCGCGTGGTTCTGAAACTGAACAGCGAGTCATTCCAGTGGTGAACGTGGGTGACAGTTTCCTGTATGAACTTTGACATTACGTGTCCCTGTTAAGTCGTTCATAACGCAGTGCCCTTCATCCGCAGAAGGGCGGCGGGCACGGCGCAGGTTGGCAGGCCCGGTGTCGATGCGCAGGGGGTTAAAGTGAAAATCCGCGGTCGATTCTATTTAAATAATAATCATTTGCAAATGATAATATTTATCATCAAGTAATATGCAAGCGCAGACGCAGACCGGAGCCTCCCGCTGGCCGCGCGGGTGGCCTCAGCGCTACCATAGTGGCCCTTCGCACGGAATCTGTTGAGAGCAAACCATGACTGACCAAAGCCAGGATGACGGCCCTCAATACGGGGATTTTCAAAATGAGATTTATCTAGGCGGTCTGCAGGGCACAGTGCCACGCTTCCCTGTCGCTTTTGCCGACCTGGTGGAGCGCGCCACAGCAGCCATGTCGCCGGATGTCTTGAGTTACGTACAGGGTGGCTGCGGTGACGAGTTCACCCAGGATCGCAACGCAGAGGCGTTCAGTGACTGGGGCATTGTTCCTCGTATGCTGGTAGACACCCGCCGTCGCGATCATCGTATTGAACTGTTTGGCAATGCTCTGCCCAATCCTCTGTTTATGGCGCCCATCGGTGTCAATGGCATCTGCTCGCAGGATCACCACGGCGACATCGCCGCCGCCAAAGCCTCGGCGATGACCGGCGTGCCCTTCTGTGCATCAACACTGTCCAATGATCCACTGGAAGATGTGATTACGCACTGTGGGGATACGCCGGCATACTTCCAGCTCTACACACCGAAGAACCGGGAACTGGCCGAGAGCCTGATCCAGCGCGCCGAAAAGGCGGGTTATCAGGCCTTGGTGGTAACGCTGGATACCTGGGTAACGGGCTGGCGACCGCGTGACCTGCAGGCCGCAAACTTTCCACAACTGCGGGGACATGTGCTGCAGAACTACTTTTGTGATCCTGTGTTCCGGTCGCTGCTGGCGCAGCCGCCAGAGGAAGACCCCGGTATGGCAATCCTAACCTGGGCTGGCGTTTTTGGTGAGGTGCTGACCTGGGATCATCTGCCCTGGCTTCGAGAAACAACGCGTATGCCCATTGTGCTCAAGGGCATTTGCCACCCCGATGACGCGCGACGCGCAGCCGATGCTGGCGTTGATGCCGTTTACTGTTCCAATCACGGCGGACGTCAGGCTAACGGCGGCCTGGCAACCATAGACCTGCTGGCTGACGTAGTGGCGGCTGCGGGAGATGTGCCAGTATTGTTTGACTCCGGCGTTCGCTCCGGCTCGGACGTGGTCAAAGCGCTCGCTCTGGGCGCACGTTCCGTGGGCATTGGAAGGCCGTATACCTACGGTCTGGCGCTGGGCGCGGAACAGGGCGCTGCTCACGTCCTGCGCTGTATGCTCGCGGAAGCTGACTTATTCATGGCCGTGAATGGGTTCCCGACAATTGCCGATCTGCGCGCGGCCGGTGCACAGCGAATTCGCTGAGCCGCAGTTATATCAGCGTGCAATCTGCATATATCTCCCTGCGCAGGCTGTCGACGTAACTACCACATTATCGACCTGAGTCTGCGCGCCTGTCGGACAAGCAGCGTTCCAACGACTGGTTAGTTTTGATGTAAATGCATATCATTCTCGTCTAGTCATTGCAGTGGTTGCACGCAACCACCGCATCTGCCGATGGAAAGTAGACGACAATGACGGAGCTGATACTGCAGATACGCGCCAGCGCGCAGCGCCGCCAGATGGCACTGCGTGCGGGTGGCTATGAGCGACTGACAGTGGCAATGGCTCTATGTGTGCTTGCGCTCATGCTTCCTGACTTGCGCCCCGTCACACTGTCTGTGCTCACCGATGCTTATCTTGGCGTTGGCGTGTTTGTAGCGGCGACGTTTGCGCTGTTCTTTTGGCTGGAGAGTTATTTGGGCATCGATGCCCATAGCTGGTTGAGCCGCCAGGCACCCTACGAAATACCGCTCGCGGCCGTGCTCGGCGCCCTGCCTGGCTGCGGCGGTGCCGTAATCGTTATCACGCAGTTCGCCATGGGGCGCGCTACGTTTGGTGCCGTGGTTGCCGTGTTGACCTCTACTATGGGCGACGCTGCCTTCTTGCTGATAGCACAACAACCCCTAACCGGACTGGCCTTGATCTTCACCGGGTTCGTAGCAGGGACACTCAGCGGGTATGTGGTTAATGCACTGCACGCGGATGACTTCATGCGTGTGGAAAGGCCTGCTCCCCGGCCCCACAGGTCGGCAGTGGTTGATATCGCTCCTAACGCTTACCGGCTCTGGGCTTGCATCGCGATACCCGGCTTGCTGTTGGGTGTGGCGGCGCTGCTTCAGATTGAGGTACCGGAGGTGCTGCTTACAGGCATTGGCGCAGGCGGCTGCCTGCTGTCAATTGGCCTCTGGGCATTAAGTCCTGCTCAGGTGGTGCACCTGGCGGCCAGTGACCGTAACAGCGCGCTGTCACGCCGCGTTGCGTTAAATACCAACTATGTGACGGTATGGGTGGTGCTCGCTTTTTTAGCCTTTGAGCTGATGGGCGGTGGTAACGCATTGGCCCCGCTACTGAAAACTATTCCGATATCTTTGATTCCACTGGCGGGAATACTGGTGGGATTTCTTCCAGGCTGCGGGCCCCAGATTTTTATCACCACGCTTTACCTGTCGGGTGCACTTCCTCTGTCAGCACAACTGGGAAATGCGATATCTAACGATGGGGATGCACTGTTCCCCGCCCTCGCTGTCGCACCCCGAGCTGCGCTGGTGGCGACGCTTTACACCGCGGTACCAGCGCTGATTGTCGCGTATGGCTTCTCAATGCTGCCACGGAGTTAGCGACCGATTGCTCGCTTAAACCGGCAGCATATCGAGGTAGCTCGATACAGTGAGCGTCGCTGTGAATCTGTGCGCGGGTTTACTTGCTAACCAGCTTTCGGATAGCGTGGGGGGCTACCGTACACCACTTGGATGTGATGCTCCGCTAAGCCCAAGGTGCGCCGGCCATCAAGCTCGCCAGATAGATTCGATGACAAAATGATTCTGTCAATGCCGCCAGACACCCAATACGACGTGCTTGCACGCGCATTGCTGGACAGTGGTGCGGTGTTTGTAAGAGGTATCGTCGGCGACAGGCTAGTGGATGCTGTATCAAGACGATAGTGATACTTCTCACCTCCAGGCCGTTACACTGGCGCCGGATGAATTAGAGGTTTAGCGCGAGTCACAATATGGAGCTTTCCTGGATTGGTGTCGCCCTCGTATTCGGGCTGCTTGCAAAAAAGCTTGGGCAGGCTCCCCTGGTCGGGTTTCTGGTGGCGGGATTTTTTCTCTCGGCCCTGGGCGTCAATCCGGGGCAGACACTGCAAGACCTGGCAAATGTTGGCGTGCTTCTGCTGCTGTTTGCGATCGGACTGAAGCTGGACCTGCCCTCTTTGCTGCAGCCCCACATTGTTGGCGCATCCCTGTTACATACCGCTGCGATGACCCTGCTGGGTATGGCGCTGCTATATGTTCCGGTAGCGCTTGGCATAGGCCCTTTTGCAGATTTGTCCCTGCCTGCGATCGCCATACTGGGTCTGTTCACGGCGTTCTCCAGCACACTGTTCGTGATCAAGGTACTGGAGGAGCGGGAAAATATGAACGCTCTGTACGGCAGAGTGATTATTGGATTTCTGGTAATGCAGGATCTGGTGGCGGTTGGCTTGCTGGCAGTGTCCAAGGGCGTGGTACCCAGTTACTGGGCGATTGCGTTGCTGGGCCTGGTACCGTTGCGGCATGTGCTCGCACGCATACTCGACTGGTGCGGGCACCGCGAGCTTCTGGTTTTGGCCGGTCTGTCGCTAACCCTTGGCGGCGCTGCGCTGTTTGATCTGGTTGGGCTGAAGGCCGACCTCGGCGCCCTGGTGGCCGGCGCATTGGTGAGCAAAGCACCCAAGGCGAAAGAGCTGAGCAACGTCCTCTTGGGCCTTAAAGACCTACTGCTGGTGGGCTTCTTCCTGACGATTGGTCTGAACGGCCTGCCCAGTATCGAGGGCACCGCGGTCGCGCTGGGCTTACTGGTGCTACTGCCCCTAAAAGCTTTGCTCTTTGTAGGTTTAATGATGGCCTTTGGCCTGCGCGGGCGCACCGCCTTGCTGGCATCTCTGGGGCTCACGCCCTACAGTGAATTCGGCTTGATCATCGCGGCGATGGCCGTGTCAAAAGGGCTGCTGGATGCCTCCTGGGTAGTCACGCTGGCGGTGGCGATGGGTCTCAGTTTCCTGCCTCTGTCTGCCGTCAACAAGCGCGCTTTCGCCTTCTATCGACGCCTGCGCAATCGCCTGACTGCGCGTGAACGCAGTACCTTGATCCCGCCAGAGCGCACCGTGCCGGTGTCTGACGCAGAGGCACTGGTGTTTGGCATGGGGCTGGTGGGTACCAAAGCATTTGATGCTGTTAGGAAACAGTTGGGCGACGCGGTGGTAGGCTTCGACGTCAACGATGAGGTTGTCGAGCAGCATCAGGCAGCGGGCAGACGGGTATATGAGGAGAGTGCAACGGATGCAGACTTCTGGGATCGGCTTAAGGTAGATCGCGACCAGGTGCGCCTTGTAGTGCTCGCCCTGCACAGCCACGATGAAAACTGCGTCGCTGTGGAACAACTCCGCCTGGAGGGTTTCGGTGGTAGCGTTGTGGCGACCGCCCGATTCGATGATGAGGTCGAAGCGCTACAGGCTGCCGGCGCAGACTTTGTTTTTCACACGTATCGAGATGTTGGTCCAGCGTTGGCACTGGAAGGCCTGACGCTGGCGGGCATCAAAGCGTCGCAATGACGCTGTCTACAATGAATGCTAAGAGAACCCCGGTGCAGCACGCTTATGAGACCTGAAAGTGTTGAATAAAAGACCACTCACCAACGTTATCGCCTTGCTGTTGCTGGTGTCGGCAAGTTACGCAGCCTCGTCGCAGTTTTACATAGGGGGTCGCAAAGCAGGCCAGGCTGCTTTGGTATTTCAATCGGACTTTGGTCTGGAAGAGCCTGCAGTTGCCTCCATGAAGGGGGTTGCCTATGGCGTTTCGGCACAGCTATCCATGTTCGATATCACCCATGAAATACCGGTCTTCAACATCTGGGAAGCCGCCTACCGACTGAATCAGGTCGCGCGCTATTGGCCTGCCGGCACGGTATTTGTATCTGTCGTAGATCCGGGTGTTGGCACCGATCGAAAATCCGTGGTCCTGAAAACCCGGTCGGGGCATTACTTTGTGAGCCCCGACAATGGCTCGCTGACGTTGGTTGCAGAGACCCTGGGCATAGATGAAGTTCGACGCATTGACGAGTCTGTTAATCGGTTGTCCGGTTCACGACGGTCGCACACTTTCCACGGTCGAGATGTGTATGCCTATACCGGGGCCCGACTCGCGGCGGCGGTCATCACTTTCGAGCAGGTGGGACCTGTGCTGGAGGCTGCTGTGGTCAGCATCCCCTATCAAAAACCCGCACTGGAAGGAGGCAGGCTGCGGGGCACTATTCCCGTACTCGACGCGCATTATGGCAACGTGTGGACCAACATCGACGTAGAACTTTTTGATCAACTCAATGTTCAGGTTGGCGAGACAGTAAAGGTTAGGATCAGCGACAGTGGCAGCGTGCTTTATGAAGCAGAGGTCCCTTTTGTCAGCTCTTTTGGTGGCGTCGAGCTCGGCAAGCCCGCACTCTACGTAAACGATATTCTCAACATCGGCCTGGCGATCAATCAGGGAAACTTCGCGGCAGCGCATGGCATCAGCCCGGGACCATCCAAAACCATCGAACTCTGGCAATAGTCTTGCCTGGGGATAGATAGAAAGAAGGAAATCAGAATGAAACAGATGATGAAGGCGGTAGCACCGCTGGCAGTGGCAGTGGCATGGCTGACATTCAGCACAGGTTCGGTAGCGGACCATGCGGCCAAGCCCGGTGTTAAGTTCTACAGCAAGGCGGATCTGGCCGGTGAGGTCTTTGAGCGGGATGGTGTGATCGATGAGAAGGAAACCATCGACGGCGAGGTCTGGACTGCCAAGGATTTCAGTATCTTCACCAGCAACGATGAGGTGCTGGACATGGGTTTCTATCGATCGGACGCGGTACGCGCCCCGGTGGACAGCTACAGTGTCGACGAGTTCATGGTGTTTCTTAAGGGCGGTGTCGACCTGATTGCCGACGATGGAAGCGTTACAAAGGTCAGAGCCGGTGATGCCGTTTTCATAGAAAAGGGTTGGAAAGGTATCTGGGATACCCAGGGCTACGAAAAGATCTACGTGATCTATAGCACGGACTAATCCACGTCTTTCGCGGGACGCTCACGCTGTTTCAATCTGCAGCGTCTTCGGTTTTCTCCCAGCGAGGGCGCAGGCCCTCAAGGGCGAGTTGGTTTCTCGCCTCTGCGAGATCGGCGCTGTAGATCAGCATTTTTTTCCGCAGCAGCGCCAACAGGGGGTGCAGTTTGTCTTTCTGCTCAGGATGTCTCCGTATAAAGTCTTCCAGCGTTCTGAATCGATACACGGTCTGCGTAATAGCGCTTGCCATCATGCCCTCTCGATACATATGGAGATGGTCTCTCTGAGCATGAAGATGCTGATTGCTGCGAGAGGCGTTATGTTTTCGAAGCTTTAGCAATGGCTCCCCAATGAAATGAACTCCCTTCAGCAGTGCTGCCTGGAAGGGCAAAATCCAGTCCGTTTGAAAGGCACTGTACCGATTTTCCAGCCCTCCGAATTCGCGATAAAGCGCCATGTTCCAGGCAAGCGTTGCACCGTGGTGAGTGACGCGCCATCCATACTTGATCAGGTTATCGATACCAGGCTCCGGGTTTGAGTCTACCGGGCACAGCAGTCCAAGGGGCCGACCGTTGTGATCGATACACTCTGCGTTGCTGCTTACCAGAGTAACGTCATGTTCCCGCAGTGCGGCGACTAACTGTGATACGCGATGCGGCAAGGCGATGTCATCAGAATGCGCGATGACGAAGTACTCGCCCTCGGCTTTTTCCAGAATCGCATTGTAGTTCTCGACGCGGCGCTGCTCTTGATTGCGTTGCAGCAATAGCTGATGAGGTCCGTCGTAGGCTTGCGTGAGCTTTTGTATGAGGTCCCAGGAGCCATCGGTAGAGCAGTCATCACTGATGATGATCTGCAAGGGTCGATAGTCCTGGGCCAGCAGCGACGCGATAGCCTGTGGGAGATAGTCCACGTCCTGATAGGACGTTAAACCCAGTGTGACCAGCGGCGCATCTTTCATCGCGGCAACGCTAACAGCGCCGCATGGTTTTTACGGCAGTACGCCATCGTCGCCGCAAAGGTCTGCTCCAGATCGAACTCGGGGTGCCATCCCAGCGTATGCAGCTTGCTGATGTCCGGAACTCGACGGTCACAGTCTTCATAGCCTTTGCCATAGAACTCATCGCCTGAAACGTACTGATCGTCACTGGCAGCGGTTTCGCCTGTTTGTTGCTCAAACAGGCGTCGCATCAGTGCGGCCAGCTCTGCGATAGAGGTTTCATTGCCCGGGTTGCCAATATTAATAATCTGGTTTCTCGTTTGTTCGGGGTTTTGAATAATCGTTGCGATGGCTCGGACGGCGTCGCCGATGTAAGTGAAGCACCGGCGGCTGCTGCCGCCATTGACCAGCGGCAGCGACTTTTTCTCCAGCAAGGCGTTCATAAAGCTGGCAAACACCCTGGGAACTGCATGCTCTGATGGACCTATCCAGTCCATTAAGGGGCCAACAAAGTTGAACGGCCTGACAATGGTGTAGTCGAGATCGCCGTTGAGTCCGTGCGCATGGATGATGCGATCCATCATTTGCTTTGCGCTGCTGTAGATCCAGCGATGATTGCTAATAGGCCCCAGTACGCAGTCGCTGAGGTCTTCGCGAAAAGGCTCTGAGCTGCCGCCGGTTTTACCGTACACCTCGCAGGTGGAGAAATGCAGGATGCGCTTCTGAAACCTCACGCAGGCCTCTAAAACCCGAAGGTTGTCGTGCAGATTGAGCTCCACGACCTCAAGTGGCGTGCCTATGAACTGCTTGGGCAATACATGCGCAATCAGATTAACCACCAGGTCTGCATCAGACACCGCAGACGCCAGCGCTGGGGCATCCTCTCTGACATCACAACTGACAAATCGACAGGCGCTGCTATCTGCAAAGCGCTGCTGCAGCTTTGCGGCATCTCTGTCATACACAGTGACTTCAAACTGAGAAAGTGTGCTCAGGTGCAGCGCCAGGTTACTGCCTATGAAGCCGCCACCCCCTAGCAGTGCAATGCGCATCGTCGCGCTCCCATTGCAGGGCTCTGACTGTTAGTGTCAGCCCCGGCTGGCGGCTGGTCAAGCGAAGGACGCCTTGCGGGGTCTGGCGACGCAGTCCTGCAAGGAGTGAAGCGCGTCTATAGGAATTTTGTTACGCTCTCGTCCGCCCCGCAGGTGCCGAAGCGCTGATAGCGCGAATACCTCGGCCGCGGTGCGGTGGGCATACACCAGTAGTTGAGTTGGAGAGTTTAATGGCGGGTAAGCTTGTGCTCTGTCGGCACGGTCAGAGTGAGTGGAACTTACAGAACTTGTTCACCGGTTGGGTCGACGTTGACCTCACCGAACAGGGGATACAGGAGGCGACGACGGCGGGACAGCAGTTACGCGACCTCGGCATTGAATTTGATATCGCCTATACCTCAGTCTTAAAGCGCGCGATTCGTACGCTCTGGATCATGCTGGATGGCATGGACCGGATGTGGATACCAGTGGTGCGCGACTGGCGGCTCAATGAGCGTCACTACGGGGCCCTGCAGGGCCTTAACAAAGCCGAAACTGCGGCAAAATACGGCGACGAGCAGGTGCATATCTGGCGCCGCAGCTATGATATTCCGCCGCCAGAGCTTGGCGCTGATGATGAAGGGCATCCATCCAGAGAACCCCGCTACAGAGGCATTAGCACGCTTCCCGGGAGTGAATCACTGGCAACCACGCTGGAGCGCGTCCTGCCCTGCTGGAACGAAGTGATCGCACCAGACCTGAAGGCGGGCAAAAGCGTTTTGGTGGCGGCGCATGGCAATTCCCTGCGTGCGCTGGTGAAAATGCTCGATGGGATATCTGATGAGGACATTACAGGTCTCAACATCCCCACTGGCGTTCCCATTGTGTATGAGTTGGCGGAGGATCTGTCGGCTGTGTCCCGGGAATTCCTCGGCGATCCGGAGGCGGTCGCAAAAGCAGCCACCGCCGTTGCGGGGCAGGGCAAGTCGGAGCATTAGAGTCTTAGCACCAGAACGCCAGTACTCAAGCGAAGCTATATGAGAGGTCGGTGGAGTCTCTATGCTGCTCGGGCTGCGCGAATGCTCACTACCTCTTATGACAGCCAGCGGCCAATGGGTGTTTTAAGCCACAGGATTTGCATGAACTTGATCATGCCCTCTGCAGTCTTGGCAGTGTAGGGGAAGGCGTTGGGCATCTTGCCACCGCGCTTCTCCACCACTACCGGCATTTCATGGCAGTAGCCGCGAAGCCCTTTTTTGCCATTCACCTGGCCGACACCGGAGTTTTTGCGCCCGCCAAAGGGTGCGGCCGGGATGCCGTAGCTTACAGCCATGTCGTTGACCGAGCACGCGCCGGTATCGATTTGCAGCGCAAGTGACAGCCCGCGATTCTTGTCTTCAGACCAGACGCTGCCATTCAGACCGTAGTCTGAGTCATTGGCCAGCCGCACGGCTTCAGCTTCGTCTTTGACTTTCTGGATGCACAGAATTGGGCCAAAGGTTTCTTCCCGCATGATCTCCATCTCATTGCTGACGTCTGTCATTACCGTAGGTTGGTAGTAGAGCCCCGTCAGCTCGGGATGCCTTCCACCTCCCATGTGAATGGTGGCGCCCTTATCGCGAGCATCTTCCACGTGGCGCTCGATGATATCCATCTGGCGATCCCAGAATACGGCGCCCACGCTTTCGTCAAAGCCGTGCTCCGTGCCCTGTTTCAAATCCTTGCCCGCCGCTAGCACCTTGTCGAGGAACTGGTCATACACGGCTTCCACCACGTATATACGCTCCGTGCCACAGCAGTAGTGGCCGGTATTCATACAAGAACCCAGCCAGGCGCCCTGAGCCGCGCGATCCAGATCGGCGTCTGCGCACACGATCATGGCGTCATTGCCACCCAGTTCCAGCGTGACGGGAATCAACTGCTGGGCGCAGGCCGTGGCGATCTTGCGTCCGGTGGCAACACTGCCGGTGAAGGAGACTTTATCCACTCCGCCCTCGACGATGGCGGCTCCGGTTTCACCATCGCCCAGCAACACCTGAATCACACCTTCTGGTACGCCCGCCTCAAGAAAAATCGTCTCTGCCAGCTTCGCCGAATAGGGCGTAACCTCGCTGCCCTTCGCCACAACGGTGTTGCCAGCCAGCATTGCCTGGCAGGCCTGGTTCATTACCAGTACAAAAGGCCCGTTCCAGGGGGTGATTAAACCGACCACGCCCAGCGGCTTGTAGGTGATGAGGAGTTTCTTGGTAAACCCGAGCACCCCGTGAATTTTGCGCGTGCGCGGCTTAAGAAAGGCCTCCGCATGTTTCGCGTAGTAGCACAGCGAGTCGGCGACGGAGAAGACTTCCATACTAAGGGCGTCGGTGCGGGCTTTGCCGGTTTCGCTGACCACGGTATCCATAATCAGGTCCGCTTTCTCCACCACCAGCTCGCAGGCTCTCTGCATGATGGCTGCGCGTTCCTTGAAGCTGCGCGCAGCCCACTGTGGCTGCGCTTCTCGGGCGCGCTGGATAGCTACTGCCACATCTTCGCGATTGGCGCAGACCAATTCGCCGGTGGGCTCCAGGGTCATGGGGCTGATCAGTTGCAGGCGACGGCGGGCTCCCGACTCCTCCATGGGCTCGTAGATAGACATGCTTGGACCTTTGCGTTCGGTTTTGATCAGTCTTACAGCTACGGACAGCAGAGACCAGCCAGCGAGCACCGATCTGGTACGCAGGCTTTAACTATCTGCAAAAATTGTACTAGACCTCGTACAACCAGATGCTTGCCTGGACTGTCTGGTATGGACCGCTTAAGGGGCAATGCCAACCGCGCGCTTTAATGCTCCGAGCCGGGACCTTGCGACGGGTATCGCGATATCTACGCCGGCTAGATAGATCTCGTGGCCGCGCCCACGGGTTTTCAGTGATGCGATGTGATTCAGATTGACCAGGTAGCTGCGATGCACCCGAATGAAAGAGTGTGCTTCCAGCCGCTGTGAGAACTGCTCCAGCGTGGTATCTGAAATGAGTGTATCGCGCCGATGCACGGCCGCTCCCTGTGCTGACAGGTGGATGCG
>JBCDKJ010000007.1:0-86194 GCA_038746745.1 Pseudomonadota bacterium
CGCGAACGCACGTCGATATTGGGCACGTCTATATGCCCAGCCTGGAAACGCAGGTCGCCCTGTAGCGTGTCGAAGGGTACGCCCGATTTATAGACATTACTCAAGTCCAGACTCAAGCGGCGCACAATCTCGGTCAGGTTGAGAATTCCTACGACCCTGAGCGTACCTTCGGTTGCACCGGAAGTTTTCAGAAACCTACCATTCTCGGCATTCAGCGATAGCTGACCGGCCACCGTATTCAGGTCAAAGCTGACAGGGTCGCCTGGCCATGTTACGTCCAGGGAAACCTTCCCAGCCTCGGTTTCAACAATCTCTTCATAATTAAAGTCCGACAGTGTTTCGCCGAAGTTTCTGAAGGAAAAGACGCCCTGAAGACGGGTTTGCTCCCCTGAAGACCCTGTCTCATCCTCCAGCCAGTCAAGCTGCATACCCTCTTCAGCGCCGAGGGAGAGATGCCAGAGTTCACCGCGAATGTTTTCAAAATGGAGATTAGGACCATCCTCGCGAAGCGTGAAATTCAGCTCTCCCCACAAGTCATCACCGTCGTAGAGCTGATTAATACTGATCGTGGTTAAAGGCAACGCCTCGCTATCGCTGGCGCCGTTCTCGGCCTCCATAAAGGCAGTAAAACCCTGCAGCTCAAGCCGCGTCAAAGCCAAATCAATTTGGTCCAGCGCATCGGGCAATGTAGCCGAGCCAGTGACCCATGCAGTATCGAAGTCTAATCGCCAGCTCTCGGCCGACTGCAGTCCGCCCAGTGATACATCGCTGAATTGGCGCTCAAACAGCAGCAGCTCATCGACCCTCAGGTCCTGTATCCCCGCCAGCACGGGACTGCCTTCTCCCTCGGGGAAATAACGATCTAGAAAAGCTTCCCATGTTGCCCAGTCCAGCCGCTCAATCCGCCCGCCGATCCAGATTCGGTCACTGCGCGGCAGATTCAGCGGTGCGCCAAAACCCAGCGCCCCTCCCGTCAATCCATCGGGCGACAGATCGAGATCGAGGTAAGTCTCAGAATCCAGCGACATTGAGAGACGACGTGGTCCCGGTGACAGCGGCATGGTGATCTTCAGTGTCGCATCGCTATCGGCGTTTTTCCCCCAGGGTGCGGGCAGGTCCAGCGATACCCCACGCAGCTTGCTCTCCACCTGGAGGTGCGCACCGGGCACCTTGGAACCAAGAGATCGCTGCGATGCTTCTCCCTTCTGCCCGACGCCAGTCGGCACAACAACGTGCAGCTCAGCTTGAGTGCGCCCCTGCGCCAGTTGCAAGGTAGGCAGCTCCAACCAGCGCTGCACGGACTCAGCAGTGACAGCCCCTTGCAGCTTGATGTCCAGGTCGTTGAGAGCGTTCCCGCTGCGGCCCTGTCGGACCTCACCCTGGAACGGCTCTCCCCACAGTGAGCCGGAAATGGACTTGCCGCTGAAGCCTACTGGCGTATCGTAGAACAGTTGCCCCGTGATGTTTTCTACCAGCAGATCGACATCACGCATATGTATGTTGACGTCGCGCCAATGTGTCCGAAGTCGAACTGACGGTGCATCTAGGTTCTCACGTAAATCCATTGCCAGTGACAGACGCGCATCAAGTTCGCCGGCCAACTCCCAGTTGGCGAAGCTATCACCGATCAGGTCCCGCAATGGAGACCCATTCACAATATCGAGCCCATCCTGTGCGCTGCCTTGCATATCCGCCGTCAGAAACAGACGCAGGCTTTTGTCCGGGTTGGGCCGAAGCGCTATATGGGCGTTTTCCACAGCAGATGACAGAATCTGCGCACGGCCAAAGGCATCTACGTCGACATTATCAACAAGAATCAGGCCGGAGAACGCCTCTGCCTCCGGCCATTCGGGGTGATAATCAATACGAGTGTCATCGACGTCCAGGTACAACTGCACGCTGCGGTACTCTGGTCTACGAATCAGCGCGCCTCGATAGATGAAGCCTGCTTCCAGTACCGTGCCAGCGTCCACGCCGTCCTCCAGCCATGCCAACAGGTCTGGATTCAGTTTGTAGGTGAGGTATTTGTCGCGAAAGCGCGACTCCGAGTTACGAATGCTCACCATCAGATGCATCTCGGCACCGGCGGGCATCTCTACCCGTGGTATTTTGAGAGAGAAGAGGCCGCGGATATCCCCCTCCTCAGCACTGGCGCTGATGGGTCCGCTGCGCAAGCGAAAAGCCTCCTCGTCCAAAAGCCAGGCCAACTCTCCAGTGACCGCTGCATAGTGCAGAGGTTCTTTAAAGACCTTGGGGAAGGCCATCGAAAAATCGGAGGACCCCAGCTGAACCCGCCCCGTGTCGGCGGTCAGCACCGCATAACCGGCGGCATTCACCAAACCCGGTGCCCCGCGCCAGGGTTCCACGTCAAGATCACTAAAGTTCATTGCTAGCTGCCAGTCCCGGGCACCCGATAGTTCATTCAATGAAAACTCAGCCGTTGCAATCCTTCCGCTGGGGGAAAGTTTCGCAAGAACATCTTCCGCTGTATCCGGCAATAGGCCTGCACCACGGAGGTACGCCGCCAGGGTTCCCAGCCGCAAATCCGCTAGCCTCAGCGTCAAACCATCCTCGCCAAATTGGCCGCTAAGTCGATCGATGGTTACCGAGTTGCCCTGCCGTGACAGGCGCAGATCTTTGGCTCGGAAGTGCAGATTTTCATCTGTCCATTCTGTTGCGGCCGTTACCGACAAGGCGTCCAGACTGAGGCTTTCCCGTGCATCACTTGTCGGTCGCAGACTCAAACCCGCTGCGTCCAACGAGCTGACAAGGCTGAATTCGCCCCTGTCTACCTTGAGCCAGAAGTCACCTGTCAGTTCACCCGCCAGATCGTCGATCTCTGTCATAGCCGCGAGATCGCTATATAAACTCAAATCCCCGACACGAGTATGTAGATGAAGCAGACCCTCAAATCCATCGAGGCCACGTGTTTTGCCTTCCCCTTCAGCTATCAGCTGGAAAAGCGATTTGCGGGACGGGGCCTGGACGCTCAAGCGGGCACGCCGATAGTCGCCCTCCCGCTGAAGCCGACCTTCAACAAAGGTCTCGCGGACATCATCATGGTAATGAAAAATAAGCCGGGTTTTATCCAGCGTCAGCGCTTCGGCATTGAAGAGAAAGTCGAGTACGGCGTTGAGCTCAGGACCCTGCCCCGTCGGCGCCAGACCCATCAGGTTGACTCTGCCCTCGGCACTGACTTCCAGATGCAGCTCTCCTCCTCTGGCTCGCAGCATAAACAAACGGGGCGACAGAGAGCGCAACGAGCCAAACACATCGATCTCCACTTCTACCTGTTCGAAAAGGAGACCGTCGGACACCTTGTCGCTGCCGAGCATGCGCAGTCCGGTGGCCGTAATGGAGGGTGACAGTGAACGCCAGCTGCCGGTGAGACTGTCCACATTGAGCGCCAGCCCGGTACGTGCGTTCAGTGCACTCAATAGCTGTGGCTGGTACTGGCTCAGATTTCCCAGTAGCAAGCGCCCAAAGCTTGAGTACATTGCCAGGAGAACGATTAGCAGCACCAGCATTCGCCAGAGCCAGGTTGTCAGCCGTTGCAGCACGAAATCAATAAAACCAGTTCCTGTGTAGCGCAGTACCGCGCAACACGTTGTAAAGCCTTAGAGCAGTATAATGTCGAACCGTTCCCGGCTGTACTCTGGCTCAACCTGGAAGTGTAAGGTTTTGCCTGCAAATATTTCCAAATCTGCAACGGCCTGTGCGTCCTCTGCGAGCAGATGATCAACTACCTCCTGTGACGCCTGCACCATGAGAATGTCGCCTGCGTAAGTACCTGCCTTACGCAAAATTTCTCGCAATATTTCGTAACACAGGGTTTGTGTCGACTTTACCGACCCAGCGCCTGCGCAGGTCGGACATTCTTCACAGAGACTCTGGGCAAGACTTTCCCGCGTTCGTTTACGCGTCATTTCCACCAGGCCCAGCGAGGACACGGCAGAGATAGTGTTTCTGGCAGGGTCGCGACTCATCGCTTTTTCCAGCGACCCTATGACCTGTCGCTGGTGCTCCACGTCCTGCATGTCGATGAAATCTATAATGATGATGCCACCGAGGTTGCGCAGGCGAACCTGGCGCGCAGCCGCCTCGGCCGCCTCCAGATTGGTCCTGAACACTGTCTCTTCCTGGTCGTTGCGGCCGACAAACCCGCCCGTGTTAACGTCTACCGTTGTCATCGCCTCTGTTTCGTCGATCACAAGGTAGCCACCAGACGGCAGAGGCACTTTACGCTCCAGCGCCCGGGCAATTTCATCCTCTACCCCCAGTACTTCAAACAGGGGGCGCTCTTCAGCGTAGTGCTCCAGAAGACCCGCCAGCTCCGGGATATAGTGGTGACAAAACTCGCCCAATTTTTCAAAGGTTTCACGGCTGTCAACGCGAATGCGCTCCAATCCGGGTCGGGCAAGATCACGGATACTGCGGTGATAAAGCTGCCAGTCTTCGTACACGCAGACCGGGGCAGAGTTTTCGACGCGCTGTTGCACGGCCGTCCAGAGTCGCTGTAGAAACCGCAGGTCGCCCCTCAGCTCATCTCTTCCCGCGCCCTCTGCAGCGGTGCGCAGAATAAATCCTCCGGCCATGTCCATTTCGCTGCATACCTGGTCCAGTACACCCCGCAAACGCGAGCGCTCATCATCGTTTTCAATCTGCTGGGAAATACCGATATGAGGCGTGCGTGGCATGTATACGAGGTAGCGTGATGACATCGACAATTGTGTTGTCAATCGAGCACCCTTGCTACCCAAAGGTTCCTTGCTGACCTGCACCAGCAGGGACTGTCCCTCGTATAGCTGCTCGCCTATGTCATTGGATTGCAGCTCCCGCCGCTCCCAACCGTCATGATCCCGCGGATGGATATCGGACACGTGCAGGAAACCGGTGCGCTCTGCGCCGATGTCGACAAATGCAGCCTGCATCCCAGGAAGCACCCGCACAACGCGACCGAGATATATGTTGCCAACAATCCCGCGATGCGCAGAACGTTCAATATGCAGGTCCTGCAGCATGCCCTGCTCGAGCACGGCGACGCGAGTTTCCACTGGCGTCACATTGACCAGCAGCTCCTCACCCATCGCTTGTCAGATCCAGCCGCGTCGCAACGCGCACGCGCTGCAGCAATTCCCAGGTGGCAGCCAAAGGCAGGCCCATAATGCCGCTGTAACTGCCGGTCATGGAGGCGACGAACGCTCCAGCCAGGCCCTGAATGCCGTAGGCACCTGCCTTGTCCCAGGGCTCGTCGGTTTTCAGGTAGGCTTCGCACTGGTCTCGTGACAGGGTCAGAAACGTCACGCGGCTGTCGCTCAACGCCTCTTCGACCTGTGCACCGCGGCGAACGCATACGGCAGTCAACACAAGATGTTCACGCCCCGACAGCCGTGCCAGCATTGCCAACGCATCAAAATGATCCTCGGGTTTGCCAAGCACCTGGCCGTCCAGTACAACACAGGTATCTGCGGCCAGTACAACGCGATCTTCTGGATGCTCTGATGCGACCGCCTGCGCCTTTTCCCAGGCCAGCCGAGCAACATAGTCTTCCGGAGATTCATCACTTAGCTGGCGTTCATCGATGTCGGCGGGATGCTGATCAAACTGCACGCCGAGCTGCCGCAAAAGTGCGGCGCGGCGCGGCGATTGCGATGCCAGCAAAATACACTGAGACGAAGCGCTTGAGGTCACTATTCAACCGCGTAATAACGCCGTAGCCGCCGCAGCAGGATCAATGTCGCGGGCCAGAACAGCGCACTGAGCAGGGCCGGCACCAGAAACAGCGGACTGACGGCACCCACCCCGGTGAGATTTTGAATCCACTGAGCCACCAGCTGATTAATACCCACCATCGCGAAGACAATAACTACTTGCTGCACCATGTTGAACTGGCGAAGGCGCTGATAGAGCACCAGGGTGAGATAGGCAACCACCGACAGGGAAAAGGCGTGCTGTCCCAGCATCGCGCCCTCCAGCAAATCGACACAGAGTCCGACTGTAAACCCCAGCACAATACCCACTCGCTGCGGTAGCGCCAGCACCCAGTAAATCAGCACCAAAGCCACCCAGTCCGGGCGCGTCCAGCGCATCTCCATAGGCAGGGGAACAGCGGTCAGGAATAGCGCCACCATAAAACTGAGCGCTATGAGCCAGCCTCCGCGACCCGTGTTATTTACCACCGCGCTCACCTGTAAACACCAGTAGCACATGACGGCTCCGGTTAAGGGCTGCGCTGGGCTCTGCCGACACGCGTGCGAAAGCCTGCCCGGGATCAATCACAACCTCGGTGACTGTTGCAACGGGATAGCCTTCTGGGAAGCGACCGCCCAGTCCCGAACTCACCAGCAAATCTCCAACCTTGATATCCTCAGTGGTCGCAACGTGACGCAGTTGCAGGTTATCAAGCCGGCCTATGCCCTCAGCGATAGCACGCACGCCATTGCGGTTGACCTGCACAGGTATGGCGTGGGTAGCGTCGGTTACCAGCAACACGCGTGAACTGTTGGGGGAGACCTCCACTACTTGTCCCATGAGTCCATCCGCATCAATCAACGGCTGGCCTACAAATACGCCGTCGCTGCTCCCCTTATCCAGCACCAGCAAATGTCTGGCGGGGTCAGGAGAAACACCAATCAGCTCCGCCACCAGTACATCGTCCTGTAGTATGGCGGATGAGTTTAGCAGCGCACGCAGGCGCAGGTTTTCAGCGCGCATGGCGGCCATTTGTTGCACCTGTGCCTCAAGAAGTAATGCCTCGGAGCGCAGGCGGGCGTTGTCATCCAACAGGGTGGCTCGACTGACCAGTGTCTCCTCGCCCCAGCCGGAGAGTCGCGCAGGAAGATCTACCAGCCAATACACCGGAAAGGTAGCTGCGGCAGCTATCGACCGAGCCGCTGAGAGCCCGTTTAAACGCAAATCCGCCACAATCAGGCACGTCGCTACCAAGGCTGCCAGACCAAGTCTGGCACCGGGAGAGGGTTCCTTGATAAATAGCGGCTTTATGGCAGCTCCTCGCGTGAGTCAGCGGTTCACGGGAGCCTTCGACTACTCCGTAGAGAGCAAGTCGATAGTGTGACGGTCCATCATTTCCATGGCCAAACCCCCGCCCCGTGCCACGCAGGTTAATGGGTCCTCTGCCACGATAACAGGCAGGCCTGTTTCATCGGAAATCAGACGATCCAGGTCCCGTAGCAAGGCGCCGCCGCCGGTGAGAACTATACCGCTTTCGGCAATATCTGCCGCCAGTTCAGGTGGCGACTGCTCCAATGCGGACTTCACCGCCTGCACGATTTGCGCAAGCGGTTCCTGCAGCGCTTCCAGGATTTCATCGCTATTAAGGGTAAAGCTGCGGGGGACGCCCTCAGCCAGGTTGCGACCTCGCACATCAATTTCTCGGAGTTCACTGCCTGCGAAGCCGCAGCCGACCTCCTGTTTAATGCGCTCAGCGGTGGAGTCACCGATCAGGCTACCGTAGCGGCGACGTACGTGGGAGACAATGGCCTCGTCAAAGCGATCACCACCTACGCGAGCGGAATCGCTGTACACCACCCCGTTCAGAGAGATGATGGCGATTTCCGTGGTGCCTCCGCCCACGTCCACCACCATTGAACCCGTCGCCTCTCCCACCGCCAGGCCAGCGCCAATCGCCGCCGCCATCGGCTCTTCAATCAGACGCACCTCGCGGGCACCGGCACTAAGAGCGGATTCACGAATAGCGCGCCGCTCTACCTGAGTGGACTGACAGGGCACGCAGATTAAAACGCGCGGACTGGGACGGATGAACTTGCTTTCATGCACCTTGGAAATGAAGTGCTGCAGCATTTTTTCCGTCACCTGGAAATCGGCAATGACGCCGTCTTTAAGGGGCCGGATCGCTGTGATGTTACCGGGCGTACGACCCAGCATACGTTTAGCGTCTGCGCCGACGGCTTCGATAGTTTTCTGGCCATTATGTACGCGAATGGCTACTACGGAGGGCTCATCCAGCACGATACCTTGATCGCGCACATATATGAGCGTATTGGCGGTTCCCAGGTCGATCGATAAATCGTTCGAGAACATGCCACGCAAATTTTTGAGCATCTAAGCTACCTTATAATTCACCCCGAGCGTTCCGGGTGACGAGACGCTGCGATGACCCGGCAAATCAGGCGAACGACAGCAATCTAGCGGGCTGATCACAACACCGAACCACATTGACTGGCGCGCCATCCGCCAACCAGTGACACATAGCAAGCGTCGCACTACGGCCCGACCGACATGTTCTCGCCGGTCTTATAACCAGGGCTTCTAATTCGCCAGACTCTATCAACCGCGGGGATTTTGGGCAAGGCGCAAATGTGATAACTTGCGCGCCTCTGTCACCAGAGAGAGTCCGCGCCAGCCCCTGAAAATACTGGGTTTCGGCGGTCGCCGACCCACAGCAGTACAGCACGCAATGGAGACTAAAACATCATGTCTGTAGATCAGGCAGAAATCGCAAATGTCGCCGCTCTGGCGCGCATTCGCGTAGGAGAGGAAGAAGCCAGCGAGCTGACGCAGCGTATAGGCACCATCCTTGATCTGGTCGATCAGATGCAGGCCGTTGACACGACCGGTGTTGAACCGCTGGCAAACCCTCTCGGCGCGACCCAGCGCTTGCGCGCTGACAAAGTGACAGAGATTGATCAGCGACAGGACTTTCAGGCCATTGCGCCCGCTACAGAAGGCGGCCTCTACCTGGTCCCTCGGGTCATCGACTGATGCTATCAGTAGCTGACCTGAGCCGGCGTCTGGCCGCCGGCGAGCTTTCCAGCGTGGAATTGACACAGGACTTGCTGTCCCGCATCGATCGACTTAACCCCACGCTGAATGCGATCGTAACAGTCACCGCGGACAGCGCGCTGCAACAGGCAGCGGCGGCAGACCAGCGCCGCGCAGATGGCAACGCCGGCCCGCTCAATGGCATACCCCTGCTACACAAAGACATTTTCTGTACCCGGGGCGTTCGCACCAGCTGCGCGTCGAAGATGCTGGACAACTTCGTACCTCCCTACGACGCCACAGTGGTTAAACGCCTGGCTGACGCCGGCATGGTGTCCCTGGGTAAAACCAACATGGACGAATTCGCGATGGGATCGTCCAATGAAACCAGCTTTTACGGCGCTGCGAAGAACCCCTGGAAATCAGACTCTGTGCCCGGGGGCAGCTCCGGCGGGTCCGCAGCAGCGGTAGCTGCAGAGCTGACGCCAGCAGCCACGGGTACGGATACTGGTGGTTCCATTCGTCAGCCCGCGGCGCTATGCGGCGTGACTGGCCTGAAGCCAACCTACGGTCGCGTTTCCCGCCTTGGAATGATTGCGTTTGCTTCCAGCCTGGATCAGGGCGGACCCATGGCAGCCAGTGCAGAGGACTGCGCACTGCTATTGGAGGCGATGGCCGGGTTTGATGACGCTGACTCGACCTCAAGCGACCGTCCAGTAGCACCATACAGCACGCAGCTCTCTCAGGAGTTGAAAGGCGTGAAGATCGGCCTGCCGCAAGAGTACTTCGGCGAAGGGCTGGATGGCGGCATAGAACAGGTCATTCGCGCTGCGCTGGCGGAACTGGAAAAGCTGGGCGCGGAGCTAGTGGATATCTCTTTGCCCCACAGTCACCTGGCCGTGCCCGCTTACTATGTGATTGCGCCAGCCGAGGCCTCTACCAACTTGTCACGCTTCGATGGTGTGCGCTATGGCTATCGTTGTGCCGACCCTGAGGATCTTCATGACCTATATACCCGCACCCGTGAGGAGGGCTTTGGCGCTGAGGTAAAACGCCGCATCCTGGTGGGTACCTATGCCCTGTCTGCAGGGTATTACGACGCCTACTACCGCAAGGCACAGCAGATCCGGCGTATGATCCAGCAGGATTTCCTCAGTGCCTTTGAGCACGTTGATGTAATCATGAGTCCGACCACGCCTCACCTGGCCTGGCCCCTGGGCGAGAAAACGGACGACCCGGTCGCCATGTATCTGGAGGACATTTACACCATTTCCGTCAACCTGGCTGGCTTGCCAGGTCTCTCCGTACCGGCTGGCTTCAGCCGAGAGCTGCCCGTCGGCCTGCAAATGATAGGACCGCATTTTGCTGAGCAACGGCTGCTGAGCATCGCCCATCAATATCAACAGGTCACAGACTGGCACACCCGGAGGCCTTCTCTGTGACAGACAGCGCCTGGGAAACCGTGATTGGTCTGGAGGTACACGTCCAGCTCGCCACCGATTCAAAGATTTTTTCGGGAGCCGCCACCGATTTTGGCGCCGCCCCGAACTCTCAGGCCAGCGCCGTAGACCTCGCCATGCCAGGCATGTTACCGGTACTCAATGAAAAAGCCGTGCATTATGCACTCCTGTTTGGTCTTGCCATCGACGCAGAACTTGGCCGACGCTCAATATTCGACCGCAAAAACTACTTTTACCCTGACCTGCCCAAGGGTTATCAAATTTCCCAGTTCGAGCATCCCATTGTTGGCAGAGGTGCCGTGCAGATACAGCTCGCGGATGGCAGCAGCAAGGCGATTGGCGTAACGCGCGCTCACCTTGAGGAGGATGCCGGCAAGTCATTACATGAAGACTTTCACGGCATGAGCGGCATCGATTTGAATCGCGCTGGCACACCGCTGCTGGAGATCGTTTCGGAACCAGAGCTGCGCTCGGCCGAGGAGGCTGTCGCCTACCTGAAGACCATCCACTCACTGGTTACATACCTGGACATCTCTGACGGCAATATGTCGCAGGGATCCCTGCGTTGCGATGTCAATATATCTCTGCGCCCGCAGGGCCAAGAGACCTTTGGAACCCGCACTGAGATTAAGAACGTCAACTCGTTCCGCTTCGTTGAAAAGGCAATCCACGTGGAAACTGCGCGCCAAATGGATCTATTGGAAGACGGTGGCGCCGTGGTGCAGGAAACGCGCTTGTACGACGCCGATCGCAATGAAACCCGACCCATGCGTAGCAAAGAAGTCGCCAACGACTACCGCTACTTCCCGGAGCCCGATCTGCTTCCGGTAGACGTTGATGACGCACTGATAGAAGCACTTCGAGCAGCCTTGCCAGAGCTACCTGCGGCCAAGCGCCAGCGGTTCCAGCAAAGCTATGCGCTGAGCAGCTACGACGCCCATGTGTTGGCAGAGGAGCGAGTGATTGCCGATTACTTCGAAGTGGTCGCTGAGGCCTCTAGCGATGCCAAATCGTCAGCCAACTGGGTGCAGGTTGAATTACTAGGTGCCCTGAACCGACATGATCTGCCCTTTGAGCAAAACCCAATCCCTGCGGCGGAATTGGGCATACTCATATCCCGAATTAACGACGACAGCATTTCCGGCAAGATCGCCAAGCAAGTGTTCGAAATTCTGTGGACAGACAGCGGCTCCGTGGACGCGATTATCGAGGCGCGCGGCTTTAAGCAGGTCAGCGACAGCGGCGCGCTGGAGGCCATGGTTAGCGAGGTGATCAATGCTAACCCCGATCAGGTCGCTCAGTATCTCGCCGCAGACGACGCCAGGCGAAAGAAGCTACTGGGCTTTTTTGTTGGTCAGATCATGAAGGCTTCAAAAGGTCAGGCAAACCCGCAACGGGTCAACCAGATTCTCAGTGCGCAACTGGTGCAACAGGCCGATAGCTGACACTGCTCAGCTCGCGGTTTGACAGGGACTTACCATGCGAAAAGACAAGGAAAAAGTACTGGATGAAGTGTGGACCGAGGAGCGCGTCAAAAGCTTCCTTAACGTGCGGTCACACGATGACGTGGAAGAGGATTTCCATATGTTGCTGAAGGCCTACCAGAGCATGAGGGCTGAGGACTTCGCCAAATTCGTCAACTTCTTTACCAATGACGGTCGCAGTGTGAACGCCCGCAACCCGGCGGGAAAAACTGTGCTGGATATTGTGAGAGAGCATCGGCGCTCAGGCGAATACGTTGAGATATTAAAGATGGCAGGCGCGGAGTAGTAGAAGCCTGCAATCCGGCGAAGGCGGCCGTCTAGTATTTTGGCTCACCTCGAAAGCGCTCGCGGTTGCGCTGTTTGGCGGCCTCACCTTTCCTCAACAGTACATAAGCTGCTCCGGTCCCACCGTGCCTCGGCTGGGCAGAGTGGAAGGCCTGTACTGCATCCAGTTCGTATAGCCACTGATTGACACAGCCTTTTATGATTGATGCTTGCTTGCGCCCGGCCTCGCCGGAGTTCTCCCCCTTGCCGTGCACCACAATTACGGTGCGCAGGCCCAGTTCGCTGGCCTGCCCTATAAACTCATAAATTTCCCGGCGTGCCTGTTTCACCGACAGCCTGTGCAAATTGAGACGTGCCTCGGGCTCATAACGTCCCTGCTTAAGCTTTCGAAAAACGCCGTTTTGCACCCCCGGCCGCTTAAACTCAAGCACGTACCAGGGGTCGAGCGGTGCAATGCCCTCCTCAGTCAGGGCATTCACCGGCTCGTCTTCGGCGCTGGCTGCCTCTCTGCGAGCCAGCGCACTCGACTCACTAAGCCGGTCACGGCTCAGCTTGACTCGGGGCGCTTGCTTTAGCGGCTTGACGCCCGCCATCTCCTGCTCGAACAGGAAGTTCTCGTCATCGTTCATAGTGCTGCGTATTATACTGGCTTCTCTGGAGGACTTCGTGAACGGCAGCATCAGCAATGGCGCAGGATACTTTTTGCGCGGCGTACAACTTCTGAAGCACCCCAGGTTAAGACCTTTTGTTCTTATTCCACTTGGCGTCAACATCCTGATCTTTGGTGCAATGATCGGCTACAGCGTGCACTGGATTAACGCAACGCTCACCGACGTCATCGGCTGGCTGCCAGGGTGGCTCACCTGGCTGACCTGGTTAATCTGGCCGCTGGTTGTTATCTCGCTGGGGTTAATTACCGGGTATTTTTTTACTGCTGTAGCACTGCTGATTGCTTCACCCTTCAACGGCCTGCTGGCGGAAAAAGTGGAAGAAATTGTCACGGGCCGGGAAGTCCAAGGGCCGGAAACCATTGCCCAGGCTTTTCTCATGTTTCCCCGGGCCATCGTCCGGGAACTGGGCAAGCTGGCCTATTACCTGCCGCTACTGTTGCTGGTGTTCATCGTGAGCTGGATACCGCCGTTCAATCTGGTCGCGCCAGCGCTGTGGTTCTTGTTTGGCGCCTGGATGATGGCTGTGCAATACGTTGACTACCCCATGGATAATCACATGACGTCGTTTACCGAACTCAAGGAAGTACTGCGGGAACGGCGCCTGTCCAGCCTGGGATTTGGTGGCCTGGTAGCACTGGTTAGCGGCGTGCCGGTGCTTAACTTTTTTGTAGTGCCGGCGGCGGTTTGCGGCGCCACGCTGTACTGGTGCGAAGAGCTCACAGCTACCCACCAGCGTCTGCATGGCAGGCTCTAGAGCAGCCTGACACCGCCTAACAGCGGCCGCTAGCGCCTCAGTAGATCTTCCGGCGGGTGCTCACAAGCC
Source organism: Pseudomonadota bacterium (assembly GCA_038746745.1). GTDB lineage: Bacteria > Pseudomonadota > Gammaproteobacteria > Pseudomonadales > Halieaceae > JANQIO01. The sequence continues at coordinate 13,466 of JBCDKJ010000007.1, forward strand.
AGCTTGTTCCCCAACAGCGCCTCGATGTCCGGCAGCAAAAAGGCATCGTCCTCACTGGCGAAGCTGATGGATACCCCGGTTGCACCGGCTCGACCGGTGCGACCAATGCGATGGACATAGTCCTCAGGGTCTTCGGGCAGGTTATAGTTGATCACGTGGCTAACACCATCCACATGTATGCCGCGTCCGGCGACGTCGGTTGCCACCAGCACATTGACCTTGCCTCGCTTGAAGTCGTCGAGGGTCCGCGTACGTTTGTTCTGTGGAATCTCGCCTGAGAGAACACCGCAGGTATGACCCGATTTTTTCAAGCGTTCAGACAGTCGCCGTACCTGATCGCGGCGATTGGCGAATATGATGACGCTGCTGGCCTCTGGCGACGCCAGCAAATTGCTGATAACGCGATAGCGCTCGTCAGCGGAACACATATACACCCGCTGGTCGACCGCGTCCGTAGCGACGCTTTCGGGCTCTATCTCCACCCGCACGGGTTCGTACGTCCACTGATTTGAGAGATTGATGATGTCTTCAGTGAAGGTCGCAGAAAACAGTAGCGTCTGCCTACAGCTTTTGTGCGGCGTTGCCTTCACAATGCGTTTTACCTGGGGAATGAAGCCCATATCCAACATACGGTCGGCCTCATCAAGCACCAGAATCTCTACGCGATCCAGATAAACGTCGCGGCGGCCCGTAAAATCAATCAGACGGCCCGGCGTTGCTACCACCAGATCAACGATGTCGTTCTGCAAGCGATTGAGCTGCTTCTGGTAGTCCATGCCACCAATCAATGTGCAGATTTTAAGTCCCGTATGCCGCCCCAGTTCTTTGGCATCAGCGGCAATCTGCATTACCAGTTCCCGAGTGGGTGCGATCACCAGTGCGCGGGGTTCGCCGACAAAGCGTTCGCCCTCCACAGGGTTTGCCAGCAGGTCATTAAAAATCGTAATGAGAAATGCGGCCGTTTTGCCGGTACCTGTCTGCGCCTTGCCAATCGCATCGTTACCTTCCAGCGTGAAAGGCAATACCTGCGCCTGAATAGGCGAGCAATACTCGAAGCCGAGATCATCTATGCCCCGCATCAAACTTGCTGCCAGATTCAGGCTTTCAAAGCGCGTCTTTACTGCAGCCTCTGCCACGGGCGATGCATCATTTGCATCTCCTGAATCTGGGCTTGCATCTGGCGGTGTGCCAGAACTCGTCTCGGCGGCCAACGCCGTTTCTGTTTGCGGTTCTTGCTGCATAAGCCTGAATGAAAAGCCTGTTACTGCCTCGGGTCTTTGAAAAACCGGCGCATACTATCACTTAACGCCCACAGATGCTGCCGGCCGCAACCTTGGCAAGCAGGATGTCAGCGGCCGCATGGCTCTCTATAATGCCGCCCCCATGACGCAAGCCAGCCCCCTATTGAAAGAGACCCGTGCCATGCTGGCACTGGCGACACCGCTGTTTATTGCCCAGCTTGCGCAAATGGGCACCGGGGTTGTCGACACGATTATGGCGGGTCGCTACGCCTCGGTGGACCTTGCCGCTATCGCTATCGGCTACAACCTCTGGCTTCCTCTCTACCTGGTGGCACTTGGAATCATGTTGGCGGTCACCACCATTGTTGCCCAGCACTACGGCGCTAACCGCATTGCGCAAATCCAGGGGATGCTGCCCCAGGCATTTTGGGTAGCCGTCACGCTGGGCGTCGTTTCCGTACCCGTGTGTTACTTCCCCGGCCCAGTGCTGGACCAGCTCTCTCTGGATGCAGTCACCTATGACAAAACTGAGGGCTATTTAAAGGCTGTCGCCTTCGGCTTGCCCGGCGCGGCGCTGTTCCAGGCATTCCGATGCCATATACAAGGGGTAGGCATCGTCCGGCCCTTTGCCATCGCCAGCGTCATTGGCTTCTTTGCCAATGTGCCGCTTAACTACATTTTCATCTACGGCAAGTTGGGCATTCCCGAAATGGGTGCTGAGGGCTGCGGTTGGGCTACAGCATTATCCATGTGGCTGGGGCCTGCACTGATTGCTTTTTATACCCTGCGCTCGCGCGCCTTGCGCGACTACCTGCCGGCGGCGCGCTGGTATGCCCCCAACGCAACCCAGATTCGGGAAATCCTCGCCATTGGCGGGCCGATTGGTGCGACCTTCTTTTTCGAAATGGCGGTGTTCTCCGTGATTGGCTTACTGATCGCCACCGTGGGTACACAAGAGGTGGCGTCGCATCAAATAGCGACCAGCATTTACGACATTGTCTATATGCCATTAATGAGCGTGGGCTCAGCTATGGCAACGCGAATTGGCCACGGTATTGGTAGAGGCTCTATGGAGGATGTTCGCCTAAGCATGAAAAGCGGCGTACTGGTAGCCTCGACAGCCTGTCTGTTGATGGCCATCGTCTTTTTGCGAGCACCCGAGGCCATCGTTTCCGTTTACACCGCAGACAGCGAAATCCTAATGGTCGCGGTGGGCTTGTTGCGGCTCACCCTGGCCTTCATCGTGGTCGATACCGCTGCAGTCGTGACGTCCTATGCATTGCGGGCATTTAAGGACACGCGCTTTCCTTTTCTGGTGATGACCATTTCCTACTGGCTGGTTGCGCTGCCGCTGGGCTACTACCTGGGCCTGACCGACACCGCAGCAGAACTCTATGGTGCGCTGGGTTTTTGGTATGCCATGGTGGTTGGCATCGCTGTTGCCGCGGTGCTCACCGCGCTGCGTCTGCGGGTATGGTTCAGGCGCCCGCTGGCGTCGGATCCAGACTACAGTCTGGACAGTCTGGGTTCCGAACCGTTTTAAGCCGCCGCAGGTCCAGGCTGCGACCGTCTAAAAGCAACAGACTGCCGGCAAGACTGTCGCCGTAGCCCGTCAGTCGCTTGATCGCCTCCAAAGCCTGCAGGCTTCCGACAAGACCAACTATTGGGGATAGCACGCCACTCTCTGAACAGGACAGCTGCGGCTCGGCCTCGCCCTGCGGGTAAAGGCAACGGTAGCAACCGGTGCCCTGTGCCACGTCGAACACAGTAACCTGGCCTTCGCAGGCCACAGCGGCGCCGCTGACCAGGGGTTTTTGTGCCCTGATACAGGCGCGGTTTATCTGCAGACGCGCGGCGAAGGAATCGGTTGCATCGACCACGAGATCAGCCACTGACACCGCTTGCGTCAAGGCTGCCCCGTCCAGGTACTCGGCGGTAACATGCAGTTCTGTGCCCGGGTTGAGAGCCTTGCACGCAGCCGCCGCGGACTCTGCTTTATTGACGTTTAAGTCTCGCTCGCCGTGCGCAATCTGGCGCTGTAGATTACTTACATCTACCGCGTCGCCGTCTGCCAAATGCAGCGAACCAATACCGGCAGCAGCCAGATACAACGCCACCGGCGAGCCCAGACCGCCCAGTCCTACGACCAGAACTCGTGACGCCAACAGCTTCTCCTGACCCGCAACATCAAAGTCGGGCAGCATGATTTGCCGCGAGTAGCGCAGTAAGCCTGCGTCATCGATCATGCCAGCCTGCCTCCGCTCACCCGTTGCACACCGGCGAGATCCGGCCAACTCTCCACATCAACAAATCCCATAGCTGACAAATACTCTTGCACCGGCGTCGCCTGGTTATACCCGTGTTCCAGCAGCAGCCAGCCTCCGCTTTTAAGCACACGACCGGCGTCTGCTGCAATCGAATAGATGTCAGCCAGCCCCTGCTGCTCTGCCACCAACGCGCTGGCGGGCTCAAAGCGCAGATCGCCCTGCTGTAGATGCGGATCATTGGGCGCTACGTATGGCGGATTGCTGACGATCAGGTCGAGACTATTTGAAGCAAACGCAGCTCCCCACTGCGATAGCATCATGGGCATTGGAAACCGATGCCTGCGCGCATTCTGTGCCGCCACCGCCAGCGCCCCGGCGCTTTTGTCTGAGGCCAGCACGTACCAGGCGGGTCGCTCAGACTGCAGTGCCAGGGCGATTGCACCTGAGCCTGTCCCCCAGTCTGCGACGCGCGCATTATAGGGTAGCGATAACGTCAACGCGCGGGTTACCAATGTTTCCGTCTCCGCACGAGGAATTAAGGTGCGGGCATCTACGGTAAGGTCCAGCGACCAGAATTCCCGATGCCCGGTCAGATAGGCCACCGGCACTCCCGACGCGCGCTGCTGCAGCAGCGCGAGAAAGTCAGCCGTTATGCCCTCAGCCAGCTTGCGCTCCGGCCAGGTATAGAGAAAGCTGCGAGGTTTTTGCAAGCAGTGCGCCAACAGTATCTCTGCATCCAGCCTAGCTGTTTCAGCCTGACTCACGGCATTATCCAGCAGAGACTTGATAGTCGGCATCAGCCCTCGGCGGCGAGAGTCGCCAATTGGTCGGCCTGGTGTTCCTGTCGAAGTGGTTCCACCACTGCGCCCAGATCCCCCTCCATCACTTCATCGAGCTTGTATAGCGTGAGATTGATGCGGTGATCTGTAACGCGGCCCTGCGGAAAGTTATAGGTGCGGATACGATCGGAGCGGTCCCCGCTGCCCACCAGATTGCGGCGTTCCTCCGCTTGCGCCGCGGCCTGTTCATCCTGCGCGGCTGACATCAACCGCGCCTGCAGCAGTGACATGGCGCGAGCACGATTCTTATGCTGAGAACGCTCGTCCTGGCACTCCACGACGATGCCGGTCGGAAGGTGGGTCAGGCGCACTGCAGAGTCCGTCTTATTGACATGCTGACCACCGGCTCCCGAGGCGCGGAACGTATCGACGCGAAGGTCTGACTTGTTAATTTCTATGGCGTCCAGTTCCTCTGCTTCGGGCAGTATTGCTACCGTGCAGGCAGAGGTATGGATACGGCCCTGAGACTCGGTTTCCGGCACCCGCTGCACACGATGGGCGCCGGACTCGAATTTTAAGTGCGCATACACTTCGCGCCCGGCAATGCGACTGATGAGTTCCTTGTAGCCACCGTGCTCTCCGGGGCGCTCGCTGATGACCTCGATCTGCCAGCCCTGCTGCTCTGCGTAGCGGCTGTACATACGAAACAGATCGCCAGAAAAAATCGCTGCCTCATCGCCACCGGTCCCGGCACGGATCTCTAAAAATACGTTATGGGTATCATTGGGGTCACGAGGCAACAGTAAGGTCTGCAGTTCACGCTCCAGCCGTTCCTGCGTCGACTCGCCCTCGGCCAACTCCTCCTCTGCCATGGCCCGCATGTCCGCATCGCCATCATTGAGCAAGGCGCGAGCTTCGCCCAGATCGCTCTGCAACTGCTGATACTCAGAAAAGCACTGCACTACTCGCTCCAGCTCAGCGTACTCTCGCGATAGATCGCGAAAGCGGCTCTGATCGGCGATTACTTCACTATCGGAGAGAAGGGCGGCGACTTCCTCATGGCGATCCGCAAGCGTTTCCAGCTTGCTCACAAGCGAGGCTTTCATTTACTCCTCGGCAGCCTTGGCGGCTTCGTGAATTCCGAGCAGGTCTTTTGCCAGTGCCAACACCTCGGGTTTGCCTTCGGCGCTGGCCCTGCGAAGTTCGATGGTAGGACTGTGTATCAGTTTATTGGTCAGAGATCGCGCCAGCGTATTGACCACGTCTTCTGCGGCATCTCCCCGTTCCAGCGCTTTAATGGCTTTTTCCAGCTCCGCATCACGTGTTCGCTCCGCCTGGCTGCGGAAGGCGCGCACCGTGTCTACTGCGTCGCGTGAGCGTTGTTCGTGCAGGTACTCCCGCACGCCTTCCATGACGATCACGTCTGCTTTTCGCGCTTCGTCCTGACGGCTGCGCTTGTTTTCTTCCACGATTTCGCGCAGATCGTCGACGCTGTACAGGTACGCGTCACGAAGATCGCCCACCTGTATTTCGATGTCCCTGGGCACCGCCAAATCGATCATCAGAATGGGCTTGCGCCGGCGCTGCTTCAGAGCACTTTCCACAGCGCCCTTACCCAGAATTGGCAACTGGCTGCCGGTCGAGGAAATCACAATATCCGCGAACGGCAACTGGTCAGGTATATCCGCCAACAGCACCGCCTCAGCGCCAAATCGCTCAGCCAGCTCCCTGGCGCGCCCCAGGGTTCGATTGGCAACCACCAGTTGGGTAACGCCGGCCTCGACCAGATGACGTGCCACTAAATCTATGGTTTCTCCGGCACCAACCAGCAAAGCGCGTGTCTGAGAGAAATCGGCAAAGATGCGACCCGCCAGATCGACCGCTGCGTAGGCCACCGATACCGGGTTCTCGCCTATTGCGGTGTCGGTTCGGACTTTCTTCGCAACGGCGAAGACTTTGGGAAACAGCTTAACCAATTCGCGGCCTACGGTGCCCGCCTCTTCCGCCACGGCGTAAGCGGACTTGAGCTGACCGAAAATCTGCGGCTCACCCAGCACCATAGAGTCCAGACCGCTGGCTACCTGGATCATGTGCTCCATCGCCTCTTCGCCGACGTATTCATAGCACGCCGCCCGGATCGCTTCGGCATCCAGATTGTGGTACTCCGCAAGCCACTGCAGGGCCTTTTCTAGCGCTACGTCGCTGTTGGCGTCATCGGTAAAAAACAGCTCAGTGCGGTTACAGGTAGATAGAATGACAAGCTCATCGGTGCCCACATGTCGACATCCCTCTTGCAGGGCGTCGAGCAACTGGTCGGCAGAGAACGCCACACGCTCCCGCACATCCAGGGACGCGGATTCGTGGTTGATGCCTAAAGCTGTCAGTTTCATCGCGTATTCAAACCCAGCTAACCTCGCTGCAAGCGCAAGGCCCAGTTGCGCCGCGATTTTAACAGGCTTGTACCATAGAACGCAGCCTACGGCCTCGGTGGGCAGCACCGCTTTGCTGTGTCATCATGCCGTAATGCGGTGTTTTTTGCGCCTGATCATGTTTCCCAGCCTGCTGTTTGTCACTGTGCTCTTTACGGGCTGTGCGACCCGTGGTGCAGAGACCATTCCTTCTCAGACGGCTACTGAGACGAGTACCGAGATAGCGGCCGATGGAGAGGCCGCTGTAGAACCCACATCTGAGCCAGCGACGGTAGCACCGACAGTAGCACCGCCCGAGGTCGCAGAAGCGCCACCGGAGCGCGCCTTCCCAGAAGACAGCCTGTACCCGCTGCTGGTAGCGGAGTTCGCTTTGCGTCGACGCCAATATGACACCGCGCTGGACAATTATCTGCAACAGGCGCCGCAGTTGGCCGACGCCGGCGTCGCAGCTCACACTGCAAGGCTCGCACAGTTTATGCGGCGGGAGAGCGAAGCGCTGGAAGCAACCCGCCTATGGGTGGAATTGGAACCTGACAATCTGGAAGCTCGACTTAATCTCGCTAACCTGCTGGCGCTGTCAGGTCAGCCTCAGGAGGCCTTTGCCGAACTTCGCACCATTGCTCAGGCCGGCGGTACGGCGAATTTCACCAGCCTACTGCGCGGTTACGACAAGCTTGACCATGCGGCACAGTTGAATCTGCTGCAGCAGGTCAGAGAATTGGGCGAAGCGCTGCCAGACGATATCCAGCTGCGTTTATGCCAGGTGCTGATGTTGGAAGAGCTAGGCCGACGTGAGGAAGCGCTGGCGCAGTTGCAACCCGTATTTGCTCTTGAGCCGCTTTACCCGCAAGCGGTTATCGAAGATGCCAAACTGCGTATAGAGCTGGGACAGACCGAGGGCGTCTTCGAGCGTATGGAACAAGCCCTGCTGGCGGAGCCTGGCAACAATCGCCTGCGCCTGCAGTATGCGCGTCTGCTTACCCAGGTTGATATGGCGGAGGCTGAGCGACAGTTCCAGCGCCTGCTGCAGGTCGCACCGCAAGACCCGGACTTGCTGTTCTCTGTGGCACTGATTCAGCGAGAACTGAAAGACCTCGATAGTGCACGCGAAAATCTGGAACGCCTGCTGACCTTAAACCGGCGCACAGACGAGGCTCACTATTATCTGGGTAAAACCGCTGAGGAGCAGCGCCGCCTGGAAGACGCCGTCATGCACTACACCCAGGTGCAGCCCGGTCGCGATTTCGGTGCTGCCACTGAGCGTCTGGCGCTGCTGCTGCTGGCTTCGGGTCGGAACGCTGAGCTCGCCGCCTACTTCGATACCCAGCGCCAGCGCTTCCCACAGCTAGCGCAACAGCTCTATGCGCTGGAAGCTGAAAAGCTCATGGGGGCGAAGTATCTGGCAGACGCGTCCGCGATACTGGATCGCGCCCTGGCCACCTATCCCGATGGTATATCCCTGCGCTACTCGCGCTCTATCCTCGCCGAGCAGCTGGGCAATTTCCCCCAGGCCGAGCAGGACCTGCGGTACATCATCGAGCGAAACCCCGACAACTCGACGGCTTTGAATGCACTGGGCTATATGCTGACCAACCGCAGCGACCGCTATGAAGAGGCGGCTCAATTGATCAGCAAAGCGCTTGCTATCAAGCCCGACGAGCCTGCCATCCTCGACAGCATGGGCTGGGTTAAATATCGCCTGGGTGACTACGCCAGTGCGCTGACTTATCTGGAGCGCGCCTATCGCGCCTTCCCCGACCCCGAGGTCGCTGCCCACCTGGGTGAAGTGCTATGGGTAATGGGTCAGCAAGCAGCGGCACGTGAAATCTGGGATCGGGCCCTGGCAGAGCGGCCGGAGCATAAGATTCTGCAGGAGACACTGCAGCGCCTGGGCGTCGACTTGACGGATGTCTGATGCAGTGCCGGCGCGCCATTTTCTATCTGGCACTGAGCCTCGTCATGATACTCACTGCCTGCAGCCTGACACCTTCTGAACAGCAGGTTCCCACAGAAGTCTCGCTAAAGCGACTGACGGACACCCAGGCATTTGGCGTGGGCGGCCGTATCTCCCTGCAGACACTGAATAGCGCCGATACTGCAGCGCTGCGCTGGAGACAGGACGCGCCCGGACAAGTCGTCCTCACCTTGTCCGGCCCCCTGGGGTTGCAGCGAACGCGGCTGGAACAGCGCGGTGACCAGATCTTCTTACAGCAGGACGGCAAAATGCGGCGCTACGACCCGCAGCAGGCATTGTACTCGCAGGGCTTTGAATGGGCGCTACCCCTTGCCGAACTGAGCTGGTGGTTGCGCGGTCTCGCAGCCCCGGATCAACCTTCCACTGCTACCCATGACCGAGGACAGCTAGTGCATCTTGCGCAGTCGGGGTGGTCTCTCGACTTTGAGGAGTACCAGCGCGTGGACAGTCTGATGCTACCTCGACGCATCCGCTTTTACCGCGAACAGGTCAGTGGCAAGATACTGCTGAAAGACTGGACCCTACCTTTGTGACCCACACTGCCAGCGGATCATCGCTAGTACTCACCTCGCCCGCGAAACTCAATCTGTTTCTCCATATCACGGGCCGTCGCGCGGATGGCTACCACGAGCTGCAAACCGCTTTTCAACTGTTGGACTATGGCGACCAGATACGAGTCGCAAGCCATGATGCGCCAGATATTCAGCTGAGCTGCCCCGGCGTGAACGTCGCCATGACAGATAATCTGGCTTATCGCGCAGCAGCCCTGCTGCAAACGCAGACCGAGCATGCACAGGGCGCCAGGATTGCCATAGAGAAGCACATCCCGGCCGGCGGTGGCCTGGGCGGCGGCAGCTCAAATGCCGCCGCAGTGTTGCTGGCACTGAATCACCTTTGGCGCTTGGATCTCACACCAGAACAACTGTGCGAACTGGGACTGAGCCTGGGCGCAGACGTGCCAGTATTTGTTCGCGGCTATAGCGCCTGGGCGGAAGGAGTTGGCGAGGAGCTGTCACCCCTGGATCTGCCGGAAAAACACTTTTTGGTGGTGGCTCCCGAATGCAGCGTTGCTACCGCTGAGGTTTTTAAACACCGGGAATTGACACGTAACACCGCTCCCATCACAATAGCGACCTTTTTTGCGGCGGGTGGGCAAAATGACTGCGAAAGCGTTGTCAGATCGCTCTACCCTGAAGTCGATAACGCACTGAATTTATTGAAAAATTTTGGAACCGCCAGACTCACAGGAACCGGCGGTTGTGTGTTTTTGACCTGCGACAGCGAGGCTGCGGCGAAGGCCGTGCAAGCACAGCTTCCGTCTGATTGGCGGAGCTTTATTGCGGCGGGCATCAACCGCTCACCGGTTCTGGACGCGCTTCAGTGCGCGCTGTCACCATAAGCTGTTAAACAAATGGGGTGTCGCCAAGTGGCAAGGCACCGGGTTTTGATCCCGGCATTCGCAGGTTCGAATCCTGCCACCCCAGCCATTTTCTGTCAGCCAGGTAGCCACCAGCGTGATAGCAACCCGGTAACGACGGCAACAGCAGGTAGAAGGAACCGACTGTGACCGCAAAAATGATGGTGTTTTCTGGCAATGCCAACCCGGAGCTTGCTGCCAGAGTCACTCGAAAATTACACATTCCGCTGGGCAACGCTGACGTAGGACGCTTCAGCGATGGCGAGGTCGCGGTGGAAATCAACGAAAATGTCCGCGGTAAGGATGTGTTCGTGCTGCAGTCTACCTGCGCGCCGACTAACGACAATCTGATGGAACTGATTGTCATGATCGACGCGCTGAAGCGAGCATCAGCGACCCGGATTACGGCTGTAGTGCCCTACTTCGGTTACTCCAGACAAGACCGTCGAGTGCGATCTGCGCGCGTCCCGATCAGCGCCAAAGTGGTAGCTGACATGATGGTCAGCGTCGGTGTCGACCGGGTGCTGACCGTAGATTTGCATGCGGAGCAGATCCAGGGCTTTTTTACCTGCCCGGTGGACAATATTTATGGGTCGCCAGTACTCAATGATGACATCGAGCGCTGCGATTACACGGATCTGATCGTGGTCTCGCCGGACATCGGCGGTGTGGTCAGAGCCAGGGCAGTGGCCAAACAGCTTAATGAGGTTGACCTGGCTATCATCGACAAGCGTCGCCCGCAGGCCAACGAGGCCCAGGTGATGAATATTATTGGCGATGTCGACGGACGCACCTGCCTGCTGGTTGACGATATGGTGGATACCGCCGGTACGCTTTGCAAAGCAGCGGATGCACTGAAGGAAAAAGGTGCCGAAAAAGTTGTCGCCTATTGCACCCACCCGGTGCTTTCCGGCAACGCTATAGACAATGTCAACAACAGTCAGTTGGATGAGCTGGTCGTGACAGACACGATCCCGCTAAACGGTGCAGCCGATAGCTGCCCGCGTATTCGCCAGTTGACGATTGCTGACCTGCTGGCAGAGGCCATGCGCAGAGTCAGCAACGAAGAATCCATTAGTGCGCTGTTCTCTTGAGGAACAGCGCGTTTAGCAACCCACTGAGGACGCCGGTCGCAGGCCACTCAGTGCTATATCAAAGGAGTGCAGACAATGTCTGACGCATTTGAACTAAATGTCGAACTCCGAGAGGACACGGGGAAAGGTGCGAGCCGCCGCCTGCGTCGTCTCTCGGGTCAAGTCCCCGCCATACTGTACGGAGGCGACAAGCCGCCGCAGCCTCTTTCCGTGGTTCGCAAGGACCTGGAGAAAGCGCTGGAAAACGAGGCTTTTTACTCTCACGTTCTGACACTGCAGGTCGACGGTGGCGCGCAGAAAGCTATCCTCAAGGACTTACAGCGCCACCCCGCCAAGGATCGCGTCTTGCACGCGGATTTTTTGCGGGTCAGCGACAATGTGGCGATCAAAATCAGTGTGCCGATTCATTTCATCAATGAAGACACGGCGCCGGGGGTAAAACTGGAAGGTGGTATCGTCCAGCACGCGGTAACTGAGATTGAAATTCAGTGTCTGCCGGGTGATATGCCCGAGTACATCGAAGCAGACCTTGGCGCTCTGAATATTGGCGACAATATTCACCTGTCCGACCTCACTTTCCCCGCAGGCGTGGAGTCCACTGCGCTGAGCGTAGGTGATGAACAGGACCTGATGGTCGCTAGCGTGATCGCGCCGCGCGCTGTCGCCGCTGAGGAAAGCTCAGAAGAAGCACCTTCCGCCGATGACGCACCAGCAGCCAGCGATGGCGATGCTGGCGAAGAAGACAGCGAAGGCTAAGCTCGCACCTGAAGCGCCGCCCCAGGGCGGCGTTTTTCTCACATTCCACGTTAACTCCCAGCGCAACGGTGTGACGCCATCGCGATATGACGCTTCAGCTAATTGTTGGCCTGGGTAATCCTGGCGACCGTTATCAGGGCACCCGTCACAATGCGGGTGCTGATTTTGTTACTGCGGTGGCAGCCCAATATGGTGCCAGACTTGCCGTGGAATCACGGTTTTTTGGCGAGGCCGCCAGGGTGCAGACATCCACGCTGGATCTGCGTCTGCTCATACCTACAACGTTTATGAACCACAGTGGGCAGAGCGTATCGGCCATGGCCACATTTTTCAAAATTCCCGCCGAGGCCATTCTGATTGCGCATGACGAGTTGGACTTCGAACCCGGCGTCGCCCGTCTGAAACGCGGTGGCGGTCACGGTGGTCACAACGGGCTACGCGACATCAGCAAGCCACTGGGTGAGAACACCATGCGGCTGCGTTTGGGTATTGGACATCCTGGCCACGCCAGGGACGTCAGCGACTACGTGCTGGCACGGCCCTCGCAGACGGACCGACAACGAATCGATGACGGCATTGTCGAGGCGTTGAGGGTATTGCCGGGACTTGCAGCGGGTGAGTGGAACCACGCTGTGCAGCAACTTCACAGCGCAACACCCTCCAACCCTGCCAACAATGAAGAGGACTGAACCAGCATGGGATTCAAGTGTGGCATCGTCGGTTTGCCCAACGTGGGCAAGTCCACCCTGTTCAATGCGTTGACCCAGGCGGGCATTGACGCAGAGAACTTTCCCTTTTGCACGATTGAACCCAATGCAGGCGTCGTGGCGGTGCCCGATCCGCGCCAGGATAAGATCTCGGCGATCGTAAAGCCTGAAAAAGAGATCGCCACCACCATGGAGTTTGTCGACATCGCCGGCCTGGTGGCTGGCGCTTCAAAAGGCGAAGGATTAGGTAACCAGTTTCTGGCCAACATCCGCGAAACCGATGCCATCGCCCACGTGGTGCGCTGCTTCGAAGACGATAATGTTATCCACGTGGCCAACCGGGTAGACCCCGCTAGCGATATCGAAGTCATCAATACGGAGCTCGCTCTGGCGGACCTAGAGAGCTGTGAGAAGCAGCTTCAGCGGGTCATCAGAACGGCTAAAAGCGGCGACAAGGAAGCCGTCGCAATGAAAGGATTGCTTGAAGACGTTCTGATTCCTCAGCTCAATGAGGCAAAGCCCGTTCGCGCACTGTCTTTAGATGCAAACCAGCAGGCGCTGGTGCGCGGTCTGCATCTGCTGACCAGCAAGCCCACTATGTACATTGCCAACGTGGACGAAGACGGTCTCGCCGGGAATTCATGGACACAGCAGCTAGAGGATATTGCCGCCGCAGAAGATGCCGTTGTTGTCGTCATCTGCAATAAGCTGGAGGCGGAAATCGCGGAGCTGGACGCAGAGGAGCGAGCCGAGTTTCTGGGAGAGCTCGGACTGGCAGAGGCAGGGCTGGACCGCGTGATCCGAGCGGGCTACGAATTGCTGGGCCTGCATACTTACTTTACCGCTGGCCCCAAGGAAGTTCGCGCCTGGACCGTCAAAGTCGGATCTACGGCGCCAGAGGCGGCCGGCGTAATCCACACCGATTTTCAAAAGGGCTTCATCCGGGCTGAAGTCGTCGGCTACAACGACTACATCAACCACGCAGGCGAACAAGGCGCGAAAGACGCTGGCCGCTGGCGCCTCGAGGGCAAGGAGTACGTTGTTGCAGACGGCGACGTCATCCATTTTCGTTTCAATGTCTAAGCCTGCCGGATCTAAACTGGACGCCTCCGCGTGGTCACAGGACGCTCTCTCCCTTCCAAAAGTGTGCGCCAGTTCACAACCTGAGCAAATATTGGTACCTACTAGCCTTGTGAGCGCCTCACCCCAAACCTAGCATTGGCTTAGTTTTTACCGGGTTTAGGGAGTACACTTGGCGTGTTTTGGGTGTCCTTCACATATGTGCAGGGCCAACAAATAGGCTGAGTTCGACGCAAGTGCGCCAGGCGATCTTCAAGCGGTGTCCGTCCAGCGTACAACCGGCTTTCCTGACCAAGCGTCCGCAAAACCCTGACTGCATGGAGCAAAGGCATGAGTGCTGATGCTGACCTTACAGTCCGGGCTAAAACCTGCGGGGACTAGATATGGATTTGGTTAGGTTTCGGTAAGTTAAGCCAAGAGAAGCGACAGAAGCCACGGCTAACAGGGACGGGGCAACCATGATGGGCACAGAACCGAGCGGTACAGGGACAGTTCGGTACGTAAACATTCGCTACCTAAGTAAAGGTGGGCGCGGCATCGCGTTGCTGGTCTCCATCGTCCTGCTGGCCATGTCCTCGCTTACTCTTACCATCGGCGCCAGTGCACAGAGCGCGGATTCAGCAACAACTTCCGCAGATCAGGGCGCTCTCACCGAGTCCCAGATTGACGCACTGCTGCGCAATGCTCGTCAGCTGGTTCTGAATGGCATGATGCAGCCCGCCTTTGATGCCCTCAGCCCCAATGAGCTGCAGCTAGCGGGGAACCCTGACTACGATTACTTGTACGGCACCGCGGCGCTGGATACCGGTCACCCCGATCTTGCGGTGTTTGCTCTGGAGCGTGTGCTGGAAGAAAAGCCCTCTTTTGCGGGCGCACGGCTGGAGTTGGCGCGGGCGTACTTTGCGCTGGGCAATAACGAATCCGCGCGTTATCACTTCGACTATTTACAGGGCCAGAACCCACCACCGAACGTGCAGGCCGCGATTACCAGCTACCTGCGCGCCATCGACCGCGTCGCCGCCGCCTACCAGCCTATACATATTCCCAGTTTCGCAGCCGGGTTCGGCTTCGATAGCAACGCCAACGCCTCTACTGATGTAGAGCAGTTTCTGGGCTTCGTACTGGACGGCAATAACGTCGAGACTGACTCGTCCTTCTATCACGCTACGCTGGCTGACTATTACAGCCGGCCACTCACACCAGAGATGAAACTGCTTCTAACCGGTGCGATCAGTCAGCGTAACTACCCCGACGCGAGCTTCGTAAATGCCACCGACGTCAACGCCAATGTTGGCGTGGAATGGAACTTTGGCGATACCAAGATCATCCCTACAGTTGGCGCCGCCTTCAATTGGCTGGACGGCGACGGCAACCTCAACCGTTATACCAGCGACGTTGCGGTAAGCCATTTCCTCAACAGCGACTGGAAACTTCTAGGTGGCCTTACCGCTGCCGCCTGGCGCTTTACGGACGATCTCGATTTCCGTGACGCCAATATTTACAACGCACGCGCCGGCTTTGAGCACTATCTCGACCCAGCGAGCGGCAGTGTGATATCCGCTATGGCCATGGTCGGCATTGACGACACTACAGACAGTGCATCACCGTTCGACAATGACCGCTGGGCACTGACCGTGTCGGGCAGTCGGCTGGTAGCGCCACGTATGCTGATGAGCGTCAACGCAGGCGCGAGAAGTACCGAGTTCAACGGACTGTTCTTCGGTGAACAGCGCGAGGACGATTTGCTCACCGCTTCGTTGTCGCTGCAGACGTTTGACTGGCCTGGTGAGGGCTGGCGCACGATCGCGCGACTCGCCTATACCGACGTCGAATCCACTATTGATCTGTATACCTACGATCGCGCGGAAGTCGGCCTGACCTTCTATCGCGCCTTCGAATGAGAGACTCGTCATGACGTTCTTTACCTCTACACTACAGCGCTCGGCACTTGTTTTCATGTTGCTGATACCCGCACTGGCGCAGGCCAACGCGGGTAAGGTGCTCTATGCTGCCGGCCCCGTCACTGTCGAGCGCGAAGAAACGCTTACCCTGAGTAAGGGCGACATTCTTCAGGAGGGCGACGTCGTTATTACCGGGCCCCGTGCCCGGGCGCAGTTGCTGATGATTGACGGCGCCAGAATCTCGCTGCGCTCCAACAGCCGTCTGGCGCTTGATAGTTACAGTATCGACAGCGGTCGCACATCGGCTATCGCCAGCGATCCGGTAGAGGGCAAAGTCAGCATGCGCCTGTTAAAAGGGGGCTTGCGCACCATAACCGGCGCTATCGGCAAAGCCGACAAAGAGGATTATTCGCTGAATACGCCAGTGGCGACACTGGGTATTCGAGGTACCGACTTTAATGTCACACACTGCGCAGGCGACTGCGCGGCGCCTGGCCCTGGCGAAGCCAAACCCGTTGATGGTACCTATGCCGGTGTCAACGTTGGCGGCGTTCGCCTTGGCAACAGCAAGGGCAGCGTTAATCTGAGCCGCAATCAATTTGGTTATGTTCGTGACTCCAACACGGCGCCTCAACGCCTGGTGACGCCACCTGCCGTGTTCAATAGCAACGGCGACAGCGAAGACGACGATGAAGACGACGCCGAAGAGGACGGCGGTGATGGCGACGGTGATGGAGATGGCGATGGCGATGGCGATGGCGATGGCGACGCTGACAATGATAGCGGCGATGGAGACGGTGACGGGGAGACCACCGCTAGCGGGGACGGCGACGGAGATGGCGATGGAGACGGAGATGGCGATGCCGACGATGATGCAGTGCGCAACGTCACGACTCCAACAAGGACAGATGATACCTCTTCAAACACCGACGCCAGTGAAGATGGCGGACAAAACCCCAATGAGCAGCCGCCTATCGAGATCATTGTGCGCGATGAGGACGGAGGCGACGATATCCGTATCGATGAGGGTCGCCCCACGGACCCCGATACTGGAGAGGATCTCACGCCGGAACCTGAGCCTGAACCAGAACCAGAACCCGAGCCAGAACCTGAGCCCGAGCCAGAACCTGAGCCCGAGCCTGAACCCGAGCCCGAGCCCGAGCCTGAACCCGAGCCCGAGCCGGAACCTGAGCCCGAGCCGGAACCTGAGCCCGAGCCGGAACCTGAGCCCGAGCCTGAACCAGAGCCCGAGCCTCAACCAGAGCCGGAGCCCGAACCTGATCCCGTCACGCCACCGGCACCAGGACCAGACACTCTGCGCGGTCTCGCCGTTGCAGTCGATGGCGTACTCTATGCCGAACAGGGCACAGCAGCCTCCCTGACAGAAAATTCAGAGGGCGCGTTGACAGGGTTTGATGGTTCGCTGAACTTCCTGGACGGCACCGATACAGCAATAAGCGCCACTACCAATACTGAAGTGCTGACGTTTTCCTCGACCACGTTTGATTTGCAATGGGGTCGCTGGGGCGTGGAGTACAGCAATGGCGGCAGCATTGAAGCGCTGGATACCGGTGAGTACCTGCACTATGTCCGAGAAACCGGAGATCGGCGCACCGCGCCGGTCCTACCGGTTACTGGCACAGCGAGCTATAACTTCTATGGTGGCTTCGAACCCTCGGATAGCCAGCCTGGGGTCGACAATGTGACCATCAGCAATGTGAATCTGGATGCAGACTTCACCAATATGGAAATCGACGCCAATATCAATGTGACGGTAAACAATGGGTTCGGTGTCGCCACCTGGCAGGGCAGCGGGTCCGGCGGGATTAACAGCTCGGCCACGTTTAACGGCACACTGGACGATGTAACGGTAACAATTACCAGCGGGACTGGCGTTGGTACGGTCAGTAATGGCGATGGCGCCTTCACCGGTTTCTTTACGAACTTCAGCGCCGGCAGAGCGCCGGGGGCGGCCGGCATGAGCTGGTTTATGCGCGGCCTTGCTCCTGGCACCAGCAGCGCCGCCACGACGACATTGAGCGGCGCGGCAGCGCTGCAAATCTCTGATTAATGCGAGCGGCTTTCGCGAAAAGGTTATAGATCATGCCTACTGAACTAGACAAACCCGGCATTATCCGATTCTCGTCGGGGTCGCAGGTGGTCAGCACGCACTACCGCAGCGAGCTGTTTGACGATGGGCCTTTAACACTCAACGGCGGTCTGCTCACCTTGAGCGACGGCTTTGTTGCCAGCCTCGCTGAGGATTTGGACGCCGGCGAAGATGTTGGGTTTAATCTCGGCGGCAGCACCCTGGTTGATGTTCAAGACGATGTAGACAGTATTAAGAAGCTGGCTCTTTCCCTGGCCAAGCGCGGCGACAGCGTTGGCGACGTGTTCGGCGATGGCGACGTTGAAATCAGCATTGTCGATACGCCTGAGAATATTCAAGCGCTGCTGAACGGGCCATCTTTTGCCCTGTTTGACAGTATCGCCAGCATTCAGGTGAGCACCAGCTCCGAAGAACCTCTGCGCATACCCCTGGATATTTTTGACGACGAAGCTTCGCTGTTTTCAGATGTGAGCGATATCGAAGTCTTTGGCACGATCCAGGACTACATCAGCGCCGGGGGAATTTCTGCGCCCGATGACGACCGAACAGTAGACTTTTACGTTGAAGACGATATCCAGGGCTACATCGAAGCCTTCGCAGACGGGATCACCACGGCAGATTCAGCCTTCATAGCTCTTACGCCTGATGATGGTTTCCGCGTTGTGGATTCCGTTATAAACCTGGTGGCAGCAGATACCAGCCTGAGCGGCACAGGGTTTGATACCGCAGTGACGTTGTTTGGCGTGAAGGACACCATCGCCACAATTGTCACGGCGATCAGTAATGAGGATCTGCCAGAAGACGTCGACTCTTACATTTTGCGCGATTCGGTAACCTCGCTGTCAACGCTGTCCGGTACGATTCCGGACGGTGCCGTGGACGGCGTCATTGTGGTCGACTCCCTGACCAACCTGAACTCCTCTGCCTTTACCAATGGCTATCTTCCCAATACCACGCAGATCATTCTCAGTGGCACAACCGACGAGCTTGCCTCAATACTGACCGGTGACAGCCCTATTGAGCTTACGGCTGGTTTGACAGTCACGGGTATCGAAGTGCTCGATGGCGGTGATGACGCACTTGAGCTCAGCTTTGATGACATCGTGGCGCTGGGCTTGGAGAGCATTAGTGTCAACGTTGAAGCGGATTTCAACCTGATTGCCACAGCCGACCAGTTGGATACGGTGGGTCGCGGTGCAGGATTCCAGGCCGAGGTTCTGGAGCGACTTGAAAATCCCGGCAATGTTGACCTGGTAGTTCGTGACAACGCCACCGCTATTGACGATGCACTTGCCAGCCTCAATAGCTACGACGAGGACGTTCTTTCCATACTCTCCGGGTTTGACCTGATTGATGATGGCTCAGACGCACTGGGCCTGTTTCTGGACGTCGCACTGTTCTCTGAGGACGGCGAAACCACGGCCTACCCTGATGCAGTTGATGGACCGCTGGAGTTCAATGCGCTGGATGCAGCAACGTTTATCGGGGTCGAAGGCAGCGCCAGTCTGTTCCTTGATGGAGATACGAACGTAGGGGACTATCTCAATCAACGCGGCGACGCGATGGGTTTTGCCAACCTATTTGTAGACGACGATGCAGCAAGCCTTCGCGCCCTGGAAGACGATCTGAATCTGCTCAATACGGGCGATAGCACGTCCTTCCTGATTCAGGGCATTCCTGTGCAGTTCACACACTTTGTGAGCTTTGATGACATTGCTACCGCAGGCCCCGATAGCATTGAATACACTGCGGATGATGTCGGAGAGCCCGACCTCGTCACCTTTGACGGCGCTACCGATTATTACATTCTGGACAGTGACGTTGTCTCCAGCGGCGGCACCGTGAATATCGGCGGAACCTTTGAAGAGGGTCTGGATGTTATTGACATCGCCAACTTCACAGGCATTTTTTCCAGCACCGATTTGGGCTCTATCGATGTGAGCTTTGTCTCGCCGGACTTGTTGGGTAATCGCGCACTACTGGAAGCGGGCCGCAACCCCGCTGATATCGCGATTGACGGTAGCGAAGGGGAGACGCTGATAGAGTTTGATGGCTTTGGTGATGCCTATGATGGTATCGCTGGGCTGACCATCAATCTAACGGAGTCCGAGCTCTTTGGCAGCGTCTCCGTAGAAAGCCCGCTTTCCGACTCCTTTGTCTCTAACGGTCTTACTGAAAACAATTTCTTTGGACTGCCCGCCATCAACAATATCGTCTATGACGAAGTCGAGGGCGTCGAAGGAAATATTGAAACTGATGAAGACTTTCTACGCTTTAACAGTTACAACGCGTTTGGCTCTGCTATGCAGGTGTTTGGCCATCTGCAGGCGTTCTACGACGGCTCTTTAGACCTGCGCCAGTCGCGCGTCGACACGGTCTTTAATATCGAGGGCGATATCGTTCTGGGGGTTGAGGACGAAACGCCTGACGACACACTGTTCGGCGACGCGCAAGACGTATTCGACGACGTGCTCTTCGGCCTCAGCGGCAATGACACCATCTACGGACTGACCGGCGACGACTACGCCTCTGGCGGAGATGGAAACGACGACTTGTACGGCGCCTATGGCTATGACGAGCTCTGGGGTGACGCGGGCAACGACGCGCTCTACGGTGGCGATAGCGGCGATGACCTGTATGGCGGCTATGGCAACGACACCCTCTATGGCGAAGACGGTGAAGACGTGCTGTACGGAGACTTCAGCGCTGATAGCTTCCTGGGCGGCGCAGATACGCTCTATGGCGGCTTTGATAGTGACATCCTGTACGGCGACTACGGCGATGATGAGCTGTACGGCGAGGAAGGCGGCGACTTCCTCTATGGCGGCTACGGCAACGACACCCTGTCCGGCGGAGATGGCGATGATTATCTCGACGGTGGCGCGGGCAACGATACCGCCGACTATTCGGGCACCGTCAGTGATCTTGTTATCAACCTGAGCCTGTCCTCAGACCAGGCTGACGGCGAGGACACTGGCATTGATCAACTCTTCAATATAGAGAACGTTACCGGCGGCGATGGTGAGGACCTGATTACTGGTGACTTCAACGCCAATGTTCTCATCGGCAACGACGCTGACGACCAGTTATACGGCCTGGAAGGTGCAGATACGCTGAAGGGCGGCGAGGGCAACGATATCCTCGTGGGCGGCTACGGTGATGATGTTCTACAGGGTGGCGCAGGCACCGATACCATTGATGGCGGCATGGACAACGATACGATTTCTGGTGGCGATGGCCAGGACAATCTCACCGGCGGGTCGGGTCAGGATGTCTTCACCTTTGCTGCGCAAAGTGAGTTTGGCGATACCATTTTTGACTTCGATACCGGTAGTGACATTATCGAAATTGCGCGTGGAGCGTTGCCAAACGCGGCGCTGTTTTCCACCTACGGGGTGAGTTCGCCCTACGGTAGCGCACTTGAGCGCAGTGATGTTTTCTTCGCGCTGCAGTCTTCAGAGTACGGTGATTACGGCTATCAGTTCAGTGGAGTTGGCACCAGCGCAGCCGCTGACATTCTGCAAGCGCTGCCGAACGTAGCCGTTCCAATATTTGCTGACGGTGGAATACAAGGAAACAATCTCACGTTGCCTAATGCGGCAGATTACGACTTTGCAGGAGCCTTCTCTCGGGCACTGTCCGGTGTGCTCGCCCCAACGAGAATCGAGCTGAAGGTACCCAACCCCCCGGCGTGGACGGTGACAGAGTACGGCGAGACGATACTGGTAGCCACGCCACCAACGACCCGACTTCTAACCACCAGCGTAGACGCGAACTTTATTGCGTTCGGTATAGTGACTAGAGCGAGTGAAGGCTCAACAAGCACAGCTCTGGTGATGGCATTTATCAACAATGATGCCGATAAAGGCGTAAGTATCGGCGGGTTAAACTCTGTGACGATCAATGAAATATCGGCGTTTACCGTTGCGCTGTTTCCAACTAATGACTCGGACGAGCCACTCTTTGGAGATATCTTTATTGTCTAGCGCGCCCTAGGGCTCGCACCACATGCGCAGCAGTCTACCCCGCAGCTGTTTTAGCAGCAGCTGCGGCTCACGCTCACAGCCCTGATCTACCAACATGTCCAGTGCCTTATCCAGGTCATAAAGCGCCTGCCGCTTCGTTCCATCCCGTATCTGGCTTTCTATCCACGCTACTGCGACCAACCGGCTACCCGCCGTCACTTCCGCCACGGAGTGCAGACAACCCGCAGGGTAGACCAGGACATCACCCGCATCGCCCTGCCAGCTTCGTGTCTCCCCGTCTATCGTGACCACCAGACTTCCACCCTCGTATTCCGATGCATCATTCAGGCATATCGTCATAGCGAGGTCAGTCCGCAGTGGACTCGCTGCACCCCCCATGATGGCGTTGTCGAGATGTTCGCGGTAGTACATGCCGGCGTCATAGCGGTTCACACGGGGCGGTGTCATACGGCGAGGCCAGGCGGCACTTATGAACGCGGGGTTTTGCTGCAAAGCATCGCCCAGAGATTTGCTGATCTCCTGTGCGATAGGGTCACGCAGCGGTAGTTGCAGGCTATTCTTGATGACGTGTTCCTTGTCAGTGCTGCTGGCCGCGCCGTCAATAAATGACGCCGTCGCCAGCCTGCTACAGATTTCTGCGCAGGTATCAGCAGCGACCACAGATTTGAGGTGGAACATCATGATTACAGCCTAGCACGCACCTGCTTTACCCGGAATTCCCCGTGATAAACTGACGCCTCTCGAAAGGCGAGATGGCAGCGATAAAGACCTACGGATTTCATGTGACGGCGGCACTGGCCGTTCTGTTTTTCGCACTATTGCATATCAGCGGTAGCGCACGAATTCCCCTGCTGGATGAGATCGAGGAGTACCTGTACGACGTCCGCTTGCGCTGGAATATGCCGGGTACCCTGGATGACCGGATCGTCATCGTGGATATCGATGAACGCAGCATTGCCGCGGAGGGACACTTCCCGTGGCAACGGGATAAGATGGCCACACTCGTGAACAACCTGTTTGATATTTATGGTGTACGGGTTCTGGCTTTCGATATGGCGTTCCCGGAGCGAGAAGAGTCCACCGCCCTGCGACTCATTGAGGAGCTGCGAGCGTCAGAACCTGCCCTGCCGTTTGATCAGCTGGAGCAACGCTGGCAGACCGACCAGCTTTTTGCCGAGTCCGTGGTGGCGAGAGACGTTATTCTCGGCTTTGCCTTCAAGCAATTCGTCCCCGAGCGGGAACAGGCAGAGGCGGGGCTGCTGCCATTGCCATCGTTGTTTGCAGAGCAACTCGACGGCATAAACCTGCCCTTCTATACCGCTGCGGGTTTCGTCGGAAACTTCGATGCGCTTCAGGAAGCCAGCGAGTTCGGCGCGTTCTTCAGCTATCCACGTCTCGATGACGTCACACGCATTACGCCGCTGCTGCAGGCGTATCAGGGCGACGTTTTCGAAGCCCTGGGAATGGCTGCTGCACGCCTGTATCTCGGCAACCCACCCCTGCAGTTTGCCTTTGCCAGTGATACCGAGCGCAACGGCCTTACCCTGGAGCAGGTGGTGATTGGCGATATCGGTATTCCCACCGATGAGAAGCTGCAGGTGTATATTCCCTTTCGGGGTCGTCAGGGCAGCTTCGCCTATGTTTCCGCAACCGATGTCATCAATCAGGAAGCGACTCTGGAACGGCTCCAGGACAAGCTGGTATTTGTCGGTACCAGTGCCGCTGGTCTACTGGATCTGCGCGCCACGCCGGTGGCAGACGCCTATGTCGGGGTAGAGATTCATGCCAACCTGGCGTCGGGCATTCTGGATCAGCGCTTTATGCGCAGTCCGCCCTATGTCGCTGGAATCGAGGCCGTATTTATCGCCGTTAACCTTGTGCTGCTGGCCGCGCTGATTCCCCTGCTTTCGCCGGTGGCGGCGTCCGTGTTTATCCTCACCGTCGTCTTTGCCAATGTGGCGCTGAACTTCTATCTGTGGACGGCACAGCAACTTATTCTGCCGCTGTCCTCGGTGCTGGCAGCGATTTTCACCCTGGCGTTCATACAAATCATCTATGACTACTTTGTTGAAAGCCGGCGCAAGCAGCGGCTGGGGCGTTTGTTTGGGCAGTACATTCCGGCTGAACTCGTAGAAGAGATTGACGCAAGCGGCGAGGAGCTGAGTCTGGAGGGTGAGAACCGCGACATGTCCGTACTGTTTTCAGACGTGCGTGGCTTTACCACCATTTCGGAGAGTCTGGAGCCCAGTGAGTTAACGCAGTTGATGAACGAGTTTTTGACGCCTATCACCCGCATCATTCACGACAACCGCGGCACCATTGACAAATACATGGGCGACGCGGTCATGGCATTTTGGGGCGCACCCCTGCGAGATGAGTCCCATGCGCAAAATGCACTGGACGCAGCGCTGGCCATGGTAGAAGCCATGCAGCAGGTAACCCAGGACTTCGCCGCCAAAAATTGGCCAGAGATTAAAGTGGGAATTGGCATCAGCTCAGGCCCCATGAACGTTGGCAACATGGGATCAGAATTCCGCATGGCGTACACCGTCATGGGGGACGTCGTAAACCTGGGCAGCCGACTGGAAGGTCAGACCAAGAACTATGGCGCCGATATCATCATCTCTCAGGAGACCGCTGACCAGGTCAGTGGCATCTGCTTGCGTGAGCTGGATCTGATTCGCGTGAAAGGCAAGAACGTGCCCATCACCATCTACGAGCCACTCTGCCGGGACGCTGACGCCGACGAAGCGCTGCGCGAGGAATTGCAGGAGTACCAGCAAGCGCTCGCGCATTACCGCAAGGCCGATTTCCAGCAGGCACAAGCCCTCTTTTTGCGGCTGGCAGAACGTCACCCGCAACCACTCTATGCACTTTATCTGGAGAGGATTCAGGCGTTTCTGGACTCCCCCCCTCCCCCCGACTGGGACGGTGTTTTCGTCGCCACCAGCAAATAGCCTGAAGACCCACTGGGGAGTGTGAACCGGTTCACAATTCCGCCCGGATTATCGGCCCATTGCGGCGGGTAGGCGTAACGTAGTGCTCTGGAATTTATACAGAGCACCTGTAATAGCTAGTCACTGCTAATGATACGAGCTACCCACACATGCCTCGTTGCCCTGGTACTGCTGGGCCTGGCAGCACCCCCGGCGCTGGCCGCAGATCTGGCCGGTACGGTGAGCTATGCCCTGGGACCCAGCTCCGTCGAACGCGCCGCACCCACAACAGCGCTTAGCGAAGGGTCGTTCATATTCGAGGGCGACACGCTGCGCACAGGGGCGAATGCCATCGTGCAGATAGATATGGTGGATGGCGCTCGCATGTTATTGCTGCCCGATTCTGCGCTTACGCTGCAGGACTATCGTCGACCGAGCCGCACTCGAGACCCCATCGCCAGAGGTGCAGGCGACGGTAAAGTGACTTTGCGGTTATTGAAGGGCGGCTTTCGCGCCCGCTCGGGCGATATTGGAAAAAGTCACGTACAGGCGAACTATCAGATCATTGCCCCCGTGGCGACGGTGGGACTTCTGGGCACTGATTACCTGCTGCGTTTTTGCAACATGGATTGCGACTCAACGGTGGATATGAATGGCCTGTACGTGGGGGTTCAGGAAGGCGAGATCTGGATCCAGAACGCCGGCGGGCATGTGCATGTCAAGGCTGGCGATTATGCCCTGGTAGAACGGGGTGACAGCCGGGCCGCCTTATACAGCAGTCAACCTGCCGCGCTGGACGTGGACGACACCTTCAGAGACTAATATCCCGCACACTCCACATATTGACTTGGATAGCGAAAATCGGCACCATTCGCGCCTCTCGCGATCGCGGGTCCGCGCGCTGAAAAAACGCCTTCGGGGCGCTATCAGAACTGATGTGGCTACGTAGCTCAGCTGGTTAGAGCACAGCATTCATAATGCTGGGGTCGGTGGTTCAAGTCCACCCGTAGCTACCACTTCACAGATTTTTTCCCTTGCACATTCAAATGGTTGGGCTCTTCGGTTCTTCCCACTTAACGGGGGATAGACTGTTTCTGCTTCATCCCGAGTACTCCTCGTCATCAACTTATAGGGACACTCTCATGAGGAGTGGATTACCTCTGGGGCATAGGTCATAGAGAGCAGCCCGCCCGGAACATTACTTTCGAACTGCCCACTTGACGGGGAAGCTTACGCGTGAGCTACGGGGTCAGCGGAGGATTGCTCGGCTTCCAGACGAGTTTCGCGGCGCGATTCGCGTCCGCTAGGTGCACCCGCCTGGCCGTACTCGAGTAGTACTTCGCAGCCTCCACAGGGGCAAAGTGCCCAGGGTACGCCCATACCGTGAGTTAACCAGGAGTTGGACCAGATTCCCTGGAGCGGCTGAAAAGGATCGCCGTTAAGCCATCACAAGTGCAGTTGGTCGCCGTCCGCAACATATCGGGCAAGCCACCTGATAGCGCAATCCAGGTGGTGATGAACAGCACCTTCTCATCTTCGGGGAGGCCCAGCAGACCAGCAAAAAGGGTAGAGCTCCACAGGGCCGTGCCCATCCCCGCGGGCAGGCCGGGGGCGGCGATGGTAAACAGCACGATAGCCGGCCAGGCCATCAACAGTGCCATCCAGGATATCGGCATATCGAAAACCGTCGTCATCACGAAGGGCGCGTAGGCCACATAGGCCAGGGCGCTGGTATCCATGTTGATCACACAGCCAATCGGAATCACAAAATTGGCCACCTCCGGGTCTGCGCCGTAGCGACGCGCGTTCCCGAGGTTGACCGGCAGGGTAGCGAGCGAAGAGCAGGTGCCCGCGGCAAACACTGCGGTGGGAAAGAGATAGTCCCTCAATACCGGGCCCAGCGGGCGACGCGCGAGAATGCGGATAACGATCAGCAGGTAGAGCGCAAGCCACATAGTGCATAGCACCAGCGTGTAGATCGTCATTAGCAGGTAATAACCCAGGCTCTCGCTGGCGCCCACGTTCACTCCTAGCGATACGCCGAGGAAGAACACAATGAACGGCATTACCCGGCTGAGCACCCCGGTCGCGTTCATCATGCCATGCTCAAAGCGCTCCAGCAGGGCTTGCAACGGCGACAGCCGATGAGCAACCAGCCCGGCGACCACCGCGGCCAAGATCGACAGCAGAGGAAGGGAGGCACCAGCATCGCTGTTCAGGGTGCCCAGCATGGTGGAAGCCTCGCTATAGAGATCAGAGTTTCCCGCGCTGAACTCGATATCAAACAGCATGGATGACAGCACCACGCCCAGTAGTCCGGCGCAGAAGGAGGTGAGCATGTACCAACAGACAACGCCCATCGCCAGCCGGCCGCCGCTGCCACGTGACACCAACGTGTGAATGGCCGGACTCAGCGCCACGAAGATCAGGATGGGCACCACCTTGATGAACAGCTTGAGCCCGGTGTGGGTGGCCTGGGATACGCCCGACAGTCGCTCTCCAAGCAGGCCGCCGAGGGCGAGCCCTGCGAGCAGACTGAACAGCGTCCAGATATACGGTGGTATGCGATTGAACATGGCGTTAGTGCAGAAAGAATTGTTGATCCGTCTGGACACATAATTGTACAAATGTACAATTATTTGCCGCTGATGATAGAGGTTTTCTTCGATGGCAGAAAGTAAGATCTTGCCCGCTCCCTGCCCTACCCTGCGCCTGGGCGACGGCAGCCGCCACCATTTCTTTGGCTACTACAACAAGAGCAGCTGGGACAGGAACGACCGCTATATCCTGGCCAACCGCGTCAACATGATGACGGCGGATCTAAGCCTCAGCGATCGTGCTCTGGTGGGCTACTACGACAGTCGCGAGCCCCAGGGCGAGTTCACCGTGCTTGGCGAAACCACGGCCTGGAACTGGCAGATGGGTTGCCAGTCCCAGTGGCTCGACGGTGTCGATGAACGGCAGGCGCTGTACAACATTCGCGCGCACAATCCCGGCCATCCCTATCCAGAGTTTGGGTCGGAGATTGTGAACGCAGATACGCTGGGGCGGCGGCAGTTGCCGTTGCCGGTGTACGTGGTATCTCCCGACAGCCGGTTCGGGCTCTGCGTCGATTACCGGCGGCTGTTTATTACCCATGAAACCATTGGTTACCAGGCGCAAAACCCGTACCAGCGCATGCCGCTGGCCCCCGCCGATGATGGCATCTACTGCATGGACCTGGGCAGCGGCGAGTATCAACTGGTGTGCAGCTACCAGCAGCTCCGGCAGTTTCACCCGGTTGCATCGATGGAGCGCGCCGTGCATTGGGTATCGCATATCGAGATTGCTCCCAACTCACAGCGGGCGCTGTTCCTGCATCGCTGGACCGAGCGGGTCGAAGACGAGACCTGCTTCCTGCACCGCCTGATTACCATGAATCTCGATGGCAGCGACCTGCGACTGCTAGAGTGTTCTGACCATCCGCTGCCCCAGCTAGAGGAAGGCTTTGACCCCGACGCGGTGGGCACCTTCGACTACGAAAAATCCGAGTATCAAATTTCACACCCGGCCTGGCGCAACGCCGAGGAGATTATCACCTGGAGCCCGCACAACGGTGCTATTCACTACCACCTCTACCGGGATCGCAGCGAGGAGGTGTCCGTCATTGGCGCTGATGTGCTGACTGAGAACGGGCATATGACCTATTCACCCGATGGCCGGTGGATTCTCAGCGACACCTACCCGGACGACCAGTCCCATGAGCGCGTCTTGTTCCTGTACGACACCGCAACAGGCCTGCGCCACGACATCGGCAGCTTCTATGCAGACCCGGATCTCGGCAAGATCAACCGCTGTGACCTGCACCCGCGCTGGAACCGCGCCGGCACACAGGTGTGCATCGACTCCGTGCACGAGGGGCAGCGACAGATGTATGTGCTGGATGTGAGTGGGTGGTGCGGATGACCGTACCCCTGTAATTCGAGCCACGCTGACCGTTATAGATCAGCAGGGACGCACTGAGCAATCAGCTGCTTCTGTCAGACTTCGATGGCAAGCAAAAATGATGTGTAAGAACCGCACCGCGGCTACTCACCACGAGTACGGCGTCAGCCGCCTCCCCCATTTCTGGTTCAGACGCTATTTTCTAAACGAGCAATTAATCTCGACGTCCCATCTATACCTCCTATACTCTCCATCCATCCGCGCTCGTTCAAATATCTGATCTAGCAACTCGCTTGGGACACCATTGCGCTGCTACTGAGCGAACTGGTAATACACTTCATTTACATAGTGTTTTCAGGGGCCTGTTATGGCATATCGCTTTCTGTTCTTATTGCTAGTTGCAATCGCTCTCTGCACAGGTTGTTCGGATGACTCCGTTGCGCCGATTGCGCCGCCGCCAACGCTGACCCTACTGGTCACTAATGATGACGGTATAGCTGCGCCGGGAATCGATACGCTCGTTAACGCGTTAGTTGCGATGGATGATGTGGATGTGAAGGTTGTAGCACCCGCAGAGAACCAGAGCGGCTCATCGGACCGCACAACAGACGGTAAACTGGAGCGTGAGGATTCCGCCACCGTCAGCGGTTACCAGAGCGTGGCTGTGTTTGGATTCCCTGCGGATGCGGTGAATGTCGCCCTGAACGAGTTGGCGATAAAGCCTGACCTTGTCGTATCAGGCGTCAATGCCGGACAGAATGTGGGACCTTTTGCTGCACTATCGGGCACAGTCGGCGCTGCGCGAACGGCGGCGCGCGCGGGCGTACCTGCCGTTGCCGTCAGTGCTGGGCTAGTGCCCGCCACGCAGGATTTCGGCGCCGCCGCGGCGCTGGTGGTTGACTGGATAACAAGTAATCGCAGTGCATTGCTAAGCGGCATCGCGAGCGCTTCCACCGTGACCAGCTTCAACGTACCTGGCTGTACTGCAGGTAACATGCGCGAACTGGTTCAGGTGCCATTGGGGAATGCGCTGCCCACGGGCGGGCCCGGCGCTATCTTCGCGACGGATTGCTCTGCGGAACCCGATGCGCCGCCTACCAGTGACGTCGATGCGATGGTGAAAGGGTACGCTTCGGTCACTCAGGTTCCATTGAACTTTTAGCGGCCTCTCTACGAAGACCTGCAGCTTTTCGAAGGAAGCCTTCCGCTAGTCCTTTTTGACGTCGCTGGAAAAACGCGCTGCATTTTCCTTCAGAAAATCGCCAGCATCTGCAGAAGCATCCCAGAACTGTGGTCGAGCGACAGGGATGGTCAGCGCCTTTTGCACCGCCGGTCTCGCATCAATGCGGTCGAACCAGGCGGTCAGGTGAGGTAAATCGTCGACCTCCACATACGCCCAGGGGTAGGCGCGCGCCCACGGGTAAATCATCATATCGGCAATTGAATAGTCATCAACAATATACTCACGACCCGACAGGCGCGTGTTCAATACTTCCATCAGTCGTCGGCTCTCGTCTACATAGCGCCGGATTGCAAATGGCTCTTCCTGACCGTTGGGCGCCGCAATGCGCTGGAAATACATGGCCTGACCCATCATGGGCCCAACGTGCCCCACTTGAAAGAACATCCATTGCATCGTCTCCGACTGTTTAACCAGGTCTGATGACAGAAACTGACCGGTCTTCGACGCCAGGTGCCAAAGAATGGCACCGGATTCAAAAATCGCACGATTCTCGGTGTGGTCCACCAGGGTCGGTATCTTGCCGTTGGGATTCAGTGTCAGATATTCCGGCGCTTTCTGCTCTTCCCTGGCAAACTCCACTACCGTTAAATCGTAGGGAACGGCCGCTTCTTCCAGAAAAATGACGGGCTTATAGCCGTTCATGGTAGCGGCGGTGTAGATTTGAAAATCTGCGTGCGACATAAAAACCTCTATCAATGGCGCCTGAGTCTGCGAGTGCCCATTGGGGTGACCTAGTGCAATCGCCGCAGTACCGTCGACACTTGAGCATCATGCAGTACTTCATCGTGCATCGGCAGAAGACGAGGACTGGGTCTTACCGATTGGTAAGTTTTAGCCTACCGGTCGGTAAGATGTCAAGTCGGATGCGTGACGCTTTAAACAGGCGCTATGCCGATGACCAGGTCGTAGCTAGACTGAACTTAGAGAGCGAATGGAACGCTGCTGGAGAACGACTAGAGAACGACTAGACGGTGAACACCTCACCACTGGCGCGCACGGTCAGGTCGCTGATAACAACACCCCAGGGCTGATCGATGGCATAGAGAATCTGGTCGCAGAGCAGTTCTGGCGACAACATGAAGTACTCTATGCTGCCGGCATTGGTCCAGCCAGCTTCGCCATCCCCGGACATCATCGCACCCAGGCGCTCGGCAAACACGTCACCCTGCAGACCGACAATACTGGCGCCCGCCTCGATGTTCACGACTTCGGAAGAGATGCCGGTAATGGGGATTCCTGTCGGTCGTACGGTAGTCACTTTGATCTTGCCCTGAGACTCCTGCCGTAACGCATCGGACAGAAAATTGACTGCCGCCTTGGTGGCCCCGTACACCGCAGCACCCGCGAGCGGGAAATTTGAGTAGATAGAGGATAGGTTCACCACGTGACCACGACCCTGAGCGATCATCTGGTCGTACACCGCAGTGATTCCGTTGAGTACACCCTTAAAATTGATATCGATACAACGGTGCCAGGCGTCCAGCGCCTTAGCATGATCGCTGTAATACGCCAGCGGCATAATGCCGGCGCTGTTAATCAGCACGTCCACACCGTCATAAGCCTCCACCGCTGCACTGACTACGGAATTCAGGTCTGTGGCAACGGTGACGTCGGCGGACTGCCCCATCGCGGCCTGCCCCGCAGACGTGATGGACTCCAGGGTCTCCTGTAGCGCAGATTCGTTGACATCGCATGCCACTATCCTGGCACCTCTGCCAGCAGCCTTCTGCGCAACCAGCCTTCCAAAGCCGCTGCCCGCCCCTGTAATCACTACGACACGGCCATTGAGATAGCTCATGCGCTTCGTCTCCACACAGTTAGAAAGTCTTGGGCACTTACTAACCTGAATCGGGCGGTCTATCAACAGGACACCGTCTGTAAATATCGCATCTGTGCATAAGCTTGATGCGGAAGTTTGCACAAGCCTTTTCCCCTAGCGCATAGTTATGCGATGTTCTTAGCCGGGAGTTCCACCCCCAACAGGTGCCGCCACATGCAGCTCACTCTCGCCATCTCCCATTTATTTCTGGCTGCAGTGCTTTTGGTCACACCGCCACTCTCTCTGGCAGAAGATGCGCTCTCAAAACGCGCTTTAGATGAGCAGAGACGCGTAAACTCCCTGCACCTGCACGCTCAGCTACTGTGCAGTGGTGTTTTTGTCAGTGGTCGATTAGCCGAAGACGTTATACGTGATGATCTCCAATGGCGTGGATACACCTTCCATGATTGGAGTCACACAGCCTGGACCATCGCCACTGAGCGTGAGACCGTCACACTCACCAATACCGAGGGCTCAGCCTCTACAGAAGCCCTTGCAATTCACAATCCGGGCCACGGCTGTACATTGCCCGTACGTGACGCACCGAGGAGGCCCCGGCAATCGACCCTGGCAGCGGTGGAAAGACCGCTCCTCAATCAGCCACTTCCTGATCACACGTCCGCTGCAATTTCGGCCTGGTTGGATCGCGTATTTAAAAGCACTGCCGACGGGGAATCCGACGCAGGTGCACAGAACACCCGAGCTGTGATCGTCCTGCAGGGTGGCCGCATTGTTGCCGAGCGCTATGCGACTGGCTTTGGCCCCACAGTTCCCATGCTGGGATGGTCCATGGGCAAAAGCGTGGCCGCCGCACTTTTAGGCGTGTTCGCCAAAGAAACTCCTGGCTTTGACATAGACGAGGCAGCGCCAATTTCCCGGTGGTCCACACACGGAGACAAACGATCCGCGATAACGACACGGCATCTGCTCAACATGGCCAGCGGTCTGCAGTTCGCAAACCCCGGCAAAGGCGACCCGCTCTACTACACCGACGCGCACCAGCATGAGTCAGTATATTTCAGGCCCCAGGACACCAGAGAGCTTGTCTTACAAGCTCCGTTAGTGGATAGGCCTGGCGCTGTCTTTGCATACCGAAATACCAATACCTTAAGCCTGATGGCCCTGATCAGGCAGGGTAATGAGTCAACCCGCCAGAACCATAACGTCTGGCCCTACGACCGTCTGTTCAGGCCCCTGGGAGCCGAAAGCTTCGTACTGGAACAGGATCATTCCGGCAATTTCGTGATTTCGGGATTCGTATACGCCACGGCACGAGACTGGGCCAGACTCGGCCAGCTCTTTCTGGATGAAGGAAAGGTGGAAGGACAATCCCTCTGGCCGGCAAACTGGACGGAGACAGTGACAATGCCATCCGCTGCTGCACCGTTTTACGGTGGGCAGGTTTGGCTAAACACGCAGCGATCGTTCC
The DNA here is from genome assembly GCA_038746745.1 of Pseudomonadota bacterium. GTDB lineage: Bacteria > Pseudomonadota > Gammaproteobacteria > Pseudomonadales > Halieaceae > JANQIO01. Next base: position 46,559 of record JBCDKJ010000007.1, read on the forward strand.
AAAGCGTACCCACCGACGCCTACTACTTCCTGGGATGGTTGGACCAAATCGTCCTCGTCGTTCCCAGCATGCGTCTGGTCATCGTCAGGTTGGGATTTTCTGATCAAGGCGGCTTTCGCGAGTATTTTGATCCGCTACTCAAAAGCCTTTTGCAGATTCTTAAGGACTGAATCCGTTAGAGTCCAAGCGGTTCAGAAACGACTGCACACTGGCCCAACCTGCTCGCGCCGCCCGGGCGTTCCCTGCCGGCGTTCCCCCCAGCCAGACAAAGCCCTTGATGCCCTGGTCAACGAATACCGAGGAGCGTGCTGTTGTGATTTCACCGGGCATTCCCCAGGCGTGTCCCCCATCAGGGAAAACATCCACTATCCAGTGCTGACAAGACGAAGTCGCGCACTGCTCCTTTAACTGCTCCACGGCCCATACCGACGGCCAAATACCATCCAGCCCCCCGGCCTGCAGTAGTACGGGTGCTGCAATCTGCGCTGCCGGGATCGAATAGACGCTGTTCGCGTCTTTCCAGATAGCGCCATACTCCGGTGCGGTCGCGTAGCCAGGCAGTCGCTGCATGCTGCGCTTTCTGCGCAGGATCGCCTCTTGTGTTTGGCTCTTCTCATAAGGCACATGCGCAATGTCCTCTCCACCCAGAGTCCACATTGACTGGGGCTCTGTCAGCCAGTCACCCCAGGCCTCCCCCTCCCCGTTATTGACCACGTGACTGGGTGCCTGCGCAATGACACCATCCACGAGTTTCGGGAAATGCTTAGCGATAAGCAACGCCGCTTCACCGCCGCGTGAACGGCCCATCACCACAACCTGCCTGACTTTTTCGGCGCTGCGGAACCACTGCAGTGCCTCTGCAAAATACTCCAGCGGCAGCTGAGAACCACTGGTCGGAAGATCACCGTATTTAAAGTAGGCCAGGCTCATCGCGACGTATCCGCGCGCTGCAAACCAATGCGGCTCGCGCTTAAGAAGGCCGCCGAATGATCCCCCCAGTACTAGCACACCAACATCTTTCTTTTGCGACGACTTGGGAAGATAGACGCGCCCTCGCACTGTGCGATGTTTCGTCTCGTCCACCTCATACTGCGCGGCGGCTGTAGGGCGCTTCCGAAAAACTGTGGTTCGCCCCACAATTCTGCCCGCATCCCTAATGCTGAGCTCGATGGTTCGTCGCAGACTGCTATCTGCCGGGTGGAGTTTGGGGTCGGTCGGGTTTGCAGCGCGGGCCTGGTTAAAAACCGAGGCGCCGTAGTGCGAGGTAGGATACATCGCCCATGTCCATCCGTTCGCGTCGATTCCACTCCAGGTACCGCCGCTCGCATGGAACGTTCTGGTATCGATGATGCCCCTCTCGTTCGCTACATAGTGTGCATGAGCTGCCCATACGGTGTCGCCTATCGTCTCTTCGGCGTGAACGGCTATAACCTGGCCGGGCGCCAGGCCCGACACCACAATTCCGTTGTCAGCGTCGATAAAGGCGTCTTGTGCGGGCCAAACGATGGCCGGCGGCGACTCCTCTGCATCTGCAGGCCAGGGCGCAACTGCACAAAGCAACGCTAGCAGGCACAGTGTCCGGGTGCGATGGAGCACACCACCGACGCGACCCGCTAGTACTGCGATCCTCCATAAGTCGGGGGTGTTCTCTGATGGCTCGATTAATAACAATGTCAGCATCATTGCCTGCCAATTCGAATTCGCCCAGTGTACCGCTTTGGCAGATTGATGCTCGATACGCGATGTGCAGGCATTCATGCCGCTGACCAGCGCGTCGCATTCCTCATCAACGATGTTTTTCCGTTAGCAAGTACGTGGAGGTTTTCTATTCGCTGTCGTTTGCGCGAACCGCGTAGACATGCCACCATGATGCGAATAGAAAGCGTTATCATTCTGTTTTCTCTAATACCGTCCCTCTGACTGAGCTTACCCAAAGCCTTTTGAGCTGCCGACAACTACGAATAAAGCAACAACTCTTTGGACAAGAAAGCGCGTATTGATTTGGGCTTCCCCACTGTCGTTGACGACGGTGGAACTGCGGCGTGCGACGGTTCTGCGGCGCCGGCTTCGGAAGTAACGCCTCCCGGAGAGCTGGATCTAAACGGGCTCTATATGCAGTCCATCGCACCTCTCATTGCCCTATTGCGCAAGTCGTTTGGCAAGGGACCACCTGATCCAGAAGACATCGCACATCAGGCGTTCCAAAGAGTTTTAGAGAGGGGAGGCCTTGAAGATGTACGAAACCAACAAGCCTTTCTCTGGCAAATCGCGCGCAACCTCACTCTCAACGAAATGCGGTCTCAGGACGTTCACAGTCGCTATAACTATGAGATAGAGCAGCTTTATTTTCCTGATCGGGGTGACGGATTCGACCCGGAAAGGGTCATACAAGCAAAAGATCAGATAAAACGCATTAATCAGTTGCTGGGGACAATGCCTGAACGTCGACGCCGCGCCTTCCTGCTTCACCGAGTTGAGGGCCTGTCACTTACCGCTGTTGCTGAGCGCCTGCACATCAGCCGCACGGCGGCTAGCAAACACGTCAGCAAGGCAGTTGCTGAGCTAGATGCGGTACTGGAAAGAGATAGCAGCGGCTGATGCTGGCGCCAACGAGTATGGAACAAACACACTCTACAGCAGCACGCATTCGAAAAGAGGCTCATGAATGGCGTCGTAAGCTCGCCGAGCCTGACTTTAGCACCACCCAGAGGGCGGAGTTGCACGCCTGGTTGCAAGCCGACGTTCGCAATCGGCGGGCCTTCGAACGAGCAGAAACCGTATGGCAGGCCCTGGGACAACTACAGCGGTCTGATATCGAAGCGGCTTACCTGCAACCCAGTTGGCAAGAGCGGCTATGGTCGATCAGGACGGCTTTCCTGTCAGCGTTCCATTACAAACCTGCCGTGAGCGCAATGGCATTGATCTCAATGGTGATGCTCTCTGCTGGTATTTATTGGTCGTCATCACAGCCACCGATGCACACAGAGGCGCTCAGCTACAGTAGTCCTGTAGGGCAGGTTTCAACCTATAGTCTGGCAGACGGCACGCTCATCACATTGGGTGCAGGTTCTTTGGCCGAAGTCAGCTTCACCACCGAGGCTCGACGGATAATACTAATCAATGGCGATGGCTACTTCGACGTGGCGCCTGACTCAAGTCGGCCGTTTTCCGTGCGGGCGGGGTCACTGACAGCTACTGCCATCGGCACGGAGTTTGATGTTCGTTACAACGGTGGAGTATCTCGTGTAGCCGTCGCCGAGGGCGAGGTCAGCGTGCACTATCCACTCATCCTCTCTGGCGAGTTATCAGCCATCTTCACCAGTGAGTCACTTACAGAGGGACAGCAAGTAGACGCGAATCCCGCTGAGGGACTGAGTGATCCAAGCATGATTGAGCTGGAGAGGATCAGTGACTGGCGTGATCGCCGACTGCGATATTCCGGTGCCACGCTGACGGAAGTGATTGCTGATGCAAAGCGCTATAGCCACCGTCGATTACTTCTTCTTGATCCGAATGGTGAAGTCGCCAATCGAAAAGTTACTGCTTTTTTCGACGGTGGTGACATTGATGGTCTACTCACAACGCTGCCAGACATCATGCCCTTACGCGTTACTGAAGCCCACGATGGCAATGTGCTGATTGAACCGCTTTGATCTGGTAATTCAAATAGAGACCTCCGCTGACTGACTCACGGGTGCACCTGGTCCTGCTCCCGTAGAGTTTCGCTTTAGGCAAGCTGGTGGGGGGCATCCAAACACCGTTCTTTCAGTTACCTGCTCCACGTAAAGCAATCATCGCTCCAATTACGAATTAATCTCATTCCTGGGGTTTCGCTTTACTCCGCCTGCGTGTCTAAGGGATATAAATGCGACTGATTCTCAGAAGCGCTAGTGAAACTACAGGGGTGTCGATAGGTTCAGGATGATTATTCAACGCGTTAGCCAACTGATCGGTATTAGCAGAGGCCTATTGCTGCTAGGCATGGTACTGCTCGCAGATACACACATCTGCTATGCAGACGAATCACCGACAAAGGAATTTTCCTCCCCTGCAGGCCCGTTGCGAGATGCGCTCGCGCTGGTGGCCGAAACCTATGGCGTCAACGTGATTGCACCGGATGAGCTGGTCGCTTCCGCAGACGCTCCGGCTGTCGAGGGAGCACTCGATGCTGCAGAGGCGCTGGCGAGACTGCTTGAGCGGTCACAGCTTGAGGCTAAAAGGTCCGAATCAGGCGTGTTTGTTGTTAGCGCTACAACACAGAATGGTACGTCGAGTAGCGTCACCGAAACGCAATTAAAAGAGCCGACACCAGTCCTGGAAGAAGTTTTGGTGTTGGGTCAGAAAACACCTCTTAACTATGCTGACATTACCTCCAGTGTGGCTGTGACCACAGGGGAGGAAATAGAACGTGAACCGCTTGCCGACCTGTACGACATCATTCAGCGTATTCCGAACGTCAATCGACAGAACCAGGGCAACTCTTTCGGATTTGCTATACGCGGCGTTCGACAGGGCGGTCCTGCGCGGGCTGGCACCGGCCCGCTGTTGAACGTGTTCGTGGATGATGCCCCGCTTAATGGGCCCGGAGGAGGTTTGGGGCCAACCGGTGCATGGGATCTGGAACAAGTCGAAGTCTATCGCGGCGCACAATCAACCAATTTTGGACGCAATTCGCTCGCAGGTGCCATCTACATGCGGACCAAAGATCCATCCTATGAAAATGAGGTAAAGGCGCGCGCCGAAGTTGGTAACTACGGCCAAAGATGGGGCGCTATCGCCTTTGGTGGCCCAGTCATTGAAGACAAACTGGCTTTTCGGGTGGCCGCTGATTACCGCGAAACCGAGGGTTTCACGCGCAATCCACTCTTAGACACGTTCAACGACAACACTGAACTCTCGAACTTGCGGCTCAAGCTTCGGTTCGACCCTTCAGACGATCTCTCAGTTATCTCAACAACAACCTACGGTGAAAACCTGTCGGGTCAACCCATCGTGGCGATACCAACTGTTGTCGAAGGCGAACTGCCAGACGCAAGTGACGCCAACCGTGAAGCGTCGACAGACCTTGAATCTTTCGTCAAGACTGAAACCATCCTGCAGTCAGTAAATCTGAATTGGGACGTTAGTGAAAACATCTCTGCACAATCCATCACCACTTACCAGGAAACAGACTTCAGCAGTGTGAACGACGGTGACCTATCGCCTGAGGCGCTGAACATTTCGGAGAGTGTTAACGAGAACAAAACCTTTACTCAGGAAGCCCGTTTCACCTACACCAGCGATAAGTTGAGAGTCTCACTTGGCGGGTTTTACTCAAATGTTCAATCAACAGGCAGCGATGCTTTTCTTTTCGAGCTTGGTTCTGCTTTCGGATCGCCAATCCCTGTTTTCTTAAACCGAATGGGTGGGGGTGAAGGCGACAGGGATAACCACGCCTTGTTCGTCGACGGCGAACTGAATGTCACAGACACCTTTAGCGTGCTGTTTGGTTTTCGTTACGACGACGAGAGCTTTACGTCAACGAATGCGCCCTCAACCAGCGTGGAACCCTTCCCTCTTCCGCCTGAAGTCCCAGCAATAGTTGGAATCATTGCGCAGAGCCAGATTCAAGAAGGAGATCCATTTGAAGTCAGCGGCTCTTACAACGCCAATCTCCCGAAAATCGGTGTGCGCTGGTTACTAAGTGATAACTTCAGTGCTGCCTTCGTAGCTCAGAGGGCCTACCGAGCGGGTGGTACTCAGAACAATCCTGATGATCCGCAAGAACAAATACCGTTTGACCCCGAATATTTATGGAATTACGAACTCTCTTCTCGTGGTTCATTTCTTAATGGGCGTTTAACCTGGAACAACAACATCTTCTATTCCAGTTGGACGGATATGCAGGTGAGAGTATTTTCAGAGGGCGTGCTGGGAGCGGCAGGATTCGGGTTCACAGACAACGCGGGCGAGGCAGAACTGTACGGCGCCGAGACAGAATTGAGGTTCAAGCTTAATTCAGACATTACCACCTATTTCTCAGCGGGTTACTCGAAGACAGAGTTTCTTGAATTTGTGAATGTTAGGTTCGACCCTGACAGCCCTCTCGACCCTGTGAATCAGCCCAATTACAACGGCAACAGCTTTGGGGCGGCCCCAGAATTTTCCTTTAACGCTGGTTTTGACTACAGCCGCCTAGACGGTTTCTTTGGTGGCATGGATTTAAGCTATCAGTCCGATTCCTACAATTCGCCCTTCAACGTTCCCGATAATTTTGCGGGGGAAGCGCTTTTACTCAATGCCCGTATCGGCTACCAAATCAATGAAAATTTCACCATAACAGCGATCGGTAGAAACCTCTTTGATGAGGAGTACTTCTTCCAATTCTTTGGCAGCAGAGATCCGTCGACACCGTCAAGGGGCCAGCTCGGTGACCCCCTCACGTGGGCGATCCGGCTGGATGCAAAGTACTAAGAGTCTCTCAAGAGCTCTTATGCGCTCTTTACTCCTATTCCTCGTTCCTCATTCCTCATCGGGCGCTGAAGCACAAAACGCACTAAAAGCTTACTTCCACACTCAATTCAAACTGCCGCGGGTCACCAAAGTAATTCTGCCGCGCTGCGCCGCTGACGCGCGAGTAATACTCTTCATCGGTTATGTTCTTGGCATTGGCAACAAAGCGAACGCTATCCGTCGGCTGGTAGGCAGCCATTAAGGAGACGGTGGTCCAATTGCCCTGCTCCAGCGGCCCAAACTGCGTGAACTCACCGGAACTGAACTCAAAACCAAGGCCCGTGGACCATTGCGGGTTGATGTCGTAGCGACCCCAGAACTTTACACTGTGCTCCGGGGTAGCTGGCGAAAACTCCTCTCCTTCCAACTCGGGTGAAAAATCTCTGACGGTTTCAGTATCCGTATAGGCATACCCGGCAAGCAGTTGCAGGGACTCTGACACGGTACCGGAAATTTCTGCCTCGAAGCCGCGAACGCGGACCTCGCCCCCTGCAATGGAAAAGGTAAAGTCTCGACGGTCAGGAATGGCGCGGTTATTGTCAGTCAACTCGTATATCGCCACGTGATAGTTGGCGCGTTTGTTGTACAGCTCGCCTTTAAGACCCAACTCGTATTGCTCACCGACGCGCGGCTCAAGCACTTCATTTTCGATAGTGCGTGCTGTTTGTGGGGCAAACGACTCGGCGACGCTGGCGTAGAGGCTCATAGAACGATTGAGGTCGTATACAAATCCAATATACGGAGTCACCTCATCATTAATCTCCGATGTCGTTACCCCATTGTCCGTCTTCCACGTCTCTGTAAAACGCGCCCCAAGGATGACCGTAGCCGCCTCCGTTAATGCCAGGGTGCTCTTGACGTAAAATCCACGCTCGTCCGTGTCTATCCGCTGTCCGGGTGATTCAACGACTGATTCGGCAGGATCGGGGTTGTCGGATAAGCCAGGGTCAAAAACGTTGACCGCAGGATAAGGGCCGCCGCCCAAACTGAACTGATCATCCTCTCTGAACAATCCATTCGCCCCGACAATCAGCGAATGCTCCCGGTTTGCTAACGTGAAGGGAATGGTGGCGTGAACGTCGTAACTCTGTTCTGACGTCTCTTCGTCGCGGGTAATCACAAATCGCCCCGAAAGCCCCGTGTCGCGACTGATCGGCGTCACCGTATAGTTGAGCACGTAATCAAAGTCACTGTCGGTGTTGGTGACTGTCGCAACGACCTCTATCCCGTTGGCAAACGCGTAACGCGCCTCGGCAAACTGTCGAGAGAGTTCGCTATTTTTCGAGTTGAAAGGCGAGCCCGTATACAGCTCCCGGTCAAGGTCTGCAAACCCGTCAGCATAGGTCGGAACGCCAACATCAGGGAGTACGTTCACATCCTCATAAATGGCGCCAGCCGCCAGCGACAACTTGTCGCTGACGTCATATTCCAGCGTCGCATAGCCCAGCTGTTTTTCGTTGAAAACCTCATCGATGAAGGAATCCGAGTCTTCATAACCGAGCGCGACTCTGCCGCGCAGACTGCCGCTTGCATTCAACGCGCCAGTCGCATCAATTTCGCCACGGTACCCACCCCACGACTGGGTATAGCCTTTTAGCGTGACCTCGCGATCAGCCCGGGCGCGTTTGCGCGACATATTCACGTAGCCACCGGGCTCTCCGGCGCCCTCCAGCAGACCCGCAGGACCACGAATCACCTCGACGCTCTGGTAGTGGATGAGGTCGGGCGTGCCGTGGCCATGGGTACCACCGGAAGACGCTGACGTGCGCACACCGTCAATGCTGATGGTATTGGTCGAGAACCCCCGTATTAAAAAGCTCGCAGTCCCGGAACCAAAGCTTTGCACCGTCACGCCGGTCGCGGTTTGCAGCGCATCGGACAGATTCTGCATATTCTGATCCTTCATGTTCTGCTCGGTTATCACCGTAACGGACTGAGGAATCTCACGCACCGGCGCATTCCAGACACCGAGATCAAACACATTGGATGAGTACGATCCTTTAACGATGACCTCTTCCATGTTCTCCGACACCTGAGCCGCACCCTGCGGCGCAACACTGGCTTCCATACTGGACTGTGCTTCAGAGGTTTGCGCTATCGCCGCCAGCCACGGTGCCATGAGTGACACCCCAAGCAGATACATAGCGCGCTGAGAGATGAGGCGATGCTTGTGCAGCGTCGTTTGCGAAAGAAGTGCGTGAATGGTCATATTTTTCATAGGTTGATAAGCCCCATAGGCAGATAGATAGGCAGATAGATAGGCAGATAGATGGTTTGAGAGCCATTGAGAATCGTTGAGAGCAGTAGTGACTAGTAAGCAGAAGTGATTAGTGCAGAGCAGTAATGCCTGGTGCCTTTGGCCAAAGAGCGCACCTGAGTAACGACGCGGCCCTGTGTGCCGACTAAACCGCGCTATCCTGATATCCTTACTTACCTTTACGTGAAGATTAATATTTTAGATGATAATGATCCTCATTCGCAATAGCTACGAAGCATACGCTACCTCGGATTTACTCCTAACCCGTGCGGGTATCGAATCAAGCATTCTGGCCGCGCATCGCCGGGCGGCTTCTGAAACAATGCTGCAGCGTATGCTCGGCATTACAGCCATTTACCCTGAGCCATCTCGAGCCTTCTTGAGCCGACTCAACTTAGATAAGAGGAAAACTCTGTGCGTCTGAACTTCCTGCTACGCTCTCTGGCTGCCAGTACACTGACGTTCTTTGGACTTGTATCCACTTCGCTTGCCGCCCTGGATATCAGCAATCCTCAGATTGTTGAGGCCTTTGTGGATGGCGCAGTCACAGGCACCATGGACGCCAGTCACAGCCCGTCAGGCGTGGTGTTGGTCGTGAAAGACGGCCAGGTGATTCTTAGTAAAGGATATGGCTACCAGGATGTAGACAAAGGCATACCCGTGGATGCGGCCGACACGCTGTTTCGTCCCGGTTCTATCTCAAAGCTGTTTACCTGGGTCTCTGTTTTGCAGTTGGTTGAGCAAGGCAAGCTTAACCTTGATGAGGACGTAAACAGCTACCTGACGCAATTCCAGATTCCAGACGTTTGGCCGGACCAGCCTGTGACCCTGCGCCACATCATGACCCATACAGCAGGGTTTGAAGATGGCGGCCTGGGATATCTCATCATTGAAGACCCGGAGCGTATTGTTCCGCTGGCCGAATCGCTGGAATACTACATGCCTGAGCGAGTGCGGCCGCCCGGCCAGTACATGGCCTACTCAAACTGGGCCACAGCACTGGCAGGCCTTATCGTCGCCAACACCTCCGGCATGAACTTTAACGCGTACGTGCAGCAGCACATTTTTGACGTCCTCGGCATGACACACGCGAGCTTCCTAGAGCCGCTCCCCAGCAAGCTCGACGCATTGATGGCGAAGCGTTACCGCTTTTCTGGCGGCCGCTACGTAGAGCAACCCTATGAGATAATTTCCAACTACGGCCCCGCCGGGGCGTTGGCAGCATCGGCCGGTGCTATGGCGAAATTTGGAGAGGCGTTATTAAACGGCGGCGCCATCGGAGAGCAGCGCATTCTGCAGCCGTCATCTGCCAGCCTGCTGCTGGACCCGCAATTCAGCCATGATCCGCGCATTCGAGGTATCGCCCTGGGCGGCATGATTTACAACTACAACGGCATTGACGTCTCCGGCCACGGTGGAGCAACGCTTAGCTATATTTCGCATTTCGGTCTGTCACGGGAGGAGAATACTTTGTTCTTCTTCTCTTTTTCCGGTCCGGGCGCACGTGCGGTAAGAGGCCAGCTACTCGCCCCCTTTTACAACGCCTTCTTTCACCCAGACCAGGCGCCACGACCGACTGATGCAGCGCCCTCGCAGGATTTGGAGCGCTTCGCTGGCGAGTATCACAGCCGTCGCTCGTCCTATACAAAAATCGAGGCAATAGCGCGCTTGGCGCGCCCCCTACAGGTTGCGGTAACCGACGCAGGCACATTGCGCATAGGCGACCGCGAATACATGCAGGAGGATGAACGACTTTTTCGTGAAATCGGCGGGCAACGTCGCTATGCGTTTCAGGAGGATGAGACCGGCAATATCGTTGGCCTGAGCGCTGATGGACGCAGCGTAGCCCATCTGTATCGCCCGCCCTTTTATGAACGCAGTTCGCTGCTGACCCCACTTCTCGCCGTCAGCTTCCTGGTCTTTGTGGGTGTATTTTTGCGCACCGGCTATCAATGGCAGACCGTGAGAGCGCTTCGCAGCGAAGAGCGTGCAGCGGTCAATGCCTCCTTGTTCGTGGCCATCACCAACTGGGCCTTCGCCCTGTCCCTAGGCTATATGTTGATCACGGAGCAGGACAATTTGGCCAGCACACTTCCCGCCTATATGCCTGTGATCTTTCTATTCCCCGCAGCAGCAGTCGCTGCGGCCCTGTATCACGCTTACCACAGTTACCGCCTGTGGCGGATGGGCTACTGCGGCAACGCCTGGACGCGAGCGCGGTACAGCGTGATTACGCTGTGCGCACTGTTTACCGCGTGGTTTTATTTTCACTGGAATTTTGTGGGTTTCAACTACCTCTATTGATGACTGGCTTTAATAAATGATGCGCAATCATCTTAGCCTGAGCGCTGCTCTCGCCCTGAACAAAAGATGAAACATCAATATCGCCTGTATGCCTGGGATGTCTCCCACTTCTCCGCGAAATTGCGGGGGTACCTGAATTTCAAGGGCTTGGACTTCGAGGAAAAACGCTGCTGGCTGTATGACATCGCCGTTCGCATTCCACGAAAAACTGGAGCTCGCGCCATGCCAGTGCTGCAGGTCGATACCGGTGAGTGGCTGGCAGATACACCTCTGATTATCGACACACTGGAGCGTCGGCATCCGCAAACACCAATAGCGGCGAGCACACCGCGCCAGCGTATGGCTGCACTGTTAATTGAAAACTGGTTTGATGATGCCTGGCCCAAGGTATCTATACATACACGCTGGTCCTTCTCCGAAAACTGGGACAACATGCACCGCCACGTATGGTCAAAGTCGCTGGTACCTCTCGCTCCAGCGTTTGTGGGAGCGTGGTTTGCCGAACGGCTGGGCAAGGGTGGCATCAGCCGATCGCGGCCTACCCTCGGCGTTACCCCGGAACAGATACCGTTGCTGGAGCAGTGGACGCTGACCCATCTGGACGCACTCAACGCCCATTTTAAAGACCATCAGTACTTGCTGGGCAACAGGCCGACCATTGCAGACTACGCCTGCGTAGCGCCCATGTACCCCCATCTCAACAAAGACCCCTGGCCAAAAAGGGAATGGATGAATGCCCTGCCGGTGCTGCAGGCATGGATTGATCGCACCCATCAGGGACATCCGGCTGCGGGCGAATTACTGCCGGGTGACCAGATTCCTCCAGGCCTGTCGACAATGATGTCAGCTATCTTCCATGAGTACCCGGTCTACCTGGAAAAAGCTGTCGGCCTGCTCAAACAAAAAGTCGCCAGGGACAAGTTGAGCGCCGGTGCAAGCCTTCCCCGCGTGCTGGGAACGGTCCGCTACCCCATGCTCGACGGTGAGTTCAGCAGTGCTGCCTTCACCTATTCCATCTGGCGCTCGCAGCGCGTGCAAAAGATCTATCGCTCATTGCCCGCCGACGCCCAACGCAGCGTCGGTGAATGGAGTACCAGTATGGGGCGACCTGATCTGTTCAGCATGGATTTGGGGCCGACGCTGGAGCGAGACGGCCTGAAGGCCAGGCTGGCTTGATCGCCGCTGCCACCGCGCGCGGAGGCCCGTCTCAGGGTGCATATCCTCTATACTGCGCACATCGATGAACGTCCAGAGTAATGAGCGAAACACCACGTGAGCTATAGCGCCTTACGACGCCTGCTGTTTTCCCTGCCGGAAGAGGTCGCTCATGACCTTTCCCTGTCTTCTCTGAAACTTCTGGAACGTGCGGGCCTGGGTGGCCTTGGCATGCCAACGGTAGACGAACTGCCGGTGGAAGTGATGGGTCTGCGCTTCCCCAACCCTGTAGGACTGGCAGCGGGGTTGGATAAAGATGCTCGCTACATTGATGGTCTGGCGGCCCTGGGCTTTGGTTTTATCGAGGTCGGCACGGTGACTCCGGTGGGCCAGCCGGGCAATCCAAAACCACGCATGTTTCGGCTGCCGAGTTCACAGGCGCTGATTAATCGTATGGGCTTTAACAACGATGGACTGGATGCTTTGATTGAGCGCGTGCAGCAGGCCAGATTCAACGGTGTTCTGGGTATTAACGTCGGCAAGAACAAAGCCACGCCCGACGGCGAAGCGCTTAAAGACTATTCGGCGTGCCTGAGGGCGGTGTACCCCCACGCAGACTATGTCACCGTGAACATCTCGTCGCCGAACACACCGGGGCTGCGGGACTTGCAGGCGGAAGACTCGCTAAAGGGTTTGCTGGAAGGCCTCAAGCAAGAGCACCGTCAACTGCGGGAGCAGCACGATAGCCACGTTCCACTGGTGGTGAAAATCGCGCCAGACATGACCGACGAGATCGTCGCAGCCACCGCAAACATACTGCTGGAGTATGAGATTGAAGGCATCATCGTGACCAACACCACGGTGGCTCGAACCGCGGTGAGCCATGAGCAGCACGGTGCTGAAGTCGGCGGTTTGAGCGGCGCTCCGCTGCGGGAGGCCGCCGATCGTGTACTTGCCGTAGTATCCGACACTGTAGGGGATCGCATGGCAAAGATTGGCGTAGGCGGCATCATGTGCGGGGCAGATGCCCGGCGAAAGATGGAGCTTGGTGCTGATCTTGTGCAGATCTATACGGGCTTTATCTACAACGGCCCGGGCTTGATTGCCGACGCGGTTCGCTGCATTGGAGAAAAGCCCTCGGCGTAGCGCGAGACGCCGGTCTTTTCAGCGATACCGCAGCATACCCTCGTTGAGTTGTGACAGCTCAGTGACGCCCAGCAGCTTCATATCCCTTTCGATCTCCGCTCGCATATTTCCCAGCGCCCGCTCCACCCCCGCCTGACCAGCTGCAGCAAGCGCATATAAATACATGCGCCCGCCAGAGCAGGCTTTCGCTCCCGCCGCCAGCGCCTTCAGAACGTGGGTGCCGCGACGAATGCCGCCGTCCAAAATCACTTCGATATCGTCGCCTACCGCATCGGTAATCTCTTTGATTTGATCAAAGGGTGACCGACTGCCATCGAGCTGTCGGCCGCCGTGATTAGACACCATAATCGCGGAAGCACCGATGTCGACCGCCTTGCGCGCGTCGGCCACACTCATGATGCCCTTCAGACAGAAAATGCCATTCCAGTCTCGACACAGTGCCTCAGCGTCGCTCCAGTCCATGGACTGATCCAGCATCGTGGTGATGTAGTCGCCCACAGTAACGGCGACATTAGAACCCTCCGCCACATGGTTTTTGAGTTCAGCCAACTCAAAAGGCTCACCGAAGAGATAGTTCAGCGCCCATTGCGGGTGTAGTGCAAAGGACAGCAAGCTCGATGGCGTTAAGCGCAAGGGTGACGTGAAACCGGTATACAAATCTCGCTCGCGGTTGCCACCGGTAATGGTATCAACCGTGAGCGTCAGAATGTCGAAGTGCGCCGCCTTGGCGCTCTCCATCAGTACCTGATTCAGTCCCCGATCTTTGTGGAAGTAAAACTGGAACATCTTGGGTGTGGAGATCAGAGAACCAACCTCCTCCAGGCTCACGGTGCTCAGGGACGAGACGCCGAACAGCGTGCCATACTTTTCGGCCGCGCGCGCCACTGCTCGCTCTCCCTCGTGATGAAAGAGGCGCTGTAGCGCCGTTGGCGAACAGAACAGCGGCATCGCCAGGTCCTGACCCAGAACACGCGTTGTTAGGTCGACGTGCTCTACACCCGCCAGCACGTTGGGTACGAGATCGCAGGTTTCAAAAGCGTCGGTATTTCGGCGATAGCTTAATTCGTCGTCTGCCGCGCCATCTATGTAGTGAAAAATAGGGCCAGGTATCCGCCGCTTGGCCAAGCGGCGCAGGTCTTTGACGTTATGGCAGTTTTCGAGGCCTCTACCCATCACGACGCTATCACCGTGGTCAATTCCTCGTGTTTACGTGATAGATACGATGCGCTGGCAGCGCGCTGATCAATAGTTTCCAAGGCTTTCATCCGCGAGTATTTGCCTAAAAGGATAATGTACATCAGCAGGCATTTCCGCTACTCCTGAAAACGTTTTCCCAGCCGCCCCTACCATCCAATCTTTGAGCTTTCACCAGTCCCACTATCGGTATATGCTTTTCTCTTGATATAAAGATAAATTGAGGAATGCCGATGTTCACGCGCTGGTGCAGGTCTTTTGGGTTCGCTGCCGCAGGTCTGACATGGCTTGTCTTTGCCGCTGCCTCCCTGGGGGCGAGTGCCGCCCAGGATGCCTCCTGGACTGAAAACGTTACCACGGACGCCGTGCGTGAGTGGGCCGATGCCTACTTTACCGATGCTCTGGATAAAGAAGATATCCAGGGCGGGGCGATCGCGGTGGTCAAAGATGGCGACGTACTGTTTCAGCAAGGCTATGGCTATGCAGACGTCGTTCGCGGCGTCAAAGCGGATGCGTCGACGGTGTTCAGAAGCGCCTCGGTGAATAAGCTGTTTACCGCTATTTCTATTCTGCAACTGGTAGAGCGCGGTCTCATCGATCTGGATGATGAGATCAATGAGCACATTTCCAGCGCGAAAATCGCGACACCAATGGGCCGTACCACCATTCGGCATCTGATTACCCACACCGCGGGTTTCGATGAGGGATTCCGGGCAACGTTTGTTGCTGAGCCTAGGCTGGAGAAATCCAACGCTGCGTACCTGCAGCAGTACCCACGTATTCAGGTTCGCCCGCCGGGCGAGACCATTACCTACTCAAACTTTGGCATGGGGCTGGCGGGGATGGTAATCCAGGACGTCAGCGGCATGACCTACGGTGACTACGTTCGGCAAAACGTTTTCCAACCGCTGGGAATGGACGGCGTTACGGTTGAATTCCCTGGCAAACTCAGAGAAGACCGTGCCAGAGAACACATGATGCAGGATGGCGTTGCGGTACCACGGCCCTTTTACTACAAGGCACCCTTCTACCTCAGCTCTGGGGGTTTCTACTTCTCAGCAAACGATATGGCCCTGTTCATGAATGCTGTGCTGTCGCGGTCCGGCCAGTTGCTGGCACCAGACAGTTGGGAAGCCGCCCTGACGCTGCAGAAGCGATCAGGTGAAGGACTGGGCGGTGGAATCGGCTACGGTTTCTGGATTTACGAACCCGAAAAGGACGCTCAGGGCCAGATACGTGAGCCTGGTCGCGCCAGCATTGCCGGGCACGGCGGCGACACATCGGGTTTCAAGACGCGTGTATACCTGTTTCCTAACGAACGGATTGGGCTGTTCTATGCGCTGGTGGATAGCAGCTACGGTGTTTTACAGGGCTCCAGCAATTATGAAGACAGCGTGATCTCCACCAGCTTTGCCGACACTTTCCGCGGGTTCAGCAGGGCGCCAGACTACAACGCAGCCGACGGCCCCGAGCTCGAGGCATTTACTGGAGCCTTCCTCACCAATCGCCGCTCCTTCGCTGGCCCGGAGTACTTTCTAGGCTCACTCTTTACCAGGCCCGCACACGTGACTCTTAAAGAGGGCCGGTTATTCTGGAATGACGAACCGATGCGCCGTATTGGTGAACGCTCCTTCGCCCTGGCGCGAGAGTCAGGTCCGGAGCAAGTCATCGGATTCCGGGACGACTTGCAGGTGGTATACACCAGCGTCAGCTCGAGTTTGAACCGTATCTCGCCATTACACCCTGCCAATTATCTGCTGTGGGTGTTCCTCGCGGGTGTTCTTCTTGCACTGAGTATTGCAGTCACCGCACTGATCAGAGGCGTAAAGCACTTCGCTCGGGTCGATGGACTCTTATGTGGTATCGCTGCGCTAATCATTCTGGTGTTTTTTACGCCAGTTATTGGTTTTTTGCTGGGCGCACATCCGCGCGCGGAGTCTTTGCACTATCCAGTACAAAGCGGCCTCGCGTGGCTCTGCCTGTTCGGCACCGCTGCCGCCGCCTATCTGCTATACCAGCGGTTTTCTGCGGCTAAGAGCGAAGCCCACGATGACTCGGGCGTATTTCTGAAGTCCCGGCTGGCGTCGCTGAGCGGGGCTGCCGTCGTCGTGGTGTTATTTGTGGCGTACGATGTGATTCGACTGTGACGCGATGGCCGCGAACGATCAGAATGTCATCCCCAAGGACGTGGCTAGCGCAGCTTAGTGGCCCGCGAGCAGGCGTACTGGCTGAAGCTTTGCTTCAGCCTTCGCGCTGATAGCCGGGCCCGCGCACGAAGCGCCCCTCAAACACAGCATTGTGTTCACCGTTTTTCAGGGTGTGGCCGCCGTTCACAAAGACGTGCTCTACGCCAGTGGCAAACTGGTTTGGCTGCTTGAAGGTGGCGTGGTCCTGAATGGTACCGGCATCGAACACCACAATATCTGCATAAGCCCCCTCGACCAAACGTCCGCGATCCTTGAGCTTCAAATTGTCTGCCGGTAGCGACGTTAACCTGCGCACGGCATCTGGCAGGCTGATCACCTCATCGTCTCTGACATACTTGGCCAGGAGTCTGGCAAACGTACCAAAACCTCGCGGATGCGACTTGAGTGATGCCGCGAGGTCGCTGGGGGCGCCCGCGTCGCTGTTCAGGGCCACCCAGGGCTTGCGAATCTGTTTAACCACATTGTCTTCCGTCATCAGAAAGTAGATGCAGAACACCCGCTTGCCCTCGGCCTCAAGAATATTCAGGATCGTGTCCGGCTCGCTGGTGCCCTTGGCCTCTGCTATCTCGGCCACTGTCTTGCCCACGTACTCACCAAATTCGGACGACTCCACATCGATCACCATAATGCCCTCGCCGCCCCCGGCCTGCAGATACATCTGCTCCCAGGAATCATCAGGCGTCGTCATCGCCAGAATGAGTTCTTCCCGCTGCTTGGGGTTCTTAATCTTCGCCAGCAATTGGCTATAGCCACCTTCCTGACTGCTGGGGGGCAACGTGGAATCCAGCCCGGTGCCTGCAGCCACGTACATGTACATATCGGCTGTAATGTTGAGCCCCTCCGCACGGGCCTCCTCGATTTTCTGTAGCGCCAGATCCATCTTGTACCAGTTCTGATAGCCCGCCGCCTTCAGATGATAGATGTTGGCGTCCACGCCCGCCTCACGCGAGATATGAATCACCTCGTCGATGGCTTCTAGCAGCGCATTCGCTTCGGAGCGCATATGGGAGGTGTAGAGCCCGCCATACTCTCCAACCACTTCCGCCAGGGCCGTGAGGTCTTCGGTACTGGCGAAAAAGCCGGGTGGATAGATCAGGCTGGTGCCCAGGCCCATGGCACCCTCTTCCATCGCGATGCGCACGTCCTCCCGCATCGCCGCAAGCTCGTCCGCTGTCGGCGCACGATCAACAAAACCCAGATGTTTCATTCGAATGGTGGCACCGCCAACAAAGGACGCGATGTTCAGCGAAACGCCCTTTTTCTCCATCAGCCATAGCGCCTGCCCCAGGGTGCGCCAGGGCAGGAAAGGAATATTGATACCGGCTAGCTCCTTGATCTGCTGGATCATGGCTGGCGATGTCGGCCCGAGTGAGGTGCCCTCGCCAAATACCTCCAGCGTCACACCCTGTTTAAGATCGCTCATGCCCCGTCCGTCGATGATCAGGTCGAGGGCACCCCAGCTCAGCATATTGATAAAGCCTGGTGATACGGCTTTGCCGCGCGCGTCGACAAGGATGCCGGCCTCAGCTCCGCTTAAATCACCAATCTTTGCAATCCGGTCATCAACAATACCGATATCAGCAACGAAACCCGGGCCGCCGCTACCGTCATAGACAGTGCCGCCCGTGATCACTGCATCAAAGCTTGTTTCACCGTCTGGCTTCGAGCACGCGGCCAAAATCGCAGCCGATAGCGCTATAAGCAGGATTTTTCGCTGCTGCATATTGGGTATCACCCTTTTCACTTCTCCTAGAGCCCAGCCGCGGTGATTTCCGCCTCCAGGTCCTGCATTGCCGCGGCGTAGACCTTGCTGATGAAGGACCGATAGCCTTTGTATCCTTCAGGGCCTTCTGCCCGGCCCAGTCTGACAATCACCATATCGCCCGATGGAATAACGTGCACCTTCTGACCGCCATAGCCACTCAGAGACAGAGTATCTTCAGGTAGCCCTGGCGCATGCGCCCGCTCCTCACCAAACTCTAGCCCTCGATTCAGCCAGAAACTATGCCGGTACTGACCGTTGGAACTGGGCAGTGGCGTTGCAAGCGCGTCGATAAAGTCAGCGGGCACGACCGGCTCGCCCTCGACCATGCCACGATCGAGAATAAGCTGGCCGATGCGTGCCCAGTTTCTCGCAGACGCAAAGACGAACGAGGCGGCCCAGAATGTGCCGCTATCATCGGTTACCAGTTCTATATCGCGAGCCCCGATTTTGCTAAACAGCGCTTGCTCAGCAAAGCCGGACACCGTCAGATTGTTCTCGTCGAGCGCAGCACGCAGGGATCGCGCCGCCAGATTGCTGTCCGCACCGGAGTAATACCAGCGCATCCCCGGCTCATAAGCGAGCTCCAGTCTCGCTGCAAAGCCGCCGAGATCACCAGACGACAACATCTTGAAGTACTGCGTAGTCACACTGGTCTCGTAGTTTTCCTCAAAGTCCAGCCCGCTGGACATGTTCAGCAAATCGCGATTGGTAATGGCCTGTCGCGGATCGTCCTTGGGCCACTCTGGTGCTTGCACAGGGTTATCCATGATGGCGAGCCCCTGCATATCCGCCGCCGCCCACAACAGCGCGTTGATGGTCTTTGCCATGGACTGGCTCTGAAAACGGGTCTCTTCAGAATACGGCGCCACGTAGTGCTCAGCCACGATCCGACCTTGATGCAGTACCAGCGCCGCTCGATGATTGACGACCGTACCGAGTCCCTCACCGTCGCTGGCAAACTCGTCTTTGATCAGTGCATTCAATTGCGGGAACTGACTGGAGACATCCACCAGTGTGGGCACAGTCACCACGTCGGCAAACCTGTGTTCGGGTAGCGCTCGTCGCGCTGCGGTATCCGCGGCGCAACCATAGCCGCGTTTGTAGAACGACGCTGCAATTTCGTTGCCAAACAGGTCCAGACTCACCGCCTGACGTTCGTCATCGAATCGCAGCTCTAGCCAGGAATAATCATCTCCCATCCCGTTAAAGTCATACTGCAGAACAAGGTCCTTCGGCTGGCGGCCGGTGTAGGTGATGTTGCACGCCGCGGAGACAATGATCGGCGGAAGGGCGACAGCACCCGGGCCAAACCATGCAGCGCCCAGTAGCAGCAACAGGCTCAGCAGGCCTGCCAGCGCAATGATTGCAGTTTTGATTGTGGGCATATGCGGGGTCCTTGTATTAGTGCGCTCGCGGGGTAAACACGTCTACAGCGGGCACATAGTCAAAATTCGTATCCAGCGGAGCAATCGGGCGCGTGATGTTTTGCCAGGGGACCTGATCGAGTTCTGCCGTGGTCAGGCCCAGAGAATCGACCTCGAAGATGCAATCGGGAGGCACCCTATGCTGAAAACCCGCTCTGAAGTGACCGCGTGATTTGCCAACAATAAATCTGGCGGCGGATGCGTCCACGCCAAAGTGCGTAATGAAATCCTCTCCCAGCAGTTGTTGCTTTGCGGAAATCACAATGACCGTATTGCCAGCAAGCTCCAGAACAGCACATGGACCCAAAGGCACGCGCGAGCCTGCGTACACACCGTATTCAGCGTCGTAGTCTCCCTCACCCACCCAGCGCACCGTTGCGCTGTGTTGCCAGGGCCTCGCAAATTCCGATAACGAGCCACGATTGAACTCCGCTACGATCTCGCGCCCCGTGCCAGCAGACTGGGCCTGTGCCACGAGTTCTCTATCTATAAAGGGCGCGAAAATGGCATTGGTAATGCCAGCGGCGCAGAATGCCTCCAGTAACCAAATCGTATTGCCGGTGCCACCGCCGCCGGGATTGTCAGCGATATCTGCGTAGATCAAGGGATTCGGCAGGCTTTCAACGGTAAGCGCATGTTGTACTGCCTCTTCAACCGACAGCGTCGCCCTGGTAAAACGCGGCCTCCAGGCCCAAACCTGATCGGCCAATGCGGTCAAGGACTTCCGAAGAGCAGAAGCTTCTTCTCCAAGCGCATACAGCCACAGGCCATTGTCGGGAGTGTCAGCGAACGAGAAACCTGACAGCAGCGATACCCCCAGGTAATCGCCCTGCGCGATACCCTCCTCTGCCCGTACCACCAGATCGCCCATCGGTTGGCCGCGCTCAGTTAACTGAGACACCTGCGGGGTAAGAAATGGCACCCGTGTGGCCGCTTGCACAGGTCGCCAGCCAGACAGCATACGGTGCAGTAGCAAGGCGGCGTCTTCTGCTCTGGCCTCCGAATCCACGTGCGGATTGGTGCGCTGGGACACCAATGCATCACAAGCTTTAACCATAGCCGGAGTCAGGTTAGCGTGCAGGTCCAGGGTTGCGACTATAGGTACGTTATCCCCCACCACAGCTCGCACCGCACGAAAGTAATCGCCGTCCATATCGTGCAGCTCTGTAGTTCGTCCCGCACCGTGGGCGACGATATAGACTGCGTCTACCGGCAGCGCTGCCCGCAGCCCTTTTAGCAACTCATCTTTTATGTCCAGATAAGTCTGATGATCAACGGAGCCTGTCGCCTGGCCATCGGCTATCAGAACAGGCACAGGCTCCCATTCACGCAGCCGCGACATAGCGGGGAAAAACCCCTGTTCGCCATAGGCACCCAGCCAATAGTCAATAACACGCGCAGCGATAACGTCGTCGCCTTTCAGATAGGCGTAGTCATCGAAGGTGCCTCGATCGGCCACGGGCGCAAAGGCATTGGACTCTACTGCTATTCCAAGAATGGCTACCCGCGCCGCTGCCATATCTGCTATCCCTCCTAGCTCGCCAATGCCGCCAGCAGGCTGGCGATGCCGATGGGCAGGTATACGCCAACAATGTATCCCGCAATACCCAGCAGAGCACCCACTGTAGTCAGTGAGGGTCGAAAGGCCGTCGCCGTTATAGAAGCCGACGTCGCGCCACCAATGTTCGCCGTGCTGCCCACAGCGAAGAAAAAGGCTGGCAGTCGCAGCCAGCGGCACACGCCCAACAATATGCTGACATGAATAGCCATTACCAGGATCCCTGCAACCAAAAAGACCGGCGCTTCGGTCACGGCACGCAAATCAGCCTGCGCACCGACGGAGGTGAATAACAGAAACATTGAAGCATAGGCGTACTCTGCGGCGCGATATTCCCTGGCGGCGCGACCTACGCTGCTACCCGACAGCAGCAAGCCGAGCGTCACGGTGATCAAGATAGCCCAGGTGGTCGCCGTAATAATGGGCGGTGAGCCAATCGCGGGCAGCGCTTCCCCGACCTGTCGTGCCAGGTAAGCAATGATTAAGGCGCCACCCAACATGATGCTGAGTGACAGCGTTGTCACCGAACGCGTTTGACCCTCACTTGCTCGCAGTGCGCCTTCGACCCGCTCAAGTATCGCGTCGTCCGCTTTAAGCCAGCGGTTGATGCGCCGCTGCTGTGCGCTTAAGGCCACCACCAAGCCGAGCCAGGAATAGGCAATGATGGAGTCCACCACCACAATAAAGCCCACCAGCACCGGATCGGCATTCAGGCTCTGCTGCATCGCAACCAGATTGGCGGAACCTCCAATCCAGGTGGCACTGAGTAAGGACAGGCCCTGCCATGCGTTGTCGGGCAGTGACGACTGCAACAACACGAACACAATCAGACAACCAAGGCTGACTCCCAGTGCGCCTGCGGCCAGGGCCAGCAGAGCTTGCGGCCCCACGCTGCTGATGGCCTTCAAATCAGTGCTGAGAGTTAACAGGATCAGCGCGATAGGCAGCAGAAATTTCGCCATGGTCGAGTACAGCGGATGCTCTGCAGGAACTACGCCGGCGGTGGACAAAAACATGGGTACGAAATAGAGCCAGATAACCGGCGGGAAATAGTGGAAAAACCCGCGCAGCGGACGCAGCATCGACACCAGATAAACACCGACCAGCACGGCTACCAGTGTTATCAGCAGGGATGCGGTATCGGTAATCACGCTTTTTAATCAGTGGTTCGTAGAGCTAGCGGCAGAGTAGGAACGTCAGTCAAAGTCGGCAGGCGGACGGCGGTGTTGCGTTGCTTGCTCAAAGCTGTAGCTGTAGCGAATCAAATCCTCTTCCGAGAAAAGCTGGCCAACAAAAGTCATACCGGCAGGCAGCGACCCGTCCACATAGCCGATTGGTACGGTTATGGAAGGAAAGCCCGTCTTTGGGGAGAGCGCTGCGCTGTTGTTCCCCGAAGGGCTGTCCAGGTCGCCAATGCGCCGTGGGGGATAGCTCCAGGTAGGATAGATGATGGCATCAATCTCCGCTTTCTCCATGGCGTTGGTTACTGCGTCTCTGAACCAGCGGCTGAAACGATTGCTGTAGACATCGTTGCAGGGGAAGAAGCGATCATCCGGAGCGGTGTCTGACTCCAGTTTGGCGGCGAGACGTTGTTTAATGGAGGGGTCATAAGCACCCGCCTCCCAAATCTCCTGAATCGTTGCGTAAGGCGCTGCATCACCGAGGCTGTCGAAGTAGTTGTTGATGTCGTAAACAAATCGATCACAGCCCAATGGCGCCAGCCGCAGGTTGAACAGGGAAATATCGAAGGGATCGACAATAGTCGCGCCCGCGGCTTCCAGGTCGGCGAGGGCAGCCTCCATCAAAGCCAGTATCTGAGGATCAGTAGTCTCTTCAATGAGATAGCGCCGGAATACCCCCAGCCGCGCTCCCTGCAGGCCGTCTTTATCCAAAGCATTGACGTACGACGCTGACAGTTTGCCCTGGGAGCGCTTGGTAATGGGATCCGCCGGATCGTAGCCCACGACCACCTCAAATACTCGCGCGGCATCTTCCACAGTGCGCGCCATTGGACCACCAATGTCGTTGCGCAGATTGAGTGGAATAATGCCATCGCGACTGGTCGCGCCCATGGTGGAGCGAATGCCGACCAGAGCAGTATGGGACGAGGGGCCACGGATAGAGTTTCCCGTATCAGTTCCCAAACCGACCATGGCAAGATTGGCTGCCACCGCCGCCGCCGTGCCGCCACTGGAGCCCGCAGGCACACGCTCAAGGTCGTAGGGATTACGTGTCGTTCCCGCGACTGAGCTTACCGTTACAACGGGACTGAACGCCCACTCTGCCATGTTGGTCTTGGCGAGGATGATCGCACCGGCTTCCCGCAGCTTCTTGACCAGGAACGCATCGTCCGGCGGCACGCTGTCCTTGAGCGCAATCGACCCGCCAGTTGTCGGTAGATCGGCCGTGTCGAAATTGTCCTTGACCACCACTGGAATGCCGTGCAGAGGCCGGAGCGTGCCTGTGTTCGCGTACTCTTCGTCAAGCGCTTTTGCACGCTCCATTGCCTTCCCATTCACTACAATGATGGCGTTAAGTCCTGAAGCCTGGTCATAGCGCTCAATGCGTTGCAGGTAGGCAGTAACGAGTTGCTCCGCCGTTAAACGGCCCGCCGCCATTTCCGCGTGGGCTTCTGAAATGGTAGCTTCCAGGATGTCAAAGGCATCATCGGCTGTCGCAGAAAGCGACGTCAGAAAAAGACTCAGGAAGGCCACGAGGGACGCTGTGCGTAGCATAGCTATTCTCCATAACTGGGGTCAGAACTCTTTATAAACCCTGCCCGTGCTGAAAGCGGTGTCTTGGCACGTTGTGCCCGTTTACTCCTGCCCTCGTTAACCGACAGGCGCAAAAATCAGTAAGGGTATGCGTCGGACACCCTCAGTGCGGGCACGGTATTCCTTGTAATCGGGATACATCGCCTCCAGCTTAGGCCACAGACTGCGCTCCTCTTCCTCTGAAGCCTCACGATGCGTGTATTCACGCTTGACGGAGCCGACCTGAATAGCCACTGTCTCTGCCGCCTTAACGTTGTGATACCAGACTGGCAGCTTCGACATTCCACCCTTGGAGGCTGTCATCACAATGGTGTCGTCCTGTTGTAAGTAGAGCAGTGGTACCTTGCGCGTCTTGCCGGATTTTCTTCCCACCACGGTGAGGATGGCCACCCGCGAGCCAAGAAACGTATTCCAGACCCGCCCCCCGGTCAGCTCGTATACAAAAGTCTGCATGCGGCCGACACGGTTGATCATCCAGGTGCCAAATCGCTCCTGTTTTGCGGTATAGGGTTTGATTTCGGGATTAGACATGCAAGGTTGGTCTCACTCCATTTCCGACAAGTCTACATTTACAAGGCGTAGACGCGAAGCATGAAAAGGGGTCGGAACCCATTTAAGACTCAGTACTGCCCTCAGCGGTCCCGTTTTGGGGGGCGGCCTCGATACTCGTGCCCCACTCTGACGCCAAGTGCCGATTCAATCTGCTGCCGAAATCTCTGGTTGCCGTAAGGCGTGCCGGTCTGGGTGCAGGCCCGCACTTCAGCTATTTCATACTCTCCTGCGCTGCGAAAGAACATCTCTCGATAAGTAAGCATCCTCTGCTCGCACGCCATACCGAGAGAAAGATATGCAGCGTGGGGAGTAAGCAACAAATCACTTTTTCCGTCAGCATTGAAGTGAAAACTAGACCAAAGGTACTCAGATGGCCGAGCAACCATGCCGGCTCGCACCGGGTTCATTTCAATATATCGGTAGCATGAAAGAAGGTAACGCTCGGTTTGCACGGGGCAGGCCTTGAAACGCCCTTCCCACAGCGTACCCGTGCGACGGTATGTGAAGTTAACGTATGCGACATACTCACGGCCAAGCTGCTGCATCATTCGGCTCACGCCCGAACGGTCTGTTGGCGTAACCAGCAAATGAACGTGGTTGGTCATCAACACATACGCATGAATCGAGACGCCGAACTTTGTCGCCGCTCCCCCCAACGACTCTAAATAGACCTGATAATCAGATTCATCGAAGAACACCACACCACGATTGTTACCTCGCTGGATCAAATGAGCGGCACATCCAGGCACAAAGAAACGTGGTTTTCGCGGCATCTCACCCGCCATCCTTGGCTTAGTGGGTAGATAGTACTAAAGCAGGCGCTGTCAATGACGGCCAGAGTCTGGAGATTCACCTCATTTGTGCGCCAAATAACGCCTAGATAGAACGATGAAGGAAAAGAGTTCGGACCCATTCAGTCTAAAGGAATGCAGGAAATGGGTTCTGACCCGTTTAATTTAGACAGATAGTACTAAAGTAGGCGCGGCCAAAGACGTCCAGGGTCTAGACATTCACTTCATTTGTGCGCCAAATAACGATTGGGACACTCGCTGAAGGAAATGGGTTCCGACCCCTTTAATCCTAAGCGCCAACTCGGCCGAACTTCGCGTTGCCCGCGATCCGCTCTATGCAGTTCTCAATCAATACGTACGCCCTAGCGGCATCTTCCCTTATGTTTGGAACGAGCATATCTATCTGCCGCGCAGATGAATGCCACTCGGGTGTAGGCGTTGCATTTCGGGGCGCATCCTCGACGATGTCGTAAGCTTCAAAAGCGGTTTCCTGCGTTGAGCGCAGGTTACCAATGGCCGGTTCAGTATCTGAGCACCGTGCAACAAGCTGATCTGAAAGGGCCATGAGTTTCGGACGTAACTCAGTCTCATAGCGTAACTGATTCTTGCCTTTGGTCTGCGCGTTATAATCCTGATGTTTGAAGTACACATCGTTGAACGCCGATTCCAGCGCTACTGAATACGCATAGGCGGTGTACATGAACTCGCCAGCGAGCGTTTCGAGTGCTTGCGCCTCAACTTCAAGGCGATTCAGTCTGAACTTGTCACTAGCAAATTCCTGTTGGAGCGCCCTATTGCTCTCGGCTAGCTTTGACTGGACCCGTTGATCAATTAGTACGGCAGAAATAGCTCCGACGGATGCGATGACAAGTCCAACAACGCATTTACTGACCAAATCCATTCGCCATTTTTTGGCATCATCCCAGTCCATAACTTAAGCACCCTCGCTTCCGCGGTCTTGGTTGTTATCCCTATTAGCCTCTGCGGGAGGCCTACGGTACGGGAAATGGGTTCTGACCCCTTTAATCCCTCAGGGAAATGGGTTCTGACCCCTTTACTTCAATCCCTCTTCCTGATTATCCACGTTCGATCACCATCGTATGCGGAGTTTCTATCTCCGCCTATACGGACGGAATAGTTCAAATGCCGAACAAACTCACCAGGAAAGTTTGAAGCCTCAAGCCGTATCTGCTCGTCTTTATAGATCGCTGCTTTGCGCACTTCGTTTGTCCGTTCCTCCAGTTTCCGGATGCGAGCATCCAACTTCTTGGCTAGAAGCTCTTCTACGTTTTGTTCTGAAGTAACAACATCCGCGACTTCTTGAACCAAGTCGTCTGACTTCTGAAAAGCTTCCGCGAGTGTTATCTTGGCTCTGATTTCCTCAGCCTCAATGGCTAATGCTCGCGCCTCATTGAGCAGTCTATCCACTTCATCCGCTGAATATCTGGCTTCTTCCCTCGCCTGCGTCACGTCTTTTACAACGGCCAGAATAAAGTCTTGGGCCTCAGAATATGCATTATTGCGGGCGTGTTGCATTGCTACCTCGACTATCATGAAGCCCGTTATGCCGCCGAAAGCAGCAACAACGAAGCTTGGCAATGCTACGATTTTGAATAAATAGGAGCGAATCGCAGCTCTCGCGCCTACAGTTAGCTCTACATTGGACATAGACAGCCCCCCATCAACCATCAGCTCATTTTTGAAAATTATGAAAAAGTGTTGTGACTCCTTTAATCCACTAGAGCGAATCAAGGTA
Organism: Pseudomonadota bacterium; assembly: GCA_038746745.1. Taxonomy (GTDB): domain Bacteria; phylum Pseudomonadota; class Gammaproteobacteria; order Pseudomonadales; family Halieaceae; genus JANQIO01. The sequence goes on from JBCDKJ010000007.1 coordinate 73,934, forward strand.
TACGGAGATGGGTTCTGACCCACTTAATCCAGCGAATCAAGGTATAAGGAGATGGGTTCTGACCCGTTTGATCCATAGGCCACTCAAAGACGCTAGGCTCTTCGTACATCGACTCATATTCAATTCGTATTCCAAAGGAATCTACCATTGCACGTAGCCTAGACTGCAGCAATTCCAAATCGGGATCATTCTTCGGAATCTCTATAAGTTTGTGCTGTTCACCACTAGGGATTCCTTCGCCTGGGCTGATAGATGCCCACCTTACCCGTCCATTTCGGAGTTCAAAAACCGACAGTAAATCCTTCCACCCACTCGTATCGCTAACAATTGTCTCAGGGCTGCCTTTGGCTTCTAGATTTGAGATTTGGATACTTTTTATGCGAGCCGTGCCGAGTCCATTGTTTTCGATAGCAATACCTACGAATTCAGAATACGCTGAAATTGAGAAATAAATTCCTATGTCTGGGATGACGCTTAAGCGGGCATGTTTTCTCGATATATAGCCTTGCCAAATAGAGACAGCCAAAGAACATAACGCGATTACTGCTGCTGCAATTGCGACATAAAGCTCCACGGCTTAGAACCCTAACGCCAACATAAGGGGTGGCCGCGGAGCGGACATTCCAGACCTTTGCTTTTTGCGGCCGACTTCATGTAATTGTTAGGCGACAAGCTCGACAACCTATTGATACTTATTCTCATACGGGAAAATGCGTTCTGACCCCTTTAATCGGGAAATGGGTTCTGACCCCTTTAATCCTGGTACCCGCATGCCGATATGTTTCGTTTGAGTTCACGGGACACCGTAGAGGGATGGCGCCCCAATCGATCTGCAATGCGACGCAGGCTAGCGCCGCGCTCATGTTCTAACTGGATGAAAGCCCTCTCTTCAGGGCTTAGGTGATAGTAACTGTTCATTCGGCCAAGTTTGCCTCATGCTGTTGCACTTACAAACTGAGCCTAAGCTGACCCCTTTTATTAATCATTCTGCGTAGCGAAAGTTCTGATTGATATGTGATAGGCATAGATCGAGCCAAGCCATAAAACTGCATAAAATACCGAAGGGAGTCGTTCACTCTGACCAAGAAGCACGCCTAATCCGGTTAAACTAACTATCATCAGGAAAACAAAACAAATACGAGCGAACACGGGTATAGAAGAATTATAGCTGGTGGATCTACTTAAGTTCTTCATTTCGATTTTGTATGCAATGCAACACACTATCCCAGTGGCGAAGACATTAAGGATGAGTGGTTCAAGTGAAAACCGATACGCTGTGAGCGGGAGCATAAGAGTCAGAAGAGTCTGCCATGCATCATTAAGTATGGAACTACGGGGGTTCAATTTAGTGTCTCATTCATCACTTAGATGCGCCTCATTTACAATCCTAAACCAGCAAAAAAAGACGTTACATTAGATATAACAGTAGGTACCGGTCCGCCACCAGCGTTGTGAGCCAAACCACCTGCATAAAGAGATAATCCTAATCCGATGGCATTCTCTACGGAGGGGTCAGACAAAAACTCAAGGTAAGACGTTCCGGTCAATACCTGGCTAGAAGCCTGCAAGCATGCAATGTTCGTAACGCAAGCAGCCCCACCTACAACCGCTAAAGAGGTTCCCAAAACACGTGCCGCTTGGTTCCCGGCCGGATCAGTCTCTCTGTAGTACCCTCCTGCGAACAGTGTCCCAGTATGTACAAGGTGGGCTTTGAACCCTGGAAAGACAACGAACCGTGTTGGTTCAACTACCAAGGCACCAGACTCATTCACAGGTGCCATTAATATATGGGCCGGGGTCACATCTTTCATGGAAATGACAGGCTTCCATTGTGACTCAGGCGAGAAAGTGGCATCAAACCAACTGCCTATTCCTTCTTCACGAATGGAAGATATAACTAGCCGCCCTTCTTGCTCTGCTCGAGCAAGTCCCATTACGATCACTTGGAAAGCCCCAGTGGCGGCTCCATTTGAGAATTTGCCACCAGTTAAGTGAGAGGCAGTTCCGCCTGCAACCATACGACCAACAAGGTATCCGCCCGCTGGTCCAACAAATGGTGAAACGATTGAAGAGATGCCAGATGCAAAGGGGCCTGTTAAACCAGCGGTTGCGAAGCCGTGACCGAAAGTGCCGCCTTGCAATGCGCTACTGATACCCCCCACAGCACCAAACGCTAATCCCCTGGCAACCGCCACACTCCCTATCGCTTCACTAAACGCCGAGCCCTCAAAACTCGGCCCTGCGATGTTCGAAAACGCGTACGTTGAGATGCCAGAAATGATTGCATCTTGTAGAGAGGCACCCTGGGCGTAACTAGCGGCCGCCGCAAATGCACCAGAACATACAGGGCCGCAGGCAAGGAAGCCTACCGTACCCGCGACCATTGAAAACACTTGGTCAACAAAGTAACCGCTTGGGTCTGTGTACCCCAACGGATTATTCCAAACGTACGCATACCGATTAAAACTCTGCGTATTCGTAGGCGCCTGCACAAACGGATCGGCACTCAAGAACCTGCCCAACCGCGGGTCATAAACCCGCCCGTTCATATGAACAAGCCCCACCGAATCCAGCATCTCATGCCCCGTAAAACCTCTGGGCGTCAAACTAATCAGATTACTGATCACACTGGTCGAGTTATTGATCACGTCATAGGCAGAGTCAGGGCTGCGGCGCTGGCCCCAGGCGTCAAAACTCAGGTCGTGAAGCAGATAGCCGTCTTCATCTAAAATGGCGTCAAGTGAGCCAAGATTATCGGTAATCTGATACTGCGTGCTTTCATCTGACCGCATGCCGGTTTCCGGGTCCCGCGTAAACTTCACAATCGCGAGCCCTTCTACATAGCGTGTATACGACATAGAGCCGTCGGTGTTTTCCTGAACCTCAACGTTGCCGACGTACCAGGTCGTGTCGCCATCCACAACTCGCTTATACCGCCGCCGTTCACCATCGTAAGCAAAACGAACCAACCCGGTTCCACGGGAGAGGTGATGAGGTTTGTTAAATACGGTGTACCTCGCCTCCAGGCCTCCACCGCTGATCAAGTTGCCATTCCCGTCATGCTGATAGGGAACAGGACTACCCGAGGTAGTCACACTTTGCAGGCGATTATTTGCAGAGGAATATTGCATCGTGGCAATGCCAGGGCGTGCGGTGATGTTACCGCGCGCGTCGTAGCTTGTTGTGTAAGTAGCCTGCCCCGCAATTGTTGCAGTTCTAAGCCTGTTGAGTCGATCATAGGTAAAGGTCTCGTTCACGTCCTTCGCTACGCCGGTGAGTTTGCTTACGCCACGATCACGCCTAAGCGACACGTTGCGAACCGTGTCGTAGTCATAGAACAGGTCCTGGACAAGGCCGTCGACGCTGAGGGCTTCCATCTTTTCAATCAAGCCGCTCTCTGCCTGATATCTGCGCGTGAGTTCAGCTCCATTACCCAGCGTTGCACTAGTGACATTACCCCTGGAATCCATGCCATTGATAACGTAATACTCAACCGGCGCATCTCCATCAACACGCTTACCAGATTCCGAAATCTTCTTAAGGTACCCACGGTCGTTGTAGTCGAATCGAACACCACCGAAGTAGTCACTCGCATCAAACTTCTGGAAGGGTCTGCCGTGCTTATCGTAGGTGTAGTTCTGCTCAAATGGATTCACGCCATCTATGAGGGTTTCCCGCCCTGAGAGGCGGCCTAGCGCATCATATGCCAGAGCAGTGAAGTGTGAGCCCGCAGCTTCGCCCATGGGAGTCGATTTAATCGTGTGGCGCGTGTCGGTAAGCTGTCCTGGCACATCTAAACCGCCAAGGAACTGCTGCTCATCGTATATCCACAGAGTGTTGTTCTGCTCGACGCCGGCCTTTGTCTCCACGCGCTGTATGCGACGGCCGTGGTTGTCATAGCTGATCACGGTGACGCCCTGTTCGGCATCCGTCTGCTCAACAAGTTCGCCAAACGCGTTATAGCTATAGTTCCAGAGACCAGTGTCCTCGCTGTACATTCCCGTTTTGCGTCCGAGCGTATCGTAAGAAATCAGGCTGCCAACGCCCATGGCGTTCGTCCCTACCAGGTTACCCACCGCGTCATAGGCATACGTGACCCAGCTGTTCTCTTCATCTTGAACGCGCACCACTTCACCCAGTGCGTTCTTAAACTCGACAGACTCATGATCGAGGTGGTTCTTTGTTGTGACCTTCAGTACTGCGCCAGTTACGGAGGTATCGGCGGAATAGGAGATAAAGGATTTTTCTCCAGCCACAGGATGGTCGACCTGAATCAAACGACCAAGGATGTCGTAGGTATTAACGGTCCAAACAGGCGACCCGCTGCTATACGGCTCGGAGACGCGCTTCACTCTTCCTAGAACGTCATACTCTGTATCCACCACGTAGAACTCGTTAGCCCGAAAGCCAAGTGTCCTTCGGCGAACTTCTCGACCGAGCTTGTCATAGCAGATCTCCGTCTGACCCCCACCCGCCACAGACTGCGTTACTTTGTACCGGGTTTTGGCAGCGTCACATCCACTTAAGCCCGCGTCTTCAGCGAATACGGTATGCGTCCAGCTACCATCTGAGCGGTACTCCAGATAAGGCCGGCCCAACGCGCCATATGCCACCTCAGTGGTCATTGTCGCAGGTGCTGTCGCGCCGGCAGCAGGCATCACGGCCACCGTGCGGAGCGGCCTGCCCGCTGCATCTCGGTCGGTTTCTGCCACAACGCTGTGTCTAAATGCTTTTGTCGGCGCGGTTTCACCCAATGGATAGCAAGGCGACGCGCAACCGGGTGCGGATGAGCGGTAATGCCTTTGCGTCCAGGACAGGTACCGATGGGCTGTCGCGTCATAGCCAAACTCTGTAAGTCGTGTATGCCCCGCCCCGGTGCCATCTTTGCCTACCGCTCCGGTCACGGCGGCGCTCTTCCTGTTGCCGCGAGCATCGTAGGTGTAAGTAGTCACCAGTTTCAGTGCTGCATTATTAGGCTCTATGATTTCTTCCTTGAGTAACCCGTGAGCTGCCGTGCCGGTCTCATCAAAATAGGTGAAGTGAACTTCACGCACATTGTCCGCCACGCCTCCCGGTCGAGCGGTTGTCACCGTTGTCTGGCTTAACCTGCCCAGTCGCGCACTCTCATCAGCATCGGAAAGGCCCGCATACACGTTACTTGTGGTTTGCGAGTGCATCTCTGCGCCGCTGCCATCCTTTGTTACCGCTACGATGTTAATGACGTTGCCTGCGTCATCATATTGGTGCGTAGTCGTCAGGCTGCTGAGTGCCACCTCATCGTTGACTGCCTGAGCCTCGTTAAAGTCAAACTCTACTTCGTGGCTTTCCTGCAGAATGGGCTGTAACGCCCCAAGCGCTGCTGAGCCATTTACAGTCACGTTTGCAGGCATGCCATTGGCATAGTTTTTTAATTGCCATTTGGAAGTGCTTTCGCGCAGTCGACGTCCAGTCGAGGTCAACACGGTGGTCTTCACCGGCCGCCCAATGAATGGGAAATCCTGACGATAGGTAGTAACCGTTTGCACACCCGTCTGCTCGTCCAGTGTTCGCAGGCGTTCAAATCCAAGGAACCCACGACCAGATGCCTGGAGTTTCGCCTCACCGTAGTTGTAGTTGACATGACTCATCGCTGACGCGGAATACTGGCCTCCAGCTAGCGATACACCAGGTGAACTGCTGCTAACCCTTTGAACGACTTGCATGGGACCAGATAACTCCAACACAGGGCTCGACTTTCCAGCGTCGGCGGCTAACTGGATATCTGCAGTGTTTCCCAGGGAGTGTAAACCCGGCCACGCTGCGTTGAGCTGACTGTAGAAACCCGTAACGTCAGCCTGAAGGAATGGATAGTTACCGCAGTCGCCGTTAGTGAGGCAGAAAACGGAGTTCCCCGATAGACTAGTAGACACTGTCAACCGCTCATAGACATCGGGGTCACTGAGCGTGCTATAAGCCACGTTCGTGACCGCATCCAGCCCATTCTGAATCGATGTGATTACTTGCTTGGCCTCACCCGCATTATCCGAGATATATATAGTGAGTAGGTCTCTGGTGAAGTGGGCGCGGTCAGTCCAACCATCGCCGTCTACGTCAATGAACTGATGTCTGTCACGTTCAGGGTTAGCGCTCGACGATGTAAACAGTGTCTCCGCCACCCCGAAGGACTGCGTTTCGCTATCCCAGTACGCCATCTCAAACTTTTGGGTAGACGGATCCACCCAATTCATATCCAAATACCCGTCGTAGTTAAAATCGACAAGCTGCGCCAGGCTCGCATCCTCGTCCGAACCAAGGGGCAAACCAATCCCACTGACCACAAGAGATTCAATGTTGCCTGCGGTAGCCAACGATGCTCCATCATTGAGCCACGCGTGCGTCGTGCGGATGCCGTTGCTCAGTGGCTCCATATAGACAATATCCGACAGACCGTCGCTGTTAATATCCCCAAACAAGAGCTGCATGCCGTTGCGCAAAGTACCGGAGTTACAGTCCTCGTGCTCCTGTGACGTCAACTCAGTCACACTGCGATCTGCATTTAACTTCAGGAGCCTGCCCACGGTGCGATGCGCTACGAAGGGACAACTACCGGCATCCGCGCCCACGTAGCGCATCTGCAGAAAAATATCGACAATACCGTCGCCATCGAGATCGCCGGCGGGCTTCACTTCCATATCCACGGGAGGCGAATTGGCTAGGATGGCGGGACTCCAGGTAAGAACGCTAGTAACTGGTGGGCTGAACTTGTAGTACGTGCTCGTGCTGCGCTCACTTGCCGTTCCGGGGATAAGGTGCCGCACCGAAAGCGTTGTCTCTTGCGTTGCAGTGTCATGAGCCATGCTGAGGGCATCTACCAACCCGTCTGAGTTCAGGTCCGCAAAAACAACATCCTCATCGGGTATGTCCACCGTCTCAGGTGAATTGTTAAGCCTCCACTCATTCGCCGTCGGCGAGTAGGTTGAAAGGAACAGCCGCCAGCTTCCCGCACCCTGCCGACTGAACACAGCGACATCCATACGGCCGTCGGCGTTGAAGTCCAGGACTCGCATCGGAGGTATATCACCACCCTGCAAATAGCTGTCGTCAATATTCTGCTTCGGCTGGCTGTTTGTGAAATAGCCCTTAGACAGGCTACCGCCTTGTGATACGGCATAGTGCAGCTGTAAGTCGGTATCACCGGAGGGTTGGTTGATATCAACCGACAGCCACACCACATCCGATGCTCCGTCGCCATTGATGTCGCCAAATTGGTAATCAAGAACGCTTGGATAATCTCGCTGCTGAAGCGCTATCGTGGCAGGTTGCGCTACGCCGGATTCTGCTGTGACCGCTGGCCAGGTGAACTTGGTGGGTTCAAGACAGACGTTACCGTTGCACTCTTCTATTTGCGCGAGCTTTGAGATGCGATCAGACGAGCTAGGCAGGTAGGTAAGGTTATACCGTCGCACCTCGGTAGCTGCACCAATACCGCCATAGACAGTCGCTGTAGTCAGGCGTCTGTTGGTCCTGAATGCATGACCCGCTACATACGCCAGTTGCTTATCGTCGGGGCGCACATCGTAATCGAAGTAGACCTTGGCATGATGTGTGGCACCTGGGCTAGCGATATTATTCCCGTAGGCATAGCGTACTTCTTTGATGCGATGACCATCTGCATCCGTTTCGTAAACAAACCAGATCGGATTACCCGCGCTATCAGTGAATTCTTTCAGTGACCAGCGCAGAACAGCACCGTTTCCGTTAACGAGCTTGGCATCGGCATTCGCGCTATCCGGTGAGCGACCGTAGAAACTGGTGGAGCCATCTTTGCGCTCGACAACGAAGTAGTCTGGATGTCCTGGCGTACCCCCCTTCGCCGTAACGCGTGCAAAGCTATCAATTTCTGTGCGATATACCGTGTCAGGCGCGCCATAGGTCCCGGAGCCAAGGTCTTCCAGCACTAAGCGCTGGCCGTCTAAGCAGAATCGGTCTTCATCCGTCCAGCGGATCGGTTGGGCATTTCTGTCCTGATGCAAGGTTTGGCGACATCGGCTCACGCTGGAGAGGCCGCCCAGACTCCAACCCTGGCCCAAGAGACCATTCCCGGCCTGACTGGAATAATTAAATGAAAGCTGCGGTGCCACACCTGCTGTTCCAGGAAGGCTGAAGATGGGAATGTTGTAAGTCGCAGCACCACTCTCGTTCACTCGGAAACTGCCTGCTGTGGTACCGATCTCATCAGAGGCGGTGTTTGACTGAAACGCTGGTTTAGCTGCAGGCGGATCAGGCAGATCTGCCGTGTACAAGCCTGCTAACAGATCAACTTCGACGCTTACTTGTGCCGTGCTTTTGCCACCACACCTCTCTGCGTTGCACACTTCAACCTGGAAGATGTAATCCCCGCTCTCAAGAAGTTCGAGTGATGCGCCCGGGGTTTGAGTGCTCACTATTGGCGTTTCGTTTGGCACACTATCAAGTGTCTGAAAGACCTTGTAATAGATGCCATCCCCTCCGTCGTTGGCGTACTCCCATTGCAGATAAACCTGGCCGTTGTCGCTGTAGGTCGTGTCCGTTTCCAGTGCGGAGATTTCTCCCAGGTTGCCGTTTTGCAGGTCATGGCCAACAGTCGTGCTTAGCAGACCACAGTTGATCCCACCTGTGTCGCAAGCTCGAACTCGGTAGTAGTAGACGCCAGCCAGTACAGGTTGAATCTGTACCGTTGATGCTGAGCCCGTTTTATCAGCCAGGAGGGACCAGTTGTCACCGAAGCGCTGGTAGATTTCATACTCAATGCCTCCAGACGCTTGGTGTGGATGCGTCCAGCTAAGCTGTAGGGTCGTTTGCTGGCCATTCGTTATCGGCGTCAGTGAGAGATTTTCTATTGACGGCCTGGCCCCACTTGACAACGTAACGGCTGCAGAAACCGATACGGGATCACTACATACATTGGTATTGTCGGCGCGGCAGGCTTTCACCTGGAAGGGATAAACAGCTTCAGTTGTTCGTATGAACTCCTCTGAGAACGCTGTGGTATCTCTAACCACGGTCCAGGGGTCGGACGGATTTGCACCAGGAACCTCAACTTTAAAGCGCATTTCGCCTGGGACATAGTCCATATGCTCCCATTCAATCCAGAAGTGACCTGGCACATCCGAGATATAACGAACACTCACGTTCTGCGGCGCAGAGGGTGGTACCGACGCGACAAAGCTTCGGGTTTCGGAGCGCGCTATCTCGGCGCCGCGGTACGTCAGCACGCGCCAGTAATATCGGGTGCCATCCACTAACGCTTCCGGAATGGGTTGTGGCTGCGTACCCTTAGCTTCCCAGTCGCCGGATCCGTCATTCCAACAGGCCGATGCGTCGGTCAGGTTGTTCAACTGCCAACGCTGTGTCGCGAAGTCCTCCGACAGACTAATGGTAAGGTTGTAATGATCCGTGACGGTGGGTGTCCAGGAGAAACACGGATTCTCTTCATCAAAAGCAACCGTGCTCAGATTTTCTGGCGCACCTAGCTCAGCAACACTCAAGTGACTGACTCGCACCTCAATCGCGTTTGAGTACGGTCCGCATATGCCGTCATTCGTGCAGGCGCTTATCTGATAAACATATTCACCACCAGGCTTGTTTGTAAGGTTCCAGGCGGAAACGTTTTCGACGTCGATCACTACACCGTTTTCAAGTAGCTTGTACTTAGTGATGCCCGATGCCGCTACTGACCAGTTAAGCGTGTAACTGCCGTCAACACTGAAAGCCAGATTCTCGTCATCATCAGCCGGGTTAGCGGGCGCCAACACGGGGACGGGTATCGTGTTAGCGATGTTGTGCGCAAGCTGAAAGTGAGCTGACCCGGACTCAATAATCTGGCCACTGTCATAGGAAACGGCGCGCCAGTAATAAGTCTTTAGGGTCTGGAGGGGCAAATCGGCTGATTTGGGATTCGAGCCTTTTGCCTCCCAACCTGCCCCATTGCTCCAGCATGCGCGCGTTCCATACAGCGGCGTCTTCTGCCAGTAAGTCGTAGAGAAGTCGGCCGTTTCGCTAAGCAGCACGCCGTAGTAATCCGATATAGCTGCTGACCAATCAAAGCAAGGCGTGTGGTGCGTATAGTGTGCAACCATTCCACCCGATGGGCTAATCGGATGCGCCACGTTGGTTCTTGCAACCGTAATCGTAGATTCCGGCGAGTACGCTCCACAACCACCTGCATTACAAGCTTGTACCTTGAAGCTGTACTGCCCGTCCGGCATGTTGGAATACACTTTGCTCGTATCGGGAGTCTGATGGAATATGTTTGCGCCAGGATACGTCTGCGCAAGCCTGTAACTGGTGACGCCCACCATGTAATCCCATGCCACGGTGAAGCCGCCAGTGCCGCTATTGCTGGCAAGGTTTAGATTGGGAGCAGGTGGAGGGGAGGGTCTGGGACGTGCATAAACTGTCCGTACCCGCGTCACCGCTGAGAGGTCTCCACTGTCTATCGCTTTTGCATAAATCGTGTGATATCCATTTGAAGCAAGCCATTCCGCTTCATAGGGCGCTGTGACGTCGGTCGTCAGGAGCTGGTCATCGACGTAGAACTCAACAGCACGCACATTGTCCTGCGTGTCTATTGTGCTTGCTCGCAGCGTGACGGTATCGCCTACGTAGTATTGAGCGGCGTCCAAGGGAGCAAGCAGCGATACAGACGGTGCAGTGTTTGCACCAGGATCAATCAGCGACGTCAGGTTTGGCGCTCGCTGCCCGGGCAAGGGAGTACCGAGTGTGCTACCAAGTACAAAGAAGCCCGTATCGCTGGCATCCACGATCGTCCCAAGGGCAGCACTCGTAACCTGCTTGGGTATCAATTGATCCAGAGCGTTACCATGCCCCAGGGCACCTCCAGTCCCGTCGCCCCAACTCCACAGCGTACCGTCCGCTTTCATGGCATAGGACTGGTGTCGGCCAGCACTGACCCAAACCCAATCCAAATCTGTGGAGATGCGAGTCGGAACGTTGTAACTTGACGTGTCGCCCACGCCCAGACCGCCGCGCCAACCATACCCCCAGGACCAGAGACTACCATCTTCTTTGATAGCTAAAGTATGCGCCCATCCTGCGCTCGCCCATACCCAGTCGGTGTCGCTACCCACTTGAACAGGTGCCGTCTTTGCAGAGCTAGAACCTATGCCAAGGCGTCCGTTGTTGCCAGAACCCCAGGCCCATAACGTGCCGTCACTCTTAATCGCTACGGAGTGAAAATCTCCCGCCTCGACCCAAACCCAATCTGAGGCGCTTCCAATTTGCGCTGGTAAACCTCTATTGACGTTGTCCCCTACACCCAGTTGCCCACCGGTGTTGAGGCCCCAACCCCACATTGTGCCGTTTTGCTTTATGCCCAGACCGAAGGAAGAACTAGCGCTAACCCAACGCCAATTGAGGGCAGTGCCTAACTGCACGGGTAGAGCGCCACTTCCTTCACCCCAAGTCCACAATGAGCCATTCGCACGAATGCCCATAGAGTGGGTTTTGCCTGCGCTTACCTGTATCCAGTCGTGCTCGGCACCGATCCGTTGGGGACTTGCAACGTCTCCAGTTGTGCCATGACCGAGTGCTCCCTGTGCACCTGAGCCCCAACTCCATATTGTGCCGTCCAACTTCAGGCCAAGTCCGTGAGAGCCCCCTGCGCTCAGCCAGATCCATTCAGGCGGGCCAAAGAGTTCTTCAGGTATTGTTCTATCCGCAGTATCACCCAGACCGGTACGGTACTCTGCGCCCGAGCCCCAGGAATAAAAGCGTTTCTCAGCGGTTGAGAACGCAGTGTTAAGACTGCCTGGAACACCAAACTCTACGACTGGAGTAACTCTGATCACGCCAGTCGCATCCTTGGCTCTGGCCTGTGCTATGTGCACACCAGGCTGTGCTATCCATTCGGTGCTATAGGGTGCTGTAGTATCGGTTCCAATCAGTGTGCCATCGATGTAGAACGACACCTCATTCATTGGGTTAGTAGACTGCTGCACCGCGGCAGCGACAGTCACTGCGTTGCCCACTTGATGCAGTGAGCCCGCTGACGGCGTTACTAACGCAACATCAATTACCGGTAGATGACTACCCAAGTTAGGTTGAAGGGGTGCCTGCAGTGTAATGACACCCACGACAAATCCAGCATCCAGCTTGCTGGCCTCGACCAACAGGCCAGTTGGCGCACCAACCACTTGCTTGGGCGCAAACTGGTTCGCTGTATCACCATGGCCCAGACGGCCAGCGCCACCCGAGCCCCAACTCCACAGCGTCCCATCCGCC
>JBCDKJ010000008.1:0-85875 GCA_038746745.1 Pseudomonadota bacterium
GTAGATGGCTTCTATCATCCAGCGTCAACGGCCGTCCCATTAACTCCTGATCCACCTGTCCGTCGAAGCCCGTGAGATTCAGGCCAAATGAAATCCAGCCATCGCCGATCTCACGAAACTGAGGCCAGCTCTTAAAGGTGCCTGCCAGCTTGCGGTAGTCCGCATCGGTTAGCAGATACTGGAAACGACGCCCATCGCCTTCGGCCCGATCTTCGACATATTGTTCTACACCCGCCAGGCCCTGACCGGCGTAGACTAACTCGATGGTGCTGAGTTCATCGACCACCGCCTCCTGAAGTTCATCGAAATAGTTGTAGGTAAAAGCGCCGTAGATAACTGCCATGATCACAAATACGGCCACGCTTAGTACCGTGACGTAGAGCAGCATGAAGCGAAACGTGAAGCTGGTCAGAATGCTGCGCAACTTCATAATGCGGCATCTCCCTCCCCGCCCAGCCGATAGCCGGCACCACGCACCGTCTCTAACAGAGCCTGATCGAAATCCCGATCAATCTTTTGCCGTAGCCGGCTGATATGCACGTCAATCACGTTGGTCTGAGGATCAAAGTGGTAGCCCCATACATGCTCCAGCAGCATGGCGCGCGTCACTACGCGACCGGCATTTCGCATGAGAAATTCCAGTAGCTTGTACTCACGGGGTTGCAGCCTGATGGTGTTGCCCGATCGCGTCACTCGCTGGGATAGCAGGTCCATGCACAAATCAGCAACGAACAACTCGGTGGGAGTGGTGCTATCGCCACCTCGACGCGCCAGCACCTCGATACGGGCTTCCAGTTCGGCAAAGGCAAAGGGTTTTGCAAGATAATCGTCGGCACCCGCCTGCAGTCCGCCGACGCGGTCGTCGACTTCGCCCAGAGCGCTTAAAATCAGGATGGGCGTTTGGTCTCCTTCTTCACGCAGCTTCCGCACCAGAGACAGCCCATCAATGCCGGGCAACATGCGATCGAATACCATGACGTCATACCGTCCATCACGGGCCTGCTCCAGACCCCGGTCACCGTCAACAGCCAGTACAACGCTAACACCTGCACTCTGCAAGCCGTCGCAGATATACTTCGCCACGCTCTTGTCGTCTTCCACCAGGAGCACATTCATTCACGAAATGTAACACGCCGGGACCATGAGCGACGCATCCGAAAACAAGGCACAAGACGGCATCGGACCCGACCGGGGGAAAGCGCCTGGGCTGCCGCGGCGCGTCGCAGCAATGGTCTACGACGGTTTTCTGGTGATCCCGCTGATTATGGGTGTGGTCGCATTGGCAACCGCTGTTGGCGTAGCCGTCACGGGTGACCCCGGGGATGGCGACTACAGCGCTACCCTTCCACCCTTTCTGGTGCAGAGTCTGGCGCTGTCTTGCGTAGTCGGTTTTTACTGCTACTTCTGGAGGCTGCGCGGCCAGACGCTGGGCATGCAGGCATGGCGGTTGCAGTTGGTCGGGGATTCAGGTGACAAGGTCAGTCTGCGACAGTCACTGACGCGCTGCGCGGCGGCCTTTTTGTCGTTCGCACCCGCAGGCCTCGGCTACGTCTGGTGCCTTATCGATAGCGAGCGACTGTGTTGGCATGACCGACTCTCTGGAACTCACCTGCGCCTGGTGCCCAAGCCGTCGAAAAAACAGTAATGCGCAGGCGTCCGCTCGCGGCCCAACGAGAATCAGCATAGAATTCGCGTTTTCAATATGAGGCCTCGCCATGGAGATTTCCGCTAAATCACTTACCGACGCAGCCAAGGCGCGCACCGCCTGCGCAATCGTACCCGTATTTGCCAAAAAGCAGCTTAGCGCAGCGGGCCGTCAAATCGACAAAAAGACCGGCGGCCTTTTGACCGAAGCAACCAGCGCCGGTGATATCAGCGGCAATCTCGGTGAGACTCTGATGTTGCACACCGGCGACGCCAAAGGCATTCGCCGAGTGCTGTTGGTGGGGGTTGGTGCGAAAAGCAAGCTCGACACGGTTGCCCTGCACAAGCTGGTGACGGTGACACTGAAGGCAGTGACTGCCAGCAAGTCGAAGGATGCTCTGGTCCACTTTGAAGAGTTAATGGGTGACAAGATTGCGGTCGGCGAACTCTGCGAGCTTCTCGCACGACACGCTGTGGCAGCCTCGTATCGCTACACCGAAACCCTCAGCAAACCTCGCCCCGCCGCGGCGCTTGGCAAACTGCAGCTTAACGTGGGTAAGGCGGCCAGCGTGGCAGCGGCTAACCGTATGCTCAAGCTGGGCACGCGGGTCGGCGAGGGCGTCAATATTGCGCGTGAGTTGGGCAACCTCCCCGGCAACATTTGTACCCCGGGTTATCTGGCCAGCGAGGCGCGCAAACTGGCGCGCAAGCACAGCAAGGTGAGCACGCGTATTCTCGAGGAAAAGCAAATGCGCGAGCTGGGCATGGGCTCATTGCTATCGGTTAGTGCTGGCAGTGATCAACCCGCCAAGCTCATCATCATGCAGTACAAAGGCGCGGCAGCCTCCAAAAAGCCCTACGTATTGGTGGGCAAAGGAATTACCTTTGATTCCGGCGGTATCAGCCTGAAACCAGGCGCCAAAATGGACGAAATGAAGTTCGACATGTGCGGCGCAGCCAGTGTGTTTGGCACCTTGCACTCAGCAGCTGCCATGGGCCTGCCGATCAATGTGGTGGCGCTGGTTGCCGCATCTGAAAACCTGCCCAGCGGGCGCGCCACCAAGCCAGGCGACGTGGTCACCAGCATGTCCGGCCAGACTATTGAAATTCTGAATACCGACGCCGAGGGACGCCTGGTGCTCTGCGACACGCTGACCTATGCAGAGCGTTACAAGCCAGCGGCCGTCGTTGACATTGCCACACTGACGGGTGCCTGCGTAGTGGCACTGGGCGCGCACGCCAGCGGCATGTTTGCTAACGATGACAAATTGGCCGAGCAACTCAGCGAGGCCGGTCAACGCAGCCATGATCGCGCCTGGCGCATGCCACTCTGGGATGACTACCAGCGCCAGATCGACTCGCCGTTTGCCGATATGGCAAACATTGGCGGTCCGGGTGGCGGCAGCATTACTGCGGCCTGCTTTCTGGCGCGCTTTGCCGGGAAATACAAGTGGGCTCACCTGGATATCGCGGGCGCCGCCTGGACCGGTGCCCCCAAAGGGGCTACCGGCAGACCGGTGGGCTTGCTGTGTCACTGGCTGCTGGAGCGCGCGGGCGTAAAGCTGGCGTGACCCGGGTAGACTTCTACGTACTTCCCGATGCAGAGCCTGACCAGCGCGATATTTTCGCCTGCCGACTGACCGACAAGGCGTTTCGCGCTGGGCACAGGGTCTACCTTCACACGCCGGACCAGGCCGCTGCGGAGCGCCTTGACGCTTTACTCTGGAGCTTTCGTCCACAGGCATTTATCCCTCACGGGCTGGTGGGCAGCGACAGTGCCGACCGCGTTGCGGTGGGCTGGCATGACGAGCCAGGAGAGTATAGGGAGGTCATGATTAACCTCAGCCTCCAGGTACCTGACTTTGTGGGCCGGTTCGAGCGCGTGTGTGAAGTTGTTGTGCAGGAACCCGGCGTCCGCGATGCTTTGCGTCAATCGTGGAAGCACTATCAGCACTATGGTTATCCATTGCAGAAGCAGGAGCTCTGAACCGGTACGCTACCTGCGCTTGCAGGCGCAGGTTGTCTGATATACTCCGCGCGCCTGCACAGGCGCGCCGCTAACACCAATCCGGATCCGCTTAGACCCAGATGGACAAGACTTTCCAGCCCGCTGACATCGAGACACGATGGTACGAATATTGGGAGAGCGAGGGTTTCTTTGCGCCCAGTGGTGAGGGCACACCCTATTCCATCATGATCCCACCGCCCAACGTCACGGGCAGCCTGCACATGGGGCATGGCTTTCAGGAAGCCATCATGGACGCATTAATCCGTTACCACCGTATGCGCGGTTTCGACACGCTGTGGCAGGTAGGGACAGATCACGCGGGTATTGCTACGCAGATGGTCGTCGAGCGTCAGCTGGAGGCCCAGGGGAGCAACCGGCATGAAGTCGGTAGAGACGCCTTCATTGAAAAGGTCTGGGACTGGAAGGCCCACTCAGGCGGGACTATTACCCGCCAGCTAAGACGCCTGGGCAGCTCGATGGATTGGTCCCGAGAGCGCTTCACCATGGACCCGGGGATGTCCCGGGCCGTGCAGGAAGTATTCATTCGCCTGTTCGAAGAGGGGTTGATCTATCGCGGCCAGCGGCTGGTCAACTGGGACCCTGCTCTGCATACGGCGATCTCAGATCTGGAAGTATTGTCCGAGGAAGAACAGGGATCGCTCTGGCATCTGCGCTATCCGCTCAGTAGCGGCGAGGGGCACCTTGTGGTCGCGACCACCCGGCCAGAAACCATGCTCGGTGATACCGCCGTTGCGGTGCACCCCGAGGATGAACGCTACGCCCATCTGATTGGACAGACTATCGCCCTGCCCCTGACTGACAGGCAGGTCCCTATTATTGGTGATGATTACGTGGACCGGGAATTCGGAACCGGCTGCGTCAAAATCACGCCAGCGCACGACTTCAATGATTGGGAAATGGGGCAACGCCATCAGTTAGAGGTCATCAATATTCTTACCGATGACGCGGCTATCAACGACAACGCACCTGAAGCATATCGCGGCTTGGATCGATTCGAAGCCAGGGCGCGCATCGTTGAAGACCTGCGGCGTATGGGTCTGATGGAGAAAATTGAGGATCACAGCCTCAAGGTGCCCAGAGGCGACCGCTCGGGCGTTGTAATAGAACCCTACCTCACCCAGCAGTGGTACGTTGACGCCAAAGCGCTGGCACAGCCCGCTATCGCTGCAGTGGAAAACGGCGACATCGCATTTGTACCGAAACAATGGGAGAACACGTATTTCGCCTGGATGCGTGACATTCAGGACTGGTGCATCTCACGGCAGCTATGGTGGGGACATCGGATTCCGGCCTGGTACGACGACCAGGGCCGGCACTACGTTGGCGCAGATGAAGCAAGCGTCCGCAGGCAGCACGACATCTCTGCAGAGGTAGCACTGACCCAGGACGAAGATGTTTTGGACACCTGGTTTTCCTCGGCGCTATGGACGTTTTCTACGCTGGGATGGCCGGAAGAAACCGAAGACCTCAAACGGTACCACCCCAGCAGCGTTTTGGTCACAGGCTTTGACATCATTTTCTTCTGGGTTGCCAGAATGATCATGATGACTCTGCATTTCCGCAAGGAGGTGCCTTTTCATACGGTCTACGTACACGGACTGGTACGCGATAGCCACGGCCAGAAAATGTCCAAATCCAAAGGCAATGTTCTGGACCCCATCGACCTGATCGACGGCATTGACCTTGACACGCTGCTGGAGAAGCGCACCGCTGGAATGATGCAGCCTAAGCTTGCAGCGCGCATCGAAAAGCTAACGCGCAGTGAATTCCCCGAAGGTATTGCGGCCTATGGCACAGACGCCCTGCGCTTTACATATTTCTCTCTGGCGTCTACGGGGCGAGACATAAACTTTGACATCGGTCGGATTGAGGGCTTCAGAAACTTCTGCAACAAGATATGGAATGCCTCGCGCTATGTTTTGATGAATTGCGAAGGCGAAGCTTGTGGACAGCATGATGAGCCCTACGAACTGGGTCTGGCCGATCGCTGGATTATCAGCCGACTGCAGGAAACTGAACGGGATATAGACAAGGCAGTGCGCAGTTTTCGCTTTGATCATGCCTCACAGGCGCTGTACGAATTCATCTGGAATGAATACTGCGATTGGTATCTGGAGCTGTCCAAGCCTGTGCTCTGGGACGAGGCTGCGAGCGAAGCCCAGAAAACAGGCACCCGACGTACTCTGATTCGCGTACTGGAGGCAGCCCTTCGCCTCGCGCACCCCTTCATGCCGTTCATCACTGAAGAGATATGGCAAAAAATTGCACCGCTGGCTGGCCGCGAAGGGCCGACAATCATGCTCCAGGCCTACCCCCAGTGCGACGAAGAACTAATAGACAGTTTTGCAAACGCAGATATAGAATGGCTGAAGTCTGTGATTGAGGGCGTGCGCACGATTCGCGGCGAAATGACTATTCCGCCCGGCAAAGCCATTAGCGTACTTCTTCGAAATGCGGACGATAACGATAAAAAACGGTTAGAAGAAAACGAGCAGTATCTGAAAAAGCTGGCGAAGTTATCCGACATACGCCTGTTAGACGAGAACGAAGACGCACCGGTAGCCTCCGCTACCCTCGTGAATCACCTTGAAGTTCTCGTGCCGATGGCAGGCTTAATTGATAAGGATGCAGAGCTGGCTCGTCTGGAACGGGAACTTGAAAAGCTGGACAAAGATCTGGCCAGGGTGACTGCCAAGCTGGGTAACGCCGCTTTTGTCGACAAGGCGCCTGCCAATGTCGTGGATAAAGAGCGCGAGAAGCAAGCCGGCCTCCAGAACGCGATGGAAAAACTCCACGCGCAGGTGCAACAGCTCGGAAAACTGTAAAAAGACTTCGGTATATCAGACCACAACCTGCCACAGAGCGGGTACCGGCTGAAACCGGAATTGCGTCAGGGCGCGATGCGGGCAGTGATGCCCGCACCTCGATGACGACATAGAAGATCCAGTGCCTTCGGGGCTGGGATAACAAGGACGTGTCAGCAATCAGGGCACAGCATTATGTCGAGGTAGAGTGGTATGAGTGAACGTGTAACGGGCACGGTGAAGTGGTTCAACAACGCCAAAGGGTTTGGCTTTATCACCCGCGGCGAAGAAAACCCGGAAGATGTTTTTGTGCATTTCCGTTCAATTCAGGGAGACGGCTACCGCACCCTCAATGAGGGGCAAGCGGTTGAGTTTACGGTCGTCGAGGGTCCCAAGGGCCTGCAGGCAGAGGACGTTTCCAAGCTGGGATAAGCTCTCCGCCGACGTCGTCGGCTGAGCTTCCAGTGAAGAGGTACTGACAGCTGTGGCCCGGCAATGGGACACAGCAGGGTTTCGTTTTCTCTTTATTCGTCTCTTTATTCGTCTCTTTATTCGTCTCTTTATTCGTCTCTTTATTCGTCTCTTTATTCGTCTCTTTATTCGTCTCTTTATTCGCGCTACTCGCGCTATTCGCCCTACTCGCCCTACTGGGCTCTACACCTGCCTTATTTAGTTGCTGGTCTCACGCGTATTCGATAAACGCTAATAATGCGGCGGACGCTCCTCTACCTCAGTCGCATCCATAGGGGCAGACGTGGTGTTCCCGGATTGCAGGGATTCGTAAAGGCTTTTCATTGCTGCCCACTCACGCTGCATGGCGTCCAGCAATGCTTGCTGCTTAGTCATGGCGTCACTTAGCTCTGCAATGGTATGTTCCTGGAACGCCAGTTGCGTTTGCAGTTCTATCAGTTGCGCCTGCATCTTCGCCGCATCCGACGCCGAGGCATGGTCGGCACTATCCACCATCATCTTGCTCCCATCTGCTCCCAGTCCCGATGCCTCTTTAATGCAACCGTGATGGACTGCACCCAGGCCTCTTCCGGACAGGCGTCTTCCTTTCAGAGTACTGCCAGCGCAACGACGCGACGCTGCAGCGCGGTAAGCGCTATGATAAACCGCTCAAACATCGGGCCACACCCTATGCAGAAAAAACGCGCCGCCAGTAACAGTCGACCCGTGTATTCCACGGAGCATGGCAGGCTATGTCCTCAATGTCATCGCGCTGTGCTGAGCTGTGCCTGCGGCAACGACAGACCGACGGCCAACGGCGACGGCATCGTGAGGGTACGTCGGGAAACCAAAGGACGTGGCGGCAAAGCGGTCACAATTATTGATGGGCTGCCATTGGCAGATGATGCGCGGAAAGCGCTCGCCAAGCTCTTGAAAAAAAGCTGCGGTGTTGGCGGCAGTGTGAAGGGCTCTACCATTGAGATGCAGGGTGACGTTCGCAATAAGGTAAAAGCTCAGCTGGAGCAACGCGGCTACACCGTAAAGCTCGCGGGCGGGTAATCACCAGGTCAAATCTTCCGGTAGCCAGCGCAGGTCCTCTGATCGGTCTATATCTGGTACTGCTGCCTGCACCTCGACACGTCGCTCGTAACGCATCAGGGCAGCAAGACTTTGCTCAAGCACGCTGTCGGTACCCCAGGTGATGCCGACAAAAATCTCCGGGCAAAATACGCGAAGCCCCATTAACACATAGCCCCCGTCGTAGGCAGGAATTAAGGTCACGTCTGCGCGATCCAGCGCTGCGCTTGTTGCTGCTATATGTTCCGGACCCAGTGACGGTGCATCACTTCCCACCAACACAGCTTTGTCATGGTTCGCCAGAGTGCGCCTTGCGATGAACGCCATGCGCTCGCCGAGGTCTCCAGCCGGTTGTGTGGCAATCTCTGCAGCGCCCAGGCTCAAACACTCTGTAAACATCGAATGCTGCGGGTCGCCATCAACCCACAGTGTAAGTGGTGCTGCAGCGGCGAGCCGACGTGTCATGTACCGCGTCATAGCCTGGTGCAGAGAGAGCGCCTGTGCTGACGAGAGCTGTGGCTGCATGCGCGTTTTTACAGCACCCATGACGGGTTCCCGCGTCAGTTGCGCGATCGCTAGTCCAGCTTGTGGGCCACTCATGCAGCGTACTCCTTGATAGCTGCTTATCAACGCTGTTGAGGCGATAGCCCCGACTCAGTGTTACTCAGGATAATAGCGTTGATGCAGCGATGCGGGGGATTCCCCCAGCCAATACCGTAATCGCAAGCTCCACATCAGCGCGACGGTGCGCAAAATTCCACGCTGCTCCCAGCGACGACTGGAGGTCACGACCGGATCGGCTATCACTCGCGGTGGGGCTTGCTGACGTAGCCGCTTGCTCAATTCGATATCCTCCATCAAAGGGATGTCAGCGAAGCCTCCGAGCTTTGCAAAGCGAGCACGTTCCACGAACAAACATTGATCGCCGGTGGCAATACGTGTCCATCGGCTGCGCCAGCACATGAAGCGTTCTATGATGCGAAACCGCCAGTCCGCGCCTGACAGCCTGACATTAAAGAAACCCCAGACTGGATCGTCATCCAGTGCCCGCAGAAAATCACCCACTGCGATAGAGGGCTGACTGTCCGCGTGCAGAAAAAGAATGTGACGACCCTTTGCCTGCAAAGCGCCCGCATTTTGCTGCTTGGCACGACCACGTGCGCTGTGTACCAGCAAGCACCCGTTGGCTGCAGCTACAGCTGTGGTCTGGTCGGTACTGCCGCCATCGACCACGATTATCTCTGCCACAGTTCTCCAGGACGTTAACGCTGTCAGTAGCCCGGGCAGAGCTGCGGCCTCGTTCAGCACCGGGATCACAATACTCACCCAAGGTCTGCGTAGTGGTTCGTGTGCAGGCATGGGTTTATGATACGTACCGCAACGGCGGCGGCAAATTGCTCGCCGACAGCACCAGCCCCACGAGAGACAGCCATGGATCCCAGTCAGGTGAAGGACAAGGCGGCAGCACGCGCCTTTATTCAGGAATACAACATTCAGAACATCAAGCTGGCCGTCACCGATCTGGATGGCGTACTGCGCGGCAAGTATGTCAGCACAAAGAAATTTCTATCGGCATTGGACAAAGGCTTTGGCTTCTGCGATGTAATCTTTGGCTGGGATAGCGCAGACGAGCTCTACGCTGAAGATTCCTTCACCGGCTGGGCGCGCGCTTTTCCTGATGCCTGGGCGATGGTAGACCCTGCCAGCTGCAGAGCGCTGCCGCTGGAGTCTGCGCCCTGCGCGCTGTTTCTGGCCGATTTTAGTGAAGACCAGGCGGCCAGTGTGTGTCCCCGCAGCATTCTGAAGCGCGTCCTCGCGCTGGGACGAGAGCTCGGTTACACCGCGCGCGCTGCCGCGGAATTCGAGTTTTTTCTGTTTGACGAAACGCCCGACAGTATCCGGGACAAGGGCTATCGTCAGTTACAGCCCATGACGCCGGGTATGTTTGGCTACTCAGTACTGAGGAACTCTACCCACGAGGACATTTATCATCAGCTCTTATCCATGACGGAACAGATGGGCATGCCCCTTGAGGGTCTGCACACGGAGACCGGCCCCGGCGTTCTGGAGGCGGCACTGGAGCATCAGGATGCCCTGCGAGCGGCAGACGATGCTGCTCTGTTTAAGACGTTTACCAAAGTACTGGCGCAGCAGCAGGGTCTGATGGCGACCTTTATGGCAAGGTGGTCTTCGGAGTTACCCGGGCAGTCAGGACACTTGCATATGTCTCTCAAGGAACGCGGCGGTGACGGGGCGTTCTTTGACGAAAGTAAGCCCGACAATATGGCAGACGTCATGCGCTGGTTTATCGGTGGCCAGCAGGCGCTTATGCCCGAGCTGCTAAGCATGGTCGCCGGAAGCTGTAATAGTTACACCCGGTTGGTGCCGGGCTTCTGGGCTCCCACTGCAGCCAACTGGGGCGTAGATAATCGCACCTGCGCGATCCGCGCCATTCCAGGCAGCGCAGCTTCACAGCGTGTGGAGTATCGCGTAGCCGCTGCCGACATCAATCCTTATCTGGCGCTGGCTGCGGCCCTGGGCTCAGGTTTCTGGGGCATTCAACATCAAATCGAGCCGGATCAGCCCTACAGTGGGAATGCCTATGAGGGTCGCTTCCCCAAGGCCCGCCAACTACCCACGACCCTGGGCGAGGCAGCAGGTCGGCTGCGTCGATCAAAAGCGGCACGCGAACTGTTTGGTGACGCGTTTGTCGACCACTACGCCTACACTCGCGAGTGGGAAGCTGCAGAGCAGCATAAGGCCGTGACAGACTGGCAGCTGGCCCGCTACTTCGAGATTATCTGAACATGTCGCTTCCTCACAGGGACTGGCATTTCCCAACGTCCATTCGGTTTGGCAACGGTCGCGTGACGGAGCTGGCGTCTGCGGCGCAGTCGCTTGGCATGCGTCGCCCAATGCTGGTCACGGATAGCGGGCTAGCTTCTCTTCCCTTTATCACGACGGCACGTGATCTGCTGGCCCGTGCTGGACTGGGCGATACGTTTTACGGTGACGTTGCGGGCAACCCCGCGGAGAGCCATGTCACCGAGGGCATAGGGCTGTATCTGGCAGCAGATTGCGACGGCGTTATCGGGATCGGCGGTGGCTCCGCACTGGATTGTGCAAAATCCATCGCGCTTGCCGCGCGCCAGCAACGGCCTCTGTTTGACTTCGAGGATGTCGGCGACAACTGGACCCGAGCCGATAGTGAAAAGATCGCTCCATGCATCGCCGTACCGACGACGGCGGGCACGGGCTCCGAGGTGGGCCGGGCGGCGGTGATTCTGGACCAGTCCACGCAGACAAAGCGTTTGCTGTTCCATCCGAAAATGCTGCCCGCGCTGGTGATATCGGATCCCGAGCTAACGCTGGGGTTGCCGCCAAACATCACGGCATGGACCGGCGTGGATGCCTTCGTTCACGCGCTGGAGGCCTGGTGTGCGCCCGGTTACCATCCCATGGCCGACGGCATTGCAATGGAGGCCATGCGCACGGTTCTACGCTGGCTGCCTGTCGCTGTCGACGATGGTGCCAACCTGGAGGCGCGAGGACATATGCTGGTCGCAGCATCTATGGGTGCCACGGCGTTTCAAAAAGGCCTGGGATCGATCCACTCGCTCTCGCATGTTCTGGGAGCGCGCTACCATTTACACCACGGTCTCACAAACGCCATCGTCATGCCCTACGGCCTGGCACGGAACGCGCGCTTCCTGGACGCACGCATGACGGATCTGTGCACTGCTCTTGGACTGAAAGGTCGCAGCACACAGGACCTGGTTGAGCATTTACTGGCGTTTCTGGAGCACCTGGAGATACCGCGTAAGCTGGCGCAGCTCGACACACGTTTTGATCTGTCCGCGATCGCGGCCGAAGACATTGGCGCGGCGGCCTTTGCAGACCCATCAACGTCGACAAATGCCGGGCCAATAGATGCTGCCGAATTGGCAGCTCTGTATAGGGACGCCGTGCAGGGGGATCTTAACTTCGGGTACTGAGCCGCCCGCGAAACGAAGACGCGCGGTCGCGTTCAAAGCGAGGCGATCACTGCCTCACTGGCTGGCTGCCGGTTTTCCACCAGGGCTGACCAGACCAGCCGTACACGCTCAGCGTCGTCAATGCGCTGAATGCTGATACCGCGGGCAACACCGTCCACCAGAGACATCATGGCTTCTGTAGCACGGCGCATGACTTCGCCCTTGCCCCACTCTGTATCGCGCTTCTGAATCTGTGCAGGAGCAAAGAAAAATTCAGGCTTAGGTCCCGGTAGCGATTCCGTTGCCGCACCAAAAGACTCCCAGTGTGTCGCGCCTACGGCAAGACTCAGCCGGAGGCTTTCACCAAAATGCTGGTGCAGCGCCGAGGTCAGACGCGCATCACCCGACATATCGACATAGGCAACAGACTCCGCCGCGTCGAGGACATCCTCATTGCCATAGGTCACGACCTGATCATAGGCACCGAGGCTCTGAGTGAAAGACGCGTTTCCCGACGAGGTGATACCTACAATACGTGCAGATACCTCGCTGCTGTCCTGCAGCAGCTTTGCCATGCCAAACGCGGTCTTGGAAGACGCCGAACCCACCAGTACCGCTTCAGCGCCAAACATAGCGTTATCGAGCAGGAAGTCATACAGCAGGTACGAGGTGGCGAACAGAGGAAAGAAAATACAGCGCTCATTCTCCATCGCCTGCAGTGTGGCGGGTTCGACCGCAGTGCGACTGTAATGGTTATAGGTCGCCGGCAGATCGCATCGATGCGGACTGACCTCAGTGGCCTGTCCAGGCTTTACGCGATCAAGCGTCAGCACCGTTTCACTGGCCATGGGAAAGAAGCCGTACAGACGCTCACCCACGACTAAGTCCGGATGCGAAGACTCCACCACATTACCCAAACCCCAGCAGGGGACATGACCCCAGCGTTCATCTCCCGGATAGAAATGCCAGTAACCGATCGTGTCGCCCGCCACCGCATAGGTCACATTATTGGCGGTCAACGCAAAGCGGTCGATCGCAACACGTACTTGCCCTGCGTGCAAATCGAGGGAATCCAGTGTGATAAGGCGTGAACTGCGAATATTGTCTCGCGCTACCTGTAAGCTCTTAATGCTCATTGTGCTCCCCTCCTGCCATTATTGATGCTGTACACACCCAGGCAGCCGTCAAGCAGACGTCAAACAGACGACGATTAAACTTTTGGAACATCTCAATCTCCCTGGCGTCTCGCGTGGTTACCCTCTGTGCTACGCCGGTCCAGGCGCGTGTTAAGCCAAGCAGCCAGATCAGCAAAAACACTGGCACGTTCCGGCTCATTAAATATTTCATGATAAAGGCCAGGATACAGCTTCAAAGTCTTGTCTTTACTGCAGGCGCGCTCGTGCAGCAGGACGGACCCACTGTGCGCGGTTAGCACATCAGCATCGCCGTGGAGGCACAACAGTGGCAGTGTCAACTCTTCTGCCCGCTTCTGCACTTCGGCCATCGTGGCGAACAGCTCCCATACCAATCGCGCGGATAGCTTGCCGCGATAGATTTTCGGATCATCGAGATAGATTTGAACCTCGCTGAGATCACGACTAATCCCCGCTGCATCCAACTGTAGAACCCCCAGCGTCGGCCACAATACAGACAACCCTCGAATGATCCCCAGCTGCCAGTCAGGCGGCGTAAGATCGGTTGCTATGGCGGGTGCTGACAGGGCGCAGGCCGCAAAAGCATCCGGCCCATCAAGCAGATACCGGGCCGCGATTAATCCACCCATAGAGTGGCCCAACAGCACCTGCGGCGTTGTCTCGAAACGCCCGTCCAGGAGGCCTGCAAACGTATCCACCGCGTCCAGGTACTCAGCAAAGCGTCGAATATGCCCGCGCCGGCCGGCAGACTCGCCGTGGCCGGGAAGGTCAAGGCTGGCCACGGCATAGCCGAGGGCAGTAAAGTTTTCTGCGAAGCGTTGGTAGCGCCCGCTGTGCTCTGCAGCGCCATGGACAATCACTATAAGCGCACGAGCTTCCATCGCGGGTTGCCACAGCCGGTAGAAAAGCTGCTCACCAGCACTACCTGTAAAGTGGGCCTTCTCCAGAGACATTAACCTGGCTCAGACTCAGCGCCGGGCAATACCCGCAACAATCCCCTAAAGGCCTGGCGCGCAGTACGTCGGCCTGACACCACCGCATAAACATCGCTGGCAATGGGCATCGAAATGCCTTTGGACTCGGCCAATGCCATCACCGCAGGCGCGCTTTTGACGCCCTCGGCCACCATGGTCATGGCCGCAATGACCTCGTCAATATGCCGCCCTTTTCCCAGCTCCATACCCACGTGCCGGTTGCGACTCTGCGGGCTGGTGCAGGTGGCAATCATGTCACCCATCCCTGCAAGGCCAGAAAACGTCTCAGTGCGCCCGCCCAGCGCTACCCCCAGCCGTGTGACCTCCGCCAGTCCACGGGTTATCAGGGCGGACCGAGTATTGTCCCCGGCACCCTGCCCGTCCCCCATGCCTACTGCGATGGCAATAATGTTCTTGAGGACGCCACCCAACTCGCAACCGATCACGTCATCGTTGGTGTATACACGGAACAGGCCCGAGCTAAGCAGCGCCTGCAGCTGTTGCACAATAATCTGATCCTCCATAGCGAGAACGCTGGCAGCCGCCTGGCCTGCCATAATCTCCCGCGCCAGATTGGGGCCTGTGAGTACTCCCACCGGGTGCCCGGGCAAGACTTCCTGGATAATTTCTGTCATTCGCATCTGCGTATTCAGCTCCAGCCCTTTGGTCAGGCTGATGACAGGCACCCAGGCGCGCAAGTGCGGCTTCACCTCCTCCAGCACGGCACGGAAGCCCTGTGAAGGCACACCTATTACCAGCACGTCGGAGTCGGTTACCACGCCCGCCAGATCAGCGGATGCCCGCAGACGCTCGTTGAGTGTCGCATCGGGCAGATACTTGTCATTGCGGTGCTCTCGATTAATCTGATCCACCGTGTTGGCATCTCTCGCCCACAGCGTCACAGGCGTGTTGCGCGCAACTACCGATGCCACGGTTGTGCCCCAGGAACCGCCGCCCAGCAAGCCCACGTTCAAGCTCATTACGTATCTCCCCAGCTGTTATCGCGCACCATTAACGTGTGTGCAGGAATGCCGCTCATCACTCGCAGTACGCCACGTTAACGCGGCAGTGCCACGGTGCGTATAAGATCAATCCGATGCGCCAATTCGCGTAAATCCTGACTGATCACTTTACGCTGCTCGCCGCGATCATCGCCACCGCCAGCATCGGTCAGGCCGCGGTTATCCAACAGACGCCACGCGTTCTGAAACAACAGTTTGCCGATAGACGCCTGGCTACTAATACGGCGCTGCAGGTAGGCTTGTCGGCCGTAGGCCAGTGCCTCGCTGACGCAGGTTTTTTCATCCAGACCGGCATCGGCCGGTTGCCGCGCCAGAACATCAGCGACAATTCGATAGGCATCGACAAAGTGCAGCAGGGTAGCGTGGGCTACCAGCGGGAAGTACTCACCCATGACGCGCTGTGCAAAACCGCTCTCATCCGCCAGGCGCTGTTCCCAGTGCGGGTCATACCGGCAGAGCTCCGCGCGCAGGTCATCCCGGAATTCTGCGCTGGGGGCATAGAAAAACTCAAACTTAAACAGATCCCGCAAACGCTCTGCTTCCTCCCAAAAGCCATTGACCGAGCTAGAGTTAAACTGGGCCAGCTTCAGCATCGCCAGCTCAGCGATTGCCTTGTTTACAAAGTGATGGATAGTGGTATTGCGGTAGTAGCTGGCCACGCCGTCCTGCTCGGCAGAAATGGCATAAACGCGCTCAGGTCCACCGTCATAACTGGTAATCAAGCCGCTGCGCACCATGTTCTCTGCCAACTCCTGCAGCGGCGGGCGCTCCGCGTCGGCGGCAAGCACACTCGTCATACGAATGTCGCGGCGCCTCGCCCACTCCACCAGTGCGTCCATTTGCCGACGTAATTCCCTGGCGGTCAGGGCGCGCGGCGCAGCGCCCAGCAGAATCATCGTAACTAACGACGGCAAGGTTATGGGTGATACCTTGTTGACCTCAACGCCCACCTGGAAGGCGACCTTCTGTAATGCCAGCGTATCGTCCGGCGACGGCGCGTGCTCTAACACTACCGGCTCGCCAAAGTCCATGTAGATGCTGCCCATAGGCTGACGCAGCCCGCGCAGGTAGCCTATAAACCAGCGCAGGCTTTCCGGACGCTTGATCCCGCCTGCTTGCTCCGACGCATAGTCGGCGACATCACCAATCAGGTCGTAGTTTATTGCGACGGGAATGATGTGCAGGCGCTCCGCGCCAGAGCCATGGGCGGCTTCAATCACATACTTCAAAATACCGTAACGAGGTGGCATTAACTTGCCCACTCGCGAACGGGTACCTTCAAAGGCCCAAGTCAAGGGGAAACGCTTTTCAAGTAGATAACCGATGTAGCTGCGCAGGATGAACTTGTAAAGCCGATCGTCCTGAAAACTTCGACGAATAAAGATGCCTCCAGCTCGACGCGCCATAAAACCCAGGCCGCCGAATGCCATATTTACACCACCCAGCAGGTGCGGTGCGGGGAAGTCGTTCTTAAAAAAGGTCCAGTGCATGGCAAACCCATCCACGTGGGTTTTGTGAGTCCACAACAGCGCGGTCGGATACTCTCTGGTAATTTGGCGAACACGCTCCAGGCCCGCCTCATCGATCACGATATCGGTCTCATACCCCAGGGAAATAATCTTGCGGTTAAGCAAACCCATGGCGTCCAGCCAAAACGTGCGCGGTATGGAGACGAGCTCCTTCATGATGTCTGCCGCCTCGCGCTGCAACTCTGCCAGGGGCACGCTTTCTTCAGCGCTTAGCTGCTGCAAGCCCGCACGAAAGTCGGGACTGTTACGCATGTTTTTGGCGACCTGGCGAGGCACTTTATAGCGGCTGCCTCGCAGTCGGCGCTCGGCAATATCCAGCGCAAGCCCGGCCTGGCCGGCTATAAAGTCTGCCAGTTGAGTGGGGCTGGCTGCTTCTCCCCGCGTCCTGGCATAGCGCTGACGCAGCTCTTCCAGCGTGGCGCTGTCTCCAGCAATACACTGGGCGCGCTCAGAGTGACGTCGCAGTATGCGTCGAGCGCGAGCCGCCCCGGGTTTACGCGGGTTACCCCACAGCAAGTCGCGCAGGCGCGGCGTGACCGTCTTATTATCCACTGAATTTAGCCAGGCCACTCGCAGCGGGACGATGCGAGTCTGTGCAGGCAAATCCAGGACTACAGACAGCGGTCGACTGGGAATATCTTCAGGGCTGCGCGCGATGGGAACCACTACAGTGTGGCATTCCGCGGCGCTATCGTCTTCGCCAGTTAAGGTGGCCAGCCAATCTCGCAGCAAGCTCTCTTCCACTCGATGCGATGCGTCAAGTATGTAGAGTACGGTATCCCGCGCTGCCGATAAGGCGTCTGGCTGCTGCGACGCTGCTGTCATTTAAGAGCGCTCGGAGGTCCCGGTCTTAACCGCCGCGGGCTTGCGTTTGCCCTTGGAGCGTTCCCCGGAAGCAGGCTTGCGGCCGGTGACCGGTCGCTTTGCGCTGGTTTTGGATGCGCTGCGGGCTGGCCTTGAACGCTTCTGGTCCACAGGCGCGGTTTTTGCTTTTGTTCTGGCGGCGGGCTTTGTCCTGGTCTTTGCGTCGGGCTTTATCTTGGTTTTAGGCTTGGGCTTGGGTTTTGCCTTGGGCTGTGTCTTGGGCTTTCTCTTTGACTGTGCCTTGGGTGTGCTGCTCGGGGCCGCACTGTCCGAACGCGATGAACCACTACCCGACTCGTCTTCGCTCTGCCCCAAAACCTGCAGATAAAGATCTCGCACGTCCTTAACGTGCTGGTTCATCGTTCGGGCGGTCCAGCCCGAGGTGTCTACCGGCGGCAACACGTCGACCTCAACCGTGGCGGGCCTGAATACAAAATCACCCTTGGGCGCCACGTCGAGAGCGTTGTGAATAACAATGGGTACGATGGGCACGCCTGCCTGCATGGCCAGATGAAAAGCCCCTTTTTTGAAGGGGCCCAGCCGCGGTGATACCGTGCGCGTGCCTTCCGGCGCCAGCAGCACGCAGCGGCCGTCCTCGCGGATGGCATCGACCAGGGGCGCCATCGCTTCGATTGCGCTGCGTGCATTCTCCCGATCAATCGCCACCATGCCGCCGAACTCCAGCACCTGGCCGATCACCGGCATCCGTTTGATTTCTTTTTTCCCAACGCCCGCGAGATCGCGCCGTACCAGGCTGGCCGCCACCACCAGATCTGCCTTACTCTGGTGGTTAAAGATGAACACCGCCGGCCGCTGTGACCAGAGATTTTCTTCGCCGCGAACCTTAAGGTCCATACCAATCAAGGCACGCGCGGTATCTGCAAAAAGCGAGTACGAAAAGTTTTGTGCACTGCGCTTGGAGCCGGTGATGGCCCATATGGGAAGGCCCGCAGCGAAGGAAGTAATCAGGCTACCAGTGGCCGCCAGCGACCTGGCCCAGTCACCGAGCCCCGGTCGACCCCGGCTTTTAAAGCGACGAATCGGCCACTCACGCTGCTTGGCGATTGCCGTGAGCCTGCGGTTGGGATTGAGCGGACGGGGGTAAGCGACGCGCTCCAGCAACTCGAGGTCGTCATCACTATCCGAGTAGAAAAACGACTGGTCTAAATCAGCCCCGCTGGCCTTGGCGATCTGCTCCGCCGCCCGCACTTTGCCGTAGCCGAAACAGGTGGGACGCCGCACCGCTCCGGTGAGAACGCCATCTTTCACCTCCAGCTCCGTGCAGGCCACATTGCTAATGCCAAGGTCTCGCGCTGCTGCAGTTATCTGGTAGGGAGTCGCCGACGAGATAATTGCCACGGTATGCCCTTTTTCGAGATGGGCATCTACCAGGGCTCGGGACTCGGGATACACCAAGCGGGCGATGTGCTTTTTATACAGCGCCTCTCCAAAATCCCAGTAACTTTCTTCGGTCTCGCCTCGCATAAACTGCGACGTGACAACCATCATGGCTGAGAAGCCCATATTGCCGAGACCAAAACTCGTCATAGCGCCAGCCAGCTCCATAAACTCACGACTGGCCAGCTTGCCCTGGCGAACCTGCTCGCGAATAAAGGGAATGGCTGAGTAGCCGTAAATCAGTGTGCCATCGAAATCAAAAAATGCGGCGACCTGTGGACCGTCAGGCATTGCCATAACATCGGCGATCAGCTCCTGGTGGCGTTTTTTGGGGGCAGGCATGGGGTAATAGGCGAGCAGCTTGTTAATTATTGTTTAGCTGCAGAGTAGCCGCGTGACGCGGCAAGCTCAAGCGGCATGTCGCGATAGTAAGCTGTCCAGCATACGGCCGTAAGCCGCTTCACCCTGAGCACCCTGCAGAGTGTACTGCTCATTCACGATAAACGTAGGAACGCCGTGGATACCTTCTTGATACCAACGTTTTTCTTCGGCGCGCACCGCGGCATCAAGCTCGGCAGACGCCAGCGCCTCTGAAACGCCGGCCTCAGGCAGCCCTACGCTCAGCGCAATAGCCAGCAGCGTCGACTCATCGCCGACATCCCTGCCGTCTGTAAAGTAGGCGTTAAAGAGTGCCTGCTTCAGCGCGGTTTGAAGTGTGTACGCCTTAGCCCAGTGCAGCAGCTTGTGTGCCTTAAAGGTGTTCACCATGCGCATGCTGTCGCTGTAGTTGAAGTGAAAACCGAGTTCCGCCCCCAGGCTTGTCAGGCGCTCTCTAGCGCTGGCGCTTTGCTCAGCGGAGGCACCGTACTTTTCTGCGACATGCTCACGCAGATCCTGGCCCCCTGCAGGCATATCAGGATTCAGTTCAAAAGCACGCCATTGAAGTGTTAAATCGATGCGGTCCGCACGATGTTCGAATGCTTTCGCGAATTGGCGATAGCCGATAACGCACCAGGGACAAACGACATCCGAGACGAGGTCTATTCGCAAAGGCATAAGGTCGTTCATATAAGCGGTCCTGTGTTCGAGTGCCGCGCGCGGTGGGCTGGCTAGCTAAAGACCCAATTCTGCCTTGACCTCAGCAAATGCCTCAATAGCACGATCAAGATCGTCGCGGCTGAGCGCTGCACTCATCTGCGTGCGTATCCGCGCCTTGCCGCGAGGTACAACAGGAAAGGAGAACGCTACAACGTAAATCCCACGAACCAGCATTGCATCAGCGAAGCGAGCCGCCAACGCTGCGTCGTGCAGCATGACCGGCACAATCGGATGCTCACCGGGGAGCACCTCAAATCCCTGTGCTTCTATGCCTGCACGAAAGTAAGCGGTATTTTCCTGCAGGCGGTCTCGCAGCTCGCTGGACCGGGTGACTAGTTCTATGGCTTTGATCGCTCCTGCCACAACCGGCGGGGCTACCGTATTGGAAAAAAGATAAGGACGCGAACGCTGGCGCAGCAGGTCGACAATTTCCTGCCGCGCGCTGGTGTAGCCTCCGCTGGCGCCGCCCAGGGCCTTGCCGAGTGTTCCAGTGACGATATCCACGCGATCCAGACAACCCCTATATTCGTGCGTACCGCGACCGTCCGCGCCGACAAAACCGGTAGCGTGGCAATCATCAAAGTGCACCAGTGCCCCATAGCGATCAGCAAGCTCACAAATATCATCGAGCTTCGCAATGTAACCGTCCATTGAGAACACACCGTCGGTGGTAATCAGCTTAAAGCGTGCGCCTGAGGCATCCGCCGCTTTTAGCTGCTGTTCAAGGTCAGCCATGTCATTGTTGCTATAGCGGTAGCGTTGCGCCTTGCACAGGCGCACCCCGTCAATAATGCTGGCGTGGTTAAGCTCGTCCGAGATCACCGCGTCCTCTTCCCCCAGCAGCGTTTCAAACAAGCCTCCATTGGCATCAAAGCATGAGGGGTAAAGAATCGTGTCCTCGCTGCCAATGAATGCAGACAGCGCGTTTTCCAGCGACTTATGTAAGGTCTGTGTGCCACAGATAAAGCGCACAGACGCCATCCCGTAGCCCCACTCCTCCAGGCCCTCAGCAGCGGCGGCATTGACTTCTGGATGCTGGGCCAGGCCAAGGTAGTTATTGGCGCACAGATTGAGCACCTCCTGCCCGCTGCCATCCTCAAGCGCAACACCTACCTGCGCATCCTGCGGAGTTGTGATCAGGCGCTCATGCTTATAGAGCCCCGCCTCCCTGATGGTGGCAAGCTCGGCACCCAGGTGGTCTTTGAATTGTCCGTACATGGTTGAACGTCCGTTACGTTATCAATTGAGATCGCGGCGCCAATTCAGGCGTTTTCCCAGTTCAGCACAACCTTGTTTGCCGCTCCGGCGCGCATAGCCTCAAAGCCTTCCAGAAAGTCGGTATAGGGCAGACGGTGACTGATGACCGGCGAGATATCCAAACCGGTCTGGATCATCACTGACATTTTGTACCAGGTTTCGTAGATTTCTCGCCCGTAGATACCCTTGATGGTGAGCATGTTAAAAATGACTGTGTTCCAGTCGATTGCCGCATCGCCGGGTGGAATGCCCAGTATGGACACTTTGCCGCCATGGCACATGTTGGCCAGCATATCCCTTAAGGCCTCAGGGTTCCCTGACATCTCCAGCCCCACATCGAAGCCTTCAGTCAGGCCCAGGGCTTCCTGCGTCTCAGCGATAGACGTCTCTCGCACGTCTACCGCTGCCGTGGCACCCAGCGCCCTGGCCAACGCCAGTCGTTCCGGGTTGACGTCTGTCACCACAACATGGCGAGCACCCGCATGGCGACAAACCGCTGCCGCCATAGCACCAATAGGCCCGGCGCCGGTGATCAGAACGTCCTCTCCCAGCAGGTCCCACTGCAGCGCGGTGTGTACCGCATTACCGAGGGGATCAAAAAGACTCGCCACATCCAGATCAATACCCTGCCGATGCTCCCACAAGTTACCCATCGGCAGCGCGATGTACTCGGCGAAAGCACCAGGACTGTTGACGCCGACACCCCGTGTATGACTGCACAGATGTCGGCGACCCGCCATACAGTTGCGACAGCGACCACAGACCAAATGCCCTTCACCGGACACAATCTGTCCAACGCGCCAATCGTTAACATTGCTGCCTACATCAACGATCTCACCAACAAACTCATGCCCTACCACCAAAGGCACAGGCACATTCTGCGCGGCCCAACTATCCCAGTTGTAAATGTGCATGTCCGTCCCACAGATCGCGGTGCGCTTGACCTTGATCATCACCTCGTTAATGCCAAGATCAGGCGCAGGAACATCTTCCAGCCATATGCCGGGCTCAGCGTGCCGCTTTACCAGTGCTTTCATAGGGTTACGTCTTACTACTATTCTCTACGTGGGCCGTATTTCCGATATATCGGAATAGTGTTTGCGATAGTAGATAGACCGGGAGCAGAATTCAAGAATTAATTCCATTATAGTGGAACACTCTGACCCAGCAGCGCAACAGATCCTTATGAATGCCATCGACGACAACATTGCCAGCACTAACCTTTGCGCACGCGTCGTAGAGCTTCGCAAGCACCACAAGATGACCCTGGAACAACTCGCGGCGGCATCAGGCGTGAGCCGGTCTATGCTGAGCCAGATTGAGCGCGGCAAAGCCAATCCTACCCTTGCTGTCACCTACCGCATTGCCCAGGCCTTCTCTATGAGTATTGGCGAGCTGGTCGATCATCCGACAGCGACTACAGTTATCGACGTGATAAGCGCCGCCGATGACAGCATGCTGTTTCGCAACGATGACGACTGTCAGATCAGAACTCTGTCACCGCTGCATCTTGAAAAAAACGTGGAGTTTTACGAACTCAGGCTCGCGCCCGGCGCCGCACTGGACAGTGCAGCCCACTTTCAGGGCACCCGCGAGTTGCTCACCGTGACGGAGGGCCAGGCACAAATTGACGTTGACGGCAGCCTGCGTGACCTCGCCAGGGGAGACTCCGCACACTATCGGGCCGATCTCCGACACAGTATCCGCAGTACCGACGATCAAACGCTGCTGGCTTATCTCGTGGTCACCACCCCTTGATGCGCTGCCTGGCGCGCCTGGGCCTGTCCCTCTGCCTGATACTCACTGCCTGTAGCGAGCCTGCGCGCTTTGAAGCTCTGCCGCCGGGGTCTACGGTGCTGGCCTTCGGAAACAGCGTCACCTATGGCACTGGCGCAGGTGCCGGACAGGACTACCCCTCTCAGCTCGCGCAGCGCACCGGTTGGAAGGTGATCAACGCAGGCATTCCGGGCGACCTGGCCCGCGACGCCGGAAAACGCTTGCCCGCCTTGTTGCAGCAACATGCGCCAGATCTCGTTATTGTGGAACTGGGTGGCAACGATTTTCTGCGGAAGCGGCCTGCCAGTGCAGTGAAGCGAGAGCTGGACGCCATCCTGTCCCAGGTCATCAATAATGAAGCGATACCCGTTCTTGTTGCAGTGCCACGGCTATCCCTGCTGCGGGCGCGCACTGGGACCCTCAAGGACGACGGCCTCTATCAGGCACTCGCAGACGAGAAAGACATCGTTCTGGTAACAGACGCGTTTTCCGATATTCTCTCCGAACCTGAGCTTCGGTCAGACCCCATACATCCCAACGCCGATGGTTACCGACGGCTCGCAGGCGAAATCGCGGTGGTGCTGACACAGCAGGGGCTTCTTGCTGATTGAAGCTCCTTTTGCCCCCGTGCAGCGAATTGTTAGCTATACTGGCTAGCAGCACACTGACCACTCGCATCGATCTCCTTGGCGTATTGCTCAAAGGATCGAAGATAAAGGGGCAAATAATGCAGTCATTCAGGACATACTTCGCGGCGGTATTTCTGGGCTCGATAGCGCTGAGCGGATGCAAAGTAACAATCACACCGCCAGAGAGCGGCTCCGTTGTCTCTCAATCAGGCGCCTTCAATTGCACCGCCAGCAGCCCCTGCGAAATCGACATTATTGACGCGACCTTTAACGAGGTCTTTGTTGCAATGCCCAATGAGGGCTTTGAGTTTGACGAGTGGCGTGACGAGTCCGCGCACTTCTGTCGCGGTACTGAAGGCACATGCACTATTAGCTCCCTGCTTCTGGCCGGCAATGCACAATTACTCGCGGTGCTATTGCTGGATCTGGAGTTTTTCCTGATACCCGAGTTCGAGCGCAGCTTTGACGATATCTCAACCACCTGGACCGGCAGCTGGGAGACGACGAACTCTACGGCAACCATCAATGGCGACATCACCCTGGATATTTCCCAGGTAGACAGCGCGACATACGAGGTGACGCTTGATCTGGACGGCGCCATAGGCGATATCATGGACCCTGCGGCTCAAACGATTACAGTGCCACTGGATTCAAACGGGGATCTGACCTTCAGCGACGGGGTTGATCTTGGCGGGGAAGATGGAAATCTCAGTTTTACGCTAACCGATGGCGGAGAACTCACATTCTCCATCGACGATATTCCCCAGCAGGCCTTCAATAGCATGCAAGCCACCGGCTTCCTTGGCACAGACAGCGGGAGCCTGGACTGGTCTATTACCCTTGCCACAGGTGTGCGAATCAAGGGCACGGCCGCCGTCAGCCGAAGCTGATCTCAACGGGCGCACTGCGCCTCAGCCAGTTTACGCGCCTTGTGCAGCTGCATTTGAATGCGGCTGTACACGTTTACCGCACCATCGCCTGTAGTTTCGATAGGCAGGTACACCAGGTCGGGATACAGCTCTACGATTTTTGATTGCACACCGTCTGAAACAGCAGACGATGGCATGCAGCCGAAGGGTTTGACGCTGATCGTCATATGCAATCCTGGCTTCTGCGCATTGTGAATCACTTTGCCGACTTCCATATGGCCCTCACCGCCACGCAGTTCTGAATCGTAGAAACCCTCGGCGAGCGCAGCGATGCGTTCCATATCGACAAATCGATAGTCGCGCAGCCCCATACAGCGAGCATAGAAATCGAAGGTACCTAGCAGCATCCGTTCTGCAAACCACAACAAGGCGCGTCTTCGCCAGGGCTTTGCGCCTTGCAGCCCGCGACCGGCATCATCTGCCACCGTTAGCGCCTGCCGCTTGCGCGTGTCATTACGTCCCTGCCAGATCAGATACAGGAACCATCCGGTAATCAACTGGATGTCGACTTCTGCACCCTGTGATTCCAGGTAGCGCTGCAAATGATAGTTGCCGTCACCCTCGGTGGTCATCGCCCAGAATTCACCGATTATCGATACCCTGGGCTTTATCACACTATGATCGACGACAATCGCATCCAGTCGCTTCCTGCAGCGACGCGCGGCTGCCAGCAGGGACTTGCGACGTTTAAGCGTGTCTTCAAGGTCATCCTGACAGTCAGCGATAACGCGATCCGTTTCCCCGACGTTCACTTCATACGGTCGGATCGCATACATTCTGGCATTCAAAATATCGCCTAGCAGCAACGCCGTGATAGCGTGCCGGTACATGGCAACGCCTGCACGCACCCCATCCTCTCCTCCGACGCTCTGGTCAGCGCCCGCAGTCTGCGACACCGTTAGAACGCGAAAACCTTCAAAGCCGCTATCGCGCAGCGCTTTTCTATACTCGGTGACATAGCTACCAAAACGGCAGGGGCCGCAGGCGCCCGCAGTGACAAAGGCGAAGTCAGTGATGATTTTTTCGGTGCTCAAACCCTGCTCGTCGCGCAGACTACACAGAAATTTCACCAGATTGCCCACAGTGAAATAGGTGGGGTTACACTGCCCACGATTGCCAAACTCTTTGCCAAAGCGCAGCGCAGCGTTGTCGGGCACATCCAGAATTTTTACATCGAAACCGTATGCACTCAGCGCTGCACTGATAAATCGATCCTGTGCCAGCTTTAACCCTGACACCAGCAGCGTCGTATTCGCACGCTCGCTGGCGGCCAGCGTCTGCGCCAGGCGCTCAACATATTGATTCCCTGAACGTCCAATCACCTGTGCAGTCATTACCGCCTCCTTACGCTCCAAGTTCCTGAGACCCCGCCTGGGGCTGATAGTCTGGTGTAATGTCGATGCAGGGGATGCCGTCGCCCTGGTGCTGATGTGCTGACGCAGCGTCCAATATCAGCGCGGGCAGTTCGCCCACATCCATGCCGCGCCGCACCTGTTGCAGGGCATGTTGCCGACGCCGCAGTGTTTCGGCGTAGGTGGCAACGCGAATCTTGATGGAGCCCGCGGGACGGTTGGCATCAATATCATGGAGCGCCGCATAAGGCGCACCGGCCGTTCCTACAATACTGTCCACCAGGCCATACACCGGTGCATCGTTGCCGCATTTGAAGCTGGAGAGGTCAAGCACCGCAATGTTGGGATGACGCGCTGCAAACTTGGCCGCCCATACTTTTTGTGCGCTGTTTACGCTGTAGTTTTCGGGCCAGACATCACCAACTTCCAGAGGCGCATCTGTGAACCACTGATTCAACCAGGTCCTGTCTTTTGGAATCGAGCGGATGCTCAAGACCGGATAGCCCAGCGCCTGAAACTCTTCGGTGATTTCGTGATTAATTCCGGGGTCGTGGTGATAAGGCCGTCCGAGCAGGAGAATACCAATGCGGCCACTTTGCTCCAGATGGTCGAGTACCGTGCGACCGCGCTGTTCCATGTCGTTGTTAAATTGCTGCAGTGCCTTCCAGGCCTGCTCTACAGCAAAGTCATTTTCGTCTCGCGTGATGCGGAGCCTGTCGCCCCAGCAGTCGAACAGCTGCTGACAGAGTAATCCAGGCTCGTTCATGGTCATGGCGGGGTCCAGGTACTCAATGCCCACCTTGCTGAAAAAATCCGTCTCCTTGGTAAACGCAGCTTTGATGACATTCGGTGTCCCCGCCACAACAGGACAGCAAGCGGTGTCCATGACGTTCTCAAGGAAGGTCGGGATATGCGTGATGCTGGGAAAGAACAGGAAATCGATAGGGCGCGAGGGCCGGTTTTTTTCAAACAGCAGATTGTGAATATGCGCCTGCACCACCTTGCTCGGAAAGCACGGGTCAGTGGAACCATAGCGAGCCCCCGCGCTGAAGAGGGCCTCCGAAGTTTCATCACTGAACACTATGTGACGGGCGGGAACACCCAGCGTCTCCAGATACCCCCGCCAGAAAGGTGCCGTGCTCCACATATTAAGCACGCGCGGCATAGCGATGCGTAGCTGCTGTCTGTGCGTGTGGGCTGACTGTGTGCTGCGCGCAAAAGCAACGTGACGTCGCATCAACCGTTGCCCGACCCTTGCAAGCCCACGGGTCTGCTGCAGCGTTTCGACTGGCCAGGCCTCTGCTTCATAGACAGACTGGAAACAGCGCGCGGCCTCCTCTCTGACCAGGTTTGGATGCTGCTGCCGACTGGTCTCGCGCGCCTGCCGCAGCGCCTTCAGCGCGTACTTGTCTTCTACCGTGCCCTGCTCGCAGGAGAATCCCGAGATATACCGGGTTTGACCACCGCCTGGCTTGTCGACGTCTATAAACGTTCTGGCACAGTGATTGGGGCAGAAGTGGCAGGTGGTGCTGGCGTCGTTGCGGGTGCGATATTGGATTCCCATTGCAGCCTGCAGCCCCACAAACCGGCTCGCGCCCTTGTCAGCGACCGCCCGCCGCGCCGCCAGGGCGGCGCCGTGCGCACCCGCTTCACCCGGATAGGGATGTACACGAATATCAGCGCCGGGCACCCGTTCGGCGATATAGTCGACCTGTGCTTTAACGGCAGCCAGGTTGTACTGCGTGCCACCCTGAAGCACGTAGTTGGTCCCCAGTTCTGCCAGGCGGGGGATCTGTACGACGTATTGCCAGATGTTCTTGGGAAGCACCCTGGCCAGTCCAGCCATCAGTTCCTGCTTGTTGTAGCCCTCCTTTTGAAAATTGACGCGGTCTGAGTCCAGAAAAACAGCGCAGCCATAGCTGAAATCCGGCGACAGCTCTGCCGCGAAGGCGTGGTCTGCATACTCCTCGACCGGCACACCGAACTGATCCGCCATGGCCTGAAGCAACATGCCATTGCCTGCGCTACATTGGTTAGAAAGGCGAAAGTCCTTTAACTCCTGGTTCTGTACCATTAGCACCTTGATATCCTGCCCCCCGATGTCGCAGACGACATCGACCTCGGGGAATACCATTAGTGCGGATTCCAGATGTGCCACGGTTTCAACGACCTTGGCGTCGGCATCAAGCGACGCATCAAGAACGTCAGCGGCATACCCGGTCACACCCAGGCCAGTGATTTCAAGTGTGAGCTGACGCGATTGGAATTCCGCCTGCAGCCCGGTGAGCATGGCTCGCATATCTTCAATGGGATTGCCCTCGGACAGGCGATACTGTTTGGCGATGACAACGCCTTCATCGTCAATCAGCACACACTTGGGGGAGGTTGAGCCGCCATCGATACCCAAATATCCGCGCTGTCTTCTGCCCACTTCAGCGATAGCGGGTCGGAACACAGGAATGCGATGCGCCACCTCAAACTGCTGTTGCTGTGCAGGATCACTGCGCAAAGCAGGTCCTGCACTGGTCGCGAGCTGGGCTTGCCGACCCTCGGATATCCACTGCTGCAACGCCTGTTCACCGGGGTACTCTGATCGTAAGACGTCTTCGCGTCCAAAAAGTATGGCACCCAGCGCAGCGTATAAAGCGGCATTTTCGGGGACGTCGATGAGACTCGCAGCGGTGTCACCGAATCGGGGCTCGTAGCCCCGGTCGGCCCAGCTTTCGGGGATGCGCTGCTGCCAGCACTCCTGCAGGAACCGCAGATAGGTATTCGGGCCACCCAGCAGCAATACCTTGTCTCTCAGCGTACTGCCACGCGTTAATACCGACAGGTTCTGAGTGACAATGGCGTCCGCCAGACTGCACAGCACTTCTGCTGCAGGGACGCCTGACTTCACCAGATTGACAATATCTGTCTCGGCAAATACGCCACACTTAGCCGCTACCGGGTGCAGATGCTCGCCCGCAAAGGGCAACACCGCGGCCTCGTCCTGCGAGAGCCCCACCTTGAGCATACATTTGTCGATGGTGGCACCCGTGCCTGACGCGCACTTGTCATTCATGCTGGCAACGATCTTGCGCGCGCCCGACGCCGGGTTATCACGGAAGTGAATAATCTTGGCGTCCTGCCCACCTAGCTCCACCACGCTGTACACGTCCGGATGCAGACGGTCTACGGCCGAGGCAACAGCGTTGACCTCCTGCACAAAATGCGCATTCAAGAGAGGCGCCAGCGGGCCGGCACCGGAACCAGTGATATACACGGAGAAATCAGCATCGCTCGCCGCCGGGAACGCGCGCCGGATGTCCAGCAGCATATCCAGCACACATTCACCCTGCCGCGTGTTGTGACGCCGGTAGTCGCTCCAGATGATGCTGTGGCCGTCGCTCCCTGAAACAACGGCTTTTACGGTGGTAGATCCGACATCGAGGCCGATATCCATTTTTGTTGTCATTTGATCCCCCAGCTTCCAGCATAGACGCTCACGGCGATCCTTCAACAACAACTGACGACGCGCTTATACTGCTCGCATGGTTCCTTACATAACAGACCCGGGCTTCACCTGGCTGCCCTTCAGCCTGTTTTCTGCACTTGTGCTCACCGGCGTGGTACTCGGCATACTTTTCACTACCTGGCTGGGCAGGCGAGAGGGCGTGAGAGTAGAGGACTCTGTAAAGATGTGCCTGTGGACAGTGCTGCCAGCCTACCTCGGCAGCCATACCTTAATGATTGTGTTTTACTACCCGGTGAGGATTCTCAGCGATCCTATGTCGCTTGTGCGATTCAACGAAGGAATGAGTTCTTTTGGCGGCATGTTGATTGCCGTGATCTGTTTTTTTACCTACCTGCGCAACACTGGCCAGTTACACCACTGGCGTCGCCGCGCGGATATGGCTATGCAGGGTTTCATTGTTGGCTGGATTTTTGGCCGCATGGGATGCTCTATTGTGCACGATCACCCAGGCCGACTCAGCGATTTCTTTCTCGCGGTGCAGTATCCCGGCGGCGCGCGACATGATCTGGGCTTTTACGAAATGCTCTTCACCTTGCTGGTCATCTTTCCCTGCAGCCTGCTTATCTGGAAGCGCAGGTGGAAGCCCGGGACGCAACTGATAGCTGCCTGTATATTGTACGCCTTGTACCGATGGCCTACCGACTACCTGCGCATCATCGATACGCGCTATTTTGGTCTGACGCCGGGGCAGTATGGCAGCGTAGTGCTCATGGCCATCGGTCTATACCTTTGGAAAAATACATATGTGTATAGCGCCAGCCCGCGAATTGCCAAAAGTTAAACTGTCAACTAATGTGTAGGTTCAAAGAAGCAGGGGATCGCAGATGGTTTTGAATAAAAGCAATATTGCGCTGGGCATGCTGTCTGTAACGTTTGGCGTTTCGCTCTGGAATACTCTGTCGGGCTGTGGACCTGTCGCGGACAACCAGATCGGTGGCCTTTACATCGACGCTGGCGAGGATCAGACCGTTAACGAGGGCACTGAGGTGACACTGGTCGCTAAAACCAGTAGCAATAGCGGGGTTGCAACCTTTGATAGCGTCAGCTGGGATACAAAATTCAGTACAGAATCGGGGTTCAGCGCCCCATTCACAGAGCAAGATACGCTGACCTTTACAGCGCCTTTCGTAGAGAAAACAGAATCTCTTGAGCTTGAGGCCAGGGGCCTGCTAACTGGACCGGCATTGGTCGCCAGGGACACGGTGACTGTCACAATATTAGATACGGGTGCTGAAGAGCCCGTACCAGAGTTCAACATTATTATCGCCGGTGGCATTCTCAACTTTGCGCACATCATTGGCGGCTCGCCCTGCCCGCAGTTTATTGGAACGTTTACCATCGAAAATAGCGGCGCCGGTGAGCTTGACTGGTTTGTTGGCTCATCGCCTGCCTGGGTTACATTGACGCCTTCCAGCGGCGTCGCACCCAGCGAGGTGACTG
Source organism: Pseudomonadota bacterium (assembly GCA_038746745.1). Taxonomy (GTDB): domain Bacteria; phylum Pseudomonadota; class Gammaproteobacteria; order Pseudomonadales; family Halieaceae; genus JANQIO01. The sequence continues at coordinate 30,918 of JBCDKJ010000008.1, forward strand.
CACGCTTCCCCTGCAGCGGCTTCCAGAATGGTGACAATGTGGGAAACATCCAACTGCAGTCGTCTGACGGACAAGAGGCCAGCGTCCCGGTTTCAGGTAGCGTCAACTAAGCGCCTGAACGCAGTCGCAGAGAGCGACCAGTGCCAGCTTGCTTTTCTGAGCCGTAGGGCGGTAATTTGAAGCGCTTCAAAAGGCCGATGGTGGTCATTCACTTCGGTTTGCCATTCTCAACCGCCGCAGGACCGAACACGTGTTAGCGTTCGTGATTTCCACGGACAGGACATCAGCACGTGAAAACCTTCGCCGCAATTGTGGTCGCTCTGATACTGCTGCTGGTCGTCGTTGCCAGCAATCGGCACGTCCAGGGCCTGATTCTCGCGAACTTCATACCCGCCGCGCCGGACTGGCCCGCACCGAAACTCTCGCTTGATGGCACCGAAGAGGGTCGTCTCTACTATGCCACACGCAGCCCCTACGACCTCGAGGTTATCCTCACCGACCTGAGTCTGGCGCCGGCCACCACTGGTCTTGGCTTTCTCACCTATCCCAAAAAAGCATCAGCGGAAGCGCCAGTGCCTGCCATGGTTATCGTACCCGGCAGCGGCGGCATTGCGCCGGGGCGAGAGCACGATTACGCAGCTTGGTTCAACGCGCGCGGCATCGCGGCCTTTGTGGTGGACTACTACGAACCTCGAGGGTTTCCGCCGGGCTTTAACTATTTTGTCAAAACTGCGGCGGTAACCGAGTTCGATCTGATCGCAGATGCCTACGCCGCACTGACCCTGTTGGGCAGTAGTCCACGCATTGACGCAGAGCGCATTGGTTTGATCGGCTTTTCCTACGGCGGCATGGCGACGCGCCTGGCGATGGATCAGCGCATCAAGGACGCGCTTGCGCCAGATGTGCCACCTTTTGCCCTGCACATTGATACCTACGGCCCCTGTTTCCAGGACCTGCAGAGCGCCGCCGTTACTGGCGCCCCCGTATTGACGCTGCGCGGCACAGAGGACGCCTCTAATGAGCTACCCGCCTGCCTGCGTCGTGAAGACGAACTCCGCCAGCTTGGCGTCGAGGTCACCGCAAAGGTGTACGCCGGCGCCGGGCACGCCTGGGAAAACGCGGCACCCCGGGCAATGGCAGAAAGCAACCCGTATCTCGCAGGCTGCGAGCTGCAATACGATGACAGGGGACGCGCTTACTATGAAGGCGAGCCATTGGTCAGTTACCAGTTGGACGAGCCACTGGCAGTACGCGCTGCCGATCGCATTACCAGCGGCCTGAAGCTACGGGATTGCGTTGGGTATGGCTATATTGTGGGGCGTGACGAGGCCACTCGGAACCAGGCCTATCAGGATATCGAAGACTTTTTAGCTCACTACTGGCCACAGATTGATAAGGGCGGATAATCAAGGCCGTTTTAGTAAGCGATCAGCGAAAACTCGATTTCGCGCCCTGCTCACTCAGCCCGATCTATCTGCAGAATCACCGCGCCTGCCGTTAGCTGATCACCGACGCGGGCATTGATCTGCACCACGGTTCCGGCCACAGAAGCCGTTAACCGGTGCTCCATTTTCATCGCTTCCATGACTGCGAGCGCATCGCCCTCGGCGACGTGGTCGCCCTCCTCCACGCTGATCTCGAGCACGTTGCCATGCATAGGCGCAGTCACCGTACCGCTGCCCTCATTAGAAGCATCCGCTGTGCTGGCAGCCAGTTCGTCTACAAACACGGTCGCATTGCCCTGCATTTGCACGCTGATACTGTCCGCAGAAATCTGGTGAGCCACCACGCCATAGCGCGCACCGTCGACCTCCACGACGTAGCCGCCTCGTGTATCGTCAGCCGCTACTTCCACAGCGAATTCAGACTCTGCAAGGGCCACCTGATAGCTGGCATCACTCTGCGATGTAACCGCGAGGTTTAACGCCTCATCACCTATCGTATAACGCAGCTGGCGGGCAAAACGCCGAGACCCGGTCCAGCCCTGCAAGCCAGCGCTGTGATCCAGCCGCTGAAGAAACATCTGCTGTGCGGCCTGATGACACTGCAGTGCAGCGGCAAGCGCTACATGCTCAAGCAGCGGCGCAGCAGAGACAAAGCCCTCTGTGAAGGTTTCTTCAATAAAGGCTGTGGTCGCATCACCTCGCTGGAACGTCTGCTCTGCCAATGCGGCGTGTAAAAAGGCACGATTGTTCTCAAATCCAAACAGCACCGTGTTCTCCAACGCCCGGCGCAGTCGTCGACAGGCCATCGCGCGATCGGAACCCCAGGCAATTATTTTTGCCACCATGGGGTCGTAAAAAGGCGACACCTCCTGACCCTCCAGCAGCCCATGATCCACGCGAATACCCGCTCCGGACGGCGGCCGCCATCGGCTTGCCGTGCCTGAGGCGGGCAGAAAGTCGTTGGTGGGATCCTCAGCATACAGGCGCACCTCGATCGCATGGCCATCCAGCGCGACATCGGATTGCGCTATCGGCAGCGCTTCACCCTGGGCGACTGAAAGCTGCAGCGCGACCAAATCAAGGCCGGTAATCATCTCAGTGACAGGATGCTCCACCTGTAAGCGGGTGTTCATCTCCAGAAAGTAAAAATGCCCGTCGTCATCGAGCAGAAATTCGACAGTACCCGCACCTTCGTAAGCAATACTGCGCGCGGCCTCAACGGCTGCCAAGCCCATTTCTTCACGCAGCGCCGGGGTCATGACCGGACAAGGCGCCTCCTCGATGACTTTCTGATGGCGACGCTGCACTGAACAATCCCGTTCGCCCAGATAGATGAGATTACCGTGGCTATCGCCAAACACCTGCACTTCCACATGGCGTGGCCGCAGCACAGCTTTCTCAAGTATCAGCTCATCGGAGCCAAAGGCGGTCTCGGCCTCAGAGCGCGCTGACGTCAGTGCAGGTGCTAGCTCCGCCTCTGAATGCACCAGACGCATGCCGCGTCCGCCACCGCCCGCCGCCGCCTTGACCATCAATGGAAAGCCGATCTCCGCCGCCGCAGTGAGTAAAGCCGCATCACTCTGCTCTTCAGCCTGATAACCGGGTATGCAGGGCACACCTGCCGCCAGCATGCGACGCTTTGATGCCGCTTTATTCCCCATCGCCTCAATCGCGTCGGGGGCAGGCCCGATAAACACCAGACCCGCAGCCGCGCAGGCACGCGCAAACTCAGCATTCTCTGATAAGAAACCATAGCCAGGATGGATGGCATCGGCGCCAGTGCGTGCGGCCGCCCGCAAAATCTGTTCCGCATTCAGATAGCTGTCAGCGACGGCCGCGGGGCCGATACAGACTGCAACATCCGCTGCCTGGGTATGTCTGGCCCCGACGTCCGCCTCCGAATATACCGCGACCGTTCGGTAGCCCTCGCGTCGGGCGGTATCAATGATGCGACAGGCAATCTCACCCCGGTTGGCAATTAACAGGGTTTCAAAGCGGCTCATACCGCATCCTCCTCAGCCCAGCGGGGGAGGCGTTTTTCGGAAAAGGCCCGCATGCCCTCGCGCCCCTCGTCGCCCAGCAAGCCATCTGCAAAGCGCTCTGCCGCATACTGCACCATCTCTTCGCTAGAGAGTCGCTCGGCGGCCTGTAAGATCTGCTTTGTCAGATGTATCGCGCCTGGCGCTCCTCGACGCGCCTGCGCAATCAAATCTGCCGCTGCTGCATCCAGCGCGCTCGCATCCTCAACCACACTGTGCACAAATCCCAGCCGATGCGCCTCACGCCCGTCAAATCGTTGTGCGGTGAGCAACAACCGCCTGGCCTCGGAGAGTCCAATGCGTTTGGCGACCAGCGGCGCTATCTGCGCCGGGGGAATACCCAGCGATACCTCGCTCAGCGCAAACCGCGCATCGGCGCACGCGATAACCACGTCGGCGATGCAGGAAAGTCCCAACCCGCCTGCCATCGCAGCTCCCTCGCTCAGTACAACAAACACCTGAGGCAGTGCCTGCACGGCGCGGAGGGTGCGCCCGAAGCCCGCATTAAACTGGACGATGTGCTCGCGTAGCGCATCGTCGCCAGGGCCGTTGTCCTGAAACACGGTCTTGAACATTTTCAAATCGCCACCGGAGCAGAAAGTGCCGCCCTTGCCACGCAAGAGCACAAACCGGATATCGTGTAACTCCGGGAGCTTCTCTAAAACGCTAGCCAGCTCGTCGGCCATGTTCTGAGACAGCGCATTGCGAGTTTCTGGTCGATTGAACCAGATCGTTAAGGTGTCCCCAGTCTTTTCCAGTAACAGGTCGCGGGTATCTGGCAACATTTTTTTCTCCTGTTTGCGTGCTTCGAGGAATTCTCAAGAATCCATCGAGGCGCTATCTCGGTAGCACCGGGAAACTATCGAGGAACTATCAAGAATCTATCTCGAAGTTATCGCGAAGTTATCGAGTAGTTATCGAGCAACCGTCAACAATCTACATTCGACCCACGCCAAAGCTGTTAGGGAAGGTTTGACGGTGCAGTGATTCCCAGCAGGTTTGTAGCGCCATGCCCAACACCCGGCGTGAGTCGCGCGGGTCGATCAACCCATCATCCAGCATGCGGCCAGAGGTATAGAAGGCGTCAGACTGCTTGTCGTAGTGCTGGACCACAGCGGCCTCCTGCTCACTGAGCTGAGTCTCGTCTACCTCGATGCCCTTGCGCGCTGCGCCCGCACGAAACACTTCGGACATGGTCTTGGCCGCCTGCTCGCCGCCCATTACACCAATTTGAATATTGGGCCAGCTGAACACAAAGTCGGGGTCATAACCCTGGCCGCACATACCATAATTGCCGGCACCAAAACTCGCGCCGATCATCAAGGTAAGGCGTGGTACACGAGCGTTGGTAACGGCCTGAATCATTTTCGCACCGTGCTTGATCATGCCCGCCTGCTCGTACTGCGTGCCCACCATGTACCCGGTGATATTCTGCATAAAAACCAGTGGCGTTCCGGCCTGATCACAAAGCTGAATAAACTGAGCGGCTTTGCTGGCTCCGTCCGGATCGATGGGGCCGTTGTTACAGAGAATGCCGACCGGTATGCCATATATAGATGCCTGCAGGCATAACAGTGATATGCCGTAGCCAGGTTTAAAGTCTGTAAATCGCGATCCGTCTACCAGTCGCGCCACGACCTCACGCGCGTCGTAGGGCTGGCGGTAATCCGCGGGCACAACACCCAGTAAATCCTCTGTCGAATATGTGGGCTCATCGAAATGTCGGGGCGGCGGCGTGCTGCAGTGTCGATTCCAGTCGAGCCGTGCCGTTACGTCTCGACAGATGGCAAGGGCATGAGCGTCATCCTCTGCTAGATATTCAACCAGCCCTGATACGGTCGCGTGCATTTCCGCCCCGCCCAAGGTGGCCGCGTCCGCCTCTTCTCCGGTGGCGGCTTTAAGCAGGGCCGGCGCTGCCAGCGCGGCCATACCATTATCTTTCACACCGATAACATAGTCGCTCATGCCAGGCATGTAGGCACCGCCCGCCACTGAAGGACCATGCAGCACGGTGATGGTGGGTATACCCGCGGCGCTCAAACGCGCCAGACGGGCAAATACGCCACCGGCGTTCATCCACATCTCTACCTGATACTTAAAAAGGTCTGCACCGGCACTCTCCACTAGGTGGATGAAGGGCAGCTTTTTATCCAGGGCAATATCCATACAACGGCAAATTTTCTTGCTGGAAAAGGTCGTCATTGCGCCTGCGTTGATGCCAGAATCATCGGCCATAATCATGCAGCGCACACTCGCCACAAAACCGATGCCGCTAATACCGTTCGAGCCGGGCACGGAGGTGCTTCGATCCTCGTCCTCCACCAGGTAGCCCGCCATGTTTGCAATTTCCAGAAACGGCGCGCCGTTATCCAGCAGCCGATCCAGACGCTCCCGGGGTAGCAGCTGCCCACGCCTTTCAAACCGCGGTCGGGCCTTGTCAGATAACTCTGCGGCACGCTCCAGCACCGCATGCATCTCCCTGACCTTGTGTTTCAGGTCGGCACGATTCTTCGCAAACTCCGCTGAACCTGTATTCACGCGGCTGTGGAAAGCGGGGACAGACTGGGTCACGGTGCACCTCCGGGGCGCTCGATCAATTGGTATTTTTCCGCCAGCGCAACCGGTAGCGGGACGTCCTCAGCCAGCAACAGTTGTGCATACCCCTTGCCCTGGGGATCCGCACGCAGGCTGGCTACACCACCACCCCCCAACACATCGTGTAGCAGGAAGTTGAGCGCAGCCGTTCCGGGCAAGTAGAAGCGCTCGACACTGCCAAACGGCGACAGGAAATGGGAAAAGTAGGCTTCGACGCGCGCAGCCGGCAACGCCGCCGCAATATAGGGAAGAAACTCCGGGCGCCGGGCGATGACACCAATATTTGCCTTGTCTCCTTTATCACCACTGCGGGCGAACGCGAGGGCCTCCAATGGGACAGGTACCGTGGATTCATCGCCATCCCACTCAGGCGGCGATATGACGGGCACCAGTTCCGCGGTCGTCGCGGGCGCGGGCTCGATCGTGATGCACTCATCATCAAGAGTGACGGACACATCCACCGCAGTTTTTGGCAGCAAAAATGAAAACAGTCGAACCACAGGCGTGGGTTTAGCGCGCGCTCCTGCAAATCCGGTGAGCCCGGGCGGTGCGGTGAGTGCCAGCCCCGTCATCTCTTTGAGAAAGGTTCCAATGCCGGCCGCGCTAGGATGCTTTACCGCGATTTTGACGTCGACCTCGCGCACGCCAGACACCTGCTTGGCCGCGCCAAAGTGCTCTTCACTGCCAATCACTTCCACACTGGTTTCTGTCAACGGTGGCAGACCGAGACGTTCCAGCGTTTCGCCCGCCCGGTCGAAAACAAATCGCGCAAATTGACGCGCCTTGCCTTCCGCATCGCGGCCATACATGGTCCAGACGTGCCCAGCACGAAACCCATCTGCCCAGGTGACCGACACCTTATAGCTGTCAGGCGCACCATGCCCTCTGGCACCCGACACGCGCACCCTGTTTTCCTGCACCCTGTCGAGACTGACCGTACTGAAGTCGCAGATGACATCCGGCAGGATATAGGCCTGGGGGTCGCCAATCTCATACAGCATTTGCTCGGCAACCGTTCCCACTGAAACCAGCCCGCCGGTGTTGTCGGGCTTGAACACCTCAAAACTGCCATCCTGCGCAACCTCCGCCAGCGGATAGCCCGCTCGGTCAAGGTCGTGCATCACGGACTCCCAGTCCGTGAAGTTACCGCCTGTTGCCTGTGTTCCACATTCAAGGATATGCCCGGCGAGGCTGCCCTGGGCCAGCTTGTCAAACTCATCAGCCGCCCAGCCAAAGGCGTGAATACAGGCACCCAGCGCTACCGCACTGTCTACGCAGCGTCCCGTTATCACGATGTCCGCGCCACGGTTCAGCGCGTCGGCAATGGGAAACGCGCCCAGATATGCATTGATACTGGCCACGCTCTCTGAGTCCGGAAAAGGCAGACCCGAGAACATTTCGGTGGTATCGGCAAATTCAGCGCGACGGGGCAGCAGGTCATCACCTTTCACCACCGCCACCCTGAGGTCCAGACCCTGCCCGGAAATTACGTAGCGCAGAGCTTCGGCGCAGGCGTCGGGATTAACGCCGCCGGCATTCGTAATCACCTTGACGCCTCGCTCAGCGATGGTCTCCAGGTTTGGGGCCATGGCAGCGCTCACGAAGTCAGTGGCATAGCCTTTGCTGGCGTCCGCTGTGCGCGCTCTCGCCATAATGGACATGGTGATTTCTGCCAGGTAGTCGTAAACGATGTAATCGATTTGAGTCGCTTGCAAAAGCTGCGGCGTCGCGAGGGCGGCATCACCCCAGAAGCCCGAGGCTCCGCCAATTACGATGGTTTCTTTTGCCATAGCCTTACTCCCACACATCACGCAGGCAATGGTGCTGCTGCACGTTAGCAGCGCCAGTCTAGACAATAATTGAGTGATGCTCAATAATACTAAGGCAACACTTAAGTAATTTTCAGGAAGGCCGCTGCATGTCTGCTGCATCCTCTATCAACGTTCCTATTAAAGTTCCGATCTCCAAAAACCCTTCAAGAGCACAGCAGCGGGAAGCCGACATCTTGCTCTCAGCGGTCCAGCTTTTTGGTGAAGAGGGCTTCCACGCGGTCAGCACCCGCAAAATTGCGGCACAGGCAGGCGTTTCCGAGGGCACGCTCTTTAACTACTTCAGCTCAAAAAATGCGCTGATGCGGCGCATTCTGGAGAGCATCTATACAGAGTTAACGGATAACGCAACAGAGATTCTGCGACAGGAGTTTGCTAGCCATCGCAGACTGCAGCGACTGGCGCTAAACCACGTCAAAGTCATGACCCGGGACAACGCGCTGTTTATGCGGCTGATACAGTCCTACCTGAACGTCGACCTGAGAGGCTATGACGAACTCCGGGATTCTGTCTTCGATAAGCTCAACCTGAGCTACGCCTGGGTCTTTGATGTCACTGTGCGGGAAGCCCAGGAACGCGGCGAACTGCGACAGGATGTGAATTTGTCCGCTATGCGAGACCTGTTTTTTGGTGGTCTGGAGTATCTGGGTCGCACTCTGTTTTTGCACGACAGCTTTGCGGAGATAGAGTCGCGGGTCGCAAGCCTGATCGACCCACTCTGGCTGAGCATGCAGATTGCCGATGGCGCAACGACAATCCCGCTGGAATCTGCATTTGAAGGCACGCTGGCCCGCCTGGAAGCGGTCGCCGATCGACTGGATGACAGCGCCAGATGAATCTTCTGGCCCTATACCTTGTGCAGGGCGAATCCGGAAACAGGAAAGTGAATATGCACGCGTCCCACAACGGCTTCAGCCGCGAGGACCATTCGCTCTGCGTTTATCGCGACGAGTTCCCCGCGTGTTTCGTCCAGGGCGTAATCTTCCGGCTGCACCGCGACCTGTTGTCTCAGTAAGCGATGATCCTCACTCGCCGGCAGAGGGCGCAGTGCTGCGCCCCGAGCTTGCTGCTGGGCCTGTTCGGCCGATGTTTCCTCTCGCCGCCCATGCCCAAAAGCCTGCATGCGCCGGTACCAGACCATCAGTGCTTCATGCTGTTCAGGCGCCGCAATGTCACCCACCTCGCACTGAAACCACAGCGTGTGGTACGCGGCAAAGTCCAGATAGTTGGGCTGATCGCCGCCCAGGTAACCCGAGCCCTGCTCCAGACATCGGTCAAGCTCTTCAAGATGTGTTGCAAACACCTGCTGGGCCTTACCAGGATGCATCGGCTTGGTCACTGCAGCGCGAGCTACGCCCATGCGATCTCGAATAAAGCGGAAGGCTCCCAGCAGTGAAATATTGCGCACCAGTTGTCTCAAGACCTGAGATGCAGGAATCGACGCGACGCAGGCCCAGAACACGTCCCCTTCCAGAGCGCTGCTGAGCGTAAGTGCACTCTCATTGACGTGAGCCGGTGCCAGCTCCGAGTGACCACTTCGGGCGGCTATCTCGCTGAAAATGAGGCGGGTATCACAGTAGATATCAGCGCCGTCCTGAGCGACGGGAATGCGGCGGTAGCCTTCCAATACAGCGGCAAGCGCTGGCCGAGGCGGCATCTCCGGCACCACTACGCTGCGCCAATCCGTTGCCGTATAGCCAAATAGCAGCCGCACTTTTTCGGAGAACGGCGACATCGGATAGTGATAGAGAATCATCCCGCCTCGGCAAAACTCGCGGGCCGCTTCTCCATAGACGCCATCACTGCCTCGACCTGGTTGGGCTGGCCGATGATGGCATCCTGCTCCACCGATTCAGCAACCAGACCCTCTGCCATGTCAAGATACGGGGCACTGTTCAGCAAGCGCTTGGCCGCCCGGATGGCATCGGGATTGCGCCCGGCAATGCCCTCCGCGACGGCCATGGCCTCTGCCAGCGGATCATCGCAAACGCGTGTCACCAGCCCCAGTGCAGCGGCCTCCTCGCCCTCAAATACGCGACCGGTGTAAGTCAGCTCTCTAGCGACATCGTCTCGCACCAGGTGTCGGAGCAACTGCGTACCACCCATGTCGGGCACCAGACCCCACTTTATTTCCATGACGGAAAAGCGTGTGTCTCGCGTGGTAAAGCGCATATCAGCACCCAGACAGACCTGAAACCCGCCACCGTAGGCAACACCATGCACAGCGGCAATAACCGGCACCGGCAGCTCGCGCCACATCAATGCGGCATGCTGTGGCTTGTTGGCAATCCCATGGGTGCGCTTGGCGAGCGAGTCGCCAGTGGCGTCCGAGCTGCCTGCTTCCGCCATACCTGCAAAGTTGCTCACGTCGAGCCCCGCACAAAAAGCACGACCCTCGCCCGACAGAACTACTACCCGGACGGTGGAATCACTGCGCAGCTTTTCGCCCACTTCAACAATGGCGTCAAACATTTGCGTATCCAGCGCGTTCATTTTGTCTGCCCGCGCTAAGGTGACACGGGCAATGCCGCTCTCAACCTGCAGCGTGATTCGATCTTGCATGCTCATGGACTGACTCCAGAATAAATAGACAAGGCATTGAAGGCGGCACCGGCCTGGCAGTCAAGCGCGCCTTGTGACTTGCGCATGGACTAGCGCAGCTTAAGCTGCTGGCGCGCTGCGTCAGTAATTTCCAACGCGAACGGCTCACTGAGCCGTCGCTCAGGTGAGATCAGGTACAGCATCTCCCGCAGGCCATCTACCATGCCAATGCGCTCTACGCCGTACATGTGCTTGACCTCTTCGTCGATAGCCATCGGTGCCGGGAATATTGCAACGCCCGCCTGTCCGAAGGCTTTCATCAGCGCGCTGTCGTCGAAGTCCGCCACAATGGTAGGGACCACACCCTGACGCGCCAACCAGGCATCCAGCCCACGCCTGATCGACGTGGTGCCCGCAGGCATAAGCATGGGAGCACCGTGCAGCGATGCGGGGTAGTTTGCACGGCATTTCTCCATAAGCTCGCCGCGACCGTAAAAAGCAATGTCGCTTTCGCCCAGCTTATGGCTGTAGGCACGCACATTGAAACCGGTTGGTACCGGGCGATCAGATAGCACCAGGTCAAGCCGGTGCACCGCGAGGTCGGCCAATAGCGCATCCAGATCAGCCTGTGTGCATGACAACCTGGGCGACTCTGCGTCTTGTAAGAGGGGCGCCAGGGTCCTGTACACGACCAACTTGGGCAACGAATTCACAATCCCGACATTCAGCGCGGAAGGCAGACCCTGGTCATCGCCCTGAACCCGTCGCGCCAGTTCCGTTCCCAGGGAGAAAATTTCATCCGCATAGGGCATCACAGCGCGACCCACCTCGGTCAGCGCAAGTCCGCGGCCAACCCGCTCAAACAGCTTGGCCTCTATGGTCTGTTCCAACAGCTTGATCTGTCCGCTGATCGTCTGAGGCGTTAAACTCAGGACATCAGCCGCGGCGGTGATGCTACCCTCCCGAGCGACTGTCCAAAAATATAATAAGTGGTTGTAATTAAGGTGGCGCAATATACGACGCGGCGCGCGGCTCATATCCATTGAACTTCCCCCTGTTTGATCCGCACTCCAGAGCACTCTCTTTGTGCGGTTTGCTTTTGTGCGGTTTGCGTCAGCGGCGTCTGCTTATGCAGCTCTTATGCCGCTTTCGTTAAGACAAGTGTGAGGATTGACGTTCAGAGTCGTGCCTGACACCGCCAACCTATATTTCGATAAAAGCTTATACTTAAATTAGATAATTCGAATTGTACGATGAATAGAATAAGTTATTCTAGCCCTATGTCCGGTTGCTGCAGCGGTATCGCGGCTTCCGGACAAACATGTTGTTCCCGTGCTTCTAACAACATTTCTAAGGCCTTGAGCCTAACGCTCGCTAGCGGATCCCCTGAAGTCTCGTTAGCGAGCATTTTTATTTGTAGAATCCCCGTTTCTTCTTTCGCACCTGCCGGAGACACCCCATGAACCTACGCCTGGGCATCATTGGTGCCGGACAGCTGGGACTATATCTTTGTCAGGCCGCAAAATCCCTTGGTATTCATACCTGCGTCCTTAGTGAAGACGGGCGCGCACCGGCGGTCACCTTCGCTGACCATCTCGTGATTGGGCCAACAGATGATCAGGATACCCTCGACAACTTTATCGAGGCCTGTGACGTGGTGACGTTCGAAAAAGAGGACATACCCAACGAGGCCCTGCACCAGCTGCTTGAGGCGCAAGCGGCAGGTCGTGTCCTGGTTCATCCCGGCGCTAACGTGCTGTACCTTTTAAAAGACAAAGGCACGCAGAAAACCTGGCTCATGGACCAGGGCTTCCCGACCCTGCCTTTTACCCTGCTTCAGGGCGAAAACACTTCTATCGACGCCCTGATTGATTCTTATGGGCTTCCGCTCGTGCAGAAAGCTCGCAGTGGAGGCTACGACGGCCTGGGCGTACAGATTCTTCGAGAGCGCGCAGACCTGGCAAAACTGTGGCAGACGCCCAGTCTGATTGAACCGTTCCTGCCCGGTTGTCGAGAAGTCGCTGTGCTTGCCGCCAGAGATGCCGAGGGACACTGTATGAGCTATCCGGTGTTAGGCATGGACTTTGATCCAGCCCTGAACCTCGTTACCACAGTATTTACACCCTCGCGACTGGCGCCAGCATTGGCAGACAGCGCGCTGGCGCTGGGACGCGAGGTCCTGGATGCGCTTGGCGGTGTTGGCGTATTCGCCATAGAAATGTTTGTTACCGAAGACGACAGCATATACATCAACGAGATCTCACCCCGGGTTCACAACTCGGGACATCTCACAATGGAGGCATCTGCCGCTTCACAGTTCGAACAGCACGTGCGCGCCTGCACCGGTCTGCCCTTGATCGACGTCTCCGGAACACAGCCGGCCGCAATGGCAAACGTGCTATACGAGGAACGCCTGGCAAACTGCTGCCCCGCCACACCCGTCAGCCAGCAAGGTAACGCCGGACAGCTTGCGTTACACTGGTACGGCAAACCACCGGGACGATTGGGGCGAAAAATGGGCCATATTACGGCGCTGGCGGAGTCCGCTGACGCGGCTAGCGAAGCCGCATTAAGCGCGCTGAAAAAGCTGCCGGAACTTGCGGAGACACGCGCCGCATGACTGCGCTGGTGGGTATTATCATGGGGAGTGACTCCGACCTTCCTATCATGAGCGCAGCCCCACTGATGCTCGACAAACTCGACGTGAGCTGGGAGCTCGACATCGTCAGCGCACACCGCACTCCTGAACGTACAGAATCTTATGCCCGCACCGCTGAGGAACGTGGGCTGCGTGTCATTATCGCTGGCGCAGGCGGCGCCGCCCATCTTCCTGGCATGATTGCAGCGTCGACGCCACTTCCCGTAATTGGCGTGCCCGTCAGCGCGACCAAAATGCAGGGGCAAGACGCCCTGCACTCCATTGTGCAGATGCCCGCCGGCGTGCCGGTGGCCACAGTTGCCATTGACAACGCCACTAACGCCGCCGTTCTCGCTGCACAGATGCTGGCGACGGGCGATGACGCGCTGCGTCAGCGAATCGCCGCCTATAAGTCAGAACTGCGTGAGATCGTAATGACCAAGTCTGAGTCTTTGCGCAGTACCAGCGACAGCAGCTAGCAACTGGGATCTCTCGTTTCTCTGCTTGTTGCTCTGCTTGGTTCTCTTCGCTCAGTTACAGCCTTTATCGCAAGCCGCAAAACGTGAAAACGATAAGTGGCTAAAATCACTCAGCGTGGACGTGTCTCAGGACATCGGCAGCAACCAGCGCAGCAACACGCGGCATGTCATCATCCTCCAGAAAGTTGCTCACCGCACAGCGCGGTTTCTGCCGAGCGAGTATTAAATTGAAAAATATATAGATTAGGATTCACTGTTCTATTTTAATTCAATAAGAAACACTCGCCCGGGGTCATTCATGGCCAGACTGAACTACCACCATCTGTACTATTTCTGGCAAGTCGCGCGGCACGGGAATCTCAGCGAGACCGCTGTAAATCTGCATGTTTCGCAGTCAGCGCTCTCTTCTCAGATCAAGCAGTTGGAAGAGGCCACCGGTACCGAGCTATTTTCACGCCGGGGACGCAAGCTCGTGCTAACCGAAGCAGGGCGACGAGCATTGGGTTACGCCGACGACATATTTCGGCGCGGTGAGGAACTGGAGTCTCTGTTGACGCAGGGAATGGATCTTGGACCGGACCGACTCAGCATCGGCGTGCTGTCGACAATGTCGCGAAACTTTGTCGAACTGTTTATTCAACCACTGCTGAGCAGGCTGGGTATTCGCTACAGCCTGGAGGCGCTTGGCCAGACCAATCTGCTGAATGCGCTAGCCAACCACCGCCTTGATCTGGTGCTCACCAACGTGGAAGTGGCAGCCTCTGAGGAGCGTTTCTGGCAGACCCGCTTACTCGCGCACCAGCCGGTGGCGATCGTCGGGCCTGCCGGCAACCCGCGCCGGCAATTCCCCGAGGACTACGCCAACAGCCGCTGGGTGTTGCCGCTGGCGGACAGCCCCATTCGCAGCGGCTTTGACGGATTCTGCGCACAGCATCAGTTTGTGCCCGACGTTGTCGCCGAGGCGAATGATATGGCGATGCTGCGCCTGCTGGCGCGAGACACGGGCGCTCTGGCGGTTATTCCGGAGGTGGTGGTTCGGGATGAAGTCGATAGCGGATCGCTGGTGCGACATATGACGCTGCCCAGAGTTTTTGAGAACTTTTATGCAGTCACTGTGCAGCGGCAGCGGGCCAACCGGCTGCTGGACGAATTGCTCAATCCGGAACGTTGGCAGTGAGCTTCTGTCGAAGCTACCGCGTAAACAGCACCATTGAAGCAATTTTGACCCCTATATGCGCCTGGCTCTGATACTCAGTTTATTTGCGTCCATGCTGATCGCGCCTGGTTTGCAGGCGAGACCCGTCAAACTGGACCTGCAGGGCCGCACCGCGCCCAGCGATCCCGGTGCGTTTACTCGTGGCTATGAGCGTTGCAGCGATAGCATTACATCTCTGGCGTTCACGGAAACGGAGACGGATGAGGAGAACCGTGAGCAGATAGAGCTGCTACTGCGCTACCGTCCCTCGCCAATGCTTGCTGATACCGGCGCGGACGGTTTGCGGGCATTCTTCACCACGCCCTCTTTCATGGTGCGCGAGCAGACCACTTACCGGCTGGTGACCTTTCACGTTCACAGCGCGGATGATGCAGACGCCGATGAGAACGCACCTATACTAGGGCACTTCGTGCACTACGGTGCTGATGGCAGCTACGGTGTGCTCAGTTTAAAGCTGATGGAGGGCACACCGAACCCCGAGTTGGAAAAGCTGATTCTCGCAGCCGTCGGCGAGCCTTCTGAAGAGGGGCTTAACCCGCGTCGCCTGCTCCCGCCCACCGTGAGCATTGGTGCCTATCTGACGCCGGAACAGATATCTGCCTGCGACTATAAAGTACACTGGCACTTCGCTGAGGAGCCCCTGCAGGCCAGCGCTGAACAGATTCGCGCGCTACAACGCCTGCTTAGCACGTCTGACAGCTGAGCATCGCCTTGCCAGCGTGGACACCTGAGGCGTGCTTAGGTCCGCCAGAAGCTTGTAGAATCACAGGCACAATGCCCCCGTAGCTCAGTTGAATAGAGCATCCGTCCGAATGCGGCCCACTCCTAACCGGAGGGTCGCCGTGCTATGCCATTAAGACCTGAGGTCTGCCGGGGCCCTTCGGAAACTTGTAGAATTGATGGCACAACGCCCCCGTAGCTCAGTTGAATAGAGCATCCGCCTCCTAAGCGGAGGGTCGCAGGTTTGAGTCCTGCCGGGGGCACCAATCCCCTACGGGTCTCGGCGCCCCCTCTGGACTGCCGGCCCATGAGCACAGCTCATCGGCGTTCGGCCGCACGCGAAGCTGCGCTTCGAAAACGTTTGCCTCACCCTGCCGGGGGCACCAATCCCGTCGGGGATTGATATCACCTTTGGGCTGCCCATCTGCAACAATTTTATCTCGATATAAAGCTAAATCCTGTAAGCTATAAGCTCCAAGAACTTCTGGAGCTCCAGGTTTTTGAACAACAACGGAAAACAGGCACAGTGACTGCGGCTAGAGCATCGCACCCGCGGGGCTTATACGTGCTATGCGGCGTGGAGATGTGGGAGCGTTTCAGCTTTCACACCATGCGCGCCATGTTGGTTCTGTTTCTGACAGCGCCCGTGGCGAGCTCTGGCTTTGGTTGGGCGTCGGGGGACGCGCTGCGGCTGTATGGACTCTATACGGGGCTTATCTATCTAACGCCCGTACTGGGCGGCCTGCTGGCAGATCGTGTGTTCGGCATGCAGCGCGCCATCATTATCGGGGCGAGCCTGATGTGCCTGGGGCATTTCCTCATGGCAGGCCCTGCTATCGCCCCGTGGTTGGGCGACCGGGTCTCCGACGGGATCATCAGCCAGGTGATCGAACAGAGTGCTGTGCCGCTAGGCCAGTCGCTTACACCGGAAATCAGCGACAGAATTGCAAATGCCATCAGCGAACAGGCGGCGATAGACCAGAACTCGACCTCGCTTCAGCACCTGACCGAGCGAGTGTATTTATCAATCACTGCGTCATTCTTCGCTGCCCTGCTCGCTCTGGTGGCAGGTGCGGGCTTATTTTTGCCCGCAGCCTCGAGTTTGCTGGGCAGTCTTTACGATCGCAGCGACGCCAATCGCGAATCCGGCTTCTTTATCTTTTATCTGGCCATCAACGTAGGCGCAACACTGGCACCCATTGCTGGCGGAATCTTCGGAGAGCGCATAGGTTGGCACGTAGGGTTTACCGTCGCCGGGTTTGCAATGTTATTGGGGCTGGCGAGTTTTCTTGTGTTCAGAGGACGCTATATCGGCGATATCGGCGCCACGACGAAGGCAGACACCACGCAAGCTGCACGCATCACGTCCGCCAGGGTATCTGCGACTGTCATTCGCGATCGTGTTATTGCCATGTTGTCGCTGTCCAGCTTCCTCATTCTCTCAGAGCTGTGCCTGGGCCAGGGCGGCGGTCTGCTCAGCCTGTTTGTGCGCGACCGCGTTGACCGCACGGTATTTGACTATGAAATACCGGCAGTATGGTTCCAGTCACTGTTTCCGCTGTTCATTGTCATCTCACTGATCGCACTCACCGCCTTGACGCCAATCCTGGATCGCAGAGGACGCAATCCAGTCACCACACTCAAGTTCGCAATCGGCTTCCTCGCGCTCGCGCTTAGCTTTCTAGTGCTGCTGGTAGCTTCCACTGGAGCGGAGCTTGTCGCACCGCTGTGGGTCGTACTGGTGTATGCGTTGATGGCTGTAACTGAGGTGCTGCTGTATCCAGTGGCACGCGCCATGGTGACGCGATACGCCCAGAAAGAGCATCTGGTCACCTTCATGGGGATACTGTTTCTCTGTATCGCGCTGGGCAGCATGGCCAGCGGTTGGGTTGGCGCGCTGGCCGAGGCTTTCACAGTCGAACAGATCTTTGCCACACTGGTGGTCGTGGCGCTGGTTGCGGCGACGGTTTTGGTATTACTGACTGGCAGGCTTAGGCGCCTGAGCCACGGATTGGAACAGGGATACTCCCCACTCCATTCTCCCTCTGAATCAGACAGCAGCACAGGCCGGCAGGCGTCAGCCGGCGAGCGCGTTCTCTCGCAGGAGCCTTAGATGAGTAAAGTGTTTCACTCTATACAGCCCGGGAATTCTCCCTCAGATCCACTTCAGCAAACGCGACAAGATCTGGCGTTGGCCCACCGCATCGTCGCTTACGAAAACATGCACGAGGGCACCTGGACCCATCTCTCCGCGATGATACCTGGCAGTGATGGCTTAATGCTGGTGAGCCCGGGTTTTCAGCACTTTGCTGACGTACAAGCTGACGATCTGGTGATCATGGACAGCGCTGGCAAAGTGGTAGACAACACGGGAGATCCCAACCCTGCCGCCTGGTGCCTACACTATCCACTGCATACCGCGAGGCCAGACGCGGCCTGCGTTATTCATTTGCACTCGCTGCACGCGAGTGCGCTATTGATGCAGGAAGGGGTGTGTCTGGATGAGCAGAGCAGTCAGGTGGCGGCAACCCTATACCAGCAGATCGCTTACTATGACGTCTATGACGGTGTTCTGCGCGAGGCCGACGAGGGTTATCGCATGGCCGAAGTCCTGGGCGACAAGGCGATTCTGGCATTGCGAAATCACGGCTATATGGCGGTCGGTTCATCGGTAGGTGCAGCCCTGGAACGCGCCTACAACTTCGAGCGTGCCTGCCAGTTGCAGCTACTTGCCACCGCAGGTGGCCAGACTATGAATCGAATCCCGGATCATATTGTTGCGGAAGTCGCGCGCACGGAGCGGGAGACGCTGGGCGGCTACTTCAGCGGCATGAAGGCGATGTTCGACCGCACCGGCCGGTAGGTCGAGCCGCGCAGGTCGGGCCGCATAGGTCGAGATGTACAGGTAGACACGGGGTCATTGAAAACTCCTTTGGCGTCGGTGCGATAACTCCCTCACATTGCCCGTATACTTGCGCCGCATGGATCGGCTATTCCTCAACATAGGTGCCATGAAATCTGGCACCACCTGGCTATATCGCCAGCTTGAGCAGCACCCGGATATCTATTTCAGCCCGGAAAAAGAACTGCATTACCTGGCCTGGCGTGCCGGCCAGCCCGGCGTTCTCAGTCGCCGCTACCGACTCTACCGGTGTATTAACGCATGGCGTCGTAGACACAGCACCCGACGCTTCCAACTGCGTTGGTATATGGACTACGTATGTGGAGCTCGCACACCCGACTGGTATCAACGTCGCTTTCGGCATGCGCCCGCTAACAGCTACCCGACTGACTTCAGTAATTTAAGCGCGCTGCTTGACGAGGCCGACTGGCGCGCGCTGGCGGCAGAAGTGAATGATTTGCGCGTGATGTACCTGTTGAGAAATCCCCTGGATCGTATCTGGTCACATATCCGGTCACAGTGTCGGAACGCTGATGACGAGCAGCAACTGCAGTCTCTTACACAGTACTCACCGCTGCCAGGGCTCAGCGAAGAGACGCTACTACGGCACTCGCGCTATGGCGCTAATCTGGAACGTATGCTCCGGGCTGTACCCGATGGACATGTGCATCTTGCACTGCACGATTCTATTGCTAGCAACCCTATCGGTGTATTGCGAGAGGTGGAGGGTTTTCTTGGCATCGGCGCTCATTCCTACGCGGATGCAAAGCTTGAGCGCCGCATCAATGCTGCGACCCCTCTGCCGAGGCCAGGCTGGATAAGAGAGCATTTTCTGCCCCGGATCGAGTCAGATCTTGAGAAGCTGGCGCAATACGGCGTGAGTGTGCCCACCAACTGGTACCAGTAGTTGCCGCGACCGCCGAGGCCTTACCCGCAGTCTTTTAGCACTAAACACGCGTGCGGCAGGCGCGGTCGAGCTTGCTATACTTTTGACATAGCCGGGGCCATCAATACCGGTGCTAGACAAAAACAACACCGGAGCTATAACAATGCAGCTCATTATTAATGGCGAAAAGCACGAGCTTGACGCCGACCCAACTATGCCCTTGCTCTGGGCCCTGCGTGACCTGCTGGACATGACAGGCACCAAGTTTGGCTGCGGGGCTGGCCTGTGTGGCGCCTGCACGGTGCACCTGGACGGAAAGGCAATACGCAGTTGCAGCACCCCGCTCTCTCTCGCTGCCGGCAAGGCCATCACCACGATAGAGGGATTATCCAGCGATGGTAGCCACCCTGTGCAGCGCGCCTGGGCCGAGCACCAGGTGCCGCAGTGCGGCTACTGTCAACCGGGACAGATGATGCAAGCGGCGGCATTGCTTGCAGACAACCCAACGCCAACCAGTGAAGAAATTGATGTTGCGATGGCAGGCAACATCTGTCGCTGTGGTACCTATACCCGAATCAAAGCGGCGATTACCGAGCTCGCTACTGATGCGATGGAATCGCAGCCATGACGCGCTATTTCGACGTTTCGCGCCGCCGCTTTCTCAAGACCACTGCCGTGGCCGGTGCAGTAGTGCTGGCGATGCCGTTACTAACGCGGGAGCGTGGGATGCGCAGTGCCGTCGCCGCGGAGATTGCGCGTAGCAGTGATGCCAAGCTCTTCGCAGCATTGATGGCTGACGGGACGGTTGAGATCACCTGCCATCGGTCCGAGATGGGGCAGCACGCGCGCACCGCTATCGCACAACTGGTGGCGGATGAGATGGAAGCTGACTGGGACCGTATCGTGGTGACGCAGGCTCTGGGTGATGCATCCTATGGTGACCAGAATACCGATGGTTCGCGGAGCATCGTTTTCAACTTTGAGCGTCTGCGCCTGGTGGGCGCCAGCTTCCGAGCCATGTTGACGCAGGCAGCTGCCCAACAGTGGAATGTGCCGCCGCAGAGTTGCCGAGCTGAACAACATAAAGTCATTCATGCCGACAGCGGCAGAATCATTGATTTTGCAGACCTCGTCGACGTGGTCGGCGTTATGGAGCCGCCCAGTCCCGAGCAGCTCACCCTGAAAGATCGCAGCGACTGGCGCTATATCGGCCATGGCAAACCCATCGTCGATATGCGGGATGTTTTGACGGGACGGGGAGACTTTGCAGCGGATGTCCGCCTTCCCGATTCCGTTGTGGCTGTTATCGAACGCCCTCCGGTGGTGCTGGCCCGTGCCACTGCCTATGACGCCAGCGCCGCCAAAGCCGTGCCTGGGGTGGTAGATGTGGTGGAAATGCCAGCTCTCACAGAAAACCCGGTGCTATACCGACCTTTGGGCGGTGTTGCGGTTCTCGCTACCAACACCTGGGCCGCCATGCAGGGGCGCTCCAAACTCAATGTTCGCTGGTCGGAATCTCCCAACGATGGATACGACTCAACAGCTTTTCGAGACGTATTGCAGCGCGGCAATGAACGGCCTGGCGATGTGCATGTGACCCGTGGCGATGTCGATGCAGCGCTGAACACCGCAGATCGCGCACACAGCGCTGAATACTACGTACCCCACTTAGCGCAGGCGCCCATGGAACCTCCCTCGGCGACAGCGCGGCTGGTCGATACCACTATCGAAGTCTGGTCCTGCACTCAGAACCCCCAGGCGGATCAATCCTTGATTGCAGAGTTTCTCGACGTTCCCCCGGAGCGAGTCAAAGTTCATGTCACCCTGCTGGGTGGCGGATTCGGCCGCAAGTCGAAGCCCGATTTTGCCGCAGAGGCCGCCTTTCTCGCACTGAAAACGGGGCGCACGGTGCGAGTACAGTGGAAGCGAGAGGACGATATCCGCCACAGCTTCTATCACACAGTCAGCGCCCAGCGCCTGGAAGGCGGGCTTGACGCCAGCGGCCAACTGGTCGCCCTGCGCCACCGATCCACGTTTCCAACCATTGATGCCACTTTTGACGCAGGCGCTGAGCAAGTGCCGGGCAGCGAAGCTGATCTGGGACTTAATGATGCGCCCTATGCCATCGCGCATATGCGGGCTGAGACAGGTCGTGCACCGGCCCGAGTACGAACCGGTTGGATGCGCTCAGTCGCCAATATCTATCATGTGTTTGCACAGCAATCCTTCATGAGTGAAATGGCCGCACTGGCGGGCCGCGATCATCGGGAGTTTCTGCTCGACGCCATTGGTCCGGACCGCGTCATTGATTTTGCGAGCCAGGGCTCAAACTTTGCTAACTACGGTGCTGACAAGGACGAATACCCGTTCGATACCGGCCGCCTCAAGGCGGTGTTGCTGCGCGCTACCGACAACGCTGGCTGGAATCGTGAACTGCCTGCGGGCTCGGGGCTTGGCGTTGCTGTGCACCGCAGTTTTCTCAGCTACGTCGCTACGGTAGTCGAGGTCAGCGTCAGTGATAGCGGTGAGCTGAGCATTCCGGGCGTCTGGGTTGCCATTGACGCCGGCACCGTGGTCAACCGTGATTCGGTGCGCAATCAGATGGAAGGTGCTTCTGTGTTCGGCATCAGCCTGGCTTTGCACTCGAACATCACCGTGAACAAGGGCGCCATTGAGCAAAGTAACTTCCATGACTACCGCGTAGCGCGCATAACGGATGCACCGGCGGCAATCCATGTCGATATCGTCGACAGCGATGCCATTCCCGCCGGCGTCGGCGAGCCCGGTACGCCACCCTTCGCACCGGCACTCTGCAACGCTATCTACGCGGCCACGGGCACCCGCATCAGAGAATTGCCCATCGCCGATCAACTGCGCAGAAAAGCCACGGCGTAAGACACTTAACGGTCAAAAATCGACGAATTCCGCCCTCGGTCCAAGGGGGTAGATAGTCTTATGTGTTCGGCGTAAACTCCCGCCCCATTTCCCCCCTACGGAACAGGACCGCTTCATGATTTACCAGAGCGACCAGCTCAGCATCATCCGCCACGACGGCGATATTGCCGAACTCAACTTCGACCTTGCCGGAGAATCCGTTAACAAATTCGACCAGGCCACGGTGGCCAGCCTCGCTGCCGGCCTGGATGCCCTGGAAGCCGAAAGCGGCATTAAAGGCCTGCTCGTCAGCTCCGGCAAAGCCGTATTTATTGTTGGTGCTGACATCACCGAGTTTGTCGGTCTGTTCGGCGCCAGCAAGGAAGACATCAAGCCCTTCACCGGCCACAACAACAGGAACTTCAATCGACTGGCAGCGCTCCCCTATCCCACGGCCGTTGCAATCAATGGCTTCGCGATGGGTGGCGGCCTGGAAATCTGCCTCGCCTGCGACTTCCGCATCATGAGCACCAGCGCCAAAATTGGGCTGCCCGAAACCAAGCTGGGCATCTTGCCAGGTTGGGGAGGCACCGTTCGGCTTCCCCGCATCATTGGCGTAGATGAGGCGGTAATGTGGATGGCCACCGGCGCAGACAAGCGCGCCGACGATGCGCTCAAGGCAGGCGCCGTGGATGCGGTCGCCGCACCGGACCAGCTGCGTGAAGTGGCACTGTCCACACTGCAAAGCGCAATTGACGGCAAGCTCGATGTTGATTCGCGGCGCGCGCGCAAACACAGCCCGCTGCCCCTTAACGATACCGAAGCCATGATGTCCTTCTTCACCATCAAATCTATGGTGGGCCAGCAGGCAGGGCATAACTACCCGGCGCCTGTCAAAGTGGTGGACGTCATTGAGGCAGCGCGAGGCATGGGTCTGGACGACGCCCTGGACGTGGAAGCGGAGGCATTCGCTGAACTCGCCACCACACCCGTCGCCGCAGCTCTGGTCGGTGTTTTCCTGAACGACCAGCTACTGGGCAAAAAGGCCAAGGACTGGGAAAAGAAATCTGACAAGCCCATCACACAGGCGGCCGTGCTGGGTGCCGGCATTATGGGCGGGGGTATCGCCTATCAGAGCGCATTGAAAGGCACGCCCATCAAAATGAAAGATATCAACCAGGCAGGTCTGGACCTGGGTCTGAGCGAAGCCAACAAGCTACTGGCAAAACGCGTTGCTCGTGGCCGCATGAGTCCGGATCAGATGGGCGACATCCTGAACAGTATCGACCCGACCCTCACCTACGAGGGATTTGAAAGCGCCGATATCGTCGTCGAAGCGGTAGTGGAAAACGAAAAGGTGAAGGGCATCGTGCTGGCCGAGACAGAGCAGCACATCACTGAAGATACGGTGCTCGCCTCCAACACTTCTACCATTTCAATCACGCGTCTGGCCGAGAGCCTGAAGCGCCCCCAGAACTTCTGCGGCATGCACTTCTTCAACCCGGTTCATGCCATGCCGCTGGTTGAAGTCATTCGCGGCGAGAAAACCTCTGACGCCGCCGTTGCACGCACCGTCGCCTACGCCAACAAAATGGGCAAAAAGGCCGTGGTCGTGAACGACTGCCCTGGCTTCCTGGTCAACCGAGTGCTGTTCCCCTACTTTGGCGGCTTTAACATGCTGTTGCGCGACGGTGCAGACTTTCAGGCGGTGGACAAAACCATGGAGCGGTGGGGCTGGCCTATGGGGCCCGCGTACCTGATGGATGTGGTGGGGATTGATACCGGCGTCCACGCTGCCAATGTGATGGCGGAGGGTTTTCCGGACAGAATGCAGCCCGACTTCAAGAGTGCTACCGAGGTCATGTTTGAGCTGGAGCGCTTTGGCCAGAAAAATGGCAAGGGTTTCTACGACTACATTGAAGACAAGCGCGGCAAGCCCCAAAAAACCGTGAATGAAGATGTGTACGGCATGATTGCAGAGTTGGTCGGTGAGCGTGCTGAATTTGAACGCGATGACATCGTCGCCCGCATGATGCTGCCCATGGCCATTGAGATGGCCCGCTGCGTGGAAGAAGGAATTGTCGGTACTGCCGCCGAAGCGGATCTGGCGCTGTTATACGGCGTTGGGTTCCCGCCCTTCCGCGGTGGCATTTTCCGGTGGATGGATACGATGGGTCTGGCCCACATCAAAGAAGCGTCGGACAAGTTTGCCCACCTGGGTAAAGCCTACGAATTGACCGAACGCATGAACGAGATGCTCGCCAACGGCGAAACCTATTACTGAGACGACGGCCAGGACGACAAAGAGGAGAACACCGGTGAGTTTGAACCCAAGAGATGCAGTAATTGTCGACTACGCCCGCTCAGCCATGGGGCGTTCCAAAAACGGCTGCTTTCGCAATACTCGCGCAGACGACTTGTCTGCTGCGGTCATCAAGGGACTGCTGGCGCGCAATGACGCACTGGACCCGGCAGAAATAGACGACCTGATCTGGGGCTGTGTGATTCAGCGCGGCGAACAGGGCATGAATATGGCGCGCATGGTGGTGCTGAACGCCGAACTACCCCACAGCATTCCGGCGCAAACGGTAAATCGCCTGTGCGGCTCCAGCATGAGCGCTCTTCACACTGCCGCGGCCAACGTTATGGCCGGCGCAGGAGACGTCTACCTGGTCGGTGGCGTTGAGCACCTGGGTCATCTGCCCATGATGGATGCCGCAAATGTCGACCCCAACCCTCGGATGGGCCGTTCGGTAGCCAAGGCCGCAGGCATGATGGGCATGACAGCGGAATACCTGGCCATGATGCACGGCATCGGTCGCGAAGATCAGGACAAATTCGGTATGCGCTCACATCAGCTCGCGCACAAGGCTACTACGGAAGGCAAATTCGCACGCGAGATCATCCCCATTGATGGACATGACGCTAACGGTGCGCTGATTTCTGTCACCGAGGACGAAACCATCCGCCCGGAAACTAACCTGGATGACCTGGCCAAACTGAAGCCTTCGTTTAATCCTCAGGGTGGTACGGTGACGCCGGGACAGTCCTCGCAAATATCCGACGGCGCCTCCGCCATGCTGGTCATGTCTGCCGAAAAGGCACAGGCATTGGGACTCACGCCGATTGCTCGCATCAAGGCCATGACACTGGCTGGTGTTGACCCCTCCATCATGGGCTATGGTCCGGTGCCCTCTACTCAGAAAGCGCTGAAGCGCCTTGGCATGACCATGGATGACGTGGATATGGTGGAGTTAAATGAAGCCTTTGCCGCTCAGGCACTGCCGGTACTGAAGGACCTGGAACTGCTAGATCGCATGGACGACAAAGTGAACGTGCACGGCGGCGCGATCGCGCTCGGCCATCCCTTTGGCTGCTCTGGAACCCGCATCACCGGATCACTGCTCAATGTGATGGAAGCGCAGGACCTGAACGTGGGTATCTCCACCATGTGTATTGGGCTTGGCCAGGGCATCACCACGGTTGTGGAGCGCGTCTAGTCCTAGTCTCTTTTAGACCCTGCCAAACCCTGCCGCCGGGGAATTGGTCAGAGTCAGGCTAATTATTTGTAACCACGGCGCTCGCTGACACTCTCGGCAAGCATCTTCATGGCCTACACTGCCCTGCACACGCAAGGAGGTGCCATGAAGATACTAATCGTTGGCGGTACCGGGCTTACTGGCGCCCACGCCGCACTGTCCCTGAAAGCCGATGGCCACGACGTCACGTTGGTCTCTCGTAACCAGCCTGCCAATCCCTTACTGGCCGACTTCAGCACACTGATCGGCAGCTATCTCGACGATAGCATTGCCACAGAATCCCTCGCCGGCTTTGATGCCATGGTCTTCGCCGCGGGCGCGGACATTCGCCAGTGGGACCGGGAAGAAGACGAAGAAGCGTTCTTCATGCGGGCCAACGCCGAAGGCGTACCGCGCTTCTTTGAACGCGCGCGCAGCGCCGGCATTCCGCGAGCTGTGTATATCGGCACCTACTACCCTCAGGTTGTACCGGAGAAGATCGAAACATCGGCCTACGTGCGCAGCCGCCACCTGGCGGATGAGGGGCTGCGGGTGCTGGCCAATGACAGCTTTAACGTCTGCAGCCTGAACGCGCCTTTCATTCTGGGCTATGTACCGGGTGTGGCACTGCAACATCTGGAAGGGCTGGTAGCCTATGCCGCAGGCCGTATCGAGGGCATGCCGCTATTTGCCCCGGCGGGTGGTGTTAACCACATCAGCAGCCACTCAATGACCGAGGCCATCCAAGGTGCGCTTGCCCGTGGTGAAGCGGGGAAGGCCTACCTGGTGGGCGACGAAAACCTGACGTGGAAAGCCTATCTGGAACTGTTCTTTGAGGCCGCCGGCAATCCGCAGGACCTGCCCGTAAGCGAGGACGAGCACCCCCTGTTCCCCGACATCATTATGTATGCCGGGCGCAACGCCACCGTGAGCTACGAGCCCGACAACGCGCCGCTCAACTACAGTCGCAACCGTATCCGCGAGACCGCCCAACAGGTGGTTGATGCGTTTCTGTAGGCGCAGCATCCGGAGGCTGGGTTGTGGCGCTGACTGAAGCGGCCCTGCGGGGTGCGGCTGACAAGCTGATTCAACACCATCGCCGCGCGTCTGACATTGGCGAATGGACGTTCTTTGTTGATGAGATGTACGCAATGGACTGCGTGTACACCTGCGAGTACGCAGGAACATTCTTTGTTGAGGCCAACGGTATCGACGAGATCAAGGCCACCCACTATGGTCGCGATATGCAGGTTGGCTGGGAGGGCTGGACCTTTCCCTACGATGGCGTCTATGTGGGCACCGAGAATCGCGTTGTGACCCATTGGTGGAATCGTGGCCCCGGAGTGCGGCCGGATGGCAGCTTCTACCAAACACCGGGCGTGTCCTTTCTCACCTTCGACGACAACAGCCAGATTATTCGGCAGTTCGATGTGTTTGATCTAGCCCATCAAATGAATCTCTGCGACGAACTCGATGCCCAGGGCCTGCTGTCGCCTGCGCTCAGGGACCAGTGGGTAACGCCCACCAAGGCCCGCCTGATCGAACAACTCACCCGGCAGGAGAATCACCCCGCATGAACAGCAGCACCCACCGCAATATCGGCGCGCAACTGGCAAAGCGTGCGGCAATCACGCCGCAGCGCGAGGTCTTTGTCGAGTTTGAACGGGGGCGTCGCTTCACTTTTGCCGAGACCAATGCGCGCTGCAACCGGCTGGCCCATGCACTGCTCGCCATGGACCTTGAGCCCGGCGACCGCGTGGCGGTGCTGGCCAAAAACAGCATTGAGTTTGTTGAGTCCTACTACGCCTGCGCCAAGATCGGCTGTGTTCTGGTGCCCGTAAACTGGCGCCTCGCGCCCCCGGAGATCGCCTATATTCTTGCCGATAGCGGCGCTTTCGCGCTGATCTATGACAGCGAATTTGAAGACAGTCTTGCCGAGGCCGCCGCGCATCCCGACTATTCGCTGACGCTACAACATCGCCTCTGCATTGGTGGAAGCTCCGCTCGGGCCGCCGATTATGACGCCGTCACGGCAGACGCCTCCACCGACGAACCCCCACTGCAGGCCCAGGGCGATGACCTACTGTTCATCATGTATACCTCGGGCACCACGGGTCATCCCAAGGGTGTGATGCAATCCCATACCACCATGCTGTGGGCGCACCTGACCAGCCTGACCACGTCGGATATCCGTGGCGATGACCGTTACATGCTGCCGCTACCTATGTTCCACGTCGCCGGCCTGAACCCGATCTCACTGGTGGTGCACCGCGGGGCCAGCGGCGTCATTATGCGGGACCTGGAAATGGGCGCCATGTTTCGCTGTATTGATCAGGAGAAGGTGAACATTTTCACCTCTGTGCCGGCGCTTCTGCAGTTCATGCTGGATGTGCCTGAACGCCAGCAGTACGACCTGTCGTCAGTGCGCTGGATTTCCACTGGCGCGGCCCCCGTGCCTGTCTCTTTGCTGCGCAAATATGAAGCCGAGGGCATAGCGATTCACCAGGCCTATGGCCTGACCGAAGCCTGCGGCCCCGGCACCCTGCTGTTGCCCGAAGATGCCGAAGCCAAGGTCGGCTCTTGCGGGCGACCACAGATGCACACCGAAGCACGCCTGGTCGATATGGACGGTAAAGATATTCCCCGGGGCAGCGATGAACCCGGCGAGATCCTTTTGTCTGGCCCGCACATGATGCTGGGCTACTGGAACAAGCCCGAGGCCACCGCAGAGACGCTAGTGGACGGCTGGCTGCACACCGGGGATATCGCCACCTGGGACGCCGATGGGTTCTTCACCATTTGTGACCGCAAGAAAGACATGATCATCTCCGGTGGCGAAAACATCTACCCGGCGGAAATCGAAAATGCACTGGCGGCCTGCCCCGAGGTTAAAGAAGCAGCGGTGATAGGCGTGGCATCTGAAAAATGGGGTGAAACACCGCTGGCCATTGTTGTCGCCGAGGCCGAGCAATCGCCAACGGCGGATACATTGAAGGCCTGGTGCAGCGAGCACCTGGCGGGGTACAAAGTACCCAGGCTGTATGAGTTTGTGGAACTGCTGCCCCGCAATGCCTCCGGTAAGCTGAACAAACCCCAACTGCGCGAGCGCTTTCCGGGCCCTGCGCCCTTCTAGGCCTAAGCGGGATCGACGCTCTGTGCTAGTCTTTCAAACTTACAACTATAACAGTGCAACAGCCGAGGATTTCCCATGCATGATCTCGTAATACGCAACGGCAAGATCGTCGACGGCTCCGGTAGTGAGCCATTTATCGCTGACGTCGCTATCGATGGCGATCGCATTACCGCCATTGGGTCAAAGCTACCTGCGGGCAAGGAAGAAATTGATGCCGACGGCAAGGTGGTGGCACCTGGCTTTGTTGACATCCATACCCACTACGATGGCCAGGCCACCTGGGACCAGGAAATGGCACCCTCTTCATGGCATGGCGTGACTACCGTCATCATGGGCAACTGTGGAGTGGGCTTTGCACCCGCCAAACCAGATCGCCACGACTGGCTCATTGGTTTGATGGAGGGCGTCGAGGACATTCCGGGCACAGCGCTCAGTGAAGGCATTCGCTGGGACTGGGAGAGCTTCCCTGAATACATGGATGCGCTGGAAACCCTACCGCGCACCGTGGATGTGGGTACCCATGTGCCCCACGGCGCAGTGCGCGCTTACGTGATGGGCGACCGCGGTGCCGCTAACGAGGAACCCACCGAAACTGATATCGCCGCGATGTCGGCGATTGTCGAGGAGGGTCTTGAAGCGGGCGCGCTCGGGTTTTCCACCTCTCGCACGATTCTGCACAAGTCGGTAGACGGCGAACTGGTGCCCGGTACAACGGCCACCAAAGAGGAGTTAATCGGCATTGGCCGCGCCATGGGCCGCACCGGGTTTGGTGTGTTTGAGATGGCCAGCGATCTGAATCGTGAGTGGAAAGAGTTTGAGTGGATGGGCGACCTGAGCCGGGAGACCGGCCTGCCAGTCACCTTTGCCGCGCTGCAGTCGCCTCTCAAGCAACTGCCGCTGGAAGAACAAATCGCCAGTATGCGTGAACAAAACTCGCAAGGCGCAAATATCGTGGCGCAGATTGCGCTGCGAGGAAATGGCCTGCTGATGGGCTGGCAGACCACCTTCCACCCCTTCAGCTTTAAACCGTCCTGGCTTGCCATTGCGGAGCTCCCCTGGGACCAGCAGTACGCGAAACTGCAGGACCCTGAATTCAAAGCGCAGGTGATCGCCGAGGAGCATGAGTTTCCCGACAGCGACATTCGCTTCCTGCTGGAATACGCCACCAGCGCCTGGGAGGCGCTGTATGAAATGGGCCCGGGCTTTAACTATGAGCCCACCGCAGACGAAAGCCTGCGCGCCGGTGCTGCCCGCGCAAACGTCAGCGAGCAGGAATATGCCTATGACCTGCTAATGCGCCAGGATGGCAAAGGCCTGATTTACTTCCCGGTGCTTAACTACGCCGACGGCAATCTGGATTTCCTGGAAGATCTGCAACGCTCAGACGATTGCGTAAACTCTCTGTCCGATGGCGGCGCTCACTGCGGCACTATCTGCGATGCCGCTACCCCTACCTTTATGCTCGAATACTGGGTGCGTGATCGCAACAAAGGCAACATCAGCCTCGCCAGCGCTATCAAGCGCCAGTGCCGGGACACGGCCTTGCTCTATGGCCTGGAAGACCGCGGCCTGCTGAAACCCGGCTATCTGGCTGACCTCAACATCATCGACATGGAAAAGCTATCGCTGCAACACCCCTGGCTGGCGTTTGACCTGCCCGCAGGAGGAAAGCGATTGCTGCAGAAGGCCGAGGGCTACGTCGCAACGATTAAGTCCGGTCACATCACCTTCCGCAATGGAGTGATGCAGGGACCGACCCCGGGCGGCGTTATTCGCGGCCCCCAGGCAGATCCTGCGCAGGCAACAGCCAGCGCGCAGCAGATCGGCTAAAGCGCCGAAAAATTCACCCGTAGCCAGCCCTCTAAGCGCTGCATCGCAGGAGAAATACACCTGCTTTGCAGCGCCTTTCAATCTTCAATACCGTCCCGAACGCGCGTTTATGATACAACGCATCATTTTTTATTTTTCTCATAAAAACAGTGGCTTACCCGCATAGAGCAGCGATAACTTAGCTCATATAAACCCCTGCTCGGGTCATGGGCATTGACATCTGTCAATTTATATTGTCACATAGAGTGTAAAATAGCGTTTACACCCGCAGGGAGACGCTCATGCGCATTCTGCTGATCCACCCGAACTACCGTTCCGGCGGCGCGGAAATCGCCGGTAACTGGCCGCTCGCGCCAGAGCACGCAAGCAGTCACGGCTGGAATACACCGAGGCAGAACCTGTGGTCATCAAAGCCTGTGGCGGCGGTGAGCAGCAGATGGAGCCCGAGGAGCTCGTTTGATGGACGCTAGAGTCCGTGACGTCACTACACAAACCGCACGCATAGGCCCCAACAGCGTGCTGCAACTGGTGCCCCTACTGGATGAAGAGCTGGGCACCGGCCCCCGGGAAATGTTGCTGAATGAGGCGGGCATGACCCATCTTCCTGCCGACGAAGGTCTGATGGAAGAAGGACCGGCGGCGGCACTGCACCAGGCCGTAAGAGCACGCTATCCCGACATCGCACCGGTGCTGACCAGACGCGCAGGCTTACACACGGCCGATTACATTATCAGCCACCGCATTCCCTTTATCGTGATGCACCTGCTGCAACACGCACCGCCATGGCTTTCAGCACCCTTACTGGCGAAAACCATTGAGCGGCACGCCTGGACCTTTGCCGGCTCTGGCGATTTCCGCATCGCCAGCAAACGCCCGCTCGCCTTTGAGCTGTTTGATAATCCGGTGGTGCGCGGCGAGCACAGCGACGTGCCCCTTTGCCACTGGCATGCTGCCGTGTTTCAGCGTCTATTCACCAAACTGGTAGACCCGGACGCGAGGGTCGTGGAGACACACTGCTGCGCGATGGGTCACGATGCCTGCAGGTTCGAAGTTCAGAGCGCCTATATCTAGTTGTCTGGGGACAATCAAACCAATATGCCCCAGTAAGAGAACTCAAATAGCGCAAGGGCTAGCGCCGCCAGAGTTACAAATCCTCGCAATTGGCTCAATGCCACAACGGAACTGCCACCAGACTCTGCATCACGCAAAAACAGAAACAGAGACGCAGCGAAAACAAAAACCGTTAGCAACGGCATGGCGATCAACACGTGCCAGACAAACGTCTCTTCAAAAGAAACAACAGTAAGCCCGCCGTCCAGCGGGTCAGAGGCTAATAAGAGATACGCAAACGGACCGACCAGAGCGATAAGCGCGCCCATGCCACCAAGGGTCATCGTAATTGCTGGTAGCTGCCTGCCTGGCTTCTTAGAAAAGAAGTCGCGAATACCTAGAACCAACAAGATCAGCGAAAACAGAAGCAAGCCCGCCAAGTTAGATCTATGTAACAGTTTTGAATCAAGCACCCCAAGCTTACGGTAGCTGTACTTTTCGTCCATCAGATAGGCGACGGCAGCGTCATCGTCGCGGGTGAATTTGAACATATCACTATTTGAGTAGAGGCTACCAAAGGGGTTTTCGTATCGATCTGACGGAGAGGAGAACAGATCTTGCGCAACAGGCACAAAAGACGCCCAGTTCTTTTCTCCCGCCATTGAGGCGCGACCATATATTTTCAAACCCGAGTTGCCATCCTTGCGCACTTCCATCAGTGGTGGGGAAAACAGGCCCGCTAAATCACCCCGAGTCCCTAAAGAGGAAGAACTGCGTAGATAATCATAGCTGCCAACATAGTCGTCTAAGGCAACAGTGATAGCTTTGGGCGTTGGCCGAACCGGTGCATTGACGAGAAAGTTGTCTGCAAACTCATTGATAAACATCCTCGTCAATTTATTGGTAATACCATCCATATTGAAAACAACAAATACACCCACATCGTTTGACGGGAATAAAGCCATTTCATTCTGATAGCCGCTGAAACTACCACCATGAGTCCAGGATTTATGACCCGCGTAATATCGCGGCTGCCAGGACAAACTGAATGATTGGATTTCAGATACCGGGGCGGCACCACCGCCAGACCATATTGCTTGTAGAC
Organism: Pseudomonadota bacterium; assembly: GCA_038746745.1. GTDB lineage: Bacteria > Pseudomonadota > Gammaproteobacteria > Pseudomonadales > Halieaceae > JANQIO01. Next base: position 63,718 of record JBCDKJ010000008.1, read on the forward strand.
CCTCTGTCGTAACCAAGTTGCTGTCACGACTCGCGGCCGCATCCAGAAAAGCTGACATAAAACTAGCCATGTCCAGGCCGGTTGCAGACATGCCACTGGCTGGTGCGGTGTTCCACACGTTCGCGTTTAGCCGTGTAACCCTACCGTTAATCGTTGAATGCCCCGCGTTGCCACTTTGCGGTAAGCCAATAACCGCTGTTGCCATACCAGCAGGACCAAACACCTCTTGCTTCAAAAGAGTTTCATAGTCCAAGCCCGCTTTTTCCGCAGCAATATACCCCGCTAACGCAAGACTATGATTGGAGTATCTATGCGCTTCCCCAGGCGCCCGGTTTGGATCACCCGTAGTGTGGGACAGAAAAGTAAAAAGGTCCGGCGTTGTACCGGGTTTTGATTGGCGGGCGATATCATAGTTATCAAAGCCTGCGGAATGGTTCAGCAACTGGCGCAGGGTTAGCGGAGTTTCATCAAAAGGTTTGATCCCTAGCTTCAATAAGAAGGGGCGCACATCTGCATCCAGATCTAACACACCACGATCCGCCAAACGCCACGCAGCCGTAGACGTCATAACTTTAGTGGTGGAAGCTAGTCGGAACTGTGTTGTCTCACCATCAATGGGCATGGTGCCCGCAACATCATCGAATCCATACCCTTTAAGATGAATAATCTTCCCTTTATGAACAATAGCGACCGCAGAACCCGGAATGGCATATTCTGAGAGCTTTTCCGCCATGTATTGGTCAGCAAAGGCTGCAACTGCTTCCGGTTCCAGAGTGTATTGCTTGCTCTGGGCAGTCACTGTCCCCAAAGGCCAGAGAAAGATAACGATCAGTATTGCGAAGGCGCCTGGTCTTGCCATTAATAATCCCCACGGTACTTATACTTCTGAACACCAGTATTTAATTTACTCCTTCGATATAAAAGATAAATGGGCTTCAACTAACAAAATCTTAATTATCCGACTAACCCCAACACCCAGACTAAGTCGCAATCGATAGCCTCTTGCTCCCCTTCGCGCACATCGTCAATGCGAGGAGTCCATAGCCAACATTGAGGGTCTCGTTCTCTCTACCCGTTGCGGTGCACTCCCCGGACGATACAAAGATCACTCGCTGCGTACGAAGTGCAGGCTGTAAGGGGGTATTGAGCATCAGAGCGCCACACCCTGTACCCGACACCTGAACAGGGCAGACGCTTCCGCATCGCCAGAAGCCAGCACAGCGCAATTCTGCATTGCAGTCGTAATGCGGCTAATGTATAAATGCGAACGCTTCTCATTTGGTAATCCTTTGTGATTGTTTGTCGGTCGCCTCTAAAAAAGCATTACCTGCTTTTGTCACAAGAATCTGTTCCGTCCAACCGCTACCTCTTACCGCTTCTATTGGTATTGGGTCTGGGCATTGCTTCCAGCGCCGCTGGCCAGAGTCCGGGCGTTAGCAGAACCGAGGCCATCGCCAGCCCCGACCGGCTAATCGAGGAGACCATCGTCTATGGCACCAAAGCCGGTCTGACGGTGCAGGAGGCCGAGGTTTCGGTAGAGATATTTACCAGCGAACGTATCGATCAGGAGAACCTGTTCGATCTCGATGACCTCCTGCTGCGCACACCCAACGTACAGTCAACGTCCATTCGCGGCATTTCCCGCTTCGGCATCGGCGGCGCCGGGCAAGGCGTGACCTCCAATGTATATCTGGACGGCGCGCCCTTCAGCTCAGACGCGTTGACTTCTGGACTCGACAGTCTTTGGGACATTGCACAGGTGGAGGTGCTGCGCGGCCCGCAGTCGACGGTGCAAGGTCGGAACGCGCTGGCAGGCTCCATCGTAATGCGTACCAAAGAACCTGGCTTCGACTGGGAGTCTGCCCTGCGTCTGCGCGCGGCGGAGAACGATACCTATCAGCTTGCAGGTGCTATCTCGGGGCCCCTAATCGATAACGTGCTGGCCGGCCGTCTTACCTTCGACTATCAGGACACCAACGGGTTTATTCAGAACGGCTTAACCGGCGGCGATAACGATGCGGGCGAAAACCTGATGTTGCGGGCCAAGCTGCTGTTTGAACCAGAGGGTGACCGCGATCTGCGCGCACGCCTCACGGTGGATTACAACACCCTGGACTCCGCACTGCGCTTCACCTCGGTGGCCGCCAGCGTTGCCGCAAACGACCCAGAGTTTGCTGAGTTCGACTTCTATGACTTCGTGTCCTTCACTAATCCAGAGACCCGGGACAACGAAACCCTGCGGGTCATCAGCGACTTGTCCCTGCGGCTGACAGACACCTGGACGCTGGAAGCCATTGGAACCTACGAAGGCAATGATCTAGTGCGCACGCGGGGTCGCCCCGACGATCCGGGTTCACTGGAAGCTGCGCTGGATGAAGACTTTATTATCAACCAGACGACCGACACCTATTCTGCTGAGCTTCGGTTTGCGTTTGTGAAGGGACGCTGGTCGGGTTCTGTTGGCGCCTATTACTTTGAGGATGACCTGAACGGCACTTCAGAGTTTTTCAGCCCACTGCTGGATTCCGTGTTCTTTCCCATCGACCCGATAGACACGCTGGTAACGGGACTTTCACGCACAATCACCACCACAGATAACTATGCGGGCTATGCCCAAGCCCGCTTTGACATGAACGAGCGCTGGACCTTTGACCTCAGCTTTCGCTATGACGTGGAGACCTATGAGACCACCGGTGCGGTAACGGCAGAACCCGGCGTTAGCCCGGAATCCTGCGTTGCCACCATCCCGCCCATTGTTAGCGAGGCGATAGGGGTGGATGCCGATACGATCTCCTGCCTGGAACTGGTGAGAATTGCCTCCAGCGTGCAGGAAAGCCCTGGGCAATCTGACACCTTTACCGCCTTTCTGCCGCGCGCTGCGGTTACCTATAACATCAATGACGATGTGGCGGTGTTTGTCAGTGCCCAGCGCGGCTATCGCGCCGGTGGCACCTTTCTGCAGTTAACCGGTGAGGGCAACGTAGCGGGGTCGTATGATCCGGAGTACCTGACCAACATCGAAATCGGAGTGCGCTCCACCTGGTTCGACCAGCGGCTGATCGCGAACGCCAATGTATTCTTCAGCACGATTGAAGACCAGCAAGTCACCGTGCCTGGCCCTTCTGGCACGTTCAGCGATGCCCTGACCATCAACGCCGGCGAGACAGAACTCTACGGGCTGGAGGCCACCCTTGAATACAGTTGGACGCCCGACCTGACGCTGTACGGATCGCTGGGGCTGCTGGAAACCGAGTTCCAGGATTTTCCTTTTGCGACGCCTGGACAGCCCTTCGAAAACCTGGCCGGTAACGAATTGCCCAACGCCCCCAACGTCAGCTACACGCTTGGCGCGAACTATGACCACAGCAGCGGATTCTTTGCCAACGCGAGCGTCGCGTACTCATCCTCGCAACACTCACAAATATTTAACCTCACCGAGGACGAGTTGGGGCCCGGACTGACGGAAAAGGTTGGCAGCCGCGCACTGGCCAATGCGCGACTGGGCTATGCCGCCGACGACTTCTCCGTGTTCCTCTATGGCACCAACCTCCTCGAAGAAGAAACCTCCATAACCGCCTTTCGCGGGCAGGTCGGCGCCGACTCCGGCAGCGTGCGCTTTCGCGAGCAACCGGTGGACACCACTACCGCGCCGCGTCAGTTTGGCGTGGGCCTGGATATGCGCTTCTAACTATCAGCCCGCGCCAGCTGGACGTCATGCTTCGGGCGGGCCATCTCAACACTCCCTAATTCACGTCAGCTAGTCCATAATTTGCGGGCACGAACGCATTTGCGTGCGGTCGCCAGTCCCTTTCAACACCGATTATTGAGTGCTTTGTATGCTGGGATACACCCTGAAAGATCTCGACTTGAAGACGATGGACGATGCGTCGTTTATTGCTTTGCGGCGCGCCGTGCCGGAACACGGTGTGGTGTGTGTAAAAAACCAGAGCCTCGATATCGAAGATTTGATTGCGCTCACGCGACGCTTTGGCGAGCCCGTACTCCTGCCCAAGGGGCTGCGCTTTAACAACACCCTGGATGAATACCCGGAGTTGGCGCGGGTGTCTAACCTGCTACCGGACGGCACGCTGATCAAGCAACACCAGGCAGCGGAGTACTGGCACGTGGACGGAGATTTCTGGCAACCCGGTCAGAACTATATTTTTAACTTTCTGTATTCAGTCAAAGTCCCCGACCGAGGTGGCCGCACCGGCTTTGCTGACTTGCGCAATGCCTTTGACGCCCTGGACGACGGGCTGAAGTCGCGCATCAAGGACCTGCAGTTTCTCTCTTCCTGCGCGGCTATCCCGGATTTTGAGGTGGCCTCGCCGGACGAGTACCTGCCCGATGCGTATCACAATGTAACTCATCGGCATGTGGAGACCGGGCGGCAGGGCCTGTACGTGAACTATCCGACGACGAAGATTCACGGGCTGTCCGATCGGGAGTCTGAGGAAATCCTGGAGGCACTGTTTGAGGTGATAGAGTCACCGCAAAACACGTATCAGCATGAATGGCAGCCCGGCGACCTGCTGATCTGGGATAACACCTCGGTGATGCACCGCAGCATGGGGGGTTACGCAGATTCGCCCAGGCTGCTCTACAGAACCCAGGCGTTTATGCAGCCGTTGAGCTAAGACTGAAAGACATCGCTATATGCCGGTGATACGCGTTGCTCAGACCGTGAGCAGAACAAAGTCAGCTTTCGTTACGCCGCACTTCGGACACATCCAGTCTTCGTCCACGTCTTCCCAGCGCGTACCGGGTGCAATGCCGTCTTCTGGCATGCCCTCGCTTTCTTTGTAAATGTAGCCGCACACGACGCACACCCAGAGGCGTTCGCCGACGGGCGCATTTAAGCGATTCGCCACTACGCCGCGCTCATGACCTGGCGCATACGCCGGTCAAAGGCGACCCGGCCTTTCTGCTCCAACTCAAACGCCTTCAGTACGCGCGCCCGCACGCGGCGCTGGGCATCCGCTGTGGTCGCGTACCGCTCCACGACCATGCGGCCGAGCTGCACGTGAAACTTTTCATCGGGAAGAATCTTGTTCAGCACCCGCTGTGTTTTCTCCGGTATGCGCGGCATTAGTGTTTCAAACGCCTGCAGCGCGCCCAGCTCTCCAGTAATGTTATGGGCCGCGACGCGCTCGATGGTGTCTTCGCCACTGGCGTAAAAATCCACTACCCAGTCCACGTACTCGGGCTCAGGCTCCCATCCCTCCAGGCTGTCCCCTAACGAGCGCAGATGCGAGATCAACAGTTTGTAATGCTTGCCCTCATCTGCCACCTGCTGGCACAGGCCGATAAAGGCATCGTCTTCATGGGTGTGTTTTAGCCAGCTACCAATAAAGTGCGCGGCCTGCTGTTCATACCAGGCCTGGAACTTGAGCCACTCGCGCAGCTCGGGGCCTTCCATCAACTGCTCGCCCCCGAACGATTTCTCTTCTACCGATACCGCTTCGCGCATGGCATACAGCTCATCGACCAGGCCGTCATAAAAGGCTCTTGGCTCCTCTACGGCGTCACTTGCGGCTGCGGATTCCAATACGGTCATAGCTAGCCCGCCTTTTGATAGACAAAGGGTTCAGATACTCGCGGTGCACCGCGGTGCTTGGCGTTGTGCCATTCTCCAGCACGCCAGCACCCGTCTGCTACAAGGCGCTTGAGCGCTAGCATGGTTTCAAAACCATCGCTGAATTCGAACTCGCCCTCTTCAATGCTGAGCATGGTGATGTCTGCTTCACGGCCCACGGACAAAGCCCCCAGTGATTCCGTGCGGTGCAGCACCCGGGCAGGCTGTGAGGTCACCATCGCAATCACCTCCTCCAGCTCGCAGCCCAGGTTCCATAGTTTGGACATGGTCTCGGTCAGGGTAAACACGGGCCCGTCGTGGTTAAAGGCATTGAGGTCTGTGGAAATGGTCGTGGGCTTGTAGCCCAGCTCGATCAGGTGTCGGGCGGTGCCAATGTGGAAATCCCCCGAGGAGTGTCCGATGTCCATCACCACCCCGCGCTCATAGGCGTCGACATAGTCGGGCAGCGGCTGGTTTTCTTCATCGAGAATTCCCGACCCGGCCCGGAATGCATGGGTGACGATATCGCCGGGACGCAGTGCATTCAGGACGCTCAGCGCGGGAATCACCGGCGTATGAGGAAAGCCACCAAAGTGCACCATCACCGGAAGATCCTCCGACACGCTTAAAGCGGCATCGAGGAAGGGGCTCACGGTAGGACCGCTCTTCTCGGTGCACGCGGCGCGCACCTTGAATCCGACAATGACATCGCGATTGGCCTCAACCACCTGCTTGGTCACGTCCAGGTCCAGGTTGTTTTCGTCGTCGGCAATGCGCAGCTTGTGGCAAATGAAGTCAGAGGTGGCGATGTAGATTTTGCAAGGGTCCATAAACGCCAGCACCCGGGTTTTGAGGTCGGGTTGATCAATCACACCCTTGCGCGCCATGCCAAACAGTGAGGTACTGCTGGTGCCCGCATCCACCACCGTCGTCACGCCACTGTCCACGCCAACAAAATCCGGCGGTAGGCAGAAGTCGCCAAATCCGGTCATGACGTGCACGTGCATATCGATCAAGCCGGGGCAAACAATCTTGCCGCTGGCGTCAATCGTCTCTGCTTGCGGGTAGCTAAGGTCGGACCCAATTGCCAGGATTTTGCCGCCCTGCAGGGCGATATCCGTGACTTCGTCGCGCTGGTTGGCGGGGTCAATCACCCGCGCGTTTCTTATCAAGGTTACAAGATCAGACATCATCAAGGGCTCTTATGGGCTCCGTTCCAGGCAGATACGATTCTGCACGGGCTCACTCATTCACTATCAACCGGGTATTCGAGCAAATGTTGTTCCATAAAAATAATAGCTAATAAAATCAATAATTTAAAAATTTAAGCAGCCCTACCAACACCTCGAAAAGCGGCGGAGTGCGCCAGTTTGGGACACGTTACCCCAACGGTGCAGCCATGGGCCCGAGTATGGGGCGTTATGCGGGAATAATGCGGGTATGAAACTCACCGTTTTCACCGAAGGCATCCACCCCGTCCGGTAGCGCTGCAACAAAGGCCGGCCCAAAGTCGCAGCCGACTCTATCGGCCAGCGCCGGGTGCGTAACGGCGCTCACCTCGCTGCGGGCACCGCTAGCCATAAAGTCCGCCATCAGCGTGTCGTACGGCACCTGCCAAATCGGGAATAGCAGCCGCACCCCCTGTTCGGTGAGCGGCGCAAAGCAGGCTTCCCGCCAGGTGCGAATATGCGACAGATGCAGGTCACCAAACGCCAGCGTTTGTAAACGCGGCAGTAATTCGAGCCCTGCGCCAACCTGTTCAAAATAGTTCCGCTGCGATGTTAGCGGTATGCCCAGCAGCGCCTTACCCAGTGCCGATGCCTGGCGCACGACATCGTTGATCGCAATCTCCTGATGAGCGACAACGCGGGTCCTGTCATCAAAAGTGGTAAACAACGCAATGCTTTGATCGGGATACTCCCGCTCCAGTGCACGCAAGGCCAGGAAGCTGTCTTTGCCACCGCTCCAGGACAGGCCGATAGTTGCTACGTCATTGGGATCCGTCAGCCACGCCGCGTTCTGAATGCGCTGCGCTCTCTCGGTAACGGGAACATTGGTGTGCTGGAATGGACAGTGGCGACAGCCGCAGCCACAGCATTTGCCCCGCGCTTCCAGCGTCGCGCGAGTAAAAACCGCATACCCGGTGTCCGGGTCGATATACGACGGATGCCCTGCTTCAAGCGCCTGCCTGTGGGCCTCATCGGCACTCATCCCGGAGCTGTCTCTACCATTGGCCACCTCTATCTACCTTGGCCTAACGCTATCTCACTATTTTCTGCTACAAATGGGTGGCAGGTCTTTACATATTGCCATCCTGTTTCTGCCTACTCCGCCGACGCAGATATCACTTCATCCGCAGCCCGGAACGCTTCCAGCCCCGCAGGAAATCCGCAGTACACGGTAGCGTGTAGCAACGCGGCTTGAATCTCGTCCACACTGCAACCATTGTTCAGCGCGCCACGCACATGCCCTTTCAATTCATTGGAGGCACGCAGAGCCGTAAGAATGCCGATGGTCAACAGACTGCGCGTGGCCGGGGACAGGTTGTCCTGCTGCCAGGTTTCTCCCCAGCAATTGCGCGTGACCATATCCTGCAGTGGCTGCGTGAACGCACTGGCATTGTCCAGCGCGCGATCGACGAAGGCGTCCCCCATCACCGCCCGGCGCGTGGCGAGGCCTTTTTCATAGCTATCGTCTGTCATGGCAACTCCTATTCATAGGGGCACTCGTACTGGGCCTGCTGCAGCGACATCGTCGACCGCTTGGACAGCACGCAGCAATCGAAGGCTTTGGTTTGAATGGTGTGAAGCACCTCTCCGCTGGCGTTCTGCAGGCTCACATAGTGCTCTGCGCTGGCCTGCCAGACCACATCCATATCGGTGACGCTGCAGACCGCTTCGGTTACTGCGGCAAAGGCTGCGGCGTCCTGCGCCATCTGCGCTGCGCCTGACTCGCTGCCGGTTTGATAGGTGGCGATAATCTGATTCTCGTAACGCCGCACGTCGGACCAGACAAAGTCATTGAGGTTTCGGGGCAGCTCTGCCTTTTTTGTTGCAACCCAGTCTGTGAGTGCCTGCGAAGCATCAGTACCGCTATCGTCACAGGCCATCAGGGTTGCCAGTATGAGCGCCAGTGCGGCCCCGGCCGTTCTTGTGATTACAGGCTTCATGCTGGCAGCCCCGTAAGCTCGGCGCTGAGATTCCAGAGCTTTTCTCTGAGCGATTCGTCGTCTGCGTAGCGGGCGTGGGTAGCCGGTTCGCACTGGTCGTAGTACTGGCCGCTGACGTCTGCCAGCGACGGATCAGCGGCAAGCATGATGGAGGTCTTCGCGCCCTCCTCCGGATCGATGAACATGAAGCCAATAATCTTCCGGGCGATCCACGGCAGGTCACGCACAATGTCGGTCGCTACAGCGCCAGGGTGCAGGACATTGGACGTTACCCCGCTGCCCTCTAATCGCCGCGCCAGCTCCAGCGCGAACATCACGTTGTAAAGCTTGGAGGCGTTATAGGCCTTCTGCATGCTGTATTTGCTGTAGCCGCGCACCGAATCAAGCTCCATCTCGCCCTTTTTATGCAGCGTTGAGGCCACCGTGACAATACGCGCCGGCGCGCTCGCCTTCAGGCAGTCGAGCAGAAGGTGGGTGAGCAGAAACGGCGCCAGGTGATTGACCCCAAACTGCATCTCAAAGCCGTCTCCTGTAAAGGCTTGTTTGGGCGGGAACAGTCCAGCGTTGTTAATCAGCACATCCAGCCGGTCGTAGCGCGCCAGAAAACTAGCCGCGAGATCGCGAACACTCTGGAGGCTGGCCAGTTCCACCGGCAGGTTAACTACAGGGACCTCAGCGGCAGCGTTGATTTTTTCAAGCGCCGCCGCAGTCTTCTCCGTATCGCGACAGGCCAGCACCACCTCCGCCCCCTGCCGGGCCAGCTCCAACGCAGTAACGAAACCAATGCCGCTATTGCCGCCAGCAATCAATACCCGCTTGCCGTTCATAGACCTTGCCTTTATCAATGGGAGACTACAGTGTGCCGCCTGACGCTCCGTTGCTCAACGTGCTCGCACGTAGCATGGGCCGCTACAGCAAAAACGGGAAGATCGCCTTGCGCTGACTGGGATAGTCTTCAAACTGCTGTGTAAACCACTTGTGCGTTTGCAACGCCCGCGGTACCAAATTGGCCATGGTAACAGCCAGCACGAAGACCGCACCCAGGTTCCACGTCATGATGGCGAAACCGCTGAAGGACAAAATCTCGCCCAGATACTGCGGGCAACTCACCAGACGAAAGCCACCACCGTAGGGAATTTTGTAACGCGGTTCGTCGGCTCTTGGCGTCTTAGAGCGCAGATTCCGCAGGATGTAGTCCGAGTGCACGTTCAACGTGAATCCAAAAGCGTACACCGCCAGGCCCACGATGAATCGCGGATCGCTAAACCACGCCGTGACGTACTGACTGCCATATTCAGAGATATAGGCTGCGTTTAAATAGCCATGAATGGTGAGCGTGACCCACCCCGCGAGCACCACAGAAATATCGAATGAAGACTGCGTACCGGGCTGCACGCGCATCAGCATGGGGTTGATCAGCGCCCGATTGCTGTAATGAAACATCCAGACGGCGAGAAAAAACAGCGGCACCGCCTGCGTGCTGTTGCTGCCCATGAAAAATACCAGGGGAAACACCAGCAGCCCCGGAAACTCCATGACAATCCAGCCCACCTTGGAGCCCATTTTGAAGCCGCCGCCTTTGCCGCCGAAACGACCGCCGTAGGCCGCGGTACCAAAAAAGCTGGAGATCAATATCAGCGCGGCGAACACGAAGCCTGCCGCCAGAACAGTGTCGTAAACGGTGTTACCGGTATACCACTGCATAGTGTGTGCCTCCCAAAAAGCGCGCAATAGTGGCATAAGGACTCAACCGACCACCACGGGAGTGGCTGTGAAACCCGAGGCGGTTTAAATCACCGGTATATCTGACATCAGGTGATTGCGGCCGCGTAGTTTGGCTATATCAGCAGCGCTGGTATCGCGTTATCGTCCTACTGCATACGGCTCAAGCAGGAGTTGCCATGAACGCTATTGTCGATGTGCAGTCAGCGGACTACCACAACGATCTATACGCGCGCTACGCGAGGCTGCGCGAGCAACACCCCGCCTACTACGATGCTGATCGCGACATCTGGATGATCACGCGCTATGAGGATGTGCGGCACCTGTTGCGGCATCCGGAAGGCACGCTTAATGGCGAAACCGGCCACAGCTATATTCCCTCACTGACGACCAGCGATGGTGCCCTGCACGACACCATACGCAAGGCCATCATCCCGGAGTTTTCCAGAGGGGTCATAGAACAACTGGCGCCGCTCATGGAGCAGGTGGTCGACGAGCTGTTCGCAGATTTGCCGACGCATGGGGAGATTGACCTGTACCACGCCGTGATCACCCGTCTACCCCAGGTGTTCATGACGCGCTTCCTCGGCTTTCCGGACTCGGAAGCTGACCTTTGGCACGCCATCGGTGAAGTGTTGATGGGCGTAGACCCTGAGTCCAATCAAGAGGCCTCGCCGGAAATCGCCGTAAAGGTACTGGATGATTTTGCATCCCTAATTGAGCAGGTGTTGGAAGAGAAGCGACGCAGACCCGGCGAGGATCACCTGAGCTGGCTGGTCAGCCAGGAAGCTGCGGGTGTCCTGACACCGGAAGAAACGCGTATCTTCGCCAACTGTCTGGGCTTCGCCGGCGTCGACACCACCATCAATCTGCTCGGCAACGGCACCGGGCTGCTGGCGCAATTCCCAGCGCAACGCGAGAAACTCATTCAGCGCCCTGAACTGCTGGACGGCGCTATCGAGGAAATGCTGCGTATGGAGCCACCGGCCCAGGGGTTGCCGCGGCGATTAACACAGCCACTTGAGATTGATGGGACGGTGATTCCGGAAGGCGCCGAGATCAGCCTGATGTTTGCCGCCGCCAATCACGACCCCGAGCACTATCCAGACCCAGACAGCTTCGACATTGAACGCGCCAACAAAGACCACCTGGCGCTGGGATTTGGCCTGCACAAATGCATCGGCCAACATGTCGCCAGACTCGAAGCACGCGCCTATTTCCCGAGGCTGCTGGCGACCTACCCCAACTATGAGATCGTGGAAGCGCACTGGCGGCTATCGCACTGGGCGCGCGGATATGCGGCTTTGACGATCAGGGCTTAAAGCAGACAAGCAATCCCATACAGACCTTTATTCAGGTCTGTACAAACCTTTACCCGTGATTTTGGGCAGATTCATCGCGGCCACCAGGCCAGGCGCATGCTCAACTACCGCAGGCACTGCATTAACGATAGCGGTGGCCGTCTGAATAACGCCGCCCACTGCATGGTCGCCGTGGCGATCTGACATATCCATGGCAATCTCCATTCTGGGTTCGCCCTCAATAATCACCCGGTACCCCTTGCCTTGCGGCCAGTCGGGAGCAATGTCATCAGTTATGCGAGTGACGTGTTCGAGCACAATGGCGTCGCGACCGTCGATTTCGCCGCGAACCTCAAAACGCATGGCGCCGGTGGTCCCCTGCTTGAAAGTGCCCATGACGGTTTCCACATCCGCCTCCAGAGGCAGCCGCTCGTGCACTTCATAGACGCGATCAAGGGTTAAGCCTAAACCGGCGGCCACAGACCACACTGCACCGCCCCAGCCCAGTGACAGCATGCCCTCGCGAAACAACATGCAGTCGTGATCGATGGGATACCCAAAGCCCATCACCTCACGCACGGTGTCTTCCTGATCATAGGTGGCGTAGTTGACGATCTCCTGCATGCGCACGCTGGTCCAGTATTCTGACAAGCCAGTGAATATGAGCGGCATGGTGTCATTGGCAAAGCCGGGGTCGATGCCGTTGTTAAAGCAGGTCGTATTGCCTGCTTCGCAAGCCACCTGCAGCGGCTCTGCAAGAAAAGAGATTGCCGGGTTCTTCGGATACTGCAGCATGAACAGTGAACTGGCCGACACATTGATGCCTGCGCGCAGACAGCGGGCCTGATCTTCTGCCGCTTCCATCATGCGTGTTTCAGAGTGAGCCGTGTAGATCACACAATCCGGTGACAGCGCCAGCGCGGCGTCGATATCGTCCGTAGCCAGTACACCTGTCGGTGTGTCCAGCCCCACCAGACCTGCGACGTCTTTCCCTGCCTTTTCTGGCGAGCTGACGATATGGCCAATCAGTTTCAGTTCCGGGTGGTTGAGCACGGCTCGCACGGCATACGTGCCGACGTTGCCGGTGCCCCATGTGACGACTTTGTGTGGCATATCAGGCTTTCCTCTTTTTATTTGATCGATTAGCCAAAGAGTCTATAGAGGAAAAAGCGCTGTGGCCGCGAAATTGCTAAGAGGACTAGCTTCAGAGGATGTCTGGTTCAAAATTCTGGTTGCCAATGGGGTAGCACTACGAGAACGTGCGCGGCTTGCTTCAAACAGTTTACCCGCAACTCAATGAGGCGCGTTCACCACAATCATCGCTAGCAGATAATTGAGACTTATCTTATGTCCTGACGGACACGTCGATTCTTACACCGAGCGAGTGAAGAACCTTTTGAACTGTTTCGTATCTCGGTTTTGCCCCAGGAGCAAATGCCTTGTAGAGACTCTCTCGACCCAGGCCGGACTCCTCTGCGATCGCTGACATGCCTCTCGCTTTAGCAACGTGGCCCACGGCAGCAAGAAATACACCCGGATCATCATCTTCGAGAGCTGCTGAAAGATACTCCGCAATGGTTTCCTTGCTATTGAGATAAACGCTTGGATCAAACTCGATTACCTTTACCATATTTCGTTACTCCGCGTTAAGCTCGGACAGGATCTTGCGAGCGCGAGCGATATCTTTGCTTTGGCTCGATTTGTTTCCCCCGCACAGGAGAAGAACCACAACGCCTGCTTGTCGGGTGAAGTAGACTCGATAGCCGGGCCCAAAATGCAGTCTCAGTTCATGCAGACCGGAGCCCAGCGATTTTGAATCGCCGGCGTTACCCCGTCGGAGCGATTCTATTCGGACCAAGATTCTTGCCATGGCTTTTTTGTCTTTCAGCTTGAAAAGCCACTTAGAAAAAATATCGGTCTGCTGAATCTGATACACACAAGAAGTGTATCCTTACGGATACATTTGAGCAATCATCATAGCGTAGACTCAAAAAACACTAGAACCCCCCATTCAATTTACTCAATGCACTACACCTCCAGGTTAAACCGATGCCGCTTGCCGTCTTCTGAGTGAATCTCTTCCACCGAAAATGCTTCTTTCGCGAATGCATCGCAGCAGCTTTCCCAAAACACTCGAGCGGTGATGTTGTTGGCAAGCACCTGAAGCTTCCACCGACCTGGATGCATCTGCCAAAGAAGTTCAACTGCCTTTTTCCCAGCGCCTGCTCTGCGAAATTCCGGGGCTATGTAGAACTCCGATACGCGATGGCAAAGTTCTTCTTCATCAAACACAGCCCTGACAAGAGCAAATCCTAATTCTGCCCCGTCCTGAACGATGAAGTACGGATAACGACCTTTCCCTCTCCAATAGTCGGAGAAATAGATGTACTGCGACGAAGTGAGCGGGCCTTTTTTATGCTCCTTAAATTGAGCATGCTCCATCAAGTAGTGATCCAGGTATTGCTTGAGCCTCAGCCTCTGGTTGAACGGAACAAGCGAAAGTTCGATGGTCATCGTGCCTTAACCCGTTGCCCAAAACTGCGATCAGACAGCGACGGAGTGACGGGATAATAGCGCTGCCAGCGACACCTACCCGGCGCAAGCAGCGATCGCATCACGATACCCTCGCTCGTAGCCCGGACTGCCAAAATCGTTAGTGTCTATGCGGACTAGTTCGCCAGGTAGGCAGAGCGCGCCAAACACGCCGCTTTGCAAGTACGAACGCAGTTCCGACTCGCCATCCTCGTCAGCATGTCCGGGGTGTCTGTTTCCAGATATAACTCTGTCTCGAAATCTAGTGAGGCAGACTGCCGCCTCTGCGTCGCAATAGACTTGTAAATATTGCGCTGCTCCTAAAGATTCAGAAATGAGCTTGCCGTCGCTCTGTCTAAAGGCGCTTTCCAGAATAACTGGGAGGCCTAATTCTGTAATGCTGCTGCCAATGCCAATTAATAAGTCAAAGCTAGCTCTCCCCAGTTGCTTTGACTCCTCTCTATCGCCGTATCCCAGTGAATCAAACAGCTGCTCCTTAATTGTGTCCTTTGACACCAAGGCAATCTGAAGATCACGGGCCAGTCGAGTGGCAATAGTGGTTTTCCCCGCACCCGGCGGACCGCTAACGATGATTACTCTAGAGGAGTTCAACTAGCGCCTAACTTGCCGAGAAAAAGGCTGCGCCCATCAATTCCGCTTATCTCACCCTATTTGATGCTTTCGCAGGAAAAACACTCGTACCGTGTAACGTTAATCCTAACGCCAAGCTCTTTTTGTAAGTCCGCCATCCTCGCACCGATGGTTACACTTGAATCCTTATAGTACGACTGTAGCTCTAGCGGCTGGTCGGTCTCACCTACAGCGGCTAGATGCTGCGCAAGGTCGGCAGCAAATGAACGGAATTCCTCGGTGCGTAATGTGTAAGCGTCTTGGCAATCCAGCTCTACTATCGCACCGATCCTATTCTGGTGGTTATACGTTTCAATATACGAGGGCATCTAACGTCGCCGGGTCGAATGACAAATCGTAGGTTTATGGCTCAGCGAAGGGAGCTGAAAGGCCGCCATGTATCGCAAATGCTATATCCTGTCTGGCTCAATCAGCGCATTAGATCTGCGCGTCTTAGCAGTCTCTTCAAGCGAAAAAGGGTTCCGACCCGTTAAATCCCGCACTCCCCTGCGAAAAAAGGCTCCCATCGCTCGGAGCGATTGCTCTGGTCTTGTCAGGTATCACTATCTTCCTCTGCATTGATTTCATAAATCGCGCCGCCGATGGTTTGAAGCCTGCCCTCTGCCTTAGCCCTAAGGTAACTCTTCATCGCTTTAGTTGGCTTATCGGAACCAATCGGTACGACCTCAGGAATATTGGTTGAAGGTTTCCACACCATTCTTGGCTTTGGTGTGGAGGCCAAACCTACTCGAACCCGTTCTATTGCCCAATGGTCTTCGGGAAGCTTCGAAAGCTCTTTGTGCAATTTAGGGCCTATTTCATACTCCCCGCATCTATCGCATTGCAAGGCGTACCTGCCGCCGCTCCAGTCTGGCGAAGTACTCTGCACCATTCCTCTGCATATTGGGCACTGAATCATTGACTACACCTAACGCCGACAGAATGGGCGGTACGAAACGGGTTTAACAACTAGCGAGCTGGCGTGCACAGCATCGCAGTGGTGGGCAATATCTCACTACACACCCGAAGCAGCAAAGTAAACAAATGCCGCCATCCCTAAACTGGCAAAACCCATTAGCCGAACAAAGAAGGGGCGTGCCACACCTTGTCCGGGGTTCGCATTATGTTTTGAAGATCGCGAAAAAAGCGACATAAGCTTACAAGCTGAATGCGTGAAGACTATGCAGTACAACCCAAGACTAACAGTAGCTACGAAGAATATAAGTTGGTTCGACATTCAATTAGGCCGCTTAAAGCTTCAAGCTGGGGCGGCCGATAGGCTGTCCCCGCGCGAAGCGGCCTTGCAGCCTTGAACTGTTAAGAGTCATTACCAAGACGGCTTGCAATTTGCTGCATGACCCGGATTTTCCTTCTCTTAGCTTTATAGCTAGAAGTCTCAACAACACTCCAACCTAAAAAACCGCCCCCAATAATGCCTAGCCATGTATATCTGAACCCTAGCTCCGATCTGAGGAGCTCAATCTTTCGATCTACCAGTTCTAATAGTGCGCGAACTCCTTCTGAGTCCGCTTGGATATTCATCTGAGCAGACAACTCGGCTATTTCGGAAGCTCTTACCTGAAAGTAGACAAACATGCCGATAAACATCAGTCCTATCGCCAAGCCCACAAACGATAGCCGATGGGTCTTCTCCAAGATCACTTCTTCCTGTGCAAATATTGAAATCGCGTCCTCCGATGTGGCGTCTTTTCCCATGCAAACTCTTAGCGCTGCAAGCTGGCGCGTCCGAACTGGAGCGCGGCGGAAGGTGGGGCGTCCCAGCGAAGCGACAGTACTGCTTGGTTATGGTGCAGATTTGTAATGAGAATGTATTCTTTCATTGTGGCTCCTGATTCTAGCGCGGTCTTCAGCGGACATTGCACAGCCACTAACACACTTGATAGGTACTTCTAAGTCGCCAACATATATTGTGGCTGGTGCGTTAGGAATAAGAAGACCTCCGCTATAAATGGTCGGCGAGTCTGATGCGATTTCTCTGTGGGCTTCAGCTACACCTCCCGCATATCCTCTTTCTTCGTCAGATATAGAAGCCAGCTCGTCGTCGGCACGCAAAGGCGAAGCCAAAATCGCTGAAATAAAAACAAGGCGCAATGACATGGTGAACAGATACGGCACCCATAACGCCTCAGGCTGGCGCGGCTCGCAGCCCTCATTTGTTATTGGTACCTCTACCTGACAAAACCTAATTTCGACAGGACAACAATCACGCATGGCCAGAAAATGGTATTGATGATGTCATGGGTGCTGGCACCCCACCGAAAATGGCCCATGGAACGATGATCATCGTAAAGGTCCAGAACCTCCATTGCTAATGCAGCACCCGCTACAGGCACCAAGCATGCTACGCATATTCTTCGATTCTTCCACAAAACCACTGCGCCGAAGAAGACAGCCAGTCCTACATAGATATGCATCGCATCCTTCGATAAACCCACTACGCTCAGCACAGTGATCTTCATTGATTGGTAAATGCTTGTATCTATGACAGGTACCTATAAGAGCTAAGCATGCGAAGAAGGGTTCCGACCCCTTAAATCTCGATATCATCCGTAGCCAGTACACCTGTCGGTGTGTCCAGCCCCACCAGATCTGCGACGTCTTTCCCTGCCTTTTCCGCGGAGCTGACAATATGGCCAATCAGTTCCAGTTCCGGTTGGTTGACCACAGCACGCACCGCATACGTGCCGACGTTGCCGGTGCCCCAGGTGACGACTTTGGAGGGCATGGTGGTTCTCCTCGCACGTGTCGCTAACTAGACCGCAAATTCTATAGAGGAAAGCCCGCCGAGGCTGCCGTATTTCCCAGTGCAAGAGTTTCAGATGAAGGGTGGTTCAAACTTCTAGCTGTTGATGGAGCGCGATGTGAGGAGGAAGGGTGGATAAAGATATGGTGCCAGTATTTCTATATCAGAGGGTTAATAGTGGAAACAAAAGGCCAGCGTGAATTAAGTAAACTATCACCGGAGTTCCCAAAGGCCCGCGTTAACTTGGAAAACCGCTCCTGGGACTCCTCACTGCACAGGCACTAACCTGTCTTGCACCCAGCGCCGAAATTGTCTCGTCATCGATTGGGAAGCCCAATTGCCGGAAATCTTCGACCACAGAGTCACCGAATGCGTAGGTCATGGCCGATACCATAAAAGTGCTTCTAAACAGCTCTGCCTCCGGAGTGTTGGCGTTCTGGGACCACCTTTGCTGTAAACCGGCATCGAAAACTGATAGCGCGCACATCATGCGCTGTAGCGGCACGATAAAGCCAATACCTTCCGCCTCTGCGTACTCCACAAACTTATAAGCCATGGTTGTGAACGTCATCAAAGTCTCGTCTTCCTCCGTATCGCCCTCGTTCCAAGACGCGAAGGGCATGCCCTGCTCCATATACTCGCGATACTGCTGTGCGTTGAAGCGAAACGCCGATAGCGCTGAGTTCTCCATCTCATCTCGGATTTTGGTGGGAATGCCGAGCTCTGAAGCGCGGTTTATGATCTCGTATGCCGTAACGTGCTGAAATATCTGCGCAACGGTTTCTCCATATATCGCGTTAGCGTTTCCATCGAGCCTGCCGCCGTACCGATAAGACGCGGGATAGTTCGCAGTAAAGTTATGCCCCATTTCATGCCAGTACACGGTGTGTGCAAATGCACCTTCAAGAAACCCCGTCCCGATAACGAACCCCGCGGGACGCGTGTACCAAATAGATGCCGCATTTTCGAACTCCGGGTCGGTGTAGACCTCTTGCTCGAAGCGATCGCCGCTAACCTCCACGTCGCACCCCAAAGCCTCAGCCTGGATGTTTGCAGCAACGGAAAGCAAATACTCCATGTCGTCTCTATCAATATCACCTAGTGATTCTAGTGGTAGCGGTTCAAGATGCGTTGGCGGGTTGTAGAGCACGGTCCCTAGCACAGGGACCTGTTCCGGAATTGAAACGTTGATGTCTGGGTCTAGGTTAGCAATGTACTCGATGGGTTCTTCTATAAAATAAGCGCTTAACCGGACTGTGTTGCTGAGTTCGTTCTCCGCCGATGCCTGGACCAAAATGGTGTAGTCCCGAGTCAGGTCCGCGTATTGATGGAAGAAGGGAAAAAAGACGCCCTCGTCGATGGTGCCATCACCCCAATCTACCTTGAAACCAGACGCAGGGGCACTGGTATCACCTCCGTTGATCTGTATAGCGCCTGTATCCGTCGACAGCGAAACGATCTCAGCAGAGAGAGTGCCAACGGCATTGTCTGCGGCGGTGAAGAACTCCTTAAAGCTGAAGCGCTCAGCGACAGGCGTTTTGCTGAGCGATGTTGAGCAACTGCCTCCACGCCACGCACGTTGTTTAAATGTCGGGGTGAGAAAAAACTCATCATCACCCTCCAGCACTGCGGCTAACACCAAACTGTTCTCAAAGCCAACTGTCGACAAAGAACAGGGCGCAGCGTTGCCGCCGCAAAACCCCCTTTCACGGCGCTGCCAGCCAGAAAACATGTAGTCTGGATCAGGCTCTGCAGTAAAGGTTTCACTGAAGGACGACTCTGACACGTCAATGCTGCAGTCGGTGTTCCCTTCACATATAAAAGAACCCGATAGCGTAGATACGCTGCCGCCTTGTGGCACCGCGATCAAGATCTTGCAGGATGTAAGCGCGCACGCTAGGAAGGCTGATACGAGTGCGCATCTAGCAGGGTGGGAATGGATAAACATACTGCGAAATCATACTTTATGAATTCGGCGACTACTACAAATGATGGTGCTGATCATGAACTGTCAGGAATTCTGATAGGTCTGGGTATTCGATTTACAGTGAGAGCATACCTATCGCAATCCCATGCTAGCAGTGGATGAATGCGAAAAAGGGTTCCGACCCCTTAAATCCTTTGTTATGTGTCATCGACTCGCTCCATAAGTGAGACCTGTACTTCTCCATCTTCAATTCCCCGCATCACAACCGCAAAAAACGTGTCTTCAGTTACTTGAATCCAGTGGTGATTCAGAAGCGCGATGATGCTGTTGAATTCTTCGGTGGCACGATCGAGAAGTCTTATTTTCGCGTTGTCGTTTCCATACTTATCTTCTCGCTGAGCATGGAGATAGTTGCTTGCTCTTCCATAAGTACTCAGCAAGTCAGTGGCGCTTGCATATCGACTATCGGTTCCCTGCAGATCTCCCACACTTCGGATGCCTTCCGCCGATGTACCTTTGTCATACTTCGGGACGGGGAAGTAATTCAGATTGAGGTTTTCTAGCTCCTTTCTAAGCTTGCCAATCTCGTAACCTTTTCTCAGAACTCTGTTTAGATTATCGCCTGCCGTTTTTCGTGCCACTACACAGGCGAACATTATCAGTTCTGAAACCTTACGAAGTTGAAGATACATAAGGTCGATATCCGTCTCATCGTCGCCGGTAAGAGAATTGCCCGCCTTCCTCAAAGAAACTATCTTCATGGCGACATCTGTGCGGCGCCGTATTTCCCGCATATACGAGGAATACTTACTTATGTTTTTCTGAATTTCCTTCTTGTTCATTCACGCGTTAAACCTGAAGGAGAGACACATAACGCCCGCATTTGCGGCTGGTTTGGATCGCAGCAGAAAACCAGTCCGATAACATGCGCTTGTTAGGTGTTTTCTTCACTTGAAACATGCGCTTTCCATTTTTCTTTCACGTAATCGTAGAATCCATCCACTCCGGGAACTTGAACAACTTGCGCCAGTTCTCGCCCTGCCTGCGAAAGCAATACGTTGCCAATGGATAACTTGTTGTCTTGGTCATTTTGCATTTCCAATGGCAAGGGTTGACCGCAATACGCTACCTCGAAATTCTTTGGCAATCGTTGTCGCTGAAAATCCCCCAGTGAGTTAAACTGAATTAGTCCCAAGCTATCTAAATGGGACAAGCTGGAAAAGTTGATCCCTAGGTCGTTATAAACTGCGGCTCGGCAATCAAAGACCAAAGGGGTGAAGCTCCCAAAAGCCCATCCAAACCTACACAAAGTCTGGAACAGTTCCGCATCTCGTTTATCGAGATCACCAAGTAGATTCACGGTACGTCTAGAAAAAGAGCCTGGTGTATTTGCCTCACCAGCAAGAACGTTGGCCCAAATAGTCTGCATTTCTTCATCTGAAACAATCCTAGACTTATCGAAGAAGTTGGTGACCCAATCATCCTCCATATTTGAAGGGTCGGATTGTTCGGCAAGATGAGGGATGGATTTCTTAGTTATTTCCTCCATATTCTCTTGCCGATTAGCTTCTTCTTCAACAAAGCGGTGCATTGCTCTGCGATGTAAGTCGGTAATTTCTATCTCTGATTCTGCTTTAATCAAGCTGGCCTCAGCTTCTGCCTTTGCAACGCGCTTGACCTGCCACGGCTCAAATACGCCACCAATTGCAGAAGATACTTTTTCGATTAACGTGTTAGCCGGCTTAGAGAGCTCGCCAAGATTTACCAATGATGTGGAATTGTCATCTGACATTATTCACACCTAACGCCTGTGGCAGCGGGCGCGCTGTGAGCGCGTCCGGCGACCGAAGGGAGCGCACTGGCCGCACTTGTTATAGGGCCGTTGTTGTTTCACATAAGCCCTTTAGCTGAAAGCGCCAACACAGTTAGCATAATCAGGATTAACCCAACCAGGCCGATTGTCTCTCGCTGGGTAAGCCCCTTGTCTCTGATGTTGCGCATAATTGGAAACGCTACACCAAGTAACATCCATCCCGCTACATTTCTCCGACTTCCATCGCCATTATCCGTTATCAGAAGGTAGGCAACTGTTCCGAAGTAGGAACCAAGTAGTGCAAGTATAATTGCCTGGCTAGTCATTCCATCCATGGCTACGCAGTAGCGCTAGCCCCTATAACAGCTAAGTATGTGTCCGAGGTGACATATCACTCGGGCTTCATATGTTGATTTCATAGCATTCACTATTAGCAGAATTCCTCGCAACAACAATAGCTTATCAATGACCGGTTGATCTGACGCGTGTTACAAAGCACGCCAAACGCAGCCACTTTCCTTCACTTTTGTGCACAGGCCGCAAGGGCTTACTGAACGAAAAGCCAATTAAAACAATGATATAGAGATCGCGCTGTGCTGCGGTTTTGCAGGGGGTCCTATGAAAAACGGAGTCTCGAGTTGCGCTCACGTTACAGGGCAAGACTTGTCCATGGCCTCGCTGGGGCATGGTGATCTGCCGGTGGCGGGCCCAGGCGACGTATCTGA
>JBCDKJ010000009.1:0-78848 GCA_038746745.1 Pseudomonadota bacterium
CCCAGATCACGTTGTGCACCCTCGGCAATACCGCGCAGTTCCTCCAGCATTGTGCTATCGAACTCTGCAATGGATTCTGAAAACTTGCGCCCAACGCGCATGACCTCCTGCCAGCTATAGCCGCGTTCAAAGAAGCTGCGCCGGTACGCTTCAATCGCGAGTTCAATCAGATGCCGCGCCTGTCGTCCATAGCTGACACCTCGAGCTTCGGGATTCCCTGAGATACATATGTGGGGAAACATCAGTTTAGGTCTTCTCTACAAGGCTCGGGGCGGGCGCGTCTGAGCTGTCAGGCAGACAGGAAACGAAGAATGTCTTAACAGCATCCAGTACTGCCCACCCATCATGGGCAACCCCATTAATGCTGTCGAACTGCACAGTAATTCCCGACCTCTCAAATGAACGTCGCAGACTGTGCAGGCGCTCAATGCGGGTCGCGCCAGCACTGTTTGCCCCCGGCATCCACCAAGGTGAATCTTCGGGAATTGTAATCTCCCAGGTTTCAATGTCCTCAGAACCAATGATCATCTGCACTGGCACCGTACGCATGAGGTCCAGCCTAAGTGGATGTCCGAACCGCTGCTCAATGTCGGCTACCCCCGTCCACCAGGGAAGCTCGCTATCCAACAGTGACACAACGCCAGGCGCGCCTATAGAAACGCTATCCAGACGGTGCGGATGCAAGTAGAAAAAACGGTGAGAAAAATGTCCGCCACCCGAAAATCCATGCAACATAAATCGGTCGCTTTTAAGTCGGTATTTTTCGGCAACCTCGTCAACCATGGCCAGTAATAAATAGTCGAAACGCATTCCCGCATCGTCTATGAGTTTGTAGTTATCCAAATCGCCAGGGCCTGCGAGGTTGCAAGGAAACAGCGGCGCAAGCACAAGACACCTGTGTTGCTGTGCAAAAATCGCAAAGAGATCGCGGTACGCAGCTGCACCGCGCTCTGTTCCATGCATCAGCACAATGAGCTGGAGTTGCTCGTCGCCATGCTCCTCGTAGTCTTCGGGGACGTACAAGCAGTAGCTAACGCGTGGTTCTATGCCAAGTGCGAAGAAAGGGGTCGCGCCCCAATCGTAATAACTAAGCTTGGTGCCGTTGCCTTGGCGGTTCATCTTTCCTCCTTTTTCCGATTGTCTATTTTACAACGAAAGTACAATATGTAAAGCGGCTGACGGTTTTTTTGCGGCGGCGCTCTTCACAGATCAGGTCAATCGTCGCTACGATGGAACAACCTTATATGTAGGCTTTTGCAAAACAAGATGGCAACCGATCTCCATATACGCTTGGCGCGTCAAATTATCGAATACCTTGAAGACAGCGACGCCGGCCCCGGCGTCAGGCTTAAAGAGAGCGAGCTATCAGAGCTGTTCGATGTGTCTCGCTCACCCGTGCGTGGTGCCCTCGCGCTGCTACAGGAAAAAGGGCTAGTCGAGAAGCGTGAAAATCGCGGGTTTATTACCGTGGCCAACCCCCGTCAAATAAGGAGCGCGCGATCTGAGCTGGGGGTTACCGACTTTGAGGCTCTGTATCACGACATTATCTCGGACCGAGTTGCAAACCGCCTTAATGAAACCGAGTCCGAGGCAGATCTGCTGCGTCGCTATGGCACTACGCGCAGCATCCTTACCCGCATCCTCAATCGGCTAGCTCGCGAGGGCGTCCTGGAACGCAGCCCAGGTTACGGCTGGCGCTTTTTGCCGGCACTTAATACCGCAGAAGCGCACGATGAAAGCTATGCATTTCGTCTGCTTATCGAGCCCGCGGGTTTGCTGCAGCCGACCTTTCGCGTAAACCCAGCGGACATGCAGAAGTCCAGAGACGCTCACCAGAAGCTGCTTAGGAGTCGCCGCAAGCGCATTCCAGAAATTGATCTTTTTACGATGAACGCATCTTTCCACGAGATGCTGGCCGAGTTCTCAGGAAACCGCTTTATTCTGCAAGCGGTAAAACAGCAAAATCGCCTCAGACAGCTCGTGGAGTATCGGGGGTTCCAGCGCATGGACAGAGTCCACCAGTCTTGCCGCGAGCATCTGGAGATACTGGACGCTATCGACAGTCGCGAGATCGAGTGGGCAGCCTCCCTGCTGAAACGCCACTTGCAGATAGCCAGCGGACTGCAACTTGGACTTGAAGAGGCCCAAAGCGACGCCAGGCCCGCCGCCTAGAACTGATAGGTGTACTTCAACATGAACGAACGACCTGGTCCAGCAGCCTGAAAAAAGCCCGACAGGAACTGTTGCGATTCCAGCGTGAAGTAGTCTTCGTTAAGGGCATTTTGCAGCCCAAGATTCAGAATGCCCGGCCCGATCTCGCCAGACACGATAAGATCGACCAGCAGATAGCTATCAAACGGCAGCTCAGCATCGGCCCGCTGTTCGAGAGGCACATCATCAAAGAAATCTTCACTCTCGGAGTACAGCGCCTGCGCCCGACCGCTCCATTTCGGCAGGAAGTTCCAGTCAACGTAGGCCGTCAGCTTTGGCGGCGAGATTCGTGTAGCATTCAACGGTGTTTCAAAATCGCCGTCGTTATCAAAGTCTGCGTCACCCTCCACATAGCTGTAGGTTGCGCCAATACCCAGCGTCTCCGATATCCTATAGTCAAATAGGACTTCGTATCCCCATATTTCCTCGGGGGCACGCACCGCCTCCAGAGTGATCGGGTCCAGTGTGGTGCCATTTTCAGATTCACTCTGGTACACAGCGATACTCCAGTCGAAGCTTTCATGGTTACCACGAAGGCCAATCTCGTAGTTCTCAATCACTTGCGCCTCGGGGTTTAGCTCACTGACATCTGTGAGGCCGGTCGGCAAACCGGTGCCAAGATCAACGTCGATAAAGCGAATCAGCCGGCCAATGTCTGACACAATAAAGCCCTCTGAATACCCGGCGAAAACAGCAATATCTTCTGTAATGTTGTACACACCACCGACGTTGAGCAAGGTCTCGTCATAATCAAGATCGGCACCCGTGATTGCCTGGCCGGTCAAGAATGACGTGTAATTATCTATGTCCACTGTCGCATCTTCGTACCGCACGCCGGTTCGCAGCGTGAAGGCATCCCAGAGCGCCAACTCAAGCTGCGCGAAGTAGCCGACACTGGTCAAATCCATAGGCGGCGTAAATACTCGCCCGTCTGTCAGCAACTGCTGCGTATCATCCCGCGCATAATCCACACCCCACAGCAGCTGGCCACCACTGAGAATGTTCTCGATGGGCGTTTTGAAATCGGCGCGCAAGCCCGATTTCTCACTCTCGGTGCGGCTCTGTCCACCTCGAATATATTGATAGGTATCTTCGATTCCTGTCCCACCAGCAAGCTGCACGAGTGTGCTCGGCTCAAAGAAGTTGTGCTTGCCGAAGGGGCCGGCGTTGGCTATCCCGTTAAAGTCGGCATTGGTCTGCTGCAGAAACGCTGCGGTTCCGGCGTCGATCAGGCCTGCATCCTCAGCGGCAACAATCGGGTCAACGCGTTCGGCAAAAAACGTACTCCAGCCAAAGACGTTCTCCACCTCCTGCGCGTAAGCCGTTGCCAGGAAAGATGTATTACCAAACAGCTGGTTGTGCTGGTAGGTCAAGGTCAGTACGGTGTTATCGGTTGTGATGGGGTCGATGCGATTGTCAATTTCCGAGCCCAGGGCGTCGGGATAAGCAAATAAAAATCCCGGTGCAAGCTCGTCGTAGCCCGCCTGGATAGAGTCTACTATTCCGCTCAGGTACTGCGCGTCGACACGCGTGGCCACCTGCTTCTCCCGCTGCGAGGAATCGAGCAGGCCCCGGTCACCTGGATTCGTAATATCTTGACGCCAATCGAAAGATTGCTCCGCGGAGTAACTGACAGCACTGATTGCTACGCGCTGATCGGTGCCGATGTCATAGCCCAGCTTGGCGAACAGGTTGGTTGTCTCTGTATCTGCAATACCGCCCTGATTGCCTGGGTCTGGCGCAATCGGATCTCCGTCAGCATCAAAAAATACTCCGACATCATCGAATGACCCTGTCAGTACGTAATCAAAATTTCCCGGTTTGGCTGATACAAAGAATTCTGCGTAATAGGATTCAGAATCGTCGTATTCCGTAAGCGATCCACCCAACCCAAACGTCACACTGGCTTCGAGTTCGCCTTCAACAGGCGCTTTTGTCAGATAGTTTATGGTGCCGCCTGCACCCCCGTTGCCATAAATCGCTGTCGCGCCACGGATCACCTCAACGCTGCCAACGGCGGCCGGCGTAATCGTACGCAGTTCCCTGCCTGCGTCGCGCAGTGGGGTGCCAATTAACACGCCATCAATAAGTACCGCAGGCTTTCTGCCGCGAAGTGTTTGCGCGAAGTTTGATGCGCTAACAGAGCTGGCGACGAGACCCGGCACCGTGGACGCAAGCATTGCACCTAGATCAGTCGTAAGTTTTCCTTGCTCAGCGATTTGTTCGGCTGTGAGGATGGTCACCGAGTGCGGGACACTCCCAAGATCCTTTGGCAGCCGACTTGCTGTGACCACGATCTCTTCGATTCTATTGCCATCCTGTGCGGCGGCGCCCGTACAAAGTGAGGCCATAATCGCCACTGAAATCGCTGCGTGAGACATCTTGCGGACCAACGTGTCGGCAACGCGTGATGTACTGTTGAGTGTCGTATGCATGGCGCTCCCCTTATGGCCCACTTTTCCAGCTATGTATTATCGATTGATAAAATACAACAAATATGTATTTTGTCAACATTAAGTACATTATGAATTTTAAGCGGTGACCTTAGAGCAAAGCGCCTCTGCCCACTGGATGCTCTCCCGCTACGCAATACGCACGGGAATATGCAGCTTCTATTGACCGAGGGAGTCTGTGTGTGAAAGTAGATTGATGACGTTTGGATATATGCAGAGCGGATGAATGCTTCTCGCTGAGCACACTGTCGGCAACGTTGAGCACACTGTTAGCAACGCTCAGCGCTATACGGTGGCAGACACGGAAAATCCGGAATTTCCGTAAGCCATACTCTGCGCGCTCCCAAGGTAAGTGTTTATTTGTACTTCATGTGATATAAATACAGTTATCGCCACAGCTATACACCACATCACTACAAGACATCGCTACAGGGGAATGAGAGCCGGTATGCGTCAAAAGGTAAAATACGGATTGCTGGGCATTGTTGCTCTTTGCTCGCTCGGTGTCGTGGCTTACTGGCCAGACATTCGCAATGTTATGGAGCTTCGGGATTACCTCGCGATTTATGAGCCAGACTCCATCGATCAGAACTTTCGATCACTGTACGCGCAGTCGCCCTCGGTTCGAATTCCGCGGCAGGGTGACGTAGCACAATTGGCAGAGCACCCACTGCCTGATGCCCTGCCCGAAACCTTTACCGTCGATGGCGAGGCTCTGAATCTGCGCCAATTTCTTGGAGACATGCATACAACCGGGTTGGCGATCCTTCTGGATGGCAGGCTGGTTCACGAGGAGTATCACAGAGGAAACTCTCAACAGAGCATCGTGATACAGATGTCCGTCTCCAAGTCTATGGCGTCCTTCCTCATTGGCGTTGCTATTGACGAGGGGTTTATAAAGAGCGTCGATGATCTTGTCACGGATTACGCGCCCACGCTCATCAATACCGCATACGACGGTGTGACAATAAAGAATGTGTTGGAGATGTCGTCTGGGGTGAAATGGGCGGAAGACCTTCGGCGACTGGATTCGGAGCTTATACAATCAATCCTGGCATTTCGCACCGGCTCGCTCGATGAATTTACTGCCAGTGTAGAAAGGGAGTTTGAGCCGGGAACCCACAACCGATACTCCACGATTGATACGCATGCACTCGGCATGGTGCTTCGAGGCGCGACGGAGCGACCGTATGAGCAGTACTTCGCAGAAAAATTATGGGCACGACTGGGTGCCGAGGGCGATGCGCACTTCCTTGTAGACGCCACTGGGCAGCCTGTGGTGTATGGCGGTGCGAATATTGTTCTGCGGGATATGCTCAGATTCGGTCAACTGTACCTCGACGGTGGCCGCAACCTGAACGGTGAGCAACTTGTCTCAGAAAACTGGATTAAGACAAGCACGCAGCCAGACGTGCCCAGGCTGATGCCAATGGTTGATAATCCGGAATCAGGCTCTGCTTTTGGCTACAAGTACCAGTGGTGGGTACCGTTGGAGCCAGACGGCGATGACTACTCAGCGATCGGCATATACGGACAGTTCATTTACGTTAATCCGAAAAGGCGGGTAGTCATTGCCAAGTCTGGAACATACCTGGACTACCCGATAGATGGTGGTATAAAAAACCATCTCACGTTGGCTGCATTCCAATCGATAGCGCGCCATCTTTCATCCAAACAGCTGTCGGCCGAAAATGGAGTGGCTCAGAATAGCCCCTGACTCAACTTTCGGAGTGGCCGCCATACATGAGCTAGCAGGGCCAGAGACTAAAGCGCATGTACACCCAGTCAGGATGCCTGCGGCACCATCCTCGTCCACGGGAGCAGCAGAATGCTACCGCAAAATATTTGGCTAATCAGAACACTAATTACTTGGTCGGCGATATCGTGCCCACTCTTTTGGACGATGCCTACGCCCATACCTCGCCTCACAAAAGCATCGGTATTACGGATAGTCGCCGCATTCTCGCGATTTGCGAAGACGCCAGGTTTTCGCCATTCTTCGACCTGATCGGGCAACACAAGATCGCCGCATACCCCTGGAATATTGATAACGCCACCCTGTCGCATACAGCGATGGTATTACTACCGTATTGCTGGCTCACACCTTCTGAGCGTCACCCGCGAAGCATTGGCTCTCAGCGCGTGAGGCACAGAGATAGGCAAAAACGTCATCAATCATCGCTTCGCATCGCGTCAGCTCTGCGGGGTCTATGAATTCATTGGGCTGATGCGCCTGATCAATAGAACCCGGACCACAGACGACGCTGCTTACACCCGCGCGTTGGAAACTGCCCGCCTCTGTGGCAAACGAGACTTCACCGGTGCCGCCATCGCGCACGCCCTGCAGGCCGCGCACCCATTGCTCGGCGCGGGCTTCAGGGTCTGGAGTCAGCGGTGGCACACGGGACAGTGCTGAGGTCTCGATCGTCGCCTGTGGCGCAAATTCCCTCAAATCGGGCAGCACGTGCTCGTCAATAAACTCTTGCATGGCATTCACAACCAGATCGGGGTCTTCATCCGGAAGCGCGCGATATTCCCAGAGGAACTCGCAGTGGCTGGGAAGAATATTCACGGCTGTACCGCCCTGAATCGTACCCACTTGTACCGTAGTCCAGGGGGGCTCACAGTGGGCGTTGCTGCCTTCAGCTCGTCGCGCCCGCCCAATGCCGTCGAGGTGCTCAATGATGCGACCTGCGGCAATGATGGCCCCTGCACCGAGGTGCGGCTGGCTGGAGTGTGCTGCCTTTCCAGTGATAACCGTGCGAAAACAGTTTATAGACTTATGCGCGCGCACAATGCGCATACTGGTGGGCTCACCAATAATGGCGAAGTCCGGTTTGGGAAAGTGCTGCATCGCATCGTCAACCATGCGATCCACGCCCAGGCAGCCAACCTCTTCGTCATACGACAGCGCCAGATACAGTGGTTTGTTCATGGCGGCGATATCCAGCGTTGCCAGGCGCGATAAAAACACCGCGGAGAAGCCCTTCATATCTGAGGTGCCACGCCCGTACAGCAGGCCTTCCCGTTCCGTTAGCGTAAAGGGATCGGTGTGCCAGTCCTGACCGTCTACGGGAACCACATCGGTATGTCCCGACAGTACAACACCTCCCTCCGCCTCAGGGCCTATGGCGGCGAACAGATTCGCTTTGCTGCCCTCGGCATTGGCGGTGCGCCGGCAGCGTGCTCCAAAGGGCTGCAGATAGTCCTCTACCCAATCAATAAGCGGCAGATTCGAGTCTCTGGACACACTGGGAAAGGCCACCAGCCGCTCCAGCATTTCAATTGAGCTCAATACTGTGGGACTTAGCGGTTTAGGAAGATTGATAGAGTTCATATCAGCGTCTCAAATCAGTGTGGGCCCGCAGCGGCAGCCCCTGCCAGATCCCTTGACGGGTCTCTTGGCGGGTCCAAATAGGCGTCAATACTCTCTGCATCCTGCTGGGGCGTAAGTAAGGACACCAGTACCAACACCGGCACATGTACCAGGATGCCGAACAAACCCTCATGCATGGCAAGGGGCTTTAACTCC
Source organism: Pseudomonadota bacterium (assembly GCA_038746745.1). Taxonomy (GTDB): domain Bacteria; phylum Pseudomonadota; class Gammaproteobacteria; order Pseudomonadales; family Halieaceae; genus JANQIO01. The sequence goes on from JBCDKJ010000009.1 coordinate 8,197, forward strand.
GGCAAGGCAAACAAGATCAGCGCGGTGGCACAGCCAGAAAGCAGACCCGCTACAACGCCGGGCGTCGTGGCCCGTCGCCAGAACAGAGCGGCGACAACCGGCGGCGCCAGTTGGGCAATCATACCGTAGGACGAGAGCAGTAGAAGGACCAGTGAGGTCTTTTCATATATCGCAAAGAAATAAGCCACGGCGCCCACGACGACAATCAGCACCCTGATCAGCCGCCGCTGCATGTCGCCACTCATCCGTGCGAATGGCCGGATGCCATCTTCCACCGCCACGGAGGCTGCTGCATGCAACAGCGCATCGCCGGTCGACATGGATGCGGAGAGTGCGCCGGCACAAAACAGCCCCACCACGATCACCGGTAAATCAACGTTCAGTATCAGGTAGGGCAGAATGAAGTCCGGCTGTTCCAGGTTATCGACAAACAGCACGCCGGCGAAGCCAATCAGGAAAACCGGAACCAGAAACAACTGAAAGGTCGGAAACCAGACCACGGTGCGCCGTATGATCCGCTCGTCACGTGCCGTGAAGGCCTTCATGAATATCTGCGGCCACATGGTGATGCCGATGGCGCTGATCAGCACTGCGCTGCTGTAGCCCGCCCAACTCCAGGGTTCGCCGGACGCCGTCAGTCCAGGCAGAACCAACAATTCGGGGCGCTGGCTATTGATTGCCTCAAACATCGGGCCAATGCCACCGTAGAGGGAATACGGCAGATAGAGACCCAGACTCCAGGCAATCACTATCATAAACACACCCTGCAGCGTGTTGGTCCAACCAACGGCGCTCACACCGCTGGTGAGAACGTAGATCATCACCACACCGTAGGCGATCGCCGCACCCAGCCACAGGGGGATGTGTCCCTCAGTTACAGACTCAATAACAATACCAGCGCCACGAATCTGCAGTGTGATGTAGGGAATCAGCGCGACAATGCTGATCGCAGCGATCAGGGCCGACAGCGCGCGCGATTTGAATCGGCCGGTTAAGAACTGTGCCTGGGTTACCTGCCCAAAGGTGCGGCCAATGCGCGCCACCTTTGGACCGATGACATACCAGGGCAGCATGCCCAGCGCACCGTAGGAAAGGATATAAAACGCGGCAGCGCCGCGTGAATACGCCCAGCCCGGACCACCCAGAAAGGCAAACGCCGAAAAAACCGTGGCGCCCGTAACAAAGTACATCACCAGAAACCCAAAGTTACGGTCACCGGCTACGAAGCCATCTACGGTTAAGGAGGCTCCGCGGCCGGCACGAAGTCCAATCCACAACGTCAGCACCAGGTACACTGCGATCATTGCTGACGTGGCGTGCCACTGCTCCACTACTCGCCCTCGTGCTGCGTTTCGATCCGGTCCAATACCAGCAGCGCGATACCACTGACGAGTATCCAGCCCACTGGCCAGGCCATAGACTGGGGAAATCCGAAAACAAAGGGCTTTGCAGCACTAAACAGCGAAAGCACCGGCCAGGTGACGGCCAGGCCGTTCCCGAGAAACACAAGCACAATCAGCATTCGAGCCAGTCTACGCTTCATCGTACTGACCGTTTACTCGTCTCGGCCCGTAGTTCTCATGCGACCTCACTCGGACCGGAGCGTTCAGCCGTCATAGGTACGCTCGAGATAGTCGTACACTGCGCGCAGCCCCATGGCCTCACCACCTTCGGGATGCGCTGGCCGGTTGCGGATGTTGTACGCCATGATGTCAAAGTGCATCCAGGCGGTCTCCGATACAAATCGCTCCAGAAAAAGCGCGGCAGTGATCGCTCCCGCGTAGGGCGACGGTGCACAGTTCACCAAATCGGCGACCTTGGAATTCAGCATGTAGTTGTAATCTGCGTGCAGTGGCAGGCGTGCTACAGCGTCGTCAGTGCGCTGAGCAGCGTCGGACACGGCGGCCGCCAGCGCGTCATCATTGCAGAACATGCCAGCGATCTCCGCACCCACCGCAGAGCGCGCCGAGCCCGTAAGCGTGGCGAAATCAAACACCGCTTCAGGCTTCTCGTCGCAAGCGATGGAGAGCGCATCGCATAACAGCAAGCGTCCTTCGGCATCGGTATTGTCGATTTCGACAGTCAGCCCCTTGTGGGTATGCAAAATATCACCCGGGCGAAAGGCATTACCGCTAATGGCGTTCTCAGCGGCCGGGACCAGCAGCCTCAGCCGGACCGGCAAGTCCTGCGCCATGATCAGGTAGGCAAGGCCAATGGCGTTAGCGGCGCCGCCCATGTCCTTTTTCATGAGACGCATGCTGGCGCCCGGCTTGATGTTCAGGCCCCCACTGTCAAAGGTCACTCCTTTGCCTACTACGGTGACTTTTGGGTGGCTTTCATCGCCCCAGCGCAGATCGATAAGGCGCGGCGCATCGGCAGCGGCTCGACCGACGCCGTGGATCGCGCCGCATCCTATATCCAGCAGCGCGTCACCCTCGACGACATCCCAGCGTGCCTCGAACTGTTCGGCCATGGCGCGAACTTCCGCTTCCAGGTGCGAGGGTGCCATATCCTGAGCGGGGGTGTTGATCAGGTCTCGGCACAGTCCGACGGCGAGCGTGGCATTGATAATGCCAGTGTGATCGATACCCTCGGGAAGCAGCAGTTTGGCGGGCGCCCGCTTGGCGCTCTTATAGCGCGAGAACTGGTAGCTTCCCAGCCCCCAACCGAGGATTTGCAGCGCACTGACCGCGTTGGTCATTGCGTACTGCCCCTCTGGCAGGGCCAGAGGAAGACTGCCTAGCGAGGCGAGGTTGTCTTTGCCATCCCAGCCGCATACCACGCGAGCACCGGCAGCGTCTTCCAGCCATGCGAACTGGCCGGATTTGGCTTCAAAACCCTGGCGCACAAGCGCAGCTCGCTGCGCATCACTCAGGTCTGACTTCAAGGCATCGAGTGCCTTTACGTCTATCAGGGTTATCTGGGTGGCGTTATCGGCCACAGTTACGAAACCTGTGGATGCCAACTGATCAGTAGAGTTCGCTTCGTTCATGCAGCACGTGGACTAATAGCAGAAAACGGAGCGCATGGTAGCACCCCCTTACGGCACCCAAGAACTGTAATCCGCTGTGGATGGAGAAAATCAAAATCCTGCCGCAGGCGTTCATCTGTTTTCAGTGCAAGCGCGTATTTTGAGCGTGTTATACATGCGAATGATTCTCGCTTAGACTTAACCAATGTCTTCCAATGCTCTCACCATCGAAAACCTACTCAGCGACCCTTCACTCAAGCAACATGTCGCGCGGTGGCTCAGCGACCCGTCTGAAGCCGACGACGTGGTGCAACTGGTAGCAGAAAAGTTGATTTGTGAACGCATACCGGTGCTGACTCGGGGCTACTTGTATGCGGTACTGAAAAACTCAGCTATTGACCTGCGCCGGGCTGACGTGCGGCGCGAGCGCAATCAGGCCGCCTTACTCCCTCAGGCTGAGGGAACCTTGGCCACGTCACCCGAGCGCGCTCTGCAAGCCACGCGGGCGAGCGCTGCCGTTCAAGCGGTTCTCGACGCGCAGCCTCCGCTGAATAGAGAGATTTTTCGCCTCTACCATGTGCAGCATATGACGCAGCCCGAAATCGCAAGTCTGCTGGACCTGCATCTCTCCACCGTGGAGAAGCGCCTGGCAAAAGTTCGCGCAGCCTGTCTGAGTGAACTGAAGGCACACCTCGACTAAAAAGTCTTTACGGAGTCGTATTGTCCCGTTCGTACTATTATTAGTTGTCGTTTGCTTCTTACGATTCAGATATGCCTGACGAACCGTCACCGACAGTCCGTATCCAGCAACAGGCTTTTGAGCTGCTGAATGCCCATACGCGCCGCCCCAGCAGCGACACGGCTGGGGCTATCCAGGCGTTTGCTGAGCGCTCGACTGCCCATGCTGAGGCCCTGGAGCGCGCCAGGCAGCTGCAGGATATGGCGCCAGCACTCCGCTTCAAAAAAGAGACGCCGACGGAACGACTACGCCTGTGGTTGGATATTCTCTGGGCCCGCTGGATGCAGGACCGCCCACGCCGGCAGCTCGCCGCCGCCATACCCGCTGCCATAATGTGTGCTTTGGTCGTTTTGATCGTTCCCGCTGATCCAGACGTAGGCCAGCAGACTGTTGAGAAAGCTCAAACGGCCAGGGAATACGCTACACGATGGCGCGAAACGCGCGCATTCACTTTGAGCGACGGTTCCACGGCATGGCTGGACTGGCAATCGTCCATCAGCGAACGCTTCGAAGCAGGGGGTCGTCACGTCACCGTTCACCGCGGAAAAGTCGCCTTCGATGTCGTTTCCGATGCTTCCAGGCCCTTTATCGTTAACGCCGGGGCTGTAACGACGGAGGTAACCGGCACAGAGTTTGTAGTGCATTTTCTGACAGATTCAGACGTCGAGGTGTCGGTGATGGAAGGTCAGGTCAAGGTCGCGACAGACGCCAAGGAACCGACCGTGCTGAATGCTACCCAGGTGTTGATGGCACGCGGCAATACACTGCAGGATGTAACGACCAGAGCCAGCGAAGACATGGGACGCTGGCGCGACGGGCTGTTGGTGTATAGAGAACGCCCGCTGCGGGACGTGCTGCATGAGTTGGCGAGTTACACGCCCTATACGGTCGATTTACGGATGATCAGCGATACCGATAGTCGCGTGACCGGAGTCTTTTATAAGGACCAGGCCGAGGATGCGCTATCTACTGTCCTGGAGAGCCGAGACCTCACGTTCAAACAAGTGGCGAGTCGACTAATCATCGACACCAAGCCCTCTTTCTAAGCCCGGCCTCTAAGACCCCCTAAGGCCCTCGTAAGGCCCGCGCACTCTGAAGCCTAAGCAGACCTCCTAAGCGTAGAACCGACCAAAAAACTTTTAAAGGCGTTACGGGATGCCCACCCTGAGTTCGTAGTAGTAGGTGAAGGCCTGATATCCGGTCTTCCACCATATGAACAGACAAAGGGGATTCCCGTGCGATCGATTGTCAGGGCCTGTGCGCTATATCGCGGCGTCGCAGTAATTACAGCACTGTTACTCACTCCGCTGGTTGCAATGGCACAGTCAGACACTGAGCAGTTTGAGTTCGACATTGCCGCACAGCCACTGACGGATGCACTGGTGGAGTTCAGCCTGATCACGGGCAGGCAGGTCACTGGCGATGCTGAGCTCATGCGCGATGAGCGTAGTACGAAAACCACCGGGCGGTTCACGCCCGATGACGCCTTGATCAAACTGCTTGAAAGTACAGGCCTCAGCCTGCGTATTGTGAACGGAAGGAACTATGCGCTGCGGGTAGCGGACGTTGCAGCGCCGCCCCCCGCACAGGCCATCGACCCTAAAGCGAATACCTATCTGGAGGAGGTCTACGTCTACGGCCTTCGCAGTACTACCCGTTTGTTAGACGTGACATCCAGCCTGGCGGTGGTATCCGGAGAAGAAATCGAGCGAGAGCCACTGGCGGATCTAAACGACGTACTCCGGCGAGTTCCGGGTGTGGTCACGAGCCCTGTCGGTAACCAGACCGGCTTCGCCATTCGAGGAGTGAATCCACAGGGACCAGCGGGTGGTACAGGCCCTACGACTACTGTTTTTCTGGATGACAGCCCTTTGGATAACAGCAATTTGCTGGTGGGACCGCTTGGCGCCTGGGACCTTCAGGAGGTGGAGGTATTTCGTGGGCCGCAGTCCACCAACCTGGGTCGGAACACCCTGGCAGGAGCCATCTATGTGCGCACGCGTGACCCGGAGTACGAGTGGGACGGTAAAGCCCGGCTTGAAGTTGGCGATTACGGACAGCGCTGGGGGGCTTTGGCGGGTGGTGGCGGCTTAATCGACAACAAGCTCGCTTTTCGAATCAGCGCGGACTACCGGGAAACAGATGGCTTCAATGAAAATGTTTTCCTGGATGAGGACGCCGACGCAACGCGCCTTTGGAACACACGTTTAAAGCTGCGGTTCGACCCCCGGGAAGACCTGTCGATTATCTCCACCACCTCCTACTCAGAAAACCGTATCGGTAATAATGGCGTTCGTTTTGAAAACCCGCCCGATGCAGGAAAACCCGATCCGGACGATATCGAAAGAGAAATCGCGAACAATGAAGACGGCATCAGGAGTGGCGAGTCTTTCCTGCAAACCGTCAATCTATCCTGGCAGATCAACGACCGTCTGGCTTTATTGTCGATTACCAGCTACCAGGATAGTTCACGTGACCGCGTGCTAGACGCGGATAATACCCCTGAACCCACGGATTTTCTGGATACTTCCTTTGAGAACACAACGTTTACGCAGGAATTAAGACTCAGCTACCAGAACGAGCGCCTACGTAGCACGCTCGGCGTGTACTACGCGGGGCAGGACGGAGACTTCAGTACCATAAACGCACTGACACTAGCTCGCCTGATTCGGACGCTCCCTCTGCCGCCAGACTTACGCTCATTCCAGGATATACAGAGCGATTCGAAGCTCGACAGTTACGCGATCTACGTCGACGGAGAGTTTCAGATATCCAGTAATTTCGATCTGTTGTTTGGGTTGCGCTATGACAATGAGGACACCGAAGAGGACAGCCGTCGCGTCTCACAATTCAGCAATGTTCCGCCATTGCTGGAAAACCTGTTCGCCCCCCAAGCTGGCGAAGTCAACGATCTTTTTGAAGCTTCTTACGACGCCTGGCTACCCAAACTAGGCATTCGCTATACGACTGATAAAAACTGGACCCTGGCCTTCGTTGTGCAGCGCGCGTATCGGGCCGGCGGGGCGATTATCAACAACGCAACAGGAGAACTCGCACCCTTTGACCCAGAGTTCCTCTGGAATTATGAAGCATCCAGCCGAGCCTTTTTCCTCGACAACCGTTTGACCTGGTCCGCCAACGTCTACTATTCGGATTGGACAGACCAGCAGGTATCCGTGCCGCTGCCGCCCCCATTTGAAACTATTGCCATTACCGAGAATGCCGGTAAGTCTGAACTCTATGGTCTTGAGACAGAGCTGCGTTACAACCTATCTCCAGAATTAACAGTCTACGGATCGGCGGCGTTTACTTACGGCGAATTTATCGAGTTCGAAGAATTCGATGGTAATCGCTTTCCCAATGCGCCCAGACGCTCTGGCAACGCCGGGATAGACTACTTTGGAGGCAACGGCCTGTTTGGCGGTATTGACCTTACCTATCGTGACTCTGTGTTTGGATCGCCAGGAAACAACGATGATTTCATCGGCGAGTCATTTCTCCTGGTAAATGCCCGCATAGGCTATCGCATCACCGACAGCACGCGAATTACTGCGCTGGCGACCAACCTGTTCGATGAGGAGTACTTCGTCAGCCTGAATACTACAGGAGACATCAGCAGCGCCGTTCTAGGCGACCCCCGAACCATCGCAATCCGACTGGATATGAGCTTCTGATCTGCAAACACGCAGCAGAGGGATAGCGGCTCGCCACTCGACCCATAAAAAACCCCGGTGTTTAAACCAGGGTTTAAGAGTGTTTGGTGGAGCTAGGCGGGATCGAACCGCCGACCTCAACACTGCCAGTGTTGCGCTCTCCCAGCTGAGCTATAGCCCCAAACAAGGCCGCGCATAATAGTGAGCAGGCCCTGTAGTGTCAATGGTTCACGCCCGTAGCAGGGTTATCACGAACCACTGTCGGCCTGCTGCTTAAGCACATCAGCGTAAGAGGCATGACGCTGCATCTGACCCGCCAGAACGCGATCGACAATCGGCGCAAGCTCGACCAGACCCTGCGCAGAGAACCCGCTGACGTTGTAAGTGAGAACGGTCTTGCTGCCCGTGCCGAAGGCTTCGAACTGAATATTCATCGCGCCGTAAACACCCATCGGCTGCAGCGGGCCCAGACCGCCCAGCAAACGCAGCTCTTTGCCAGGGTTGGCGTAGACCACTTGCATATGCTCGATAAAGCCTCCGTTTGGCAGAGACTCCAGCATCGAACCACCCGGCGCGAGCTCAATCGATAGCTTCTCGGCGTCGCCCCCGTAGCTGTGCGTCATATCCCACCAACGCTCTACAGCAGAAAACGCTTTGTAGGCTCGAGCAGGCGACGCCTGGCTGAGTGTCTCAATCTTCAAACTGAAGCCTGTGCGGCCAGCAGCCAACACCTCGGCGGTGGCTACTGATGGCGAAACTACGAAGCCGGCTATGAGCAGTGTGCAGAGAATGTTTCTTCGCATATCAGTCTCCGTAGACCTAGATTCCGTCAATGTCCCGATACACCTTCTCAAAGCGCTTCATCGCCTTCTTGGAGACGCCGCCCAGCGCCTCTATAGCATGGCGAATCCTGGCTCGGGTCATATCAGGACCTAGCAGCACCATGGCATCGAATACCGAAAAGGAGGCGGTGGAGCCGGATACCGCGACAAAAAGGGGCGCCAGAAAGTCCTTCATTTTCAGGCTGGTGGTATCGGCAATGGCTTTCACGTCCGCAAATACATTGTCGCGCGTCCAGTGCCGTTGTGCCTCCAGCCGCCAGAGGACAAACTGTAGCGACTGCAACAGTTCTTCGCCCTCCTGACTCAGCCCGTCGAAGTCGCTGCTATCCAGGGGTAGCGTGCCAGCAAACAAAAACCCCGCCAGCGGCACCAGGTCGCTGAACGTTTCCATCCGCGGCTTGGCATGGGGCAGCAGCGCCAGCATGCGTCTGCGGTTGAAGGCCCATTCCTGCAGCCTGCCCGTCAGCTCCTCGTCAGACAGCTCTTCACGAATCCACAGGCCGTTCAGCCAGTTCAGTTTTTCCACGTCGAATACCGGCCCTCCCAGCGACACGCGTTGAATGTCAAACGCACCCAGCATTTCACCGTAACTGAACTTCTCGCGCTCATCGGGCATGGACCAGCCCATTCGCCCCAGGTAGTTAAGCAGTGCCTCCGGCAGATAACCCATTGCCTGGTAATAGAGAATGCTGGTGGGGTTCTTGCGCTTTGACAGTTTGCTCTTGTCAGGGTTGCGCAATAAGGGCATATGACAGAGCACCGGCATATCCCACCCAAAGTACTCATACAACAGTTTGTGCTTGGGCGCTGAGTTGATCCACTCCTCGCCGCGGATGACATGGGTGATCTCCATCAGGTGATCGTCCACAACATTGGCGAGGTGATAGGTGGGCATACCATCTGACTTCAGCAATATCTGTGCATCCACCATGGACCAATCCAGCTCTATGGTGCCTCTTAAAAGGTCATCGACCGCGCAGGTGCCGGGTTCATCCGGCACCATCATGCGAATCACGAACGGCTCACCGGCGTCCGATCGTTTGGCCTGCTCTGCCTCCGGCAGCATCAAATCCGCGGGTTTCAAAGCGGTGGCCAGCCCTGCCGCACGGCGTTGCTCCCGAAGCTGATTGAGTTCTTCTGGTGTCCGGTAGCAGCGGAAGGCCTTGCCTTCCTTGACCAGTTGCTCCGCATAGTCCGCATACAGGTGCATGCGTTCACTCTGGCGGTAGGGGCCAAAGGGACCGCCCACGTCGGGACCCTCGTCCCAATCCAGGCCCAGCCAGCGCATGGCGTCCAAAATAGCCTGCTCGGATTCTGGCGTGCTGCGCGCTGTGTCCGTGTCCTCAATTCGCAGCACAAACTGCCCGCCCTGAGCACGGGCAAAACACAGGTTGAAGAGTGCGATATAGGCGGTACCGACATGAGGATCGCCCGTCGGCGACGGCGCGATGCGGGTGCGTACAGTCATGGTGGGCTCTGGTAGAATTTGCGCGCGATTATATAACCCCGCTTAACCCCCTGCTATGGAAGACCTGTTGCAACACCGCTTCTGCATCGCGCCTATGATGGACTGGTCCTAGATAGCTAAGACGTTCGCAAAATCAGTCGCTTACGTCGCCTAAATCTGACGAGTTCCCCAGGAGTTCCCTTGTATTTTTACCGGCCGCTTCCCGGCTGGCGACCAGCTGCAAAACCGTTGCTGATGCACGGTCGTTGCCGCAGGCGCACTGCCCGGTTCGCACCAAGTACTCCGAGTCCGAAATCATGCGGGTGTTAATGAGTGCGCTCAGCTCCAGCGCGGCGTGGCATGTCTCGCTGTTGAGCAGCTGATATCGGTCGTCACCAAAGAGCATTTTTTGAATCGCACGGATTTGCATGCTGCCGGTTATGACGTCTTGCCGGACCTGTTCGCCACCTCTGAATTCAGGTGCGCGTAACTCAGCTGCGATCGTTCGCAGGCTAGCCCTTTCGTTGTCATCGAGCGTCTCGATCGCGCCGTCAATGCCCGTTAGTTGCGCCAGGACGTGAAGCTGCTCTCTAAAGCCCGTTACTTCTTTCACTGGTACCTCCGTGTGATAGAGCAAAAAGAGGGGGCAGGGGAAGTTAGCGCCTATTACTTTTCGTGTATAGGAGCGAGGTCACAGAATCGAAATCAAAAAAGCTCGATGTTGCTAAAAGGCAGCGACGGTACGGTTTGTCGAATCTCTGAGTCGACCACCAGCACGCGATCGCCGACCGCTGCGGATCCCTTGGCGCGGATCCTGGAGCCATTGCTCAGCTCCACTTCGGCTGTCCCGCTAACGGCGTCCAGGCTCACGACTTCGCCATACGTTCGCTGCCCCGACGGTATAAGCTGCTTGAACTTCTGAAAGGCGTTGACGGTGATATTAGTGCTCATAGAAACGTACCAGTCGCAATGTCTGCTCTATCTTCTCAGCGCCCGACCGAGGCGCCCGGATGCTTGTTCCTAAGCAGTAGCCGCGCCAGCTGCTACCGCCCTCCACGACCTGGACGATCATTCCAGGCTCAACCAGGCCTGGCGCTTCCGTTTGGAACTCTGGAACTGGAAGCACCAGGGTGTACTCCCCTCGGTTGCCGCTGGCTGCAATCACCTGGCGTGCCCTCTCAGTGGTGATGCTGGTATCGGTCATAAGGTCATCGAAGACGTCGGGCGCCGGCGAGGTCCCAGGAAAGCCACTACGCGTTACCTGGTTAGCAACGCCAACGTTAGTGCCGCTAATGTAAACCGTGTCGTAGAGCGGCGCAGGCTGGAACTGGAGCGCTTCGCTGCTGACTATAGCCATCGGGATATCGGCGTCGATATCGGTCAGGGGTGCAGCGCTGAGCGCCCAGGGACTCACCTTAAATCGCGGCTGAATCACCAAAGCCTGCGCGGTGCGATCAGGGCGGATAATGGCGCCGGCCGCATCGGTAATGAGCTTAATCGCCTGGATCGGACTTTTGTCCTGGAAGGTGAAGGCCTCCGCATCGATGAGCCAGCTGGGCGTTGTATCGAATGTTGCCGTGTAACCGGTGTTGAGCAAGATATCGTCGATCACCTGGTTGGCCAGGGTGGCGCTGGTAAGTGCTGCGCTCGAGGTGTCGCTGTAGGGAGACGCAAGCGTCTGAATCTTGCTGACGCCTCTCACCGTGTAGCGCTCATCGGCAACGGCCCGACTGCCGCTGTAGCTCTCAATCATGAATATCCATTGATATCCGTTGATCTCTACCGCTATGTCGATGAGGCCGCTAGCAGTGGGCTGGACAGTGGCTAGAGCGTTGGCGCCGAGCACTTGGCCGGAAAGCTGCCAAGCCCAGCTGTCGACGTCCAGGCTGATGGTGATGTTCTGCATGTCGATCGGCGTGCTGTCGCTCACGCGCTGAACGTTAACCGTGTTCATGATGTAGTAGGTCTCCTTTTCAACCGCAGGGATCGGCTCACCAGGTGGCGTCACCGGGCCGTTGTAGTCGGGATATGCAAAGTCCAAGCTGGTGTCTCGGGATCCGCTGGGCCCCCAGGGAAAATCGCCAAACAGATCCTTGTCTGCACCGTCGTTAAATCTCAGCCGCGGCCGTGCATCTTTAGGCTGAATTGCGAAGTTCGGTGCCAGGCCTCCGGCCAGGTCGAATGTGCCGGTCTCGCCGATACGTCGCAGATCCTCAAAGTCGAGCAGGACCGGGGATGTGAAGCTGTCCGCGAGTGATCGGAGTAATATCTCGCCCTGGCGTAACTCGCTAAATTGATCGACGTCGTTGTAAGCGCTGGCGACCCCGCTGTCTTTTCTGGGGGTGACGTTAAGGTAGTCCATCACTGGCGAGTACTCGGGCTGCTGAGAAGCTACTTCCCAGCTGAGCGCCAGTGCATCGATATCGCGTATCTGGGGCGTACCGTGCGGAGCGTAGGTAGTGATGCTGATCGGCGCCGGCACCCCCCATGCAACGTCAGTCTGTCGCTCTCGCACATCAGGCCTGCCAAAGCTAGACGCGATCGCTAGGCCTGGATCGTTCGCTGCCTGGTTGTTGTTTAGGCGCCGCTTTACTTGAACGACGCGGGCTTGCTGGAATGCCGATGCACGCTGCGTCTCGGTCTCGGGAGCGCTCGGTCTCCAGGGCGTTGCGATACCGACGATAACGCCTGGCACTGGTGTGGGGTCGAATACCTCTGCCTGGTTGGCGGAAAAGTCGATCGATACGTTGGTTCCGGGGAGCGGAATGTAGTTCGCCCGCTCAAAGTCGATCGCTACAGCTGTTCCTGGTGGGGGGATGTACAAGGCTTACGCCTCCTGGCTACCGTCCCATGATGAGAAACCTGCCGGCATTGCGTGGACGAAAGGCGACGCGCCAAAGTTGGCGGTGACGCCGGCGCTTGGACCAAAGAGGCTGACGGCCGGTAGGACGTCGGTGAGCGTGATATTCGCACTTGCCGTGTTGGTGCCGTCGAACCACTCAACGGTGTTCGCGTTCATGTTGACGCGAACCTGTACGGTTTCTGCAGGGTCATCGACGCGTACCGGGCTGTTGCTAAAACTGCCGCTGTTGTAAATCCTGCCGTCGCCCGCAAGTCCCCAGCTGGTCGGCTCGCTCCCGACGTAGCTGTTGATGTTGGCGCCCGGGGCCGCCACCCCCGCTGTGTATTGCGTTGCTGGGTAGTCGCTGTCCAGGGTGACCTCGAAGACGAAAAGGCCTGTATTGCGGCTGGTGTCAGCGAGCGAGGACTTCCATGAGCTGCCGCTCCCTGATACCTCAAGGTCGTTTGTAATCGTGAGATTGGCATTCGTGTTGGCGGGGTCCATAACGACGGTGATATCGGGCACGTTGCCGCCTGGCGGTCCGGTATCGAAAACCTCGGGTTGTATAGGTGCATGCGCCACAGGCCAGTACGTTGAGACGGCTTCGAATGTGGCCGTACCTACTGCTCCGGTCGTGCCGGCACCGATCCACCAGGTGGGCTCATCAGCGCCGGCGGTGCCCGGCACCGTGCAGACGTATGCATAGCCAGTCTCGTTTCCAGTCGTGGGCCGGATCCTGTCGCCCACCGCGTAGACCGTGTCGGCCGCCCAGGGCGTGCCGTACTCTCCCAGGGCAAGCACGATCACTTCCCCGGTATGGTCAAACTCCAACGTAAATGAACCGTCAGGCCCTGAGCGCGTTTCGCCGACTATCTGCCGTGCGCTTTGAGGCGGATCCGTGTCGGGGATCGGCTGCGGCGCGAAGGTCAGCGCGATAACGTCCCGCTCTACCGGTGTCGCTTCGATTACCGTGCTGCCTGTTACGCGCCCGCGCTGCGGCGGCAGCAGTATTTCCTCGGTGCTCCAGAACTCGTAGAGAGTCGCTATCTCTTGATCCGTGAGCAGTCGGTCAAAGTATGCGGGGTGCGCGTATGCCTGGTCGCTCTCGCGCTCTAGCGCCGAGTTCCGGAGCGCTCCTAAGCGAGCATGGCGGCCGGCCGTGTTGGGGATGTGTGTTGCATATGGCCAAGGATCCTCGCTGTGCACGTTGACGCCGTCGAGAAAGAAATCCACTTTAACGCCGGACTCAACGCGCAGCACCAGGTGGTACGTCGTGTTCTCAGGCAGCACGACCGGGCATATCGCATCTCGGAATAATCCGGACCAGGTGCTGAAACGAAGCTGCTGCTCAAAGTTAAGGAACCACCAGCCCCATCGCTGCGAGAATCTTAGGTCGCCAAAGTGAAATAGTGCGGTACTAACCTGCGCTGCCGGGGGTGTTCTGTATCCCATGACAAGCGTAAATGTCTGCGCGGTCATTTGATCGAGCTGGCTTAGCTGCTCAAAGCTGCCGGCGGTCGTGCCCGATACGCCACCCGGCTCGAACGGTGATAGGTCGGGCGTGTAGTCCACCGTCCCGACGACGTTAAACCGGGTGTTAGCTTCCGGCGCCGTGCCGATGATATTCAGCAGGGGCCCACTGGTCTCCGTGGTGGGCCAGTAGAGCTGCGGCCCAAGCGTGACGATTTCATCTTGGTACCGCGGCATTAGTCAGCGTCTCCGCGGATCTGCAGCGTGAACTCGTCGTCCTCTACCGAGGCCTGGCCAGACAGCACGGTTCTGGCAATCCAGATCGGAGCCAGAGCGCCCTCAGTGTTGAATCTGACAACGTTGCCGGCGATCCAGCCACTCCCCCAGCCCGCGGCTCGAATAATGAAATACGGATTGCCGGTGTTGGGGTTGGGCGGCGCCGTGTCGGTGGCCGTGGATCCCTGCCCGATGATGCCGAGGTTCTGGCCGACGATATTGAAGTTTGTGGCGCCGGTGAATACCAGTGCCCAGCGCTCAGTGATGGCGCCGTTGTTGGCAAACTCGACCGGGTTGTCGATCTCGTTGTACTGCGCCGTGGTGTCGTCGCCGATGCGCTGGTCGGTCCAGTTGGGGTTGCCACTGTCCCAGGTTCTCTGGGTGAAAAAGGCGAACACACGGCTGTTAATGTCACCCCAGACCAGCGCCGAGCTGATAACGGTCTCGTTTGCCGGGTAGTCGTGCGCAAGCGGCGCTATGAAGCTCACCTCGCCTGTAATCTGTACATCGTTGACAACGCTCATGTGCTCCACGCGGTTGGCCACATTAAACGGCGCTGTTAGCGCGTTGGCAGATGCGTCCTGCAGCAGCAGGGGGTCTGCAAAAGTGACGACGCCGGTTACCCGGTTCACGGCGTACTGGGCTGGATCCAGGTCCACCCCCGCGCTATCGGTGATCTCTACCGCGGCTATAAAGTCGCGGCCGGTGTCGAATACCTGGCCGGCTGTGGGGGTGCCAATGTCGGCCGTCTGAGTGTGGCTTATCACGATAACGTCGCCCTGCCTAAAGATCGGCACGCGGCCGTCGCTCGGCAGGCGCACAGGATCCAGGCCGATCAATGAAGCGTCGAGCGGCAGGAAGCTCACCACGATAGCGTTGTAGCGGCCGGTGTCGGGGAACACCGGCACTGGGTCCACGCCGTCGGTAAAGTCGAGCTGCACGATCCCGGTTTCCACGTTCACCGTGCCGTCAACGCTGGCGCCGGTAATGTTGCCGTTAGCGTCAGCGCTTTCGACGATGAGGTTGCCGTCGATATCGGTGATGGTGATTTGCAGGCTTTGCGGCCGCAGAGGCGCACCAGGTGTTCGGAATGCGATGCTGGTGGTGAGCGTAGCCCGGTTTGAGGTCAGCGCGGCGAGGATATCGATACCTGGCGTAGCGCCAGGCGCCCAGCTATCGATCGTTGCCCTGGCGGCGTTGTAGTCGACGCTGCCCACCGCGGTCGCTGCGCCAGTGCTCGAGACAAACGCCTGGTAGAGGATCCCATCGCGATCGATGAACGTCTCGCCGGCAAAGGTAAAGAGCAGCGAGCCTGGCACCAGCTGATTGGCGGTTGGCAGCAGCTCAAACGTCAGACTGTTCGGGATGATCGCGTTGTCCGTTGCGGGCGTTGTGACATCCGCTGTGTCGCTGTAAGCGATCGCCATGCTTGCAGAAACATAGGACTCCCGAAGCGTGGCGCTCACGGTCACCAGGTCCTTGGTAAAGCCTGCGGTAGATATCCTGTTGTAGGTCCGATCGTACTCGTCCAGCGCCTCGAAGCTGTACGCACCGGTTGCATAGTCAACGGTTCCGATGCTCGCTCCCTGCTCGTCGACCAGGTTGCCGGCGCCGTCGTCCTGCACCAATCTAGCCAGCGTAATAAAACCGGTTGGCTCGGACGTCGTCCCTGGGGCGCCGCTCCTGAGACGCTGAACCTGGTATGTGAATGAGACGCTGCGCGTTTTCACCGGCGTGTTCGTGAGCGAGCCGGCCAGGATCCCGGTGGTCGGGCTGGGCGATGCAGCTACCTCGGTTTGTGGCGTGCTGGTGTCGTATGCCAGGTCAAAGCCTGTGCCCTGGTCGGGCAGAAATGCTGGCACGATATCCGCGACACCGTTTGCATAGTCGATGGTGCCTGTCCCATCACCGGTAAAGCCGCCGGCGCCATCGTCGGTCATGGTCCTGGCCGTGCTGGCGGCCGTGTAGGTAATGATCAGCGTGCCTGGGTCAATGGCTCCGGCTGACGCCTGCAGGCTCACCTGGGCGCCGGCGTCGGGGAACGCGCCAGTCTGCACGGTCACTTCGTCCTCAATGTCCATGAGCCACTGATAAATAACCGCCGTGCCGACGTCGGGAAGCGCCTCGAGGGTCACAGCAACAGTGCCCGTGGTGAAGTCTACGGATCCTGTGCCGGCACCCTGCAGCTCACCAGTGCCGCTGTCGCGGAGTTCGAACCACTCGCCTAGCGCCATGAAGCTCACCACCATTGTGCCAGGGCGCGGTTTTGTGGCCGCGAGATTGGCGGTGTAGTTAAACGATCGGTTGGCCAGCGTAATTGGCACGCTCAAGCTCTCTAGGCGGCCGGTGTATGGTGCCCCCGGGCGATAGGTGATGGATCCGTCGGCAGTCGTTCCTGGCGTAGCTGTGCCGCTGTCGCGCGTCCCCTCTATCAGGCCGCTGTCGTAGTCGATAGAAAACGTTGCAAATGGGAAGCCACCAGTAACGCGGGTTAGTGTGCCGGCGCCATCATCCGTGTACGTACTAGTGCTTATAGTGACGGTCGCCGTGCCTGGAACGATCGCTCGCGCTGTATAGCCTCTGGCTGCTGTGCTGGTCAGGTATAGAATACTGAACGTTTCCGTGTAATCGGCGGCTGTTGCAGCTCGAACACCGGTGTTGACGCCTCCCATGCCCTGGTCAATAAGCGGCTGCTCTGACTGAGCGCTGGGTACCAGGTTGGCGTAAATGCTCTGGGCGAGGATCTGCAGGTCGCCTGGCGCCGCGGCGGACTCGGAGTTTGTCACCCCCCAGTAACGGGCAGCGTCTGCCACTTCGGTTGTGAAGATCTCGCTGTGCGGATCTGTGGGCCCCGTTGGCGTGAACTCACCCCCTGGGAAGGTGTGCTCGAGCGGCGCCGATATCGAAAGCACGAGCCGGCGCCGCGTAAACTCTGTGAACGTAGATCCGCTCTGGGTGGTGAAGATGAACTCATCGTCTGCTTCGACCTCCGTCACGCGCACGTACTGATCGATCGTCGCCTCGGGAGTGCTGTTGTTCGGATCGAACAGGTAAAACACGTCGCCTACCTGCGGCAGCGTAGCCTCTACCCGCTGCCAGCACACCAGCTGCCGCTGGCCTTGAAACTGATTTCCCAGCAAATCCAGCTCGGCCGTCGCGCCCTGAACCACGTAGCTCTCGATACGGTTCTGCGCGTCGCTACGCTCGTCGCTCTCGCTGCCGGCATCGAATAGGACGATGCTGACATTGCCGTCTGCAGGGGGCTGTACGACGACGGCGTGTGCGCCGAGGTAGACGTCGGCGTTGTTTGTATCGATGCCCAGAAATGCCTTGCGGAGCGCTACGTCGCCGAGAGTCCGGTCTAGCCGTGATATGTCGGGGAACAGGTTGTTGATCTGTCCGTCGACGACCTCGTTGCCGGTGGCGCGGCCGCCGCCGTCGTCCTCGTCGGTGAGCCGCTGAGATTCGTAGAGCTTTACGTCGGTCGGGTTAATTGCCATGGGTGTCGTCCTATGGTTCTACAGTGATGAGGCGAAGGGTCTCGAGCACATACCAGGTGTCCTGGTCGGGGGTGCCCTGCCAGCGAGTGAGCTGCTCCGCCTGAACCGGTGACTGGCCGTTGCGGTTAAAGATCACCGTGAATTGCTGGCCGTCCGGCAGGGTGACGGCCATGGTCTTGTTCAGCTCATTGGTTTTGGCGTAGAGCTGCTCCAGTGTGCTGCGTGGTAGCCAGCAGGCCTCTCTCCCGCCCACCAGCGTAATGGGTCGGCCGAACTGCAGGCGCTGCTCCTGAACAAGAAAGGAGCCGGTGACGCCTCGGTCCTGCGTCTGAGCGATCTCGGCCCACGTGAATTCGTCCTGCCACCACAGGGAGTCGGGTAGTTCCAGGCCGTCCAATATCATGATGTTGTCGTTCCTAGTTCACTGAGCACATCGAGCAGCTGATCGGGGTTGTCCGTCGTCACCGTGGCGCTGCGGTTTCCGGCCTCGATGCGGATTACCTGCTGGGTTGAGCTAGTAGTCTGCTGCTGGGTTGTACCGGTGTCCCTTCGGGAATTTTCCGCGGTATCGGCCGCATTGCGCTCTGCCTGCCTTGCACGCTGTGCACGCGCTTCCTCCTCCCGTTGCTGCTGAGTGACCCGGTAGATCTGACGTGCGAGGTCCAGGCTCTCTTGTGCGTTGCTGATCGACTCCTGGTCGCCGCGTTGTCGTGCCTCCTCGAGCTGCGCTTCCAGCTCGCGTATCTGCTGCTCAAACTGCCGCTGCTCGACGGCTTCGGTGTTGCCCTGGAGCCGGTCAAGCTCGTTCTGCAGATTTGAAAGTGTCCGCGCCGTGGACTGGTTCAGGCTCTCCATGGAACGCCTGGCGTTATCGATGCCGCGTTGCAGGTTGTCGAGTGTCTGATCGTCGAGCAGGTCGCCTTGGCGAATGGCGGCCTGGGCACGTGCGATGTAGCTATCCGCCGATATCGCACCGTTCTCCCAGGACACAAACAGATCGTCAGCCGCGAGCTTTTGCTCGAGGAATGCGATCTCGACCTCCCGGGCGGTCTGCCTAACACCGCGCAGGTAGTCCTGCAGCCCGCTGGTGTCTTGCAGACGCAGGCCTTCTTGACGGATGTTCTCGACCTCAGTCCGCACGGACTCGAGGCGCTCACGCAGCCGGTCGGTTTCCTCGGCTATCGGCTCGGCTCCGGATGTGAGTTCACGGAACGCGCCGGCGGCCGCGGGGCCCAGCTGCAGAAGCTGCTGGGTGTAACCCTCGAGGGCCCCTGAGATCAGCGCCGCGGCACTGGACGCCTGCTGGGCGCCTGCCTGGACCTGGGGGCCCACAGCCTCCCCCGCTTCACCCAGCTGTCGCACGCTCTCTGTCGCGTCCTGGACAGTCGCTTGCCAGTTAATCGTAGACGCGGCGACCTCGCTGACCTTGCTCTCTACAGCCTCGAGCGCTGCCGTGTAGTCAGCTGCGCTGATCTGCCCTGCCTCGAAAGCTCCGCGAAGCGATGAGAGCAGCTCGCGCTGGCCGGCGTCGGTCTCGATATCGTCAAACGCTGCAATAAACGCCTCGCGGATACTGCGGCTCTGCACCTGTGCTTCACGTCCGGCCTCGCGCTCTGCCTCGATCACCGTGTTGAACGCGGCGATCGCTTCCTGGCCGACGCCGCTGATACCGTCGGTGACCGTCTTAAGGTCGACGTCGAGGCCTTCCAGGGCCTTGCTGATGCGATCCGTCGCTTCCTCGCTCTTGTCAGCAGTCTGATCGAGTGCATTGGACGCCTCGCCGGCAGCGCCTGTGAGGTCGTTAATGACGTCCTCCGTGGCGCCGGCGACGCCACGCATGCCTTCCTGGGCCAGCAGCGCCTCGT
This sequence comes from Pseudomonadota bacterium, assembly GCA_038746745.1. Lineage (GTDB taxonomy): Bacteria > Pseudomonadota > Gammaproteobacteria > Pseudomonadales > Halieaceae > JANQIO01. The sequence goes on from JBCDKJ010000009.1 coordinate 27,802, forward strand.
CGGTCAGAGCGGCTATGCTTGCCTTAAGTTGCTGGATCCTGGCGTCACTGCGCTCCTGGGCGGCCTCTACGGTGTCGTCAGTAAAGACCGCGCGGGTTATCTCCCACCCTCGCCGCAGCTGCTCCCAGCCCAACAGCAGGCCTCCTACAAGCAGATTGCTCCATTTCTCGACCTCGACGAATCGCTCCCGCGCGTACTCGCCGATCTGCCAGCCAATAAGGAACGCCTGTATTCCCAGCAGCGATGCCTGCAGTCGACCGATCGCGGTGGTGGCGGCACCAACACTCGCAGTGAATAGCACGCTCTGCCTGGCGCTCGAGACGAGGCTGGCAGTAAAGCCGACGACGCTGGCTGTGACGCGGGCCACCTGAAAGAGCGCGAAGGCCTTAGCGAGCGCGGTGATCTCACGGCTGTAGGTAACAACAAACTCAACGCTGCTCGAGAAAATCCCGATGAGCCCCGATATCGCATCGCTGGTTTGTTGCGCGAAGCGCTCGAGGGAGCCGTCAGCTGCGAGCGCCTGGAAGCGGCCGCGCAAATCCTGCAGGACGACTTTTAGCGCGTCGAGGGCGCCCTGGTCCGCCACCTGTGCAAGCCACAGTGTGTACTCATCGCGCAGGTTGGAAACGATGCCTGATAGCGTCTGCATGTTCCTGGCGGCGCTACCGTCGGCGGCTTTGCCGATCTCGACAATCAGGTCGGCAATGACGTCAGTGCCTAACCTGCCGGCGCTAGACAGCTCCTGCAGCTCGCGGGTGGTTCTGCCGGTCGCGTTGGCGAGCAGATCCCAGACTGGGACGCCACGTTCTACCAGCTGCAGGATCTCCTCTCCCTGCAGGCGCTGCTTTGCCTGGGCCTGGCCCAGCGCGTTGGTGATTCCTATCAGTCGCTCGTAGCCACCCCCGAGCTTTTCATTCTGATCGACGATGGCCTGCAGGCTGCCGTTCTGGGGATCGATACCGAAGTTCTTTAACCGGATAAATGCTTCCGTCACCTGCTGCAGCTGCAGTGGGGTGTTCTTGGTGAACTCGACAATCCAGTTTGTCGCCTGCTCGCCCTCCTCTACGGATCCCATCACCGCTTCGAGCTGCAGCGCCAGCTTCTCGAAGTCGTTACCGGTGTTGAAGACAGCAGCCAGGCCTGCGCGGATCCCGGTGAAGGTGGCGAAGGCGCTCACCGCGCCGACGACGGCTGTTCTAAGCCGCGCTAAGCCGCCCGACGCTGTGCGCTGTGCCGAGTCGTCGACGTTGTCCAGCTCGCCGCGGAAGCGGCGCAGGACGCCTGCCGTCAGGTCCCTGGCACGAATGACGATGTTAAGTACGGAGTCTCTCAGAGCCATGGCGGTCTACCTGGTGGGTAAAAAAAAGGGCGGCATAAAGCCGCCCTGTGAAGTGCCACTCACGCGGCTAATTGGCGGGGGCCAATATGTGCTAGAGCGCCTGGCTGACTTTCATAAACCGGGATATGCCGGCGCCGGTGATCGTTTGATCAGAGAGCAGCTCAAAGTCCACGCTCATTTCACCGAATTCCTCGCCGATGAAGCTCAGGCCCTGTGCGGGGCTGAACTTGACGCGATGCATGCGGATATCCACTGCTTTTCCGGACTGCGCTTCATTCAGCCCGTTGAAGACCAGCTCGTACTCGCCGCCGGCGTCCGTGAGCGATTCCATCACCTCGGATACTGCTTTGGTGTAGTCGACAAGGATCCCGGTTGCGTCGATCGCGCCGGTGCCAATCACTATGATGCCGTTGTTTTCGACGCTGTAATCCGTGCCCTCGGCAAGCGCAGAAGTATCAGTGAGCGTTACGGTCAGGGGCTGAGTGGCGTCGCGGATAAAATCAAACGGAATGAATTCGCCGTCGACGCCATTGGTGCTGTGTGGCTCGTCACTAACAGCGCCGGCGGTCTCCTGGACGACCGAGCCTCGAAGGGCTAGCGCCAGGTTGTCGGCACTGTAGTCGTGCATTACCAGGTTGCCAGAGACGGCGCTGATGGATGTGAGGATATTGGCGTTACCGCCGCCGGGGGACGTGAAGTCGCGGAGCGATTGCTCCTCCTCGTCAAATGAGACTTCCAGGTTGGAACAGTTGCCGATCGGGAACAGGCCACCGTCATTGCCCTTTACCTTGAAATATACCGGCCCTTTGCCGATGTATGAGCGGTCTACTCGTGCCATGTCGTTAACTCCTTAGTTGCGGATGGCCTGCGTGAAGGAAATGGCCCACCATGCGATGCCCTTCCCCTTACTGATGTCGCCGCTGTAGAGGTTCTCGGCCGTGATGTTGGCGGGTAGCACGGGCTGGTACCGCGTGTCCTGACCCCACCTGGCGTACACGACGAGTGGCAGCAGCTGTTCTACCAATGCCAGGGCTGCGGCGTGTCGGTCTGTACCGCGCACGTCGCTGCAGATGACAAAAATCAGAAACTGAACCGTGCACTCTTGGATGCCGTCGGTCGTGACGTTGAGTTCCGGAAGTTGCTCGACGGCTACCAGCACGCTGCGCGGCTTTAACAGGATCTTGCCCAGCTCGTCCTCGGTGAAGCGTCCGGCGTGCTCTTGCACGTCGATATCAGCATCCAAGGCCGAACGTACCTGGCTGGTGATATGTGAGAGCGCGTCGGTCAGTAATCCCATGGCGGCTATTCTTGGGTAACCACCGGGGGCGCTGATAGTTGGGAAATTTCCTAGCGGAACAGCTGCTCGGCCCAGGCCTCGACGGCTGCGTTGATCTTGTCGACGGCGCGAGAGCCGATCCCGATGAACGGTCGCGCCGGGATATCGACGCTCGGTACCTGCACGAACTTGTCGCCAATCATGAACTTCAAATAGGGCCCGTTCTTTGCCTTGATAGTGCCGCCAAACTGGTGAATGGGCCCGTAGATTATGTTCGTACCAATGCGCACCTGGTCGACGCCGGCGTCGTATCGAATGCTGTTACGCAGCCGGCCGGTGTCGCTTAGGATCTGGCCGCCCCGGGCCGTTGGCTTCCATTTCTCTCCGTTTGGTCCGCGCTGCTGGCGGAAGTTTAGGCGGGTGTCGCTCACCATGATCCGTCCCACTTCGTCCATGAGAGGGGCGGTCTTACGGGCATTGATCAGCTTCGTAATCAGTCGATTGATCTGCCGATTTTGTAGCTCGATGTCGAACGCTTCTGCCATCTAAAAGTCCGCGAGAGTCTCCCGGGTAAACGTGCGATCGTGCTCATCGCGCTGAGCATATACATCTGCGCTGGACTCGGTCGTAGCGAGCTGGAGCACCGCCTTGCCGTCGCTAAAGTCGCGCAGCATCCGTAGCGCAGCTTCAAAACGCTTGGTGACTTCATCCAGAGGGTTGTTGTCATGCAGCCGGTACCGGGCCATGTCGCAAGCCAGGCGAACGATAACCTCCGGAACCGGCTCTGCTAGCGGCACAGTTGCGATGGCCCCGATGTAAGCGTTGATGGTTTCCGTCGCGTCTTGGCAGGCGCGGGTGATCTTCTCGGTGTCTCTAGCGCCGGTGTCAGGGTCCCACGCGACAGTGTCCAACTCGTCGGCGCCGAACCGTGTTTCGAGGTCTTGCTCTGTACAGTACATACCTATGTCCTCCAAAAAAAACGGCCGGGGTTGCCGGCCGTTTCATGCTCAGGGGTTGGGTTAAGTGGTCCCTTACCGCCGTGTTGCCCTGTTAGGACTTCGCTGCGTCCTGAGCTGTCTTGATCAGCTCTGCCGCCGGTTTTTCTACCAGCGCTGACAAGGCCTCTGCGGCCACGTCGATGGCCTTCTTGTCCTTGCCTGCAACCGCTTCGGCCAATGCAGTCTCGGCACTGGCGATCGCTTCCGCCTTCTCAGCTGCCGCCTGCTCGGACGCTGCTTGCTCGGCCTGCTGTCTGGCGATGGTGTCCGCATCTGGTGCTTTCCGATCGCTGAGACAGTGCGCAATGCCCTGCACCTCACTGGCCGACGCTGATAGCTTGCTGCCTACCGGATAGAGCTTCCCGCCCAGGCGCACCGGTGACTCGACGTACCAGTTCTTTTTGGCTTCTGCCATATTCGTTCTCCTCTAAAGACAACGCCCCCGAGGGGGCGTATCGGTTAAGCCGCCAGGACGTTCTCCAGCAGGTAAGCCACGTCCTCCGCGATGATGATCTCCTTCACGGACTCGCCAGTCTTAATGACCGTGGCTCCGCGCAGGCCGACCTCGTCGTCCATCTTGGTCGCAGCGACGCGTTGTCCCCACTGCGCCGTCAGGCCGAAGGTGACGCCGCGGTTCGGCATAGCGCTCGGGTTCTGATAGAACAGCACGCAATGGTCAGACCATAGACGCGTGAGCGTCATAGTCTGCCCTGGTTTTGCGCTGTTGTAGCGGCCGCGTCCGACGATCACCTGGACTTCGAACAGCTGCTCGATAAACGCCATCGGCACCAGGTTGTTCTGTCCTTCGTTGCCGTTAAAGGCCTGGACAATGAACGGGTTGCGACGAAGCGCAAGAGCGCCCGCGCTGGACAGGAGCATCCGGTTCGGCCGCATCAGTGGCACCTCGAGGGCGTCGCTGATCTGCACAATCGGGTTGCCTGTCGCGGTGTTCCACTGGTCTGAGGCGCTCAGGGATTCTTTGAGCGTGTAGGCGGCCGGGTTCATCACCGTAGACGAGACGCGCTGCTCCCGATCGAGCAGGATCAGGTCCATCAACAGCTCGGTGGCGTTTCCGAGGACATCGATGCCGGCGTTCTGGCCCGCGGCGACGTCTTTGGAGGGGATCACGTCCTTCAAGCCGTAATCGTTGGTCATGTCGGTTTTCTCAGTACCGCCGAACTCGACCTGGTTCAGCTCGCCTTTCCGATCAACCGTCGTGTCGGGAATCGTGTAGCGGTCCTCCTTGTTGTAGGAGACCCACTTAAATTCCTCGGCCGCAACAGGCGCTCGCGGCAATACCTGGTCCGCCACAAACGCCTCGTTCATGTAGGCGATGGCGATCGCTGTGCGAACCGGGTCGGTTACAAAGGGTGCATTAGCCATGTTTCTCTCCTATCTCCTTGCCGGGTTAGCCCTGGGCGATCAGTACTTCGATGATGTCGCCAGCAACCGCACTCTGCAGCGCGATCCCTACGACGCGATCGGTGCCGGCAGAGGAAGCAACCGCATTTCCGCTGGCATCGGTGGTGAGGATGTTGCCGCGCGTGATATTGCCGCCCGCGGTGACCTTGGCGATACCGCCAACAATCACGTCGACGCGGTTGTTATCGCGCGAGCCGATCCGCTCAGAAACCCCGATGAGCGTGTCCGATACGGCGCTGGCTGCAGCGACTTCACCGTCAGCTGCGCCGAAGGTCACCAGCTTCATACCGGCGACCGGAGCAGGGGCCAAAAACGTCTTGATGTGTGCAGGTTGTGCCATTGCTTTACTCCTGTGGTTTAGCCGGCTGGTTTAGGACTGGCTTTGAACGTGGTTCACCGCGTCGGTGATCGATACAGTGCGGCCTGCCGCACGCTCTGACTCCTGGAACTCCAGCGCCTTTTTCGCCAGCCCCTCGGCGTCCTCACCGTCATCGCGGTGGTCGTCCTCCTCGCTGTGCTCGCTAAAGCTGGGCCCCTTCATATCAGCGCCCAGCATGCCCAGGAAAAACTCGGTCATATCTTCCTGCTTGGCGCTGTCGCCTTCGCCAAACTCGACCACGCCGTCTGCGGCCAGCTTCTCGGCAAACGCCTTCACAGCGTCAGCCTTCGCGGGAAGCACTTTGCCTTTCTTGACGAGAGCGTCGACCGTGTCGCTGATCAGGGTTTTCCGAGCCGCAGCAGCCGCATCATCGGCAGCCTGCTGGCGCTCGTTAAATGAGGCGACGTCTGCATCCAGAGCCGCGCGATCGGTCGCCAGTTGCGCCTGGTCAGTGGCGAGCTTGGCCTGGGCGTCCTTAAGTTCCTGTTCCGTCATGGTGGTGTCTCCCGTTGGTTCAGTGAATGCGGGGTCGTCCCCCCCAGATGGCATGCGTGCCGCGTCCTCGGCTCCCTCGACCATGTAGCTGGGAATGGCCTTGTCCGCGTCCTCGACGCCGAACTTCTCGATCAAAAACTCGCGGAGCCGGCGGAAGATGCCGGCGGTCTCCCACTCGGCGGAGAACTCGATCACCCCCTCCTCGCCTTCCTGGAATTCCACCCCATCCAGTCCCTTGATGGCCGGCGGCATCGCGCCTAAAAAGCCGACGTGGCGCAGGTAGTAAGTGCCCGGAACTGGATTCGCAGGCGCGTCTGGGGCGTACCAGGATGCCGAGACTTTCTTGTAGGTGCCCTTTGCGACCAGTTCCGCGAAATCGTCGTTTACCTGTCGCGGATCCGCGTGGTAGTCACCGTCGCTATAGCTAACACCGCCGATCCAGCCGAAAGCTGGCCCGTTATCTTGGGGGTGCCCAACAACGATGGGGGCTTCGTGCAGCTTGGGGTCGTAGGCATCAGCAGATGCCTGGAGCATGTCCTCGGTGAACGACAGCGTTTGTCCGCCGGCGCTTGTATGAGTGCCTACCTTGAAAATGTGGATCGGCTTCATTCCATCTTTCGCCCCGTTCGCTGGTAGCACCGGTCGGGTGCCTCGAATCGATGGCGCTATTCTTCCCGCGCGGATGGCGGTGCAATAGTTGGGAAATTTCCCTGACGCGTGACTATCTGATGGCGGGCTTCTTTGTGGGAGGGCTGCTCGCAGCGCCCGCCGGCATGCTTGCGCTAGGCTAGGCGGCTGCGAGTTGACAGGTCGGCTACATGCCGACTGCGGTTTTAGGGCTCAACTGTTCACGTTGTAATCGTTGAGCGCATCGATAAGCGCTAATGCATTTTGTAGTGCTATATTTGCTGTCGCTTTCTGTGAGGCCTCCCCCTGATTGTTCAGCCCGGCCGCAAGTAGCGCTGCGTGGTTTCTGCTGGCAAATTCTTCCAGCTTGGTCAGGCCCATGTACTTGCCGCCGGCGTTCGATTCGGCCGGGTACGCTGGACTATGTGCCTTGGTTTCACTGTGAGCCATTTCTTCTCCTTATGCGCCGTTCCAGCGCGTCATGGGTGTGTCTTTGCGAAGGTAGAGAGGGTGCTTTGGATTCCCGCCCTGGGTGAGACCGAGATGATACAGGTTCGCTTTTAGATCACGTAGCAGTGCCACGACTTCTACATCGCGATCCTGGTACCCGCCGTGCGCTCCCCAGCAGCAAACAACATCCCAGATGTGCACGTGCTTCATGATGTGCTCAATATAGGCATCGCACTCTGGGCCAACAGGATCCGCGGCGGCCTTCATTTCGGCAGGATCTGTCGCGCGGTAGGCAAAGAGGTTGAGCATCACCAGGCCTGCGTATCCCCAGGATTTTGCAAAGCCTTTGCAGCGTCGAATAGTGGGGTCGTCCTGGCTGGCATCTGCAGTGGACGGGTTCAGTCCAACAAACACCACCGTGCCGATACCGCGCCTGGTGTCCCATCCGCGCTCCAGCCAGTAACGATATTGGCCGCAATCGCTGATCGCGGCGCCGTCTGTGTATAGCTTGTGCATCCGATCTCTCCGGTATTGAAATGAGGCGCAGCTTTAGTGATATGCAACCCCCCGAACGGCCGTTCCTGGCCACTGTTTGTGCTCGACACCGTCGATCAGGCAGCCGCCCTTGTCGCCTGTGTTCCCGCCCCACTGCTTAAACCAGCACGCGACGTTCTGCTGCCGGCATTCCTCCTTGAGCGAGTAGGCCCAGTCCGGATGCATGGGTCGATAGCCTGGTCCGCTTTCACCGCCGATGATGAGCCAGTGGATCCCTCTGAGGTTTAGCGGCGTGATGCTCTCTAGGAGAGGCTCGGCGCTGACAAAACGCACTCGCGCCGGCACGCGACGTAGCGCCTCGACGCGAGGCCTACCGTGCTTACAATCTTCGGCAGTCACTCCGAGCCAGACATTGCTGTAGCCAGCGCCCCAATCTGCCGGCAGTCTGTCCTGGATCAGCGTGGCTCGCTTGGTCAGCAGCTGCCAGTCTAGGAAAGGCGTCGCACGGATAAGGGCCCACAGAGCCTCGAGCGCCCCTGGGGGTGCGTTCTTGTCACACCAGTCCATCATGCTGCCGCAGAAAACGCGGTGACGGCGCTTTTCCTTCTGCGCCTGCTTATTCCATTTGATGGGCTTGCGCCAGTTGTCCCGGCCGGTGAGTCGCGGATCCACGTGCGGATCCCAATAGTCGCCGCCTGTGCGCTTGTCGAACGCCGCGGCGTAGCAGTTATCACAGCCGGGTGCGACCGCGGTGCACCCCCACCACGGATTGAACGTGTGATCGGTCCATGAGATGCCGGTAACGTCTGCCATTACTTTGCTCCTCCGTGTTCTATCTTTCGCAGCTGGCGCCTGGCGTTTCGTAGTCGGGCTTTAGTGAGCCGTTCCTCTTTTTTCAACGCCGCGAGGCCCTTCCTGGCACTCCTGATTTCGACCTCCATCCAATTCGCACGTTGCGCTATGTTCTCCTCGCGCAGCGCGACCGCTAAGAGCCAATCGAAAGGATCTAGTGTTGCCCCGCATCGTGTGCAGGTGATCTCTCTCCTCTGCTCGTCTATCTCGATGCTGTAGTGCTTACAGTTCTTGTCGCCGGGGACCAGATGAAATCGGCGGGTAGGCTCGCGTCTGGCTTGCCCTATCTTTGGTATGTCGTCATTGCTCATTGATCTCTTACCTCGAGTGCAGTCATCGCGGGGTCCGATACCAGTTGCACCTCTCCCAATAGTCGGCACGCTCACGCAGCTCTACAACAAAGTGCCGCTCCCGCGTCATGTCGGCGTCAGGCACTGCTTCGGTTGCAATATCTATCAGCTCGTCTAGTCCGTCCGCTGCCGCGCGGAGCCGTTTAATCGCTCTCTCAACTTTTCTTTCTCGGAGGCTCAGAGTCATGCCGCTGCACCCTTTTGATCGAGGGGCAGCAGCAACTGATCCGGCTCTTCCAGTTTTCGGATCAAGCCAAACAAGCGGTCGATTTTCTCTGCGAGCAGTTCGCGCAGATCCTCGTCAGCAACCACGTCTAGAAGCTCCTGTATTTCCTCTCGGGCCTGCTGTCGCATCAGCGCCATAGGGCCTCTTTCGCCATCAACAGGGACCCCGGTGCCACGACATTGCGGACAAACATGCTCTCCCCCAATAAGAAGCGGCCCGCCTGGTTCGTCGCATGAATCTAGATCCCAGATGAAGCCGTCCTCGCAGCAGATGCCATCCTCGTAGTGGGCGCCGAATGCGAAGCCGGTCCAGCCGCAGCCACCGGTCAGATTTTCCTTTTCCGTCATGTCGATACTTCCTCCTGTAGCTGCTGCCTGGCACGTCGCAAGTTCTCCTTAGCCAGCAGCTGCTGATGATGTGTTGGGCAAAGCGTCAGCCTGCGGCCATCCACCTGCAAGCTCCGAAAGCGTCTCCCGGGTGGCGGCTGGCATCGGCACACGGAGCAGCGTTTCGCTTTCAGAATCCACGGGTGCCGCGGCTGTGCCAGGTCCGGATGATTCATGCCGCGAGCTGCCGCCGTTCCCTGATCTGCTCGTCCATGAACTCGAGACCCTGCATGTTCTCCATCTCTGCCCGCATCCGACGACGGTAGGTGCGATAAAGCTCACCGGTGATGCGGTAGTAGCAGCGATAGAACGCGTTGACCGAGTAGCCCACAAGGTGAGCAATGCTCTTGCCTGGTAGGGCCAGGCCACCCCCTTCCATTCGCTTGTTGTTTATGGAATGGACGCGCTGGATCCAGGCCTGGTCGTAAAGCTCCTGCCATGACGTTCCTTCGCGGCGCAGCTTCCGTCGCATCGAGGGCGCCGACATGCAGGCCATTGAGGCGGCCTCGTTGGCGGTCAGCTGTAGCGCTCCATCGCTCTGCAGGATCGCCGCGATGCGTGTCGTTGCCGGTAGTTGGTTTTGGTTCACGATTTCCTCCTTGCGGCCAGGTAGGCCTTAACGTTCTCCTTGAGCGGTGCTGGCACCCCTCGCCATAGCGCCGGCATCTCAGCGACGAGTTTTGCCTGGCTGTGAATGCGCTCCATAGAGGCTCTTGCAAGCGTTTTGGCGTATTCCCGCTGCCACTCAGGGACGGCGTCTAAAAACGGCTCTGGATCCTCCTTTCGTATCCATGCCTGTACGGCATCCCTCGCAGCCCGCCTTGCGGTCACCATCGTCCGCTCCGTGCGCACGTCGTCGCTCACAATGGCTGCTCCGGCTGTGCCGCGGGCAGGCTCCACCGGGCAATCTGCACCGGCTCGTCGTAGCGGTTCCGCACAGTCACGCGTTCGGTCTTTATCGGGTAGCCCATCGATCGCAGCTCGCAGACGCGGGCGGGCGCTTCCAGAATGCCGAGCCTGGCCCAGGCGTCGATGCGCGTGAGCGAGTGGCCCGCCTGCAGGTGCGCCAATAGTCGTGTCTGCTGCGGGTTGAGTTCGGGAATGAGTCCCTGCTGTTTCATGGTGCCGGCCTCGCATAGTGGCGGCCGTTGAGATCCATCGTTGTGATCTGGCCTTTTTTCACCAGCATGAATGCCTGCAGGTACGGCTCATCGGTGATGTCCAGCCAGGCGTTCAGTGGATTGATGGGCGTAAAGTCGCGGGCGGCGTTACCTTTGCCGTGGGGGTGCGTCTTGAAGCCGTCGATGCAGGCCTTCGCTGCTGCCTCGGCTTCTGCTGCGTGCTCCTGGATGCGCCTGAGCAGCTGCTCCGCTCCGTTGATGTGGTCCCGTGGTGTCGCGGCTGGCGGCCGCTGATTTGCTCCAAACATAGCTACCTCCTAGCTGTAGGTAATTTCGCCGAAGGCGGCGAGTTGTAAGAAGACGTCGGCGGTTTCTGCGTCGTCGTTGCCTGTGGTTAGGTCGTTCCAGTGCTTCGGGTAATTCCGCTGCATCAGGTCGAGAGTGCGGGTCAGCCGGTGACGGTTGATGGGGTACCACTTGCTGTCGAAGTCCTGGACGCTCATATCCTTACTGTTGAGGGCCAGTTCAGTCGCGGGATGGCCGGTTCCGTCGCTTTCAATTGCCTGGATCCAGTATTTGCTGGCGTCCTCTATCGCATTGGTGAGCAGCACCTCTACTTGCCGCGCCGTGATGACAGTGGTGTGCGGGATGGCGAAGTCCTGGCTCATCGCTTCTGCGCCTCCCACCGTCCGTCGACGACCGCCTGGAAGTCCTCGGGGAAACTCTGCCGGAAGTTCGCCAGGGTCCGGTCGATGCGATCGATCTCCTGCTGGAATGCGCGTGCCTCGACGCTGTTAATCGCATGCTGCTGCCGGCACTCGGCGACGAGCTTGTCGGTCAGCGCGTTTTCAATCTGTGCTGCGGTGCTGCGTACTTGCATGTCTTAGTCCTCGGGGGCCGTAGCCCCCTGCTGTCGTTAAAGGCTGGCGGCGGTGACCATCAGCCGGTTGATAAGGATTCGCTCTCGGTCAATGGCTCCGGCCTCGTCCTCGCTGATCGCGTGGTTCCGGAGCTTCTCGGTCAGGAAGTCGCGGCGCTGCTTTAGCAGCCGGTAAACCGGTGCTTGCTTTACCGCGTTCTTGCTGGCCAGTGCCTGTGTCGCTTCGAGGAGGTCCATCTCATCCCTCGGCGCGGTAGGCGCTGACTGCGATGAGCGCCAAGATCGTGGCGGCCATCCCTTCCAGAAACTCGCCGTGCTGGCGCATGTAGCCCTCGATCTGCTCGGGCGTTTCGAGATGCTCGGGTACCTGCAGATCCTCGTATTGCGGGTGTAGCTGCTCGGCCAGCTGGTTGAATCGTTGTGCTAATTGCATGCTGCTTCTCCTTGGTTTCGTACCGGTAGCTCTGTGGCTACGGTGCTCATAATGGATGTTTTACCGGTTTACGTCTACCTTTTACCGGTATATTGGTGTGACAGATGTCGCATTTACCGGTTTTTCGTGAAGCACAGGCAAAAAAAAGCCCGCGATTAAGCGGGCAAGGGGAGCGCCGGGACTGGCGCACCAAGGAGTCGGTTAGAAAGGGATGCGGCCGTCGCTGCCGTCCCAGAGATCGTCGTGCGGGGGGTGCCGCGGCGCTTGAAATCCGCAGCTGGTGCAGACGTTCAGGTCGCAGCCGCCCTGCACCTGGATCGGCGCAAAGTCGCCGCCGCACTCCGGGCAGATATCGTCGCCAAGGTCGCCAGGAAGCATCAGCTGCGGGTCGATATCGTCGTCAAACAACGCACCGTCCAAGTCGTCCGCGCCAAAGCGGTTGAGCTGGCTACCGTCCTGCAGGCGCCGCATGGCCGCCCATACCCGCATGCAAGCGTCGTGGTACTCATGGTCCGCGATGCTGTTCTTGAAATTGGTGTAGGTCAGGTGTTGCATAACCTGGTTCTGCAGCACGCTCGCCAGTCGCGACTTCGTCACCTCGATACGGTATTTGTAGTCCGCGCCGTTCTTTTGCGTGATGGTCTGACCAGGAAATAGCGCCTCGAGATGCTCTCGCTTACGTGCTCTTACAAGCACCCGGCCGGGTTGGTTTCGGTGCTCTACCGCTGAGATGAATCCGTAGGTGGTGAAGATCCACATGGCTTGTCTCCGCCCGTTGTTGTTATGGTTCGGCGCGGAGTGTAGCACGTTTTACCGGAAAACCGGTATATTTTACCGGTCAGGTTTTTATTCTGAGGCCTAGTTCTCGGTTTAGCTCCTGCAGGGCCGCCGCACGGTCGCCGTCTGGCGCGTCAGCAGGATCTGCGGCCCAGAGCGCCACCTCGCCATCTTCGGCCTCGAGCAGCCACTCAGTGCCGACGCTGCTGACCCTGCCAGCCAGCATGTGATGGGGGTGGCCGGTGTCTGCAGCCGTCCATCCATGGTCCGCCCAGGCGATACCGCCGCCCGGGAGATCGAACACATGCGCGGCATAGCGCACGCCGCCATCGGGGAGCGCGATCGCAAGGGTGTTGCCCTCTGCGCTGTATTCGCCTGGTGTCATTGCCTGCCCGAAACCTTCACAACATCAGTAAGCGCACGGCCGTCTGGCCAGGTGTCGTAACCGGCCTTCCGGAAGATATCGATAATCTGCCGCCGGCGGCGCTCGTCAGCGACCACGATTCTATCGAGGTCGTCGAAAATTGATAGTGAGTCCTTGATGATGGTTTCGTTGCCGCCGCTGCGAGAGGCCTCTCTGAGCGCGTCGATCGTCGATTTCCTATTCCGGCGGACGGTGTCTCCTGTCGTCCTGCCAAACTTGTCACTGTCGTAGCTGATAGCGTCGATCCGCGCCGCTGCTTTCGCGTTCCACACCAGCTGCTCGCTGCCATAGGCTGCATCCCGACGCTTTATGCGGGTAAAGAAGTAGTTCGCACCCCCGGTGCCGAGGTCCTGCGTCGGAGACATGCCGCCAAGAGCAATGCCGCGCCGGATCTTGTCCGTCGTCGGCGCCATCTGACCGCCGCCGTCCAGCAGCTGCTGCACCAGTTCAGCCATGCTTTTGCCACCGGTCACGCCGTGTATGAGACGGTAGTCGTTTTCGAACTCCGGCCAGTCGGGGTGCGATAGCAGCTCGGGCCGGTAGCGCGTCAGCCTTCCATGCTCAAACGCCTGGCGTTCGCCCAGGGGCCGATAGTGAGGGCTCTTTGCCAGGTCGACGCCAGTTTGCTTTGACAGCCAGTCACGCGCCTCCGCGAGGTCGTCCTTAACAATGCGACGCTTAAATGTTGCGTTAGTGTCGAGCTTGTTCGCAAACGCAATCTGCTGCAGGTACAGCCGCTCCATATCCAAATCGGTGGCTTCGCTGCTATCGATGCCCAACTCCTCGAGCACATCGAACACTCGGCTCGCTGCGGCCTGGTCCTGGCCTTGTACCTGGATCTCGATACGGCCGCGCATAGCGAATAGCGTCTCATCGTTGTCCGCCCAGTAGCGCACGCGCACACCGTCACGCTCGTACTCATAAACCGACGTGCTGATGCTCAGGTCCTCGTCGGTCTCAGCAGCAAAGCCTCGCCGGATCCTGGCGCGTGCATATCGGGTGCTGGTGCGCCGCTTCCACGGCCGGCGCTGAGGCGCGTTGGGATCTGGGGGTGGGTCTGCAGCCTCGGCAATCTTGAATGCCTTGTAGGGCTTCGCGTTGCTGCTGCTTTCCTGCCAGATCGGGCGCTTCTTCGCCACGGACTCCTTGATGTTGCTAATGAAGGGGTCAGTTTTGGCGATGAAATCGTCGAGCTGCTTTTTCGGTCGCAGGCCTGCTGCCACCTCCTCGCGCAACTTGCCTAACACCTGCTCGTAGCGATCGACGGCCGATTGTGCTTTCGTCAGCCCGGATCCATCCAGCGTCGTCGTGCCGTTGTTGACGCGGTGCCGAATGCTAATGATGGCGGCCTTTATCGCATCGTGGACGTCGTTATAGTCGGGCTTCGCAATCGTGCCGGCATCCACCAGCTCCTCGTTGAGCCGCTCAGCAGCAGAGCCGCGGACCTTTAGGTAACCGTTCGTGGTTTTCATGCCGGCGGCGGTTTCCTTCTGCCACACCAGCACCTGCTGGTCCTCGATCTGGTCCTTGTCCGTACGGATCCCGTAGCCGTTCACGCGGCTGTTGACGACGTTCTCATACTGCAGGCGGCTAACGCGATCGCTGGCGCCCGCAACGGTCGCCGGTGGGGGTGTCTCTACGGCTTCTGGGTACCGTGCGGCGATGTAGTCCCGGCGTGCCTTGAGTGTGGCGGCCAGCTCGTTGCGTGCCTTTCTGGCTTTCGGCCCAAAGCGGCCCACCAGGTCGTCGATATCGGCGTCCGTAAATGCGACGACGCGCCGGGCGCTGTCGATGAGCTGCGCTTCTGTCAGGCTTCCAAATACCGCACTTGTCTGGGATGCGGTGCCGTCTCGAAGGCTCTCTATCTCGAGTACTTCATCGCCCCAGGCATCACCCTTGAGACTGCCCTGGGCGCGATAGCGAAGTGCACCCCCAGTGTCGACGCGTATTGCTCGCCCTGCTTTGACCAGTAGGTTGTCGAAGCCCATCCCGACAACGTCCCAGTTAGCCAGCCAGGCGTCCATCATGAAACCTTCCGCTGCGCCTGGCACGTCGCCGCGGCTAAGTGCAGCGCGATCGCTCTGCAGATCGTCAATAATACGGCTGGCGATCGATATCTTGCCCTCGAAGTCGACCAGCTCCACCTGCGGTACTTCGATCCCTGCCTTCTCGTAGAGCTTCGCCGCCAGCACCTCGTTGCGTGCTATCTCCTCACTACGCGGCTGCTTGATGTACCATTTCTGGCCGGTCTCGCCGTCCTGGTATAGGCCGCCCGGGTTGCTTCCGCCCTGCCCGCCTATCTTCGTCATGTTGTTGGCGTTAAACGCTGTGTTGGGGGTGGAGACTGGCGCCGGCGTTGGCTCTGGATCCGGAGTACTCACCGGGGCCTGGGCTGGTTTCTTCGCGTCGATATCGGCCAACACCTTATTTTTATCGACGTCGGTCAGGTCGTTAAATACCTGCTGTTGCTTCGGCGTTGGAATCTGGCCGGCGAGCACTTTTTTCTTGTAGCCGCTCAGCACAGAGGACTTTTCAGCCTTCAACTGCTGCTTTGCCGCCTCGGCTTCGATCGCGCCCAGCAGGTCGATCGGGCTGTCAAACTCTGAGGCCTTTCCGTTCTTGCTCCACTGCTGGTAGATCTTCTGTTTGAGCTTCGTTTGAATGGCGGCCTCGCCGGCGGCGATGGTCTGCAGCTCGAGCTTCGCGGCCAGGATCCCGTTCTTGGCTTCGGCCTCCGCTATCAACGCGCTCTGGATCTCTGGATCCAGCGTGTCGAAGTAGGCCTGCGCTTTCGCGCTTGGCACCTTGCCTTTTGCCGAGGCCTGCTTCCAGGTCTGCAGCATGCTGTTCTGCTCTGATTTGAGCGCAAGCTCCTTGCCCTTTGCGAGCATAGCGACCGGGTCCATGTCCGGCTTCGTGGATTTCAGCTTTTTCAGTTCCGCGGCTAGGTAAGGGGTGTTGTTAGCGATGGCGCTGGCGATCTCGTCCTCCGCCGCGGTGAGCTGCTTATTCAGGTCCTGCAGCTGCTGGTCGTTTGCCAGGTCCTTTTCGTACTGCGCCTGCAGTGCCGCCTGCTTGCGCATCGCGCGTTTATGGGCCGCCCGCTGGCTGGCGAGTAGCCGATCGGCTTTCTCGTCCGACAGCTGCCACAGCGCCTCCTTTCGGGCCAGCCCCGGGTTGTGGTCCCAGCCTGGATCGACGTCGACCGGCACCTCCATCTGCACGTTTGTGCGAGGGTTTACCCATACCTTGGTTTCGATATCGGGCGTGCTGATCGGGGTGAGTCCCAGCTCCTGCACTTCCTGCTTGTCGAGCTGAATAACCCCGCATCGACAGTTCCAGCCGTTTGGTGGAAAGTGCGTGCGCCAAAAGTCTGAAGTTACCGGGTGCACCTCGCCGTCCCTGGCGGCGTGTTCTGGACGCGTTCTATCGTCGTCGACCGCGTCATACAGTAGGAACGGTGCCGATACCGCGTTGCGGGTAATGGCGTCCCAGTTGCCGACAGCGTAGGCGCTCTGCAGGTTGCTCCGGAAGATGGTCTCTAGTCGACTGGCGCTGCCCAACTGAGCCTCTACCAGGTCGCCTGTCAGTGGATCCACGACGTCCTTCTTGCCCCACCAACCAGCCGCCTGCAGTTCTGGGATCAGCTGCGTGCGGAACTCCTGCAGCGTCGTTCCGTTCTGGATCGCGCCGGCGAGCTTATCCTGGACGGTCTTGAGTAGGTCCGTGTCCATCATCTTGGCGACAGTGAATGCGACGTCGTGCTCGTCCCCCACCATGTCCTGCCAGGCAAATGTCGGCTTAAGGCCCTTGTCCAGGAAAAACTGAATTGCCTGGGTGGGCGCGAGCGTGAAGTCCGCTACCGCTTCCAGGTAGTTGTGGATCTTAATTGCGCTGCCCTCGGAACATGCCCATCAGCCTGGCAAATACCGTCGCTTTCTGGACGGCATCGACCGTCACGTCCGGAGCGACTTCGTCGACCATAGTGGTGAGGTGCCGGCGGAAGGTTTCGATATCGTCGCTCTCGTCAAGGTAGTTAAGAATCTGGCGCACGCGGTCGCCTATAATCTCGTTGTACTGCGTTGCCAGGAACTCGGCGGCGTCCTTGAGGCTCTGCTGGTCCTCGCGATGCAGGCTGCGTTTCTGCAGCAGCGAGTTTAGCTCTGAGAACTCCGCCGGCATCGGTCCAGTTCCGTCAGTCATCAGCTGTGCCGGCACCGGTGCTGGGGGCTTCACGCGCCAGCCGGGGCCGTAAGTCTCCTCGATGTACTCCTCCGTCGGCTCGTAGCCCAGCTGGACGATTTTGCTGTCCCGCTCTGCCCGCTCGTTAAGATCCTCCTCCGGCTCTGTTTCGCGGACGATCTTCGGTACGCCGGCGTTCGGGAAGTTCCACTCAGTGAGCCACGTAGCTACGCTGCGTCGAAAACTGTCGTTGATGAGATCGCTGTCGCTGTCAATAACAGCCTGGCTGACGTCCTTGTGCACCTGCGCCTGGCTTAAGCTGCTGCCGTCGTCGGTCGTCATGGTCTGGCTGAGCACCACCTTACTGATGGCCTTGTCCATGCGCTCAACCAGCGCATCGTAGTCGGCCGTTCCAGATCGCGCCGCCTCGAGCAGCTCGAGCTTCATGCTCTCAGGCACGATGAGGCCGCTGTCGGCCTGGAATGCTGCCAGCACAGCCTTCGCCTTTCGTATCTCTTCCGGGTTAGTGATTTGCCCATCCGGCAGGCGCACGGTGGCGGTTGGCATGCCGAACTTCTCCAGGAACACCAGCCAGAATTTGATATCGCTCCGCTTGAAGAACACCGGCCAGTACAGGCTGTGCGCCAGGCCTAGGCCGTACTTGTTGTCGTCGTGGTTAGCGCCGGCGTTAAATGTCCAGAATTTGTAATCAGGCATCTGGACGCCCTGGGGGTTCTGGGTGTTTATCAGAAACAGGTTGTCATCCTTGTCGAACCGGAACCGCGAGCGATCGCGCACCTTGATGTCGTCGATCGTGATCTGGCCGCCCTCTACGCCCCACATTACCTCCGCGACAGCGAAGCCGTAGAAGACGCCGTACATCATCTTGTCGGTTTTATCGTCCCAGCCGATCCGCTCCAGCTGCTCTTTCAAAAACTCGGCGGCCGCCACGTCCTGTGAGGCTTCGCTGGCAGGCTCTACGTTCCACGTGGCACGAGTAACTGCGGTCCGTCGCTGCTGAAAAGTACTGTGCACCTGGTCGTCGCGCAGCAGCTCGTCATAGATTTTGTAGTTCCAGCCGCGGCGAGTGAGCACGCTGTCCGGATTCTGCAGCAGGATATCCGTGAATGCAGTTGTCATCGCCAGGCCGTGATCTGCCTTCGCTAGCTCGTTCTGGATCGGTTCGTCAGCCATCCAGGAATCCTCCGTCGTCGTTAAAGCTGATGCCGAGACTCGTATCGTCCTCGACGTTAATGGGTGCTGAGCCGCGCAGGCCTGCGCGAACGTGTCCCATCGCGTGATAGTCCACCAGCACTCGGCTCGCCCAGGCCCATTTGAGAAATTGCGATGTACTGTCGACCTGGTCGTCGTGCGTCGTAAGCGGGAAGCCGAACAGCTCCATCTCGAAGTCCATCAGCCAGGCCGCCACATCGGGTAGCCATACCTGGCCGCTTTCGAACAGGCTCGACACCGCGATCAGGCGGTCCACTTTGTTCACGCCCTGGGGATCGATTGCTATCACCGGCGGCGTGTAGATCTCGCCGTTCATCGAATAGCCTTCGCGCAGCTCCTGCAGGAGCGACTGGCCGGACGCTTTGTCCTCGATCAGCACGGCCATCGGACGGTCGAATTTGAGCCACTGATTTACTACTGCGCGTTTGACGTCCGGGTACGTCATGCGCTGCCGAAAGACGTCTAGTAGGTAGTAACCGTGCCTGGTCTGGCCCCATGTCGTGCATACGCTCGGGTCGTTGATTTGCTCAGGTTTATAGGCCGTGTCCCAACTCTGGACTATTCGTAAAAATTCCGGCGGTAGAGCGCTGTAGCGCCGACACCAGGCTCGCTGTATCAGTGCGCCCTCCGCGGGCTTCGGTCGTTGCTGGAACAGTGACGCCCAGCGACGGCTGCCAGAGGCCTTCTCCTCGAGCCATCGCTCGACCGGGAACCAATCGGTCCAGAGGAACTCGCCAATCTCTCGACCGAGTGGGTCGTCGTCACGCGTGCACTCCGCCTCGAGGCAGAGCACATACCAGCGCTTTCCCTGCTGGCTGGTGACCCAGCCGCTTTCGCCGTCCCAGTTCTTCGGCAGAATGCGGCCGGACAGATCGTCCTCATGCCACCGGGTCTGGATAACTAACTGCCAGCCCCCAGGCTTGAGACGGGTCTTTAAGTCGTCGTTATAGGCGTCCCACGTCTTGTCGCGGATTGTGGGGCTATCCGCGTCCTCTCTGCCTTTTACCGGGTCGTCGATTACGATGCCTTTGGCACGGTTTCCGGTGAGGCCGCTCAGTATTCCGCCGCACATGTAGCTGGCGCCGTTGTCGAGTGACCAGTCGTCGACAGCGCGGTTGTCAGCCTGCAGGCCTGTCTCCATGAGCCAGTGGTACTTTTCGCTGCTGCAGATCTGTCGACACTTGCGCCCGAACTTCTTTGCCAGGCCGGCACCGTAACTGGTGCAGATGATGGGCTCGTTGGGGTGCAGGCCCATGTACCAGGTTGGGAACGTTACAGTGCCGTAGGTAGATTTAGCGCTGCCAGGTGGCATGAACACCATCAGCGCGTCCAGCTCATCGTCGCCGTCGGCCAGGCGCATGAGAAGGCTGTTTAGTAGATCGTGATGCTCGGCGGGAGTGACCGCGTCGTTGTAAAACTCGTCGCAGTCATCCTCGTCGTTGATAGGCGCCCCGGGTATGTCGATGAAGCGACAGAACCGATGCAGGTTGTCCCTTATCTGCCGCCGGCGCTTTTCCTCCAGTAGCGAGAGCAGCTCCGCATCAGTGGATGCCTTGGCTGCCGTCATTACCGGTTTTCTGAGTTAGCTCGAGGATCCGTGCGTCCAGCTCGTCGTTGCTCATGTCGGCAGGCGTGCGCTCAGGGATGTCCTGTCCTGCAGTGTCGGTCTTTGCGATCTTGGTGGGCGCATCCAGGCCTAGCAGCTTGGAACGGCGCTCCATGATTTTGAGCACCTTATCAACAGCCTGAGCGCTGCCGCTGGTAGCCTTTTGCCATAGCCCGGTTTGCATGCGATTGAGTCGCTCCAGCTCAATAGCACGCAGCTCCTCGGCGGTTTCGTCGGACAACCTTTGCACCTGCTCTAGGGCTTTCCGGACCGCCTTGTGCGCAGCGCTGGGGGTGATCTCCAGCTGCTTGGCGATCGCGTCGTAGGTCATGCCCATCTTCCGCATCTCGAGCGCCTGCAGGCGACGGTCCGCGGCCGCGGCCGCGCGAGACCGGGCAGCTTGCCTTTTTGCTGCGTTTTCGTCGGTATCAACCACTATGCTTCCACCAAAGGCGTGCCGTTAAATGTCTCGCCGGTATCTTCGTGGATGGCTTCCTGGTTAGTGAACTCTTGCCAGCGCTTGACGATCACATCGCAGTAAACCGGGTCGATTTCCATGAGCCGCGCGTGACGTCCCAGCTTGTGCGCTGCGATCAACGTAGAGCCAGCACCCCCGCAGACGTCTAGCACCGTGTTGCCCGCCAAGCTGCTGTTTTTAAGAAAGTATAAAACCAGTCGCACAGGCTTCATCGTGGGATGGTCACTGTTGCGGCTGGGCTTGTCCTCGCGCACGACCGTTGAGTTCGCGGCGTTCCGCAGCTCTCGGACGTAGTTTCGCAGCTCGCTGGTGTCCATAGCCTGTACGTCCACGTCCTCATCGATCACGGTTTTCTTGTTGTACTCGCCGTACCAGCGATGCGCGGCGCCAGGCTTCCAGCCGTAGAGAACCGGCTCATGCTGAAATTGGTAGTCCTTCCTGCCCATCACCATCGCGTTCTTCACCCAAATCAGCTGCTGAGTGTAGCGCCAGCCGGACTCCGTCAGTGCGCCGATGAAGTTGTAGGCCTCGATATCGGCGTGCGCGACGTAGATGGCCCCCCCTTCCTTGGTATGTGCGTAAGCGCCGGCGAGCAGTTGCTGCAGGAAGTTGCGGAACGCCTGGTCGCTCATCTTGTCGTTTTCGATGGTCTTGCCGTCGCTGCCGTGGTAGTCGACGTTATAGGGGGGGTCGGTCCAGACCATATCGCACTGCTGCCCCTGGCATAGGGCTGTCAGGTCTGCAGAGCTACAGCCGTCGCCGCACATCAAGCGGTGGTTGCCGAGGATCCAGATGTCGCCCTTCTTGCTTCGGTGGCGTGGCGTGGCTGCCGGCACGTGATCGTCGTCGGTGGCGCCCGCCTCCTCGGGGTTCGGGTCAAAGTTCACCAGGCTCTGCAGCAGCGCGTCGAAATCCTCATCCTGCGCGTGCACGCTTTCAACGAGCGCGTTAACGGCGTCTTGGTCGACCTGGGCAAGTGCAGTGATCGCATCGACAGACGCCAAGGCCTTGCGCTCCTCCTCTGGCGAAAGGTCGACGTATAAAACCGGCATCTGGTCGACGCCGTCCTCGAGTGCCAGCTCTACGCGGAGATGGCCATCCACCAGGTGACCGGTGCGCTGGTTGACGATGATCCGCTGAATCCAGCCGATTTCGTTAAGAGCCCCGCGCATGGCATCGCGCTGCGCCTTCGGGTGCTGCCGATGGTTCATGGGGTTTGCCAGCAGCTGCTCGGGTGACTCGAGGCCTTCCGCAACGATGCGATTTTCCCAGAGCGTATCGCTCACTTCGGCAGCGCTTTGTGCAGGTCTTTTTCTTTGGATCCGCTGGAACTGCCAAACCAGAAGTTCATGATCTGGATGATGCCGGCGCTCAGGATCCCGAGCACGTACATTGCCGGCTGCATCATCTCGGTGTCGATGGCGCCCTTGCCGGCGAATAGCAGCCCCAGGACGTAGACGAAGCCGCAGACGAAAATCGCTGATAGCACGGTCTGCGGTACCAGGCCTCGCGCGATACCCAGTTGCCTGGCGCTACTACGATCGGTCGCGTGGATCCGCGCCAGGTCGACCTCCAAGCGTTTCATTTCCGCGTCGAATTCCTGCTCGGCTTGCTTGAGCTGCAATAGCACAGTGCTATCGCCGGTCATGACGGCTGTCTGAATCATGGCCTCGCTGCAATCTTTATCATCGATCCCGAGTGCCCTGGCGGCCGTTTTCACAGCAACGCCGGCGAAGGGCCCACCCAGGGCGGTGGCTATTGTCGGGGCTACGGCTGCGAGAGTGCTTTTCCAGTCAAAGGCCATTACGCGCTCCAGAGCTGCTGTTCGGTGATGAGTGTGTAGGAAAACGTGTTGCTGTAGATCAGCCGGGCGCGTCGTGCGATCGCCATGACGATATCGAAATCCTCGGGCTGTGCGATCACCTGGCAGCCAGCGCTCCAGCGATCTACTTGCGTGCTTTCACGGTGCTCGCTAGCTCGGTGCAGGTTGATTCCAAAAAGGCCTGCGGCCTGCTCGCCCCCGTAGTCGAGTACTTCATCTCGATCGTTATCGCGCCATACGTTCACGGGTGCTTTCTGGCAGAGCGCCGGATACTTGCCTTGGTGGTTTCGAATCTCCCAAAGTCCAGGGTAATGGCCAGGTACCATGATCGCCGTACCGTCGACGTTGATCGGGTTTTCGCGGTAGTAGGTTCCAGGATCAGTGGTCATGCTGAACGTCAGCAGCTGCTCATGATCGTTTTGCCGAAAGGCCAGGCAGAGCCAGTCATTAAAAAGATTGCTCCGATCGTCGTCGGTGCGAATCCCGATCAGATTCAAGTTGTAGTCACCGCGGTCAAAAAACGGAAACTCCAGCGCTTTAGCGACGTCCTGCAGCCTGGCATAGGTGAGCTGCTTCACTAGAGAATGCCAATTTTGTTCAACCATGTGAGTAGTGCTCCTGCGGCGGTCACTCCGCCTGCGCCTGTCCAAAAAAACCGCTTGATGTGTGTATCCACCTCGCCAATCCGGGTGCCCAATACACTGAGCTTTTTATCGATTTGCGACTCCAGGTTGCCAATGCGCTTTTCGACCGCGACCAGCATTTCGTAGTTGTTGATCGTGCTGTTAGCCAGCAGCTGCAGGTCTCGTTTAACTGCGATCATCTCCATCTCCAGATGAGCCAGTTTTGGTAGCGTTTCCTCAATTGCAGTAACCCGGTGCTGTAGCACGGCCAGCTGCTCGCATTGCGCGTCGGCCATATTCAGTGGGCATCCTGTTTTAGTCCCTGACATCGCGCTCGGCGCCTCCGTGCTCGTAGGCCGAACGCTGGGCGCAGTTCGGCGTGACTGATGATGCGCACGGTCTTTGTCGTGACACCGAAACGCGCCGCGACAGTCTCTTTGTCGACGCCGATTAGCAGTAGTCGCAAAATTTCCTCGTTGCGCCTGGCGTTGGCGTAACGATTGCCGATCCATATGGTGGAGCCACCGAAAGCGCCGCATATCTTCTCCATGCCCTGTTCTCCGATCGCCCGGCTAATAGGGTGATCGGGGGTGGGGTCTACAGGGATGTAAATTGCCCTCGGGCCAATCGCGCATTGCAGCGCGGTGAGCTTGTTGCGACCGAGTAGCTGGATCAGCTCGTAGGTGGCCGCCATAACATCAGCCGAACCGTGCAATCAAAATCGCATCGGCGCGTCCGATGTCTTTCTTCCGCGCAAGATCGGCGGTCGGGTACAGCTGCTGTGCAACAGTTCGCGCGTAGTCCTTGTCCCTTTTGGCGACATTAGCGGCTCGCTTCCACTTCACTGGGGTAACCAGGGTGTAGGGGATCTCAAGCGCAGCGCATATGCCGAGTAGCTTTCCGAAGTCGCGCCCGAAATTGAATGCGGATGCCGCACCCATACCGCGCGGTCTCTCACCAGGCTTGGACGGTCTCGCCGGCTGCGCGTTTACCAATTCAATCTTGCAGTGGCCAACCGACCGCGATGCGAGAAGATGAGCAACTTCGGCGGCGTTCACCTCACCCTTACCGCTCGATCCAGTCAGCGTTGGCATATCGATGGTCTCTATAAGTTCGCCGCTACTCT
The DNA here is from genome assembly GCA_038746745.1 of Pseudomonadota bacterium. Classification (GTDB taxonomy): domain Bacteria; phylum Pseudomonadota; class Gammaproteobacteria; order Pseudomonadales; family Halieaceae; genus JANQIO01. The sequence goes on from JBCDKJ010000009.1 coordinate 51,802, forward strand.
GCTCGAGGAGCGCGATCGCACCGGTGAGGCCTGGGTCGATGCCAGCAACGATCACTGTGGTGTGGGCATCGGCCACCAGGTGATGCTGTTTGGCCGGCCGCTGTGGTTGCATTTTCGGGTGGCGCCCTTGAATACCGTCGGGCCCTTTTTCAGGGCGGCCGCTTCCGGCAATCGCCGAGCGATCATCATGCGGTCGAGGCCGGTCATTGCTGCTAGCTCGGCGCTCGTTTGACCCGGGTGCTTGCGGACTAAGTCGGCGACTGTAGTGGTGGAGATCGTTTCGCGTGGTGGTTTAGATTCGCCGGTATTGCAGTCGGCCTGGGTGCTTGCGTCCATGGTTTGCTTTAATCCCCCACGGCAAATATGTTCTTTGCCGGTATGCATCTATGGATGGCTTGTTTCGACGCCAATCCTATACCGGTATATCACGCCGGTTCAAGCTCACGATGCAAATTCGTTGCACCGATACCGGCGTTAGTCAGCGCTCATAATGGTCTTAAGGTCCTGGATACCGGTCTGCGCGATTTCCCGAAACCGGCGACGCTCCTCCGATTCCCGTTGCAGCCGGCGTTCGCGCTGCTCGTCGCTCTCAGGAAGAACCGACGACGCAAACCGCTGCGCCTGCTCACGCTCTCGCCGGCGCCGATACGCTTGCTGCCTTGCAAGCTGAATAAACTCCGGCAGTGTTGGCATCCAGGTGCGGCCATCGTCCAGGATCCTGGGCTTGTCGCTCAGATAGTTCAGCGCTGCGCCGACGTCTGCACGGCTCAGCCCGCTGCGCTTAAACGCATCCAGCCATTCCGCCTGCGCAATTTTGAGTTGAGCCTCGCTCTGCCAGTTGCTCGACCACAGGTGGCCGTAGATCGATTTCATCCTGGCAAAAACGCCAACGATAGTTTTCTCGCTCTCGGGGTCCAGCTCGGGCAGCTGCATATCCGGCTTCGCCGGGTGGGTTCCCTGGGAGAGCCGCTTGACGGTGTCACGAACACTTTCGCGCCCGACGTCGACGCGCTGCGGGCTATTTGGCAAGGACGGTGTCGAGGTCGTCGGCAAGGAGCTTCGAGGAGTTTTTACTTCCATGGTTGCTGTCCTGGTTCTGCTTGATCGCTTTCATGCGGTTGAGGAACGTGCTGTCCCAGTCCTTCCTGCGCTTTTTGGTGGTGTGCCAGTAATCGCAGAATTCACGGATGTGGTAGTCGTAGTCGATGCCGGTCAGGCCCAGCTGCTCGCAGCGCTTTAACACGTCTGCAGATGGGTACCAGTCTGCCGGCAGTTGCGTCGGTCCACTGACGCTCTGTTGTGTGGTAAATAAATCTGTATTGTCGTAGTGGTCGGATTCCCGGGAATTCCCGGAAACTCGGGAAATGTCGGTTTTCCGACCTTCCCGGTATAAGTGGGTAACAGGCTCTGCGCTGATGGCAAGCTGCGTGCCACGCTGCACCCCCTGCTCATCACGGACCTGCTCGATCCAGGCTAGCCCCAGATCTTTAAGGTGATTCATCGCCTTCTGGTATCGATCGCGGCCGATGCTAAAGCGCCGCATAATGTCATCGCGCCGAACGATCCAGTCTTGGCTGCGGTCCAAGAGGTAGGCCAGGATGGCCACAGAGTCGGGGTTTTGGATGAGTGCGAGAGTACTGCTGGGGATCGTGACGAATGTCGATCCGGTCTTTTTCAGCCTGGTCAGGCTGGCCTTTCTCACTGGCATCTGCGTCTCCTTGGCCCCCGACCGCTTGTTTTTTTGTCAGTCGGGCGAGCGATCATACCGGTTATCTTGGATTGTATAAACCGGTCTAGTTTAACTTTTCCGGTATCTGCTTTGACGGTATGATCCGTCGCGCACTGGCCGTAGAGTCAAGCGTCAAACCAACACTGCTTTGGGGGCTATATGTCAGGAATTGGTACCAGGATCCGCGATGCGCGAAAGCGTAAGGGCTGGCGGCAAGAAGATCTCGCTGCGGAGGTTGGCTGCTCGCAGCAGACCATCGTCGATATCGAGGGCCAGGAGGATCCTAAGTCGCGTTTTTTGTCCGCCATCGTGCTAGCGCTCGGCGAGACCATGGAATGGATCATGTGGGGTGTTGGCGCTCCCCACGGCCGTGGTGAGGTCGACTCAACGGCCCTGCCCCATTACGACTTAGAGGCTGCGGCCCTGCAGGCGTTAGAGCCTGCGCTGGTAGAGTCTGAAATCGACGCGCTTTACTCTCCGCCGGTTCATATGTCCCGGGTGGCCTATACCGTAGGCGTCGACCGTAGCACTGCCGAGGCGATGGATCAGCAGGTTCGCCAAGGCGATGTGCTGTTCGTGGATCCCGCGCTTGAGCCAGAGTACGGCCGCCTGGCGTTGGTTGTGATGCCAGGGTGGGACCGCGCCGAATTGCGAGTACTCGAGAACGTCAACGGTCGGCGCTTTTTCACAATGGACTCGGAGGCTTTCGGCGAGCGCCGCATCGCCGTAGCTCCATACCGCACGCTGGATGAGTATCGAGCACATGAGGGCGACCTCCCGCCCGGGTTGATCGTTGGCGTGGTTGTGTTTGTCGGCAGAGATGTGTAACCAGTCCAAAATCTAGTATTCGAGGCGCCTTTTGGCGCCTTTTTTCTTGCCAATCGATACCGCTATTCCGGTACTTTAGTTAAACTTTACTTGTTTATACCGGTTTACTTGTTCTAATCTTGTCCCCAGCCGGTATTTCCCGGTATCAATATAAAGGGGGCATTTCGATGCTTACAGCTGAACAATTGCAAGAACGCCGCACCGGTATCGGTGGTTCCGATATCGCTGCAGTCCTGGGGCTATCGCCCTATCAAACGCCGCTGGATGTGTACCGCGACAAGCTCGGCCTGGCAGAGGATGAAGACCTCTCCGGCAAGGCGCCTATCGAGTGGGGTAATCGGCTCGAGGATGTTGTCGCCGCAAAGTTCGCGGACGAAACGAAGCTCGGCTCCAGGGTGCAGCGCCGCTCTAAGGGCTATGTTCATGGGGAGCATCCGATCCTCAAGGGCAACATCGATCGCGCCATAACCGGTACGGTATTTGGTGGCCTGAAAGCCGGCCTCGAGTGCAAAACGGCTGACAAGTGGGCGGCCCGCGATCTGTGGGGCAAAGGTTCGACCTTCGAATGGAGCGATGAAGGCGAGCTGTTGCTCGTCGAGTCTGACGATCAGGTGCCGGACTGGTACCGGATGCAGTGCGCTCACTATCAGGCAATCACCGGCGCCGATGTCTGGTTCTTGTCCGTGCTGATCGGCGGTAACGATTTCCGCACCTACACGATCTTCCGCGACGAGGAGTTAGAGGCCTTAATGATCGAGCAGGCCTTGCTGTTCTGGAATGAGCATGTGCTCGCCCAGGTGCCGCCAGCGCCGGTGAACCAGCGCGATCTCGAGTCGCTGTACCCGCGCAATGAGCTAGATGAAACCGTCGCTGATGCTGAAACGGTCCAGGCAGTCGCGGACCTCAAAGAGCTGACGCTGCAGGTGAAGGCGCTCGAGGCCAAGATCGATGGTGTAACTGTCGGCGGCACCAAAGTCGGCGGGCTTAAAAACAAGGTACGAGAAGCGATCGGCAGTCATGCCGAGCTGCTTCTGGATCCCGAAGGCAAGCCCATCGCCACCTGGAAAAACCAGAGGTCGTCAAAGCGATTTGACGAGCAGGCCTTCAAGGCCGCCCATCCGAAACTGTACCGGGAGTTTAGCGTCGAGCGCGAAGGATCCCGAGTGCTGCTGATCAAGTAAGGGGGTCATGATGTCAGAAGCTCAAACATTACCTACCGCGGCCGCTGCGCCGCTTCCTGCCGAGACGTCCGTCGGCGATATCCTGCTGAACTCCCAGCTGCTCGAGCAGGTCGGCAATCTTGCAGCTCAAATGGCTACGGCCAAATGCACTCTGCCCGAGCACCTGCAGGGCAGTGAGGGCGACTGTTACGCAGTAGTGATGCAGGCGGTGCAGTGGCGTATGAATCCCTACGCCGTAGCTCAGAAAACGCACCTGGTGAATGGGACGCTCGGCTACGAGGCGCAGCTGGTGAATGCCGTAATTACGTCCATGGCGCCAACCAAGGATCGGCTCAACTACGAGTGGTTTGGTGACTGGAAGGATGTCGACGGCAAGACCGATAAGTCATCAGAGCGGGGCGTTAAAGTCTGGGCGACGATGAAGGGAGAGGAGGAGCCGCGCGTCTTAGAGTTATCGATGGCTCAGGTAGGCACCGTCCGCAACTCTCCTTTGTGGGTCGCGGATCCGCGTCAGCAGATCGCCTACCTGGGCGTCAAGCGCTGGGGCCGCCTGCATTGCCCTGATGTCCTGCTTGGCGTCTACACCCCCGACGAGCTGGAGGAGATGCCGGCGGGCGGTGGCGTTAAAGATGTATCGCCGGCGCCGGCGCAGTCTCGAGCTGCGAGTATCAAGGACAAGCTCCGCGGGCAAAAAGCACCGGCGGCCGCGAAAGCGCCCGACGATGTCATCGATGCCGAAGCGGAGAAGGTCGAGCTGACGCTGCAGTCGGTGAAGGGTGGCATAACCGCCGCCACGGATCCTGTGTCCATGAAGTCTGCCCTGGCTGACGTCGAGCTGTTCCTGCAGGACGAGGGAAACGAGCAACACCGCGACGAAATCTCGCAGCTGTACCAGGCGCGTGTCGCCGAGCTGAAAGGTGGCGACAGTGAGTGAGGCTCAAATGAGCCCGACGTTCTTCGGTCTGCTGGCGGAGTTCGGCACAGCCGAGATTCCGCTGGCGGACTGCTGCGGCAAGTACTTCGGGATGGATGAACGTGTCGCCAAGCTGCGAGCCGCAGCGCAAGAGCTACCGGTACCCGTTCATCGCGGCGGCACGCGCAAATCGCCTTTTCTCGTAAACGCCGTCGACCTTGCAGCCCATCTGGACAGCCAGATGGCGGCGGCACGCGATCGCTGGAATGCGTGCCGCGGCATAGACGAACCAGCGAGGGCGGCGACATGAGCAAGGAAGTCGATCAGCCACTGCCGTTTCCGCCGGACGCGCAGCAACTCGTCACGCTCTCTCAGATGGTTGATGTCGGCGGCTGGGCCTGCGCAGTCGAAGGATCCCCGCGCTTTGATCTGTACGAGCAGCTCCTCGAGCGCGGCTGGGTTAAGCGCAGATGGGCAGAGGGCGTTGGCGCGTTCATGTACGACGTCACAAAGGCAGGCCGCGAGGCACTGGGGGACTCTAATGACAGCCATTCATAAGTTAAGCCAGTCGAACGCTTGCTTCGTGGTCGTCGGTCCAGAGTGTCCGGGTGGCGAGATCATCGCTTACGAGAGCCGGCTCGATATGACCGAGGCAGAGGCGCACGCGCGTGCTGAGCAGATTCAACGGAGGACCGGCGCAGCATGGGTTGTCCAGCTCCCCCTGCAGGTGACGGTCAGCGTTGTTCGTGTCGCCGGCGAGCAGGGACGAGTCCGTGGGCCTTGGCAGGGGATCAAATGATGCAGCTGGTTAATGTGAAATCAGACTTTCAGCTGATGCCCTTCCTGGATCGGATCAAGTTTGTACAGCGCTCCGCGCAGTGCGATCGCCGTACAGCGAAAGCGATAGCGAACGAGATGTCCGAGTCAGAGTGCTGGATAAATCACGACTACGTTGTACTGGTGCGGCGAGGCGAAAAAGCAGACCAGCTGGTCCACGTTCCCGAGCTGAAAGGTCGCTGCACGTACATCTCGATCCGCAATGCTGAGCGCAGCAACGATCGTCCCTGGGAGGATTTTCAGGCGATCAAAAACCAGCTCTGCGGCGAGGACTCGGAAGCGATCGAGTTGTACCCGGCGCAGTCGCGTGTCGTTAATGAAGCAAATCAATACCACTTAATCGTGTTCCCGCCTGGCCACAAGCTGCCGTTCGGGTTCTACCAAGGAGATGATGCATATGAAAAACAAGCTCAGCGATCTGAATGATCACCTGTTCACCCAGCTTGAGCGGCTGAACGAGGAAGGCCTAAAGGGCGAGAAACTGGAGGAGGAAATCGAGAGGGGCAAGGCGATAGCCGGCATCAGCCGCGGCATTATCGATAACGCAAAACTGGTCCTCGATGCCGAGAAGATGAAGCGCGAGGGGCCAGGCGGTGCAGCCTTGCCTGCGATGCTCAGTGGCGACAGTCCCAAGGCGCTTGGCCAGGATGGTGCCGGCAAAGATGGGTAGCCGTTTTGTCTATACCGACGAGATGCTGAGCTTCCTGCGCGAGGAATATCCGCGCCTCGGGATGCCGGCGCTCGTCGGTGCTTTCAATGAGCGGTTTGGAACCAGCAAATCGCGCGACGCGATCAAGTCCGCTCTCAGCAATAACCGGATTGTGTCGGGCCGGCCAGTAGGCACCAGGAAAGGCCAGTACCAGCTGTTTACGCAGGAGCAGGCCGACTTCGTCGCCCAGGCCTGGCGCAACCACACCGCGGCCGAAGTCGCCAGATTGGTGAACGCAAAGTTCGGCCTGTCGATCCGAGAGGGCCAGATCCGGACCTTTGTGAAAAACCACGACATGAAGAACGGACGCGACACACGGTTCAAGCCTGGGCATGTGCCGGCGAACAAAGGACGGAAGGGCTACAGCCCGGGTGGCCGTTCAGTTGAGACGCAGTTCAAGCGCGGGCATCGTCCGGCGAATACTAAAGATGGGTTTTTCCATGAACGCATATGCTCGAAGAACGGCTACATACTCATCAAGGTACCTGAGATCAATCCATACACCGGCACGTTCGGCTGGTACCGGGCTAAGCATCGGTGGATCTGGGAGGCGGAAGTCGGGCCCATTCCGGACGGCCACGCGGTCGTTTTTCTCGATGGCGATCAAACTAACTGCGATATCGAAAACCTGCGGTGCGTGCCCCGCGGTGTGCTGACTCGCTTTAACAAAATGCAGATGGGAGAGCTGCAGGGGGAGGAGCGAAAAGCCGCCTGGCTCACAGCCGAGGTCATCCACTTTAGCCATGCCCTGGAGCGCGAGAAGCGGGAGGAGAGCAGCCCATGAACGGCAGCAGCATGCATACCGCCTACCTAGTGATTTACTGCCTCTGGATCCTGGGCGGCTTTCTGATGTACGTCCTGGTTGTGTCGGCTTTTGCCAGGCGTAAGCAGCCGCGGCCGCCAGGTTGGCAGATTGCCATTGTGGTCGTCGCCTGGCCGTTTTTCGCGCTGCTTCTCATCTCGAAGCGCAGCTAATGGATCTGTTCGAACAGCAGTGCCTCGAGGCCGCAAAGGCCTGCGTCGACCAGGTCTTTAAGGAGGCGCTGCAGCAGATCGGCGATCGCAATCGGGATCCCTCTGACTGGTTCTGGAAAATGGCGGTTCATCGCTGTCAGAGGCTGCCTTTGCATCCGTGGTTTCTCCCGCTGCCGGCGTACCATGAGTGGCTCCAGTACTTCGACGACGCGCATGATTGGCTGCGTCTTAATCACCCCCAGCCTGGGGTGCCAGTCCCTTGTGGAGTCTGGCCTGACTCGAACCTCTCTATCCACTAGTGCTACTCTTACCGGGTTTTAACCAAGCCTGGGGGCGGTATGCGATATCTGCTTTTAGTGTTGGCGCTGATTGCGCCAGCTGCGAGCGCTCAGCTAACAGACAAAATGTGTGAGCAGATGGGCGAGCTGGCTTACCAGGTGATGAAGATGCGCCAGATGCAAATGCCGATGAGCGCGGCGATGCAAAAGATGGCAGAAGTGTTCCCCGAGGATCCTAACTGGGAAAAGCTGGGGCGCGAATACGTCAAGGCGGCATATCAGGAGACTGGCTGGTACGGCGAAGAAAAGCGCGAAAGCGCGGCCGCTGACTTCCGGAATCAAGCTGAGCTGTCATGCTTCAACCAGCAGTAGTTATCGAACGATCTGCAGCCGGCCGGCATGTTTGTGCTTAAGCCATTTCCAGTCGGCGTACTTATCGAACGGCTCCTTGTGCTGCAGGTGCGTGTAGCGCTGTAGCTGCGCCCAACTGCGGTGCCCGGTGTGAAGCGCCACCCGGGGTATGTCCATCCCTGTCTCAAACAACCAGCTGGTGCCCTCATGACGCAGGTCGTGGTGGTGCAGGTCATCTATGCCGAGCACCTGGCAGCGAAGGCGAAAGTTAGAACCGACACTTTTGCTGTTGTAGGGGAAAATGCGCGGCTCGCCCTGGATCCTGGGCTGGCGGTTAATAATCGCGCAGGCCTGGTCAGTCAGGTGCGTAACGACGTCGTTGCCCTGCTTCTTCCGCGGGTGCTTCATGTTCCGGACGATAACGGTCTTGGCGTCCTCGTCGTAGTCGTCCCAGGTAATGCGGCACGTTTCCGAGATGCGCCTGGCGCTGAATATCTGAAACAGAGTGATATCGACCATGGGTGTTGTCTGGCGGCCGTCGGATTCGTTCATGTCCTGCAGCAGCTGCTCCAGCTCGCCCAGGGTGGGCCGTCGGTCTCGCTCCTGGCTTTTCCCGATCATCTTCATTTGCCGGAGTACTTCGGCGGCGCTGTCGATGTGACTGAGGTTAATGTCGGTACCGAACGCAGCGTTCGCTCGGCGTTGCACGACCCGGTACCAAACAATGTCGTTGTTCGCTGTCGCTGCGCTGATACCGGTCTTGCGTCGACACCTGATGTGGTCGACGTAGTCCTTCGCGCGTAGCCCGTGCGCCGGCCGCGCAGCGATCGGATACGTCTGTAACCGATTGAGATCGTTCTTCTTAGTGGTGCCCCATCCGGCGTAGGCAGCGAACTCCTCGATGTACCAGGCCACCAGCTCGCCGAGTGTTACCTTTGCTGCACTGGGCCCCACAGCGCTCCCCAGGGCAAGCTCAGTCTCTCGGGCGCGAGCCCAGGCCTCGGCGTCTTTTCGTTTATACTTCCGGTCGCTGAACGTCCGGCTCTCAGTGTGCTGGTGTCCGTCGATGGTGTGCTTAATGCGGACGACCCAGCTTTTGCTGCCGTCCTTTCGGGTTCGGGTTGATATCGATGCCATGGTCCGCCGGTATTTTTTGCATTCTTACCGGGTTGCTTATACCGGATTCTAGCTGTGGCGACAAACTGCATCGAGGCGATGCATATTCGGGGAACTCGTCGGTGAAAAGTTCCCCGTAAATACACCGAGGACCGGAACAATGGTGACAAAAGAGCAATTTATATGGTGTGCCGGTATCAGTGAACGCTGGCCTTAGACGAGTTAAAGCACTGATTTAGAATGGAAAATTCTCAACACCGCTTCTGTATCGCGCCCATGATGGACTGGTCGGACCGTCACTGTCGCTACTTCTGGCGTCTGCTGAGCCGGCGCGCGCGGCTGTACACAGAAATGGTAACTACGGGCGCTCTTCTGCACGGCGATCACGAACGCTTCCTGCGCTTTGACCCCGCCGAGCACCCCATCGCCCTGCAGGTAGGCGGCAGCGAGCCCAACGCACTGGCTGAATGCGCCCGCCTTGCGCAGGACTGGGGTTACGACGAAATCAATCTGAATTGCGGTTGCCCTTCAGACCGGGTTCAGTCAGGGGCCTTCGGTGCCTGCCTGATGGCGGAGCCACGCCTGGTAGCCGACTGCGTTGCGGCTATGCGCGATAGCTGCCAGATACCCGTGACAGTAAAACACCGCATTGGCATAGATAACATGGAAAGCTTCGATGAGATGCAGAGCTTTGTTGACACTGTTGCCTCTGCGGGCTGCGAGGTCTTTATCGTCCACGCTCGCAAGGCCTGGCTCAAGGGCTTGAGTCCCAAGCAGAACCGCGAGGTGCCACCCCTGCATTACGACTGGGTGTACCGGCTCAAGCAGGCGCGTCCCGACCTGCGCATCGTGATAAACGGCGGCATCAGCGATCTGGCTGCCTGTACTACCCATCTCCGGCAGGTTGACGGCGTGATGCTGGGGCGCGAGGCCTATCACAACCCCTATTTACTGGCCGACGTTGATTCGCGATTGTTTGGTGACACCCATACGGCGACAGACCGTCATAGCGTTATGAAGGCTTTTTTGCCCTACATAGAGAACGAATTGGCCCAGGGCACCGCCTTACACCATATGACTCGCCATATTCTCGGCCTGTACCAGGGCGTGTCGGGCGCACGCCGCTACCGCCGACATCTGAGCGAACATGCCTATAAGGCCGGCGCTGGCATCAGCGTGCTGGAGCAAGCGCTGGACCAGCTGAATTTTTACGAAAAACCACAGGAGCGTCTCGCGGTATGAGCAGTAAACTGGATCAACTTAAAGGCATGACCCAGGTGGTCGCGGATACAGGCGACATTGAAGCGATTCGTCGCTTCACACCTGAGGACGCCACGACCAATCCGTCTCTGCTGTTAAAGGCCGCCGCACTACCCCACTACCAGCCTTTGATTGCAGCAGCACGCGATTGGGCAGAGAAGCAAGGCGGCAGCGGTGAGGAGCTACTGGCGAACTGCAGCGACAAACTCGCGGTAGCGATTGGCTGTGAAATCCTCGAGATCGTACCTGGACGAGTATCCACAGAGGTGGACGCTCGCCTCTCCTTTGACACCGACGCCACAATCGCCAAAGCGCGCAAACTCATCGGCCTCTACGATCAGGCTGGCATTGGCCCTGAGCGCATCCTGATCAAAACCGCTTCCACCTGGGAGGGCATTCGGGCTGCGGAACAGCTGGAGCGGGAAGGTATCAATTGCAACCTGACACTTTTATTCAGCTTTGAGCAGGCCGTGGCCTGCGCCGAAGCCGGGGTCTTCCTCATCTCACCCTTCGTCGGGCGCATCCTTGATTGGTATCAGGCCAACACCGAGCTCACCATCACTACGCCCGATGACGACCCAGGCGTTCAGTCGGTGACGCGCATCTATAACTACTACAAGCAACACGGCTATAAGACCGTGGTAATGGGCGCAAGCTTTCGCAATACAGGGGAAATCGAAGCCCTGGCGGGCTGCGATCGCCTGACCATCAGCCCTGCGCTGCTGGAGGCATTAAGTGAAGATGCAAACGATTTGCCGCGTCGCCTCTCGCCCGACGGCGCAGTAGACGCGGACGAATTGATACACCTGGCAGAATCCGATTTCCGCTACGCACTGAATGCCGACGCCATGGCCACAGAGAAGTTGGCAGAGGGTATCCGAAACTTTGTCGCCGACCAGATCAAGCTGGAGCAGGTCTTAAGCACGCCTTGAAACCAGCCTGAGCAAACCTTGAAACGAAAATTTCTGAATACGAGGACACTTTAGAGCATCATGATCAAGTCACTGCTATCACTGTTCGGCGCTAAAGAAAGCATCGATGCAGAGGCGCTGGAGCATCAACGCAATCTCGCCGCTGCGGCACTGCTCATAGAAATGACGCGTGCGGACTACAGCGTGGACGACGCCGAGAAACGGACACTAGCGGCAGCGCTGCAGGAGAGTTTGGCGGTCAGTGAAGCGGAAATCACAGAGCTGGTCTCGCTGGCGGAAGCGGCTGCAGACAAAGCGACGTCCCTCTATGAGTTCACGCGACTGATCAACGATCATTACAGCCCCGATGAAAAACGCAGCCTGATTCACTGCATGTGGCGGGTGGCCTATGCAGATGGCAATCTGGACAAGTACGAAGAGCGGCTGATCCGGCAGGTCTCAGACCTGATTCACGTGTCACACAAGGATTTCATTCGAATAAAAATGGAAGTGGCGGAATCCGCGGGCTAGCGCGAAGACTGCTTTAATCGCCGCTGTTACGGGAACCCTGTTCCAGTACCGTTACCAGGTCGCTGAATCGCTCGCGGTTATCGTCACTGATATCCATAAGCACTCTGTGTGCTTCCAACACCTTGATGCGCACTGACTCGGGATCTTCGCTGACTGCAGGGATATCGGCAGCGAGGTCGTCCTCATGCAAGTGCTCCGCGCGAATATCGAACAGTTTACCCACGCCCATACTCTCCAGCAGTCTATTGATACCGCTGCTGCAGGAATACACCACCGGCTGCAGTCCGTACTGGTCACGGCTCTGCAGGGCCAGCTTTGCCAGCAGCCCCAGCGTGGTGCTGTCCATGCCATCGGTGTCACAGAGGTCGACGGTCACGCTTTCAAAGTCCGGGTTGGAAAACATGCCCTTGAAATACTCTTCGATTGAACTGCAGAGATCGACGCGCACGTCACCCACTAGCTTCAGCGCATACGCGCCGTGATGCTCTGCAGCGAGAATACGCCCCGGGCTCACTACACTGCCCTGCTGCGGGCGTGCTCTACGTAGAGCGCGGCGATATCGTCGGGCACAGACTCTACCTGCCCCAGGCCGAGCCTCGCGGATATTTGCAGAGGCGTCTGAAACCCATGGGAAAAGGCTTCGAGGAAAAATTTTTCCTTGTCCACCAGATTGTCCGGCGGCAGGATCTCCAGAATTCCGTCGGTAAACAGGGCCAGCATGAAATGCTCCGGCAGCTCCACTTCGTATTCCGCGTACTGTGCGTCCTCCATAATGCCCACGGCGGTGCCGGCCCCATCCAGATAGCTGGCACCCTGATCTGTCACTAATACAGGTAGCGGCAGATGACCCGCAATGCTATAGCGCAAGCTGCGGCTTTTGAGGTCGATCAGGCCCATCACCACCGTAGAGAACTTACCAATACCGAGTTCAAGCAAATCCCGATTGGCGCGATTGAGCATTTCCACTGGACGCATAATGGTGTGGTCATCCAGGTGAATGTAGTCAGAGCGTTTGCGAGCCAACAGGTTCTTTAACAGGACCGTGACGAACGCAGAGGAAGAGCCGTGGCCGGAGACGTCAGCGATCACGAACACGGCGTGACTATCGCCGACTCTAAAATAATCTGTGTAATCGCCGCTCAGGTACAGCGAGGGCAACACCGAGTGACTAAAACGAAAGCCGTCTATTTCAACGGGTGATTGCGGCAGCATGCGCATTTGTACGTGACGACCTGCTTGCTGGTCTTGCTCCAGTACCTGCACCGTGCCGCGTAGCTCAACGTTGGTCGATTCCAACTGGGCACGGTAGGCCGCGTTCTCGCGACGCAGCCGACTCTCCTCGGCGCAGCGCGCGACGGATGCCAGCAGTGCGTCCCAGTCGTCGATCGGCTTGTGGAAAAAATCGCGGAACCCAAGGCGCAGTGCCGTCATGACATCGACGACCTGCTCGTGGGAGGACAGCATAATGGCGGAGATTTCCTGCTGCCGTTCGCTCAGCACTTCAAACACCCCCTCCCAGGAGATGTCCGGTAAGTCCAGGTCGCACAGAACGACGTCAACATCGTCGTCGATGTCGCCATCCAGTCCGGGGTCAACCTGGGAAGATATTTCGACGTAATAGCCCTGCGCTACCAGCCGGTCGGCGATAGCGTTTGCGATCTGGGAGTCTTTCTCAAGCAGCAAGATTTTGCCGCTTCGCTCAGCCATAGGCCACGCTTCCTTACTTGTCGCAGAACACTACGCCCACCGCTATGGGCCTGCAAGGCGACCGCTGCAGGAATGCCAATAATTTCACAAATTGCGCGGCCTACTCGTCCCAGTCGAAGTCGTCTTCAAAGTCTGAGAAGCTGTCTTCCACGACACCGCCCCGCACAAAGTACTCCCGCTGCTGCAGATAGGCATCACGAATAAAAATGTAGCGATCACCCGTTATCAAACCCTCTGCTGTGGTGAGCGCTGCGCGATTGTCCACAATCTCTGCTGCGAACAGCCAGTTACGCGTAGTGTTGTCTGTTACCTGCCACTGCAGGCTTGCCACGGTATCGAAGGAGGTGCCAATGGCGCTGCGCACTGTGCGGGGGCCAAAGAAGGGCAGCATCAGGTAGGGGCCGCGGTCTACCCCCCAGATAGCGAGGGTGTGGCCGAAGTCTGTGCGGTATGGGTTCAGCCCCATTTCGCTGGCAACATCCACAAACCCAAACATGCCCACTGTAGAGTTCACAACAAAGCGGCCACCATTCTGCGCCATGTTTCCGAAGCGCCCCTGCAAGCCCGCGTTAAGCGCACCGTTCAGATCATAGAGGTTGGCAAAGAAGTTGCCCATGCCACGCCGTGCGAAGGACGGGGTCAGCGTTTTATAGGTGCGAGCCACCGGTGCCAGCACGAAACGGTCTACGCTGTCATTGAAAGCAAAGACCACCCGATTCGCACCCTCGAAGGGGTCCGGATTGGCAGGCTCTGCCTGCTGGGCTGCGGCGCTGGGTATCCCAGCGATGCTGGCAGCAGCAACCGTGAGCCCTATAAGCGTCACTCGACGCAGGCTTTGTTTCATTTTTTGTATAGATATTGCGGATGTTTATAGTAGGCCACGCCCACCGGACCTCGCAAGCGTCGTTAGTCAGTGACAGCTCTAGCCAGGGCGCACACCCGCCAGAACATCTGTACGCTGAAACTCTGCCAGCATACGTGCCCCAAAGTCGACGATTGAGGTGACAGAATCGGCGTTCATCTCAGCGGCCAATTGCTCCAGTAGCTGACGCCCGGAGCGTGTTTCATTTTCTGCAAGCAATTCCAGCAGGCGTGAGGTCGCAGCATTGGATTCGATGAAGCGCACTTTCTCTGACCGATCGCGATAGACCACGAGGTACGTCGGATCAGAGGGCGGCTCATCGGGTTCTACGCCCGGCCCCAACTTGTGCACGGGAAAAGCATAACGCAGGTTCATCACCAGCGGAGACAGTACCGGAACGCCTTCTACCGGGTCTGCCTCTGTGTCGATACCTTGTGCAGGGAAGTCATCTGTAGACACATCCAGCGCCAGTTCTACCCACTCATAGTGGGCCAGCTCCACCAGAAACGGGGGGTCCACCGGGGACGGTTTGTGCCCCTGCATCAGATAATTGAGAAACTCCTGGGAAATCTCCAGAAAGAAGGGTGAATCACAGCGGTAGCTGACAATAAAATCTCGCACCATGCGATGCCAGTCTTCGTCGCGGTACAAGCTGCGAAGAACGGGAAAACCTCCGCTCAGGAAGCTCTCAATATTGTTGTAAACGAGGTCGTTGTAAATCTTCATGCGCCGACCCTCGATGCCCGCGGGTGCGGCTACCTCAGCCGGGTTGCGAACATGTCCTGCAAAGGCTTTCTGCAGTGCCACTAGAGACTCTGGGGCGTCTGCGCCGGTGTCTTCGGATATTGACTCAGGCATGCAGCGCTACCTCACCGGGTGCCTGGGCCTGCAAGAGGCGAATCTGGTTAACCTCGGTCAGCAATTCGGCCAGGGGCGGCAGGTTGAAATCCCGCTCCAGCAAGGTAGGCAATGGTCCACACAATCGATAGGCCTCAGCGAGTAGCTCCCACACCGGCGTAATGACGTCGGCGCCGTGGGTATCCACTTTCAGATCTTCCGCTTCGTCGTAGTGACCGGCCACGTGAATGTAGCGAGCACGTTCCAGCGGTAGCGAGTGTAAAAATGCCAGAGGATCGTAGCGGTGGTTAATGCTATTGACGTAGATGTTGTTGACGTCGAGCAGCAAATCGCAGTCGGCCTCTTCCAGGACCGCTCGGATAAACTCGCTCTCCGTCATATCGGCTTTGGAGACCGCATAGTAAGAGGCATTCTCCAGCCCGATACGACGGCCGAGAATGTCCTGCACCTCTCTGACGCGTGCAGCAACATGTTTAACGGCGTCTTCCGTAAAAGGGATGGGCATCAAGTCGTAGAGATGACCGTCATCTGCACAATAGGTGAGATGCTCGGTGTAGATGGGGCAGCCGAAGGTATCCATAAACTCGCCAATCGATGAGACGAGTTCCCGGTCTACCGGCTCAAAGCCACCAATGTTGAGTGACAGCCCATGCAGGCTGATGGTGTAGCGTTCAGCCAGCTCGCGAAACTGTCGCCCGAAGCGGCCACCTACACCTATCCAGTTCTCAGGCGCCACTTCCATAAAATCGACGCTTCCCTGCGCCATATCTGACAACGAGCCCAGAAGGGCTCGTCGCAGTCCGAGTCCAGCTCCCTGGAATCCCGGTGTATTGCTTTCTGTCGTCATGACAGTGCAATCAAGCAAGAAGTACGGTGGCTTTTAGCCGCCGCACTTACCTTCGCCGCACTTGCCCTCAGACTCGGACTTTTCGCCGCCGCACTTGCCTTCACCGCACTTGCCTTCCGACATGGTCTTCTCGCCGCCGCACTTGCCTTCACCGCACTTGCCTTCGGCTGACTTTTCTTCACCGCACTTGCCTTCGCCGCACTTACCTTCGGCTTCTTTCTCACCGCCGCACTTGCCTTCGCCACACTTGCCTTCCATGCCGAAGTTCACGAGGTCATAGCCACCGCTAAGCTGATTCGCCGCAAAGGGGTTGGTGTCGGCAGATACGACCGGGCTAACCGCTGAGGCCAGGAACGCAGCACCCAGTGCCGCCGCGAGAGGTTTCTTTGAATGTGCCATTTGTAGACTCCTGTAAACCGTTTCGAAAACGGTGTTGATTGTGAATGCTGCTTTATCAGTTCGCAGCTTTATTCAAATGTTGCTAGTTCGTCAGTCAGTGTGCTCAACGTTGTTAAAGAGCATATTCATGTTCAAGCTATGCCAGTTTTTTCAACGTGTCTCATCTGGCACGCAAACTATGACTCGGCAATCACCAACAAGTTTCATGGCCTTGGAAAACATCGTGGTAATAATCCACAAACCAGTCTAATGATTTGATGAATAAAGAAAGCCCATGAGATCTGCCTGTGGGCAGCAGAGTGACATGGATCAATAAATCCGATCGATAAAACGACAGCGCTTCATTGTGTCCAGGTTTTGTTTGCTTATCGCCTGATGGGTGTAGGCTGGTGCTTATCACCGGGATAGAAAGCTAGCGAGGATTTTCCCGCATCCACTGCTCCGCGCGGTCCCATTGTTCGGCGAGGCGCTTGGCAGAGACCGGCAGTGAGGTTCCCAGAGATTGTGCAAAAAAGGATACCCGCAGCTCCTCTATCATCCACCGGTACTGGCGCAGTTCGGGATTGTTAAGCAAAGCGCTTGGGTGGCTCTTCAGCATGTCGGTCAGCGGTTCCTGCAGAGCGTTGAGCGTTTCAGTATGGGCTGCGTCTTTGCCGGGCTGCGCGGCTACGCGCTCCAGCCGGATGGCCAGTGCTTTCATGTAGCGGGGATACTGAGAGAACCACTGCCAGGGCGTGGCGAATAGAAAGCCCGGCGCCAACAGCTGATCGAGCTGGGTTCCCACATCAGCCTTGACATCGCGGTGTGGACCCTGGGCACTGCTGCCGAAATCCGTGACGCGCTTGCGCGCATCCACCAGCGGTTTAAGCATGTTGAGCAGAACCCGCTCATAGTCATTGCCCATGTTCACCAGATCTCGACGCCCTTCAGAGAGTGCCTGTGTGAAGCTCTGCGAGTCTCGTGGCAATGACTCCAGCGGTTCAAGACAGCAGCGCCAGAACACCGCATTAGTGAGGTCGTCCAGCAGCGGCTCTCGCTCCAGCCCGGCACCCGCCAGCAGCAGGCTGGCGGCATTGTCCTTCAGTAGACTTCGGCGCAGAGTCCGCACCTGCTGCGCAGCCTGTAAGCGCAGCAGTCTGACCACGCCAGCGCGATGGCTATTGGCTGCCTGCTGTGGATAGTCACAGTGCACTACCGCTACGCTGTCGCCGCGGTCCTCCAGCGCAGGATACGATTCCACATCCACCCCTGCCTGACGGCTGCGGTGCTTTAGGGGCAGGCTGTCTATGCTCCAGCGCGTGAGTTGCGCAGGCATATCCTCGGTAGTATCTGCCACCAGACTGGCGCGAGACTGGTCTCGGCAGGTCTCCACCAGCGCGGCAAGGTCTCTGCCCTGTTGAATGAGCTTCCCGTCTGCATCCACGATGCGGACATTCATCCTGTAGTAATCGTCCAGCGCTGCAAGCGGCCAATCGGTGCGATCGATACGCAGACCCGATAGCTCCTGTAGTTGCCCAGCCAGCACATCGGTAAGCGGCCTATCCTGGGGTGTGACATCGAGCAACGCGCGATCCACATAATCTGGAACGGGCACCAGTTGTTTACGCAGCCGCTTCGGCAGCGCCTTGACCAGGGCAATGCACTTCTCGCGCAGCAGTCCAGGCACCAGCCACTCAAACAGATGGTTTGGAATCCGATTAAGAAGCCCCAGCGGCACAGTGACGCTAACGCCGTCCTCCGGATGACCAGGCTCAAAGTGATAGCTCAGCGCCAGTTGCATATCCTGCCAGTGCAGATAGTCCGGAAATTGCTGCCCCAATTCTTCGTCCACCGGTCGCAACAGCAGCTTGGCCCGGGGCATGCGCAGACTGGCATTCGCGCTCGCGTCCTTCTTCAACCAGCTGCGCAGACGATTGGCTGTGGTGACCTGACTGGGTAGACGCTCGTCATAGAACTCAAACAGGAGCTCTTCATCTGCCACCAGGTCCCGCCGCCTAGCCTTCGATTCCAGTGTCTGCAGGTCTTCAACCAGGGCGAGGTTATGCCGCAGAAACTCGGGCGCAGGTTTGATGCGCCCTTCTACCAGCGCCCCGCGAATAAGTAGTTCCCGAGCTACTGTAGGATTCACAGGACCGTAGTGAATGCGCTGCGCATCTGCCAGTACCAGGCCGAACAGACTGGTACGACGCCGCGCCATGACGCGTCCGCTGCGCATGTGCCAGTAGGGTTCATAATCGTGATGCTTGAGTAAGTCGGGATTGATATCCAGGGCCCAATCCGGCTCGATTTTAGCCACACAGCGGGCAAATACCTGGGAGGTCTCTACGATCTCCGCCGCCAGCGCCCAGCGCGGCCGTTTCCTGGCCTGGCTGGAGCCCGGAAAAAGCTGCAGTTTGCGGTTGCGACTGCCGAGGTACTCTCGCCCCTCTTGCCACTGCGCCAGGTTGTCCAGCAAGCCCGACATCAGGGCACGATGCAGCGACGCATAATCTGCGGCCTCGGTGTTCTGTCGCAGGCGCGCGTCGCGACAGGCAATGGTGAGTTGTCGATGCACGTCGCGCCATTCGCGCATACGCAGGAACGAGAGGTACTCCCGCTTACACAGCTTGTGCAGCTGATTCTGGCTCAGGCGCTGTCGTTGCTGCTCGTAGTAATTCCACAGATTAACAAAGGCCAGGAAATCAGAGCGCTCGTCCCAGAAGCGGCGGTGCGCCTGATCGGCTGCCAGCTGCTTGTCAGCCGGCCGTTCTCGCGGATCCTGCACACTCAACGCACTGGCGATAATCAGCAGCTCTCGTAAACACCCGCTGTCCGCCGCCTTCAATAGCATCCGGCTGAAGCGCGGGTCTACGGGCAAGCGCGCCATGGTCTGACCCAGCGCAGTCAGAGCTCCCTGTTTATCAACCGCGCGCAGTTCCTGCAGCAGTCTGTAACCGTCGCGCACCAGGCGCTGGTCCGGCGGGTTAATAAAGGGGAAATCGCCCACGTCTCCCAGGCCAAGTTGCAACATTCGTAGAATGACAGCAGCAAGGTTGGTGCGCTGGATTTCAGGTTCTGTGTACTCGGGGCGCCCGGCAAAATCCTGCTCGCTGTAGAGACGCAGGCAAACGCCGGCGGCAACGCGCCCGCAGCGCCCCTGCCGCTGATTGGCGCTGGCCTGGGAAATGGGCTCGATAGGCAGGCGCTGCAGCTTGCTGCGCACGCTGTAGCGACTGATCCGGGCATAACCGGTGTCTACCACAAAGCGAATGCCTGGCACGGTTAAAGATGTCTCAGCGACATTGGTTGCCAACACCACGCGCATACCGCGCCTGCCTCGCGTATCAAATACTCGCTGCTGTTCCGCCTGTGACAACCTGGCGTACAGGGGCAGAACCTCGACATTGCGCAAGTCGGCACGGCGCAGAAGCAGCGCAAGTTCGCGAATCTCCCGCTCACCGCTGAGAAAAACCAGCGTATCTCCCGGTGTTCCAAATTCACCGTCGACAATGCGTTCGATGGCAGCAGCGGCCTGCTCTACCGCAGCGGCATCGACACCGTCAGGTTCAAGGTAGTGCGTATCAACAGGAAAGCTGCGGCCCGAGACCTCTATCACAGGTGCATCATCAAAATGCTGCGAAAAGTTCTCTACATCAATGGTGGCGGAGGTGATGATGACTTTCAGGTCCGGCCGCCTGGGCAGCAGCTGTTTGAGGTAGCCCAGCAGGAAATCGATGTTAAGGCTGCGCTCGTGTGCCTCGTCGATAATCAATGTGTCATAGCGCGCGAGACTGCGGTCTGCTTCTATCTCCGCCAGCAGGATACCGTCAGTCATTAACTTGACCCTCGTGTGCTCGCTGAGGGTGTCGCTAAAGCGGACCTGGTAGCCAACGGTGTCGCCACAGCGCTGGCCCAACTCTTCGGCGATGCGCTGGGCTACGCTGCGAGCTGCCAGTCTGCGCGGCTGCGTATGGCCAATAAGTTTCCCCTCAGCACCACGCCCCAGTTGCAGGCAGAGCTTCGCAAGCTGGGTAGTCTTGCCAGAGCCTGTTTCACCGGCAACGATAACGAGCTGATGCTCACCGAGAGCGGCCGCTACATCATCCAGACGCGCAGTAATCGGCAATTCTGTCGGGAAGGACAGCGCCAGGTCTGCGCGTACGATGTCCGCCGTCGCGGCGTCTGGTGTGTTAGCGTTATTGCTCATGGGCCATATTTAAGGGCTCGCAATCTGCGGAGTAGGCATCGTGCCTGAAACAGACATATCTGAGACAACTGCGCCAACAACAATAGAGGCCATTACATACGGCGACATCGCTGTTGGCCA
Organism: Pseudomonadota bacterium; assembly: GCA_038746745.1. GTDB lineage: Bacteria > Pseudomonadota > Gammaproteobacteria > Pseudomonadales > Halieaceae > JANQIO01. Next base: position 72,400 of record JBCDKJ010000009.1, read on the forward strand.
GCGTGCAGAGTATCGCAAGCAGATCACTGAGAAGGATATCTTGCTATTCGCCGCCGTGTCAGGCGACGTCAATCCGCTGCATCTGGATGCGGACTATGCAGCGGGCACGGATTTCGGCGAGCGTATCGCCCACGGCATGCTCACCGGCGCTGTGATTTCAGCCGCCATTGCCATGACCATGCCAGGACCGGGCAGCGTGTACTTGAGCCAAAGCCTTCAATTTCTTCGACCTGTGAAGATTGATGATGAAATCACCATTGAGTTGGAGGTCACCGAGAAGCGCGACGCCAGAGGCGTCGTTGTCCTGCGTTGCACTGCTTTGAACGCTGCAGGTAAAGCGGTCGTAAAGGGGATAGCGGAGGTGAAAGCACCTATCCAAGCTGTCAAAGTGACGCTCGCGCCCACACCCACTGTGTCAGTCGGCGCCTGAGGCCGTTTAGTGCTTGTGAGCGTGTGTCTATCGTGTGCCTATCATGTGCCTATCATGTGCCTATAAGGCTGAGCTTGCTGATGCGAGACGTAAACGCCGGTTACCCGGCCTGCTGCCTGCGCTGGAATTGAGACGGGTCCATATATTGCAGCTTCAAAACAACGGCACCCGGCTCCCGCATATCTGACGCGAGCATCAGCACGTTGACCTCACCCGCATCCTGCGTGACGCCAGGAACGCCGAACAGCAGGGTGCGCCCACCCTGCTGTTTGAAGATCGGGATTTCACCCTCTTGCTGGAGCGCTTGGCCCAGGGCGGCCACCAGACCCAGCACACTATTGCGGAAGAACTTGAAGTTGAGTCGATCACCACGAAACTCGGTGCTATCCAGAGTCAGATCAAAACGAAGCTCGGTCTCATCATCCATCTGCACCGTCACAAGCTTGACGCGTTCGCCTTCATTTGCGTCGTTGAAGATTCGCTTGGCGGGGGCCCGCTGGGCCTCAATCAGAGTGCGATGGAGGATGTTCCCAGCCACCGTCATAAAGCGCTTTGGCGGCAGGCTGAAGTTTTGAAATGTGCTCATGTTCGCAAGTCTAAACGTCGATTCTTGCAAACGCCAGCAGCCTCACGTACAAAACCTACACCGAGCGAACACTAGCTAACAAGAATGCGATTCCTTCTCAAACAGCGCATGAAACATGGCGCCACCCGGTCACTGATCTGCATACTGCTGTGCACAGGCGGACTTCAAACCAACGTTCTCGCGCAGGCATCGGCGGGCGCCGAGGTGGCTGAAACAATGAGCGCTGAAGCACGTGCGCTTAGGATTCAGACGCTGGAGCGTGAAGCGGCGCAGTATCGCGCATCGGTGGACCTGCTGCGGGCAAACGGCGCCGACATGGAGGGTGCGGCCATTCGCGCCCTGGCCGGAGAGTTAAAGGAAATCCGGGAAGAAATCTCAGCCTTGCAACGCGAGCGTCAAACAAGCACCGAGCTGATGTCCAGCACCGCACCAAGCCCGTCAGCAGGTAGTGATGCCAACAGGCTCAAACAACTGCTGGCTGCGCATTACGCCGAGGAAGCGGCATCAGATACTTCCAGCGACGCTTCGATAGCTGCCGGCAACGAGGCGACCGTGGTCACGCTGGATGAATACAAGGTGAGTTTAACGGGCAACGAAGGTGTGCTGGCGCTACAGAAAATTGAAGAGCGCCTGGGCAATGCGATACCCAATGGCCGAGCCCGAGATTTGGTGTTCCATGTTGAGACCCGCGTCAATGGCGCCCTTGTCAAAAGTGGCAGTCACAGCATGCGTTCGCTTTCCGAGGATCAGTTTATAGCGCGAATCCCTCTCGGCCCGGGTACGACACGCATTACGGTGCGGGGCGAGGGTGAGTGGCAGGTTGAGCTGGATTCAGTGGCAGGCAGCGAATATCTCGTAACTCTCTACAAGCCACAGGAAATCGTACCTCAGTTGCACTTGATACCAGTGACCGAACTCAAGGCCGCCAGCGTTGCGGAGCTGCCTGGGTGGCTGCCGGCAAGTGGAGCAGACGCCGCCCGTTCCTGAGCCGCCTGCGTGAGCGAGCACAAAGCGCTGCGTGGCCGGCCGACGGCACGCCTGAATTGGCGTGATGGAGAACCCTTTTCAACCCAATTTCAGGACGGCTACTTCTCGCGACAGGGCGGTGCGCAAGAGAGTCAGCATGTTTTCTTCCATGGCAATCGACTGCCACTACGTTGGGCAACCAGCGAACGCTTTACTGTGGTTGAAACCGGGTTTGGTACCGGCCTCAACCTGCTGACCACCTGGACCGAATGGCGCAAGGCCGGCCGTCCCTGCCGACTGCATTACCTCAGCATTGAGGGTTATCCCTTGCGCCCTGCCGATCTGGCGACCGCCCTGTCTGCGTGGCCGGAGCTGCGTCAGGAAGCCGACACACTGATCCAGCAGTATCCACCCCCCCTGCCAGGACTGCACCGGCTGCTATTGGATGAGGGCCAACTGTGCCTGGATTTGTTACTGGGACCGCTGGAGGAAGCAATAGAGACACTTTGCACGCTGCCCGATCTGCTGGTCGATGCCTGGTATCTGGACGGCTTTGCGCCGTCTCGGAATCCGGAAATGTGGACGGAGCATTTGTTTCAAACGATGGCCAGCATCAGCGCGCAAGATGCCACTGTTGCGACCTATAGCGCCGCCGGTGTAGTGCGCCGCGGCCTTACCGCGGCAGGTTTTGACGTCAGTCGAGCGCCGGGCTATGGCAACAAGCGTGAGATGCTCACCGCACGGCTGCAGCAAGTGCCGGCGTCGGCGCCGCTGCAGGCGACACCCTGGCAGCTACCTGCGCACCGCTTTTCACATGCAGCCCAGGGCAAACTCACCAGCCATGGGCATCCCGGACGCATCGCGGTGGTGGGAGCAGGTCTCGCCGGCGCTGCCACCGCCGAGGCGCTGGCAAGACGCGGTCACGATGTGACGGTCTATGAAGCGAACGAAGTGGCGAGCGCAGCCTCGGGTAACAGTCAGGGTGCTCTGTATACCCGAATATCCCACCAGGCATCGCCCCTCAGTCTCTTTGCACTGCTGAGTTTCTGCTTCGCATCACGTCGCTATCGAGGATTGCTACAACAAGGATGTCTTGCCGACGGCGAGTTATGTGGACTGCTGCAAATGCAGACTGCCGTTGAAAAGGATGATCCCCTTAGGGATACCTTAGCCTCACTTCCAGATCTGGTCCGAGAAGTATCGGCGTCTGACGCTGCCTCCCTCACGGGCTTACCCCAGTGCGCAGGCGGTCTGTTCTTCCCGGGGTCTGGCTGGATGCACCCGGGCACTGTTTGCGACACACTGCTGCAACATCCTCGTATTACGCTTCGCTGTCACACCGGCAAGTTGTCGCTGCATCAGCAAGAACAGGGCTGGCGTCTGCTTGGCAGCGATGGCGAGTTGGTCGGAGAGGCTGCCACCGTCATCGTGGCCTGCGGCATTGCCACCGCAGCCCTATGCAACATTGATTGGCTGGAACTGCAGGCGATACGGGGCCAGACTACGGAAATACCCAGCACAGGAGCGCTCGCCAGCTTGGCCACTGTCATCTGCCACGACGGCTATCTCCCCCCTGCACGCCTCGGTGCACATTGTATCGGCGCCACCTTCGACCTTGAGGACGCGGGCAGCGAGGTTCGTCCCGTGGACCATGTTCGCAACATCCAGCAGTTGGCTAAAGCCTTGCCTGAACTTGAGTCCGCGCTACCTGGTACCGAGACAGCAGCAAACCTGGTGGGACATGCGAGCCATCGCTGTGCCAGTCGCGACTATTTGCCTGTGGTTGGGCCGGTGCCAGATGCGGCGCGTTTCTGCGAGGACTACGCCACGCTGCGACGCAACGCCCGTAAGCCCATACTGTGCGCAGGCGCTTACGTTCCAGGGCTTTATATCAACACCGCCCACGGCGCACGTGGTCTGACATCAACGCCCCTGAGCGCGGAGCTGCTGGCTGCGCAGGTGTGCGGGGATACCTGGCCGTTACCTGCAAAACTTGCAGAAGCGCTGGCTCCCGGGAGATTTCTGATTCGCGATCTGATGCGAGGCCAGCGCTAGTGAAAACGCAGCGAGATCTCATGCGTCTCTGCCTAGGCTTTGCTTTGTGCTTGTTTGCGCTGCCTGGCGTAGCGGTTGAAGCCATTAACTTCACAGTGCTCTCCAAGCTGCCTCACAGTCGATCCGACTTCGTCCAGGGGCTGGAGATACGCGAGAACCTGCTGTACCAGGGCACGGGCATTCGCGGACAGTCCGCCGTGCAGGTATTTGCCCTGGAAGATGGCCGTTTGCTGCAAGAGATCAAGCTGCCCTCCGCCTTTTTTGGTGAAGGCATCACCGTATTTGGGGATCAGATCGTGCAGCTTACCTGGAAACGTGGCAAAGCTTTTGTCTACCGTCGCTCCGATCTCAAACCTGTCAAAGTCTTTGCCATTCCAGGCGAGGGCTGGGGCCTGACTAACGATGGTCAGCGACTGATCTATAGCGACGGCAGTCATCGGTTGCGGTTTATCAAACCGGATAGCTGGACTATTGAGGAGGGGCTCGCAGTGATGCGCAACGGCCAGCCCCAGACCAATCTCAATGAACTCGAGTGGACGCCACAGGGCTTATTGGCCAACGTCTGGCAGACTGACACTATCGTCCGGATTGACATGAACAGTGGCGAAGTGACCGGGGAAATCGATCTCACCGGCCTCTTGCCGCCGAAGGATCAGCGCATCACCACCGATGTGCTCAATGGCATTGCATACAACCCGACAGATGACACCTTATGGGTAACGGGCAAAAACTGGCCCTGGTTGTATCAGTTGCGCCTGCAATCCAGTAACGGACTGTCAGATCAGCGGTAAAAGTCAGTAGAATACGGCTCCTTCAATTGTCCGTTCATACAGGGATGCCAATGACTGACGCGGTACAAGCCCATCCTGCTTTTGACCTGGTTCGCCAGGAGCACATCGACTCGCTGCAGCTGGACGTGCAACAGTTCCAGCACCGGGAGACCGGTGCCCAGCACTACCACCTGGCTGCCAACAACAGCGAGAACGTCTTCCTGGTGGCGCTTCGCACCGTGCCAGAAGATTCCACGGGAGTAGCCCACATCCTCGAACATACGGCCCTCTGCGGCAGTGAGAGCTACCCGGTGCGGGACCCGTTCTTTTTGATGCTACGGCGTTCGCTGAATACCTTCATGAACGCCTTTACGTCCAGCGACTGGACTGCGTATCCCTTCGCCAGTCAGAACCGCAAGGACTTCAACAATCTGCTGAAAGTGTATCTGGACGCCGTATTTTTCTCCCGCCTGGACCCGCTCGACTTTGCTCAGGAAGGCCACCGAATCGAGTTCGCTGATGCCAATGACCCCGACAGCGAACTTACATTCAAAGGCGTGGTATTTAATGAAATGAAGGGCGCGATGAGCTCAGTGTCGAGCACGCTGTGGCAAACTCTTTGCCATCATCTCTTCCCCAGTAATACCTACCATTACAACAGTGGTGGCGAGCCCGAAAACATCCCGGACCTCAGCTACGAGCAGTTGCTGAACTTTTACAAGACGCACTATCACCCCAGCAACGCCATCTTCATGACGTTTGGCGATATGCCAGCACATCAGCATCAGACGATGTTTGAAGAGCGCGCACTGTCTCGCTTTGAGCGCCTCGAAAAGCGTATTGAGGTGCCTCTGGAACAGCGGCTGTCGGCGCCACTGCGGGTGCAGGATAACTATGCATTTGACGATCCAGGCGAAGCCAGTGAAAAGACCCACATTGTGATGGGCTGGTTGCTGGGAGAAAGCACGGATCTTAAAGCCTTGCTGGAAGCACAGCTGCTGGCCAATGTGCTGCTGGACAACAGTGCTTCACCACTGCAGAAAGCCCTAGAGACCACAGAGCTGGGGCAGTCTCCCTCACCGCTGTGCGGCCTGGAAGACTCCATGCGCGAAATGGTGTTCGTGTGCGGTATCGAAGGCTCAGAGGCAGATCGAGCAGACGCGCTGGAGTCCCTGGTTCTGGGCGTTATTACCCAGGTGGCTGAAGAAGGCGTGCCTCTGGAGCGCCTTGAAAGCGTGCTTCACCAACTGGAGCTGCATCAACGAGAGATCAGCGGCGATAGCTATCCATTTGGACTGCAACTGATCCTTACCGCGCTGGGCAACGCAACCCATTACGCCGATCCGATTGCCGTACTCAATCTCGATGAAGCGTTGGCTGAACTGCGTGAGCGCATAGCTGATCCCAGCTACATTCGAGACCTGGCTCGCCAGCTGCTGTTGGACAACCACCACCGCGTGACTCTTGTGATGGCGCCGGATACGGAACTTTCGGCACGTCGACGCGCGCGGGAGAGCGAGCGTTTGGCCACACTGAAGTCGTCACTCAGTGCGTCCCAGCGCGAGGCTATCGTCGAACAGGCCAGAGCCCTGGAAGAGCGACAGGCCCAGGTCGATGACGAGAGCATCCTTCCCAAAGTGAC
>JBCDKJ010000010.1:0-78419 GCA_038746745.1 Pseudomonadota bacterium
CGGCGAGTCACCGTATTTGAGCTGACCATGACAGCATTTCGGCCGGGAGTGAGGGCTGAAATAGACGTCAGCGTTCGCTGCAGCAAGGGCACCTATGTGCGCTCATTGGCTGAAGACCTCGGTGAGGCGCTGGGTGTTGGCGGTCACGTATCGACGCTGCGGCGCACCCAGGCAGGCCCATTCGACACGGCTGGCATGGTCTCGCTTAGCACGCTGGAATCTCTCGCTGAGAGTGGTGCCTTAGCCGAGTTGGACAAGCTGCTAAGGCCGCTTGATGCGGCCCTCGGGGCTTTGCCACTGGTGCGCGTCAGCGAGTCCGGAGGGTTTTATATTCGCCAGGGACAACCGGTACTGGTTCCCAACTCGCCCGGTAGCGGCATGGTTAGAGTGGGGTTGGAGTCCGGGGAGTTTCTCGGTGTGGGAGAAATATTGGACGATGGGCGCGTTGCGCCGCGTCGCCTGATAGCTGGAACCCGGCAGTGAGGCCGGGCCAGTGCGAACCTGTCTGTAAATATGCACGGGCAGGCTCTTTTGACAATGAATGGCTTTCATCGAAACAGGTCGTTCAGCGCATATTGCTAGAGGATTAACACATGGCACTCAGTGCAACTGAAAAAGCAGATATCGTAAAAGAGTATCAACTCGCTGATGGTGATACGGGTTCCCCTGAGGTTCAGGTAGCCCTGTTGACCGCCAATATTCAGCAACTACAGGGACACTTTTCGTCCCATAAGCGTGATCACCATTCGCGCCGCGGGCTTATCCGCATGGTAAACCAGCGTCGCAAGCTGCTGGACTACCTCAAGCGCAAAGATGGTGAACGCTACAGTAACCTGATCAAACGTCTCGGCTTGCGTCGTTAGGGTTTTTCGATTCCGCCGGCAGATGACGCCGGCGGCGTCATGATTGGAATTGGAGAAATAAATGAATCCCGTCACAAAGACATTTAAATACGGTGACCAGACAGTCACCCTGGAAACGGGTCGAATCGCGCGGCAGGCTACGGGCGCCGTACTAGTTACAGTGGAAGACACCTCGGTGCTCTGTACCGTTGTGGCGATGAAGTCACAAAAGCCTGGCCAGGACTTCTTCCCGCTGGGCGTACACTACATTGAAAAGACCTACTCAGTGGGCAAGATCCCTGGTGGTTTCTTTAAGCGTGAGGGTCGTCCCTCTGAGAAAGAGACCCTGACGTCGCGCCTGATTGACCGCCCGATCCGCCCGCTATTCCCCAACGGTTTCATGAACGAAGTGCAGGTGGTATGCACCGTCATGTCTGCGGAGTCCGAGATTGATCCGGATATCCCCGCCATGATCGGCACTTCTGCAGCACTGGCGATTTCGGGTGTGCCGTTCAATGGCCCCATCGGTGCTGCCCGCGTTGGCTTCACTGATGACGGTGGCTACATACTCAACCCGACCTACTCACAGCTCTCCAACAGCAAGCTGGACATGGTCGTAGCCGGTACCGATGAGGCCGTCTTGATGGTGGAGTCAGAGGCGCAGGAGCTGAGTGAGGACCAGATGCTGGGTGCGGTCCTGTATGCCCATCAGGAGATGCAGACCGTTATCAAGGCAGTGCAGGAACTGGCTGCTGAAGCAGGCAAGCCCACCTGGGAGTGGAGCCCTGCAGAAGTCGACCAGGCGCTCTTGTCGCAGGTCGAGACCAGCGTTAAAGCTGAGCTGGGAGAGGCCTATCGGATAATCGACAAAGCTGAGCGTTACGCCCGTGTGGGTGAGCTGCGCGACAAGGCTGTCGCCGAGCTGTGCACGGATGCCGACGGAGCACCGTCAGAAGATGACGTGAAAGACCTGTTTAAAAAGATTGAAAAAGGTCTGGTACGCGAGCGCATTCTGGCAGGGGAGCCGCGCATTGACGGTCGTGACAATCGCACGGTTCGTGCTATTGCTTGTGAAGTCGATGTGCTGCCGAAAGTCCACGGTTCTGCACTGTTTACCCGAGGCGAGACTCAGGCTATAGGTGCTGTAACTCTCGGTTCTACCCGAGACGCGCAAATCATTGACGCGCTGGAAGGCGAGCGTCGCGATCCGTTTATGCTGCACTATAACTTTCCACCCTATTCGGTAGGTGAAGCGGGACGCATCGGCTTTACAGGGCGTCGCGAAATCGGTCACGGGCGTCTCGCCCGCCGGGGTCTGGCAGCAGTGCTGCCGGGCGAAGACCAGTGGGCGTATACCACGCGCGTGGTCTCTGAAATCACCGAATCCAATGGGTCCAGCTCGATGGCCTCTGTCTGTGTTGGCAGCCTGGCAATGATGGCTGCAGGTGTGCCGCTAAAGGCGCCGGTGGCTGGTATTGCGATGGGGCTGGTAAAGGAGGGTAACCAGTTTGCCGTGCTGACCGACATTCTCGGCGACGAGGATCACCTCGGTGACATGGACTTCAAGGTAGCTGGCACTGCCGAGGGCGTAACCGCTCTGCAGATGGACATCAAAATCGAGGGCATTAACGAGCAGATTATGGAAATCGCGCTGGAGCAAGCGCTGCAGGCGCGACTGCACATTCTGGGACAAATGAATCAGGTTATTGCAGAGCCGCGCACCATTGTCAGCGACAATGCACCTAGCATGATCACCATGAAAGTCGATTCCGACAAAATCCGCGACATTATCGGTAAGGGCGGAGCCACCATTCGCTCAATTACCGAAGACACCGGTGCCAGCATTGATATAGAAGACGACGGCACTGTGCACATCTTCGGTCGTGATGCTGCGGCCCGCGATGCAGCAATCGCCAGGGTTGAGGAGATCACCGCAGAAGCAGAGGTCGGCGAAATCTACGAGGGCACCGTTGCGCGCATTGTAGACTTTGGCGCCTTTGTCACCATTCTGCCTGGCAAGGACGGCCTGGTGCATATTTCGCAAATTGCCGAAGAGCGTGTAGAGAACGTCACCGACTACCTCAGCGAGGGCGAGACCGTTCGTGTGAAGGTGCTGGACGTAGATCAACGTGGTCGGATCAAGCTCAGCATGAAAGAGGCGGCCGAGGATACATCTGCGGAGACGCCACCTGCAGAAGAGATGCAGCAAGCGGCGGAGTAGCCGCCGCGCAGTATCCGATGTATTAGCTGTACCGTATGTATTAGCTGTACCGGATGTATCAGAGAGAGGGCTACGGCCCTCTTTTTTTGCGAACTGGCCGAGTGTTTACCCGGGCAAGCGTCCCATGTGCTGGCCGCCGGACAGGTCGATGATGGAGCCGTTGATAAAGCCCGAGCGATGACTATCAGCCAGCCACAGGACGGTTTCCGCCATGTCGTCCACGGTGCCCATGCGGCCTGCGGGAATCTGGCTCACGAATCCGTCGACGAGCTCAGGCATCTGGAACAACCCCGCAGTCATGTCAGTCTCGATCAAGCCGGCAGCGATGGCGTTGAAGCGTACGCCCTGAGCACCATACTCTAAGGCCGCTACTTTTATTGCATAGTCGATGCCAGCCCGCGCGCCCGCGTACACCGAGTAGCCTGCACCTGGCAATCGCGCAGTGAGGGACGAGATGGTCACAACTGAGCCGCCGTCTGGCATTGCCGCCGCTGCGTGCTTAAAAAACAGTAAAGCGCCGATAAAGCTGACGTTTAAGCTTGGCTGGATTGCCTCTGCGGTGAGTTCGGCAATCATACCGTGAGCGTGAATGCCGGTAGAGTTAAGCGCAAGGTCCACGTGTCCGTAGGCCGCGGTAGCTTGTTTAAACAGGTTTTCAATCTGCGCCTCGTCACTGATATCACAGGCGACGGCCATGCCATCGATGTCGGCGGCCAGCGTTTCCAGGGGTTCCAGTCGCCGCGCTGCGACCACGACCTTATAACCGTTCTCGGCAAGCGCGCGGGCGCTGGCAGAGCCAAAGTTTTTGTCTCCACTGGCGCCAAGGACGACGGCGACTTTTTCATGTGAGGCATTCATTTATTGGTATCCTTTTATTGTCGTTATTGCATGCGGGTAGCGTTAATACGCCCCGTAATAGTCGCAAAACTCTGAGGCCAAGGACACTATGGCGCGTATCGAGTTCTTCTATGACCTGACATCCCCCTGGACGTATCTGGCCTACACCGGCGTACAGCCTATCGTTCGAAAGTACCAGGCGGACATCGAGTGGCGTCCGATCCTGGTGGGCGGTGTGTTTAATGCCGTGAATCAGGAGCTATACGCCAAACGCGAAGCCGCGTTTAGCAACGAGCGGCAGCTCAAGCATATGTTGAAGGACCTTGCAGACTGGGCAGCTCTGCGGCAGATCGAGCTTCGGTGGCCGGAGTTTCACCCCGCCAGCGCAGTCAAGTGCATGCGTGGCTGCTTCGTTGCAGAGGCGGCGGGAAAGCTGCTTGACTACAATCTGGCGGTTTTTGAGGCCTACTGGGGTCGTTGCGAAGACGTCAGTCAGGACAGCGTGCTAATGGATATAGTCGACGGTCTGGGCCTGAATCCCGATACCTTTCTGGAAGACATTCAGGCGCAGCCGGTCAAAGATCGGCTGCGCGCGAATACTGACGAACTGATTACTCGCGGCGGCTTTGGTTCACCCACTATATTCGTCAATGGCGACGATATGTACTTTGGTAACGACCGGTTGCCCCTGCTCGAAGCTGCGCTATCGCGGCTGTCCCGCTAGCGCAGGATCTGTCTGGCAGTCCTAGTGATTGGCGCGGTTTTCGATCAGGTCATCCACCACCGCGGGGTCCGCCAGGGTGGACGTGTCACCCAGACTGCCCAGTTCATTTTCGGCCACCTTACGGAGTATGCGTCGCATAATTTTTCCAGAACGAGTTTTCGGCAGGGCCGGCGCCCACTGAATCACATCGGGCTTGGCGATAGGGCCGATCTCTCGAACGCAGAGTCCAACTAACTCCTCGCGTAGGCTATCAGTTGGCTCCACGCCACTCATCGGCGTGACATAGCAGTAGATTCCCTGCCCCTTGATGTCATGGGGGTAACCTACCACCGCGGCCTCGGAAATCTGGTCATGTAACACCAGCGCACTTTCCACTTCTGCAGTGCCCATGCGGTGGCCGGAAACATTAAGAACATCATCGACGCGACCGGTAATCCAGTAGTAGCCATCCTCATCGCGGGCAGCGCCGTCCCCGGTAAAGTAGTAGCCCGGGTAGTTGCTGAAGTAGGTGTCCACCATGCGTTGGTGATCGCCGTAAACGGAGCGAATTTGGCTGGGCCAGCTCGCTTTTATGACCAGATAGCCGGCGCCAGGTCCTTCGATCTCCTGGCCCTGTTCGTCCAGCAATGCTGGCTGCACGCCGAAAAACGGCACACTGGCGGACCCTGGTTTGAGGTCAGTGGCACCCGGTAAGGGCGTGATCATATGAGCGCCGGTCTCAGTTTGCCACCAGGTGTCTACAATGGGGCAGCGCGAGTCGCCAACTACGCGGTAGTACCATTCCCAGGCTTCCGGATTGATAGGCTCTCCAACGGAGCCCAACAGTCGAAGGCTGGCGCGCGAGGTACCGGTCACTGGAGCATCTCCCAGAGCATGCAGCGCGCGAATCGCTGTTGGCGCCGTGTAAAAAATATTTACGCTGTGCTTGTCGCAAATCTCCCAGCAGCGGGCGCCGCTGGGATAGGTGGGCACGCCCTCGAACATGAGCGTGGTAGCGCCCTCGGCAAGCGGGCCGTAAACAATGTAGCTGTGACCGGTAACCCAACCCACGTCGGCAGTACACCAGTAAATTTCACCATCCTGATAGTCAAAGGTGTACTTGAAGCTCATGGCAGACTGCAGAAGATAGCCGGCCGTGGTGTGTAATACGCCTTTTGGTTTCCCGGTGGACCCAGAGGTATAGAGAATGAACAGCGGGTCTTCTGCCTCCATGCTCTCTGGAGGGCAGTCGCCACTCTGGGAATCTACCAGCGCTGTGTAGCTCACATCCCGCTGCTCCTGCCAGCTCACATCTGCGCCGGTCCGCTGCACCACAATACAGCTATGAACGTCTGGGCACTCAGACAAAGCTGTGTCCACATTTGCTTTTAGCGGAATACGCTTGCCGCCTCTTACGCCCTCGTCTGCGGTAATCAGAACCCGGCAGTCAGCGTCCTGAATGCGGTCCTTTAGTGCTTCCGGAGAAAAGCCACCGAAAACGACAGAGTGCACCGCGCCAATGCGCGCGCAGGCCAGCATGGCATAGGCGGCCTCGGGGATCATCGGCATATAAATGCACACCCTGTCGCCCTTGCTGACGCCTCTGGCACGCAGACCGTTAGCGAGTTTGCAGACAGCCTCATGCAGTGCGCTATAGGTGATGTGGCTGTCCTCATTGGGATCGTCACCTTCCCATATGATCGCCGTCTGCTCAGCTCGCGCGGGCAGGTGGCGATCGATACAGTTGACACTGACATTGAGCCGACCGCCGCTAAACCAACTGGCGGTTCCGGCGTGGAAATCGTACGTGCAGACATCCGTCCAGGGCGAATCCCAGTCCAGAAAGGCCTCAGCCTGAGCTGACCAGAACGCGTCGGGGTCATCGACAGACTGCTGGTACATCGTCTGATAGCGCTCGGCATTAATGTGTGCGCTGGCCTTCAGGGCCGCGGGAACTGGATGAACCGGGAATTCATGCATGTGGAATATCCTCGCCGTCTTATTGTTGCATTGGCGCTATGGCAGGCTGTGCGTAGTGTGTAGCATAGCGACCGCAGGCGGTCGCTTCCACGCCATGTCGGGACTTCGTTGATTTGGCGCAGACGCGAGGCGCTTGAGGCGGCGCTCGGGGCTTGTGAGCGCAGCTAGGGGTAGCGTGCAACCGTTAGCAAATGATGGAAAGCCTTTATCGGCTTAAGCTAGAGAGCGGCGAGCATGCCCCAGTCGGATACTGGATTCAGAGCGAGGCGCACGTTATCAATCAGTCGAGGTTTGCCCAATTTGGCAGCTGCCAGGATGGCAACCTCCTCTGTGGCCTCGGTAACCTCACCCAACGTGCGCGCGTCTCGGATTTGAAAGTAGTCGGGTTCAAAGCCAGCCTCGCTAAGGCGCGTGAGGGCACGTGTCTCTAGTTCACGGTAGTTATCAAACCCACAGGCAATGGCATCTCGCACCTCCAGCAAGGTCTGATTCAACAGAGGCGCGTGACGGCGCTGTGCATCGTCAAGGTAGATATTGCGGGAGCTCAACGCCAGCCCATCGGACGCGCGCGCAGTGGGCACGCCGACGATATCGATAGGCAGGCACAAGTCGTGCACCATTTTCCGGATAATGGAAAGTTGCTGAAGGTCTTTCTCACCGAACACCGCAACATCGGGCTGCACAATGTTAAAAAGCTTGGTGACAACAGTAGCAACACCGGTAAAGTGGCCGGGCCGGCTGGCGCCGCATAGGGTATCCGACAGTTGCGGGACGCTCACAGCGGTCTGTGCTTGCACACCGTTGGGATAGATGTCCTCAGCGCGAGGTGTGAATAATAAATGGGGCACTCCCAGGGCAAACAACTTTTCCTTGTCCGCAGTCAGCGTGCGAGGGTAGGCATCCAGATCCTCATTAGCGCCGAATTGCATCGGATTAACGAAAATACTGACCACCACTGTGTCGCAGAGCTCCTGGGCTTTGCGAACCAGATTAAGGTGGCCTTCATGCAGGTTGCCCATGGTGGGAACAAAAGCGATGCGGTGACCTTTTGCTCTCTCCGCGCGCAGCGCGCCGGAGAGCTGGCTGTTGTTTGAGTACGTGCGCATGGCTAGCCTCTTTCTTTTATCACGCTTTTATCACGGTCTTACAACCGTTGAATGCCTGCCTGATGACCCATCTTTTGGCTGTTAGCGTCAGGCTTTTTTGCTTTAAGCTTTTTGCTCAGACGATTTTGCTACGACGGTTTTGCCCCGAGTAAGCGCTGGGCGTGCACTGCTTAGGTGCTGCGGGCTGCACTTTCCTTCAATCCCTGCGCCGTATTGGCACATTGGTATTTTTACCAATTCGGGAGCGGCGAGTATGCCCCAGGCATGGGTACCGGGCAATGCAAATTCACAAATTATTCATGCCTTTTTGTTACCAAACGAAGCAGTCTTATGCTTCTGCAGCGTCGCTTGTTACCAAAAGAAAAGAAGTAAGCGCTTGCTTACCTGCAGGGTCACTGTGGCTTTAGCGGAGGACGAAAGCTCACTCGTAGGCGTGTTTTGGAAGGGGATAATCGCCCTGTTTTACTGCTTGAACAAAGGCCTGCAATGCGGCCTGGACGCTGGGTTGTCCGTCGAGAAAGTTTTCTACGAAACGTGGCGTGTGCTCTCCGAGCCCCAGCAAGTCATGCATTACCAGAACCTGGGCATCAGTCCCGGGGCCAGCGCCAATGCCGATGACGGGAATAGCGAGCTTGCGGCTGATGTCCGCCGCCAGCGCCGAGGGAACACACTCTAGCACCAGTAGGGACGCTCCGGCGTCCTGAATTTCAACGGCGTCAGCCAGAATGTTCTTGGCACCTTTGGCGGTCCGACCCTGCACCCGATAGCCGCCAAAGACATTGACTGACTGCGGTGTTAAGCCCAGGTGCGCACAGACAGGAACACCGCGTTCTACTAATTGGTGGATAGTATCGCTGAGCCAGGTACCGCCCTCCATCTTGACCATATGGGCACCCGCTTGCATCAGCGTGGTAGCGTTGCGCAGCGCCAACTCAGGTGTGGCATATGCCATAAACGGCAGGTCAGCCATTATCAGTGCTTCGATATTACCGCGCGCGACGCACGCGGTGTGATAGGCCATATCCTCTGTTGTCACCGGGATAGTGTCGCGGTGGCCCTGCAGAACCATGCCGAGAGAGTCACCCACCAGCATGGTTTCCGCCCCCGCTTCACAGATCAAACGGGCGAAGGTTGCGTCATAGGCGGTGATGCAGCAAAACTTTTCGTCCGCCTGCTTCAATTCACGCAGCGTATTGACAGTAACCATGCTCATGAAAGCTTTATCTCCGGATTCGGTTGCCAGCCTGGCGGCTAAGGTGCACTTCGCTCAAACCATGCATCTGGCTCATACAGCAGACAGATATCAAATGAACGTTGGATTAAAGTAGTGGCGTCCGTTACGAATATCTAGCAGGTAGTCCACCAGGTGCTGGTAATCCCTGTCGCTACTCACCAGATCGATCTCACTGGCGTTGACGATCAATAAAGGCGCGCCATCGTAATATAGAAAAAATTCACTGTACACTTCGTTCAGCGCTTCTAAATAGGCTCTATCGATGCGCTGCTCGTAGTCTATGCCGCGGGCTTCAATACGCGAGAGCAGCACATCGGTGGACGCCTGCAGATAAATCACCAGGTCGGGAGAGGGCGCATCGATGGTGAGCTGTTGATACACCTTCTCATACAGCTCGTACTCGTCGCTATCCAGGTTTATGCGTGCAAATAAGGGATCTTTCTCGATCAAGAAATCGGCTACGCGCACGGGTTCGAAAATATCAGACTGGCGCAGGTCCTGTATTTGTTGGGCACGTTGAAACAGGAAAAACAGCTGCGCTGCCAAAGCTCCTTGGCGGCGATTCTGGTAAAAGCGTTCCAAAAAGGGGTTTTCTTCCGCTTTTTCCAGCAGCGCTTGATAATTGAAGCTTGTCGCGAGTCGCTTTGCGAGGGTGGTCTTGCCAACCCCAATAGGACCTTCAATGGCGATAAAGGAGGGCGGCGTTCGACCCTTAAGATCAACACCGGAGCTATCTTCGGTAGCGCTAAGCGAATCCTGGCTCAAATTGCTCTCCTAGCGGGGAAAGCCTTCCTTTGGTGCAGCGCTGCAATAATGACGCGAGCGGCGTACCGCAGGGAAGGGTGAGCTTAGGCGCGAGATCATGCAGCGGTTGCAGCACAAAATCACGCTCGGCCATTCTTGGGTGGGGGAGCGTGAGCGCTGGCTCTTTGCTTACCTGGCTACCAAACAGCAGTATGTCCAGGTCCAGTGTACGTGCCCCCCAGCGCACATCGCGCTTGCGGCCATGGTCCTGTTCAATGGTCTGCAGGGCGGCCAATAACTCGGCTGCCAGCAGCTCAGTGTTCAGTGCTGCTACCAGATTGATGTAGTCAGATTGCTCGCCAGGGCCCACGGCCTCGCTGATGTAGGCCGGGGACACTGCGGCAAGTCTGCTGTCGTGCAGAGCGTCCAGTGCTTTTAGGGCAGAACGCAGCGTGTGGCGCGAGTCGCCCAGGTTACTGCCGAGGGCGATATAAGCACGTGTCATTGCGTCCGCTTACGTCGCCGGCGCCGACGTCGTGGTCGTGCCGGAACCTCATCTTCGTGGCGAGTATCGGGCTGAATTTCCGGGTGCTTTTCCTGCAATTCGGTCCAGTACTTGCCCAGACCATCAAGATCTTCCCCCGATTGCTCACGCAGTAGCAGAAAGTCATAGGCTGCACGAAAGCGCCTATGCGCCAGCAGCTTGGTAGCACCGCGGCCGCGCCTTTTTTGCAAGCGCAGTTGAAAATCCCAGATCTCTCGCATTGGCGCAGTAAAGCGACGCGGAATCGCAATATGGTGTAACTGCTCCATCAGCAATGACTGCCCGGCTTCAGCCAGGGCCTCCGGTGTGTCCATGCCATTATCTTCAAGGTGCTTGCGCAGCTCTACCACGGCGGGCCACAGCAATGCCGCCAGAATAAAAGCCGGTGTCACTGGCTTTTCCACAGCGATGCGCTCATCGGTGGAACGCATGGCTGCCTCTATTAAGGCCACCGCACGAGGGGATTCCTCCAGCTCTCCTGCTGTGGCGGGGAAAAGATGCTCCAGCAGCTGGTATTGCCTGAGCAGTTGAAAGGTTCGTAGTGCATACCCCGCCATGAACAACTTGAGCATCTCGTCAAACAGTCGTGCTGCGGGAATCGCTTCCAGCATGTGGGCGAGACTAACAATGGGTTTTGCCGTCGAGTCGGCGATGCTGAAATCCAGCTTGGCAGCAAAGCGCACTGCGCGCAGCATGCGAACGGGGTCCTCGCGGTAGCGTTTTTCAGCATCGCCTATGATGCGAATTTCGCGTTGCTCAAGGTCGCGAAGACCGTCCAGATAGTCGTATACGCAAAAATCTGCGCTGGAGTAATACAGCGCATTAACAGTGAAGTCGCGGCGGGCAGCGTCCTCTTCAAGGCTCCCGTAAACATTGTCACGCAGCAGCATGCCGGCGTCGTTCTTGCGGGCGGCGGGCCTGCGCTCGTCGTCTTCGTCAGAATCGTGAGGCCCACGAAAGGTCGTTACCTCAATGATCTCTCTGCCGAAGCGGACATGCACAATGCGAAAACGTCGACCAATGATGCGAGAGTTCCGAAATAACTCGTGCACCTCCTCCGGCGTCGCATCGGTGGCAACGTCAAAATCCTTAGGATGTCCGCCCAACAGCAAGTCGCGCACAGCGCCGCCTACAAGATAAGCCTGAAAGCCCTGGCTGTTGAGCCTGGACATGACCTTGAGAGCGTTGTCACTGATGTTCTTGCGGGATACCGGGTGTGCGTCCCGAGGGATTTGGGTCGCTGCCTGACTAGCAGATGTCATTGAGTAAAAAATGCTCCAGCAAAGGCGTCAGTTTACCATAAGCATCCCGTGCCACGAATCGCAAACCAGCCCGAACTCACAGTAATTGCAGCTTGTGTGGGACGTCTATCAACATGAAACAGCTTACATGCCACGATGGCAGAGGAAGGCAGTGAGATAGAGACATAGAGAGATAGAGAGATAAGGCAGGGAGAGAAAGAAAAACAAAGGAAAAGTAAGATGACGGGGAAAACAGCGTTTTCCCCATCCAGGTCTCACAACGGAGTCTTATTCTTAGTTTTCGTGCTTTTATTATTAGAATCTGGCGGCTATAGCCAAGTTATAGCCAAGTTGTAGCCAGGTCTGTGTGCCTGGCTCAACTCTGTTCGTTACCCTGCTGTTCGTTACCCTGCCCTTATCCGGACTTCGATCAAATCAGCACCGCGCGCATCTGCAGGCGCCGCTTACTTTGGCTCCATACTAGTGCATTTCGTCCAATGCGTATGCAATGGCAACGAGGCCCTGGCAGTTTTGCATCATCTCTGTGCAAATCGCGTGGAAATTGAGGTTCTGCCGCGCTGGCCATGCTCTTTACGAGCCTCCTGGGCGCACTCTATACGCATCTGCTGAATTACCCTACGGGCTTTTTAGCAAGATCTCACCCAGCTCTTATTGCACCCATACAGCGACCTTACTGCGCCCTTACTGCACCCATAAAAGAACGAAGGGGAAAACAAAGTTTTCCCCATCCAGGTCCATAGTTAGTGCTTTTATTGTTATTAGCGCCAGTTTCTTATTGTTATTGTTCAGGCAAGCGTAATGGAGCAGATACCGTGCCAGTTTTCATTTACCCAATAGAATCAATGATTTAGCAGGAATGGGGTTAGTAATCCCACGTACAAAATGGGTATTACGTTACCGATTTACACCTATCTGGGTAACCCGCAATAGAAAAGGTAACGTCATAATTAGCCGCACGTTTTTCCTTGTCTGATGTCGCTGTAATCTTACACCAGTGCGGCCCCTGCTCAGCTTCAGGCCGACACAAGCTCACGCTCAGCCTGACTTTGCCTGTTTACCCGTTGAGCTGCGCCGAGTCGCACCTTTATTGCGCGGAATGCCAAATCGCTGACGCCTTTCCCACAGACATTTGCGGCTGACGCCCAATTTTTGCGCAAGCTCCGTTTCACTCATGGAGTCCTGATGTTCCAGCACAAACCGCTGGAAGTAATCCTCCAGAGACAAGTCTTCGGGGGGGTCGTAATTGTTTGCAACACGAGAGCTGCTGGAGGACTTTTCACTCTGGCGGCCCCGAATCTGGCTTACCTGTACCAGCTCCAGATCGATTCCAAGCAAGTCGTTATCGATCTCTTCGCTGTTGCTGAGTATCAGCGCCCTTTCTACCGCGTTCTCCAGCTCTCTCACATTGCCTGGCCAGGTGTACGTGGTGATGGCTTGAATCGCCTTCGGGGAAAAGTAACGCTCGCCTTTGTCCAGCTCGGCCGCGCGTTTGGCGAGTATAAACTCGGCCAGGTCCAGAATATCCTTGCCCCGATCCCGCAGAGCAGGGAGTTGCAAACGCATCACGTTGATGCGGTAGTAGAGGTCCTGCCGAAATTTTCCATCCTGAGTCAGCTGCTGCAGATCGCGATGTGTTGCGCAGATAAGACGTACGTCGACTTTACGCGATTCGACCGAGCCGATGCGGCGTATCTCGCCCTCCTGAATAAAGCGCAGTAGACGAGCCTGGGCTTCCACTGGCAATTCGCCGATTTCATCGAGGAACAAAGTGCCGCCATCCGCAGCTTCGATCAGACCGGTGCGGTTGGTGTTGGCTCCGGTAAAGGCACCTTTTTCGTAGCCGAAGAGTTCCGATTCGATCAGAGTTTCTGGTATCGCCGCGCAGTTCACCGAGATCAGTGGCTTGTCGACTCGCAGGCTATGGTCGTGCAGACTGCGCGCCACTCTCTCCTTGCCCGTGCCTGTCTCTCCCTGCACCAGCACTGTGGCATCCGTGGGCGCTATTCGTCGCAGATGATCAAACAGCGTAACCATCTCCGGGCAGTTACCGATAAAGCCGCGCACGGCCGTGTCTTCGTCGCTCTGCTCCGCCGGCGCGGGACTGGCGTCGCGCTGCTGTTGCCGGTCTGCCAAAATGCGCGCCACTGCGGTAATCATATCGTTGTGATCAAACGGCTTGGCAATATAGTCCACCGCACCCATACGCATAGAATCCACGGCTGAGCGCAGGCTGGCGTAACTGGTCATGATCAAGACGGGGACATCTCCGGCTCGCTGGATCAGGTCAGTGCCTGGGGCACCAGGCAGCCTCAAGTCGCTGATGATGAGATCAAAGCTGGTTAAGGTGTTCTCGTTGATGGCCTCTGTGACAGAGCCAGCTTCAACGACCCGATAGTCGTTACGCTCCAGGAGTCGACGAAGTGCAGAACGAATCACAGACTCGTCTTCAACGATTAAAATGTCGGCGGTGGCCACGTGCCTGCTACCTCAGTGTTACCGTGTGTAATATCGTCACAACATACCTGCTAACCCGCATGTTTTCTAGGTCTGAGCGGGTTTACTGGTATTCGCCACCATACTCCGCACGGTTCAGGCATAGAGTGAACCGCGTACCCTGACCCGCCGCCCAGGGGCTTTGTAGCTGAATACGCCCACCCATACTCTCCACAATGCTGTACACCAGCGACAGGCCGAGACCAGTGCCCTGACCAGGCTCCTTGGTGGTAAAGAAGGGGTCGAAAACCTGGCTCTGCGCCGCGGCAGGAATGCCAACACCACTATCGGTCACGCTAATCAGTAGTTGCTCGCCACTGGGCTCTGCCTCGATATCAACCGAGGCCCCCGGCTCGCTGGCATCTCTTGCGTTGCCGAGCAAGTTGATAAACACCTGCAGCAGTCGTTGGCTGTCGGCTTGTACCAGCAGCTCGCGGTTGCAGTGATTGTGAAAACTCACGGGGGTAGCGCTGCGATCCAGCTCCAGCAAGTGCGCGGCTTCATCCACGCAGTCCGCCAGGTTTACTGCGACCAGTACGGCATCGTCGACTACATCGCGACCGGTATGTGAAAAGTTCACTAGTGACTCGACGATTCGCGTAATGCGCTCGGTTTGCTTCAATATCGTACCGGCAGACTCGGGGACGACCTCAATGTCGTTTTCTACGGCGAGGTTCTGGGCGAGACAGGCGATGCCCGTTACGGGGTTACCGATTTCATGGGCAACGCCGGCAGCAAATCGGCCGATAGATGCCAGACGCTCATTGTGCAGAAGTTCCTGCTCGAGAATGGTGTAGTCGGTGAGATCCTCGACCACGATCACTTCGTCCTCCGACAGGCCCGACGAGGATTCCACCGCGGCCCGGTGCAGACTGATCCAGCGCCCTCGCGAATCGGGCTCAGGTAAATGCAGCTTGTGTTCCTCTGCTTTTCCCGAGCTAACAAACTGTTGTAGCAAGGTCGACCATGCCTGTGGCAGCGAACTCAGGTAGGAGCCCACAATATCTTCGCTCGCGACACCGGTGGCATCTTCCATGGACCGATTCCACATCAGTATCTCCCCATCCCGGCCCAGCGACATCACCCCGATGGGCAAATCGCGCAAGGTCTCGCGGTGATAACGGCGCAGGTTGTCGATGTCCGCCGCAAGTCCGGTAAAGCTGCGCTGGGCGCGATCCAGACCGCGTTCGATGAGGCTGATGTCTTCGCTGGTCTGCGCGGTGTCCAGCCGCCAAGGGATGCAGCGCCGCATGATGTCAAATGCAACTGCTGGCCCGAGCAGCCCGGAGAGATTTGCCTCGATCCGGGTCCGGAGTTGCCGTAATGCATAGGGACGATTTTCTGTCTCCGCTAGCCCCAGGTCTTTCAGTGCGCGATCAACTTCTGTGTTGGCGGCGCGGTCTCCCAGCGCGCTCGCCAGCGCCGCCCGGAAATCAGCGGGTGCAGCTAGGCCGAGTGTTCTGCGTATAGGACGCACAAGGTCATCCAGCGAACAGACTTCCGCCGACGCAAGTTCGGCGTCGGTAGGGCGTGTTAACAAAGACACCACGGCAAGCAGCGCGGTGTTCAGCGCCAGGGAGCCGATGCATACTGCCGTCCATGACTCTTCTGCCAGCCCTGGCCAGTTGGTTCCAAATGGCGCCCCGGCGGCATCGGCCACCGTGAGCAGTGGCCAAACGATCAATGCGCACCAGATGGCGAAACCTGCCAGTAGCCCGCTGGTAACGCCGAGGCGGGTTGCTCTTGGCCAGAACAGAGCCGACAACACGCCGGGCAGAAACTGCAGGGTGCCGGTAAAAGCAGTCAGTCCAAGATCCACCAACAGCTCGCCTTTGCTGACGGCCTGGCAGAAGAGATAGCCGGAACCGATAATCGCCGCAATCAAGGCGGCGCGCGCCCAGTTGAGCTGTGCGTAAATATCTGGTGCTGCCTGCAGCCCCCTGCGTACGCGCAGACGCAGCGGCAGCACCAGATGCTTCAGGCACATATTGGCCAGCGCCAGGGTGCTCACAATAATTACGGCGCTGGCGGCTGACATCCCGGCCAGAAACGCGGTCACTGATATACCGCGAGACTGGGTCTGCAGGCCCAGCGCCAGCGCACTGTACACCTGGGGCAGCGATTGCCCGCTTCCATCGCTGAGCTGCATGGCGGCCCAGGTAATCGGCAGTATGGGAATGCTTAGCAGCAGCAAATAAACGCTAAGTCCCCAACTGGCCATGCGCAGACGGGGCCCATCTGGCCCCTCGCTGAAGGCCATGTGGAAGATGTGCGGCATAGTGATGGTGCCCGCGAAGAATAACAACAACAGCGCGTGTGCAGCGTCGCGGCGTAGCGGGTTGTTCATCATAGCGATAGCGCCTGGGTGCTGTTGCAGCCATTTTTCCAGGTTAGCGGGCCCCTCAAACACGCCGTAAAGGGCGTACGTACCCAAGGCCAGCATAGCGACCAGTTTCACCAGCGACTCAAACGCGATGGCATTCACCAGACCTGTGTGGCGCTCCTCCGGTTTGAGTCGGCGGGCGCCGAAATACACGGCAAAAGTCCCGATCACAACGCAGAATGCAACCGCGAGTAGGTCATGCACTGCGGTCTCGTGAATCTGATCGGGCGTGTCACCACTCATGAAATGGATGGCGTCGGCAATCACTTGTATTTGCAGAGCGAGCAGCGGCAGCATCGCCCCCAGCATGGTGAGTGTCACCAGCGCACCCAGCCAGGGGCTGCGGAAACGAAACGTCAGAAGATCCGCCAGAGAGCTGAGCTGATACAGTCGGCAAATTCGCATGACGGGATACATCAATACCGAAGAGAGCAATAGCATCAGGCCGATACCGGCGTAGTACAGAAGAAAGCTATAGCCATACTGGCCAGCAAACTGAGACGCGCCGTAGATGGCGAGGCCGCCGGCAATAACTCCCAGTGACAGGGTATAAATCGCCGGGTGATTAATTACTGCCGCCGGCAGTTTGCCGCGCTCCGCCAGCCAGCCTACGGTGAACAGCAGTGCCAGGTAACCCAGCATGCAGCCCAGGAGCTGCGGCGCGCTAAAGGTCATCATAGCCCGAACGGTTGTTCCACCAGGCCAGGGCGATGATCGCCAGCCACAGAAGATAGGCGCGGTACCACACCACGCCGCCGCTAGTCACCCACTCCAGGGCCGAGGGTGTAAACACAGCGGCGATCGCCAGCACCAGTAGCAGTGTTCGGTTGATGTACACAGTGCGATGTTATCAGTCGCTATTCACCACTGATATGCCGGCAGTACGGGGTACCTCCGTCAGGGCCCAGTGCTGCACTGCCCACCGCAGAAGTGCGTCGACGCCCCCTCTTTCCGGAAGCTGCTGCCCCAGCAGGCGCAGCGCCTGGCGCAGGTTGTCTTCGGCACGTTGATTGTCCAGCGCTGGTGCATGGGTTTGCTTGCTCAGTTTATGCCCTGCGCTGTTCAGCAGGATGGGAATATGAGCGTACTTTGGCCGAGAGAGGCCGAGACAGCTTTGCAGCGCGATCTGCCGGGGCGTCGAGTCAAATAAATCGGTGCCGCGCAGGACGTGGGTTATGCCCTGCCAGGCGTCGTCAACAACTACCGCCAGTTGGTAGGCAAACAGGCCGTCGCGACGGCGTATGACGAAGTCGCCCACGTCGACCTCCAGGTCAATCACTTGCCTGGCCTGCACGCTATCCTCGATATGTACTGGCGACATCGACGCAAGCTTGAGGCGCACAGCGCTATCGGTGGCTGCTGTCAGCGCCCGATCTCGGCAGCGGCCGTTATAGATTCCGCCCATTGCGGCCACGTCGCTACGGCTGCAGTCGCATCGGTACGCCAGCCCAGCCTGCAACAAGTGATCGAGAGTTTGCTGATAGCGTTGGGTCTGCTCACTCTGCCACACGACATCACCATCCCAGTGCAGGCCGTGGGCCTGTAGTGTGGTAAGAATGTCGTCGGCGGCGCCGGGCATCTCTCTGGGTGGATCGATATCCTCTATGCGCAGCAGCCAGCGCCCGTGGTTGGCACGGGCATCAAGGTAACTCGCCAGCGCACATAGTAGTGAGCCTGGATGCAGCGGGCCGGTGGGAGAGGGCGCAAAGCGCCCTACGTAACTGGAGCTGTTGTCAGCCGTGTTCCTGCTTTTCCTTGATTTCGTCAAGGGTTTTGCAGTCGATGCAAAGTGTCGCCGTGGGACGCGCTTCCAGCCGCTTGACTCCGATTTCAATACCACAGGCGTCGCAGTAGCCGTAATCGTCGGCGTCAATGCGATCGATGGTGCTATCGATTTTTCGAATCAATTTCCGCTCGCGATCGCGGGTGCGCAACTCCAGGCTGAATTCTTCTTCCTGGGTTGCCCGGTCGGCGGGGTCTGGAAAATTGGCGGCCTCGTCTTTCATATGGGACACCGTCCGGTCGACCTCTTCCATCAGCTCCGACTTCCAGTTGAGCAGCATGCCGCGGAAGTGATCCCGCATACGCTCGCTCATATAGTCCTCACCGCGCTTCGTCTTGTAGGGTACGAAGTTTTTGAAGTCTGAGGATGCGGCAGCTTTTCTTGCTCTGGTGGGCATGGTGATTTCCCATCAACTTACGTTACGTCAGCGGCCGCAATCAATGTGCCTAGCCGCTGAGGGCGGTGAAGCTACCAGATTCCAACAAGGGGCGCCAACAGTTTTTCCCCTTTGAATCGGTTGACCCTGAGGCACATCTAAATAGAGTAGGGCGTCTGCTTTCCGGGTTGGCAATCTCCACCAGATATGACCTTCGACAAGCTGATTCCCGCTACCCTGCAGCGACGCTATAAGCGCTTTCTTGCAGACGTTGTCACCGACAGCGGTGAGGCGCTGACCGTGCACTGCCCCAACACTGGTGCCATGACGGGCTGCGCCACGCCTGGCAGCCGGGTCTGGCTTTCGCTGAGTGCGTCCAAGACAAGAAAGTACCCGCATACCTGGGAACTGGTCGATACCGAAGGGGGCATGGCCTGCATTCATTCAGCGCGCGCCAACGCCGTTGTGGCTGAGGCCTTGGAAGCAAAACATATTCCTCAACTGGCGATATATGAAGAAATTCGCCGTGAAGTCCGCTACGGCAATAACAGCCGTGCCGATTTCAAGCTTGCGAGCGCCCACTGCCCGGATTGCACGGTGGAGGTAAAGTCTGTGACGCTGTGTCTGGACAACGGCGTGGGCCTGTTTCCAGATGCCGTCAGTGTCCGTGCGACGCGCCATCTGCAAGAGCTCAGCGAGTTGGCCTGCGCCGGTGAGCGCGCCGTTATTCTTTTCTGTGTTTTTCATTCCGGCATTCGCAGCGTTCAGCCCGCGCAGCAGATTGACCCCGCCTACGCGGATGCACTGGCGCGGGCACTGGATGCTGGCGTTGAGGCTATGGCCTGGAAAACGCACATCTCACCAGCCGGCCTGGCGCTCAGTGAATCGCTGCCCGTTGTGCTGCCCGCCGCTCAGGGGGACGCTTTGTGACATTGACCGAGTCACAACTCACAGGCGTGGACGATAGTCATATTGAGTATCGAGATGGTCTGGGCTTGACCCCCGCCTGTTGGACCGCATTCACCACGCTGCAGCAGGAGGCAGAGAACGCTGGCTTCGATTTACAGATCGCCAGCGCCCACCGCAGCTTTGATCGCCAGCGTGCGATTTTTAATGGCAAGGCGGCGGGCGAGCGCAGCGTGCACGATGACGACGGTGCGCCGGTGCCGATCGCCGATTTGTCGACGGCAGCGGCACTGCAGGCCATTTTGCGATTCTCTGCGCTACCGGGCACGTCAAGGCACCACTGGGGTACGGATCTTGATGTGTATGATGCCGCCGCGATGCCGGCGGGGTATCGCGTACAGCTTACCCCCGAGGAGGTGGCAGATAGCGGTCTGTTCGGTCCCTTCCACTGTTGGCTGGATCAACGCATCGCCAGCGGCAGCGCGCAGGGCTTTTATCGCCCATACGATGTCTATCGCGGAGGAGTTTCACCGGAGCGCTGGCACCTCAGTTATGCGCCAGAGGCGGACGTCTGCCAAGGTCTCTTGAGTGACTCCGTTGTGCGGCGCGTGCTATCGCAGCCGGGTGTCCTACAACCCGAAGCGATGGCGCAGGCAGTGCTCGAGCAACTGCCGCAACTGCTTACGCGTTATGTCAGAGCAGTAGCGTCTGCTGAATGAGTCTGGCCCAGCGAACACGGGTTAGTTGGCCGCTCGCAGGCTATATTAGAAAGCGCTTTTTCAGTTTGCGCGGCACGAGCTGGTTTTTGAGGCTGACGTAGTCTGGCATGCCGCCGCGAAAGGGTGGATAGTCTTCGCCCACAATCAGGGGCGCTAAATACTCCCGTGCCGCTTCGCTGATATTGAAACCGTCGCGACTGATGAAGCTGCGCGGCATTTTCTTCTCTACGTTGGCCACCTGCTCCAGCGGCGCCTCAGTGATGGACCAGGTATAACGGCGTCCCTTGCCGCGGCGGATTGCTGGCATTACAGCATTCTTCCCCGCCAAGGCCATACGCACGGCGGTTGCCCCAACGCTGTAGGCCTGTTCTACGTCGGTCGCTGATGCGATATGCCGGGCGGCGCGTTGCAGGTAGTCGGCGACCGCCCAGTGATACTTGTACCCAAGAGCTTCTTTAACCATGCTCGCCAGTGTTGGCGCCACGCCGCCCAGTTGGGCATGGCCAAAGGCGTCTCGAGTGCCGGCGTCTGCAAGGAAGGTACCATCTTTGTACTGTGCGCCTTCCGATGCCACGATCACGCAGTAGCCCTTTTGCTTAACGGTCCGCTCCACCTTTTTTAAAAAATTTTCCTTATCAAACGCGATCTCCGGGAACAGGATGATGTGGGGCGCGTCGCCCTTTTCTGTTGCGGCGAGCCCGCTCGCCGCCGCAATCCAGCCGGCATGGCGACCCATCGCTTCCAGGATAAAGACCTTGGTCGACGTTTCACACATACTGGCAACGTCCAGCGACGCTTCACGGGTGGAAATCGCGATGTACTTCGCCACAGAGCCAAAGCCAGGGCAGTTGTCCGTCAGTGGCAGATCGTTGTCCACGGTTTTTGGAATGTGGATCGCCTGTACCGGATAGCCCAGCTTGGCAGATAGTTGAGATACTTTCAGGCAGGTATCGGCCGAGTCGCCGCCGCCGTTGTAAAAAAAGTAGCCGATATTGTGGGCACGAAATACCTCGATGAGTCGTTCGTACTCGGCTCGATTCTCCTCGATGCTCTTGAGCTTGTAGCGGCAGGAACCAAATGCGCCGGAGGGCGTATGGCGCAGTGCTGCTATTGCAGATTTGCTCTCTTTGCTGGTATCGATCAGTTCTTCTCGCAGTGCTCCAATAATGCCGTTCTTGCCCGCATAGACCTTGCCGATGCGGTCACGATGCGTGCGTGCCGTCTCAATGACCCCGCAGGCGCTGGCATTGATGACGGCAGTAACGCCGCCAGACTGTGCATAGAAGGCGTTTTTCCGTGCCATCGGTACTCCTGATGCGGTCAGCAAAGGGCCGCATGATACACTGCCGGCACCGAATCCGGGGAACAAGCTTGGCTCAACACGTCCACATTCTGGGCATCTGCGGCACATTTATGGGAGGACTTGCGCTGTTGGCGCGAGAGCTTGGTATGCGCGTCACTGGCTCGGATGCCAACGTTTACCCTCCGATGAGCACACAGCTACAGGCAGCGGGAATTGAACTGCTGGAGGGCTACCAGCCTGACCATCTGAGACCCGCCCCGGATTTGGTGGTGGTGGGCAATGCGCTATCACGCGGCAACGCCGCTGTAGAATACCTGCTTAACAGCGGCATACCCTACACCTCTGGCCCGCAGTGGCTGGCGGAGGCGGTGCTGCAGGGCCGCTGGGTTCTGGCCGTAGCCGGGACGCATGGCAAAACCACGACCGCGAGTCTGACCGCTTGGTTGCTGGAGCAAGCGGGAATGTCACCGGGCTTTCTGATCGGCGGTGTGCCCGCCAATTTCGGAGTATCTGCACGCCTGGGTGACAGTGACTTTTTTGTGGTCGAGGCCGACGAGTACGACACAGCGTTTTTCGACAAGCGGTCCAAGTTCGTCCACTATCGGCCGCGCAGTGTGGCGCTGAACAATCTTGAGTACGATCACGCCGATATTTTTCCTGATCTGGCGTCAATTCAGCGTCAGTTTCATCACTTGTTGCGAACCGTACCTGGCGACGGCCTGCTGATGCACAGGTATGGTGATGCTGCGCTGGAGGAGGTGATTGCCCAGGGTTGCTGGACGCCCCGGCAGAGCTTTGGCACCGCTGGCGCTGCACACTGGCGTGCTGAGCACGCAGAGGCGGACGGCAGCGCGTTTACATTGGCAAACCCCGATGGCAGCGCGGAAGTCTCCTGGTCGCTGCTGGGTCAGCACAATCTGGAAAATGCGCTGGCGGCGGCGGGTCTTTCTCACCATGCGGGCCTGACGCTGCCCATAATTGCCGAAGGCTTGCAGAGCTTTCAAGGCGTGAAGCGCCGTCTTGAGCTACTGGCGGACGTCAACGGCATTCGTGTTTATGATGACTTCGCCCATCATCCCACGGCGATAGCGTCTACCCTAGCGGGGCTTCGCCATGCCGTTGCCGATGCGCGCATCATTGTGTTGCTGGAGCCGCGCTCCAATACTATGAGGCTCGGGGGTCATCGTAAGATGCTGCCGACTTCTGTAGATTGCGCCGACGAAGTGTTGTGGTACCAGCCCGCAGGCCTGGATTGGGACCTGGAGAGTATCGTGGCAGAGAGCTCGTCACGATCTGCGCTGTATGAGGATATCGACAGCATGATTACGAATACTGCGAGCCTGGGACGGCCCGGTGACCATATCGTTATTATGAGTAATGGCAGCTTTGGTGGCATCCATGAGCGCCTGATTGCGGAACTTCAGCGGCGCCAAGAGTCTCAGGCTTAAGCAGTTTTTTGGAACTCCTCTCTGTATGTCTTCTTCTCTGATCGATTTTTACGACCGGCTTGTTCTGGCCAGACCTGTTCTGGTGCTGATTCTATGCGGATTATTGGTAGGCGGCTTTGCCACACAGCTTGGCAAGATTACCCTGGATGCCTCGGCCGACTCCCTGGTGCTGGAGGGTGATAGTGACCTGGATTTCTTTCGGGAAAATGCCCAGCGCTACGCCTCTGAGGAATTCCTCGTCATCACGTTTCAACCGGAGGGCGATCTGCTGGGCGACGCCTCACTGGAAACGCTGGGGGCGCTGCGCGACGATCTGGCGGGTATACCGGGTGTATCGTCCACGACCACGATTCTCGACGTTCCTCTATTGCAAAGCCCGCCTATCTCGCTGACTGACGTCAGCAGCGGGCTGCCTACGCTGGAGAGCGCTAATCCCGATCGCGAGCAGGTACGCGAGGAATTTCGCAACAGTCCTATCTATGCCAACCTGTTGGTCAGTCCAGACGGTCGAACTGCCGCTATTCAGGTCAACATCGCGGGCGACCCGCGCTATCAAGCGCTGCTGCAGGCTCGTGAAGAACTTCGCCAGCGCCAGTCAGCTGCTGATTTTTCGACTGCTGAGGCGGCTCAGTTGGTCGAGGCAGAAGCCGATTTCAAGGCCTATTCCGTGGTTGCGAGTGAGCGTTCTGCTGCGCTGGTAGCGACGGTACGTGACACCGTGGATCGCTATCGCGATCGGGCCCAGCTATTTGTGGGCGGTGTGCCTATGATCGCTGCGGATATGGTGAGTTTTGTACGCAGCGACCTGGTGACGTTTGGCGGGGGCATTCTGCTGTTTATGCTAGTGGTTCTGGCGCTTATTTTCCGCCAGCCGCGCTGGGTGATATTACCGATGATCACCTGTGCCACTTCAGCCATCGTCATGCTGGGGCTGTTGGGCTGGCTGGACTGGCGTATGACTGTTATCTCATCCAACTTCGTCGCGTTGCTGTTAATTGTCACCCTCGCTGTGGCCATACACCTGGTCGTGCGCTACCGAGAGTTGCACGCTGGCAACCCTAATGCGGAGCAGCGTTGGCTGGTGCGAGAGACGGTACGCCTGATGGTGATTCCCTGCTTTTACACGTCTATCACAACGGCGGTGGCGTTCGTGTCGCTGGTTGTCAGTGGTCTGCGTCCGGTTATCGATTTCGGCTGGATGATGACCACTGGCATAGCAGTGTCCCTGGCCCTGACCTTTGTGCTGATGCCCGCCATGATGGCGCTGCTGAGCAAGGGAAGTCCGCCTGCCGTAGATACGCAGGAGAGCGGACTCACGCAGCGATTTGCTGACATTACTGAGCGGTTTGGGGCACAAGTCATGCTGGCGGCGCTGGTGCTGGCACTGGCAAGTGGGTACGGCATCAGTCAGCTCAAAGTGGAGAACCGCTTCATCGACTATTTCCACGAAAGCACGGAGATCTACCGGGGCATGGAACTGCTAGATGCCCAGCTGGGTGGCACCATACCGCTGGATGTTGTGATCACCGCTCCGCCTGAGACTGCACTAGAGCCTGTTTTTCAAACAGTATCGACCGCGGAAGAGGGCGCTACCTCTGCGTCGGCACAGACCCTGGCGGGGGATGACGGTGATCCTGGCTTTGACGCAGATTCTGGCGAAGCTGTCGATCAGGGATTTGATGAAGACTTTGAGGATAGTTTTAACGAGGGCTTTGATGACAGCTTCGCTGATGACGGATTTAGCGATGACGGCTTCGATGAAGGTTTTGGTGAAGGTTTTGGTGAAGAGGAAGGCTTTGGCGAGACCGCCCAGGGCTTTCAGCAGAGCTACTGGTTTACTCGACGTGGTATGGAGCAGGTTGAGCGTATCCACGACTACATTGATGCGCAGCCAGAGACCGGCAAGGTGTTATCCCTGGCGACGACCTACGATGTTCTGAAGTTGTTACTCGGCGAAGACATTGGCGATGTGGAGCTGGCGTTGGTGCAAAAGAGTCTGCCCGAGGACATCAGTCGTCTGCTGATAAACCCCTATTATGACGAGGCCACGCAACAGGTGCGCATATCGCTGCGCGTCAAGGAGACCAGCCGCGAGTTGCGCCGTGATCAGTTTTTAAAGGATCTGCGCAGCCATTTGATTAATGACATGGAGCTGGCGGAAGACCAGCTCCAGTTCACAAATATGCTGGTCTTGTACAACAACGTCTTGCAGAGCCTGTTTACCTCACAAATTCTCACATTGGGGGCTGTGTTTGCCGCTATCCTGCTGATGTTTCTGGTGCTGTTTCGCTCTTTGTGGCTGGCGCTGATTGCCCTGGCGCCAAACATTCTCGCCGCGGGTATTGTGCTGGGAATTATGGGACTCGCGGGCATACCGTTGGACATTATGACGATTACCATCGCAGCCATCGTAGTGGGCATTGGAGTGGATCACGCAATACACTACGTGCACCGCTTTAAGCGGGAGTTTCCAATAGACAGGGATTATATTGCGACCATGTACCGCTGCCATGACAGCATCGGCAAAGCGCTGTATTACACCTCAATCACGGTGATCGCAGGATTCTCGATCCTGGCGCTGTCCAACTTCACACCCAGTATTTACTTTGGCTTGCTCACTGGCCTGGCAATGTTTGCCGCGGTGGTAGGTTCACTGCTGCTTCTGCCTCAGCTGATTATCAGCTTCAAACCACTGGGCAAGCCCGCAGCCACCTCCGCCTCGGGGGCGTCCTAGTGGAAATACCGCTGTTTCCCCTGTCCAGCGTGCTGTTCCCGAAAGGGCGCATCCCTCTGCAGATTTTTGAGCAACGTTACCTGGATCTGGTGCGTGGCTGCATGAAGGAGTCTTCAGGATTCGGACTCGCCTGGATAGCCCAGGGTGCGGAAGTTGCACATCCGGGAGTTGGACAGCCCAATCTGGGTGAGTGGGGCTGTTATGCGCGTATCGTCGATTGGGATCAGCTCCCCAACGGGCTGCTTGGCATCACCATCGAAGGTGGTGAGCGCTTTCGTCTGTCCGAGGCCCGAGCCGAGAACAATCAACTGGTTATGGGAGAAGTCGAACTGGAGCCTCCGCGAGAGCCGGTTCCCATGCGTGAGGAATGGGACTCTATGCTGGAAGTGTTGAAAAGCCTGGAACAGCACCCGCATGTACAGCGCCTGGGTCTGGTGCCTGACCACAGCAATGCCTGGGAGGTCGGGGCGGTTTTGGCGCAGTTACTGCCGGTGGATGAGCGAATAAAATATCATCTGCTGCGTTTGGAAGATGTCGAAGATTTCATGGCGCAAATGGACCATATCCTCAACGAGCTGGGAGGCGCAGAGTCCAGCGAATAATGCTGGTATTGCCTACTTCGCCGGCACTGCCTCATGGTCAAAGGGACAGTGGCGGCAACCACTCCCGCAGCAGTAGCCCCGCGCCTGATGCCCCACTGCGGTAAACACCTGGTAGCCAGTATCCGGGTCAACATAGCGGTGTTCACCGGCCTCGCAGGCGCGACGATGGGCCTCTTCTACGCTATTGGTCATTGCTTAACGTTCACTGCGCTATGGTTGTATGACTGCTCTTGACGCGTTTGTCAGGCATCTGTGTTATGTGGATGTGTAGCACATGCCTAGTAGGCTTTTACCAGGCGCGCGTAGGAGCCGGCCGAGCAGTAGCTGTATACATACCAGGATACGCAGCCAGCGCTAAAACAGACGTCGCTGCGGGCGCGCCTACTCGGTGCTGTCCTGCGCGGGACTAGCGTCGTCAGCGAGGACGGGATTCCAGCCGCCCAGGTCTCGCCACGTGTTGACTATCCCGCAGAAAAGCGCCGCCGTCTTTTCTGCGTCATAGGCGGCGGCATGTGCTTCGCTGCTGGAAAAGGGTATGCCGGCAGCCACACAGGCTTTAGCTAACACCGTTTGCCCGTAGGCGAGTCCAGACAGCGTGGCAGTATCGAAGTAGGAGAACGGGTGAAAAGGGCTGCGTTTGATACCGCAGCGCTCGATTGCCGCCTGCAGGAAACCGGCATCAAAGTGTGCGTTGTGGCCTACTAGCACGGCACGGACACAACCCTGAGCCTTCATTTCTTTGCGCACCGCTGTGAACAATTCAGTCAGCGCTTTGTTTTCATCAATGGCGTCTCGAAACGGGTGCCAGGGATCAATGCCGGTAAAATCCAGCGCGGCCTGTTCAATGTTGGCGCCCTCAAACGGTTTTACGTTATGAGCGAGGGTCTTACCCACCTCAAGCTGACCCGCCTCGTTCATATGCATGAAGGTTCCCGCTACCTCCAGCAGGGCGTCAGTGCTGGCGTTAAAACCTCCGGTTTCCATGTCGACGACCACCGGCAGATAACCGCGAAAGCGGCTCTTCATAAGGGTCACGCGATCACAGTCCAGTGGACCGTCTCACCAGCCCGCAGCGGTGTCAGCCGGTCACCACCCATGGCGTAGTCGTCAGGCACCTGCCAGGGCGTGCGTTGTAGGGTGATCGTGTCAGTGTTGCGCGGCATGCGGTAAAAGTCAGGGCCGTAAAAGCTGGCGAAGGCTTCGAGTTCGTCGAGGGCATCGGCTTCATCGAAGACTTCTGCATACAGCTCAATCGAGGCATGGCAGGTGTAGCAGCCCGCGCAGCCACAGGCGCTCTCTTTGTCATTGGTTGTGTGGGGTGCAGAATCGGTGCCCAGGAAAAACTTGCCGCTGCCACTGGTGGCGGCGGTGATCAATGCCTCCTGGTGGCGATTCCGCTTCAGGATGGGCAAGCAGTAGAAATGTGGTTTGATGCCGCCCACCAGCATATGGTTGCGGTTGTACAGCAGATGGTGCGCGGTGATGGTGGCAGCGATATTGGCATCGGCGCTTCCTACAAAATCCACCGCATCCGCCGTCGTGATGTGCTCCAGCACTACGCGCAAATGTGGGAAGCGCGCCACGATCGGTGCCAGCTGTGTCTCAATAAAAACGCGCTCTCGATCGAAGATATCAACGTGGTGATCGGTCACCTCCCCATGAATCAGTAAGGGTACGTCGTGCTCTTCCATCGCCGCGATAACGGGATATAGCGCGTCCAGTTGGTTCACGCCCGCATCGCTGTTGGTGGTGGCACCGGCGGGATACAGCTTTACCGCATGCACATGATCAGAGGCGGCAGCCTGCGCAATATCGCCAGTGGAGGTTTGGTCAGTGAGATAGAGCACCATCAGGGGCTCAAATTGACGCGGCGCCTTTGTCTGCGCTGCCATAATGCGCTCGTAGTACGCTTCGGCGTCGCTGACCTGAGCTACCGGTGGCGTCAGGTTTGGCATCACTATGGCGCGCCCCATGTAGCGTGCCATGTCGGTGCAGGTGAAGGGCAGAGCGTCTCCGTCGCGCAGGTGTACGTGCCAGTCATCGGGGCGCGTTATCGTGAGTTCGTCCAAGGGGTTTCCAGAAAATTACAGTGCAGGAAATGCTACCGGATTCAGTGCTTTGATTGAAGCAAGCGGGGGCTCTGCGTAGACTTAGCGGCCTTTGCAAGGGGATCAACATGAGCGATATCAAAAAGGTGGTGCTGGCCTACTCCGGGGGCCTGGATACCTCGGTTATTGTTCGGTGGCTGC
The DNA here is from genome assembly GCA_038746745.1 of Pseudomonadota bacterium. Lineage (GTDB taxonomy): Bacteria > Pseudomonadota > Gammaproteobacteria > Pseudomonadales > Halieaceae > JANQIO01. The sequence goes on from JBCDKJ010000010.1 coordinate 28,470, forward strand.
AGGAAACCTACAGCGCCGAAGTCGTCACCTTTACTGCCGACATTGGCCAGGGTGAGGAGGTCGAGCCGGCGCGCGCCAAGGCCCAGGCACTGGGTGTGAGGGATGTTTATATCGAGGACCTGTGCGAGGAATATGTGCGCGACTTCGTCTACCCGATGTTTCGCGCCAATACCGTCTATGAGGGCGAATACCTTCTGGGTACTTCTATCGCGAGGCCTCTGATCGCAAAGCGTCTGGTCGAGATCGCTGAAGAAACGGGAGCGGATGCAATTTCTCACGGCGCTACCGGCAAAGGGAATGATCAGGTGCGCTTCGAGCTCGGTGCTTACGCGCTGAAGCCTGGCATACAGGTCATCTCGCCCTGGCGCGAATGGGATCTCGGCTCTCGCGAATCCCTGATGGCCTATTGCGAGCAACATGCTATTCCAGTGGATTTCTCCAGCAGCAAGAAGAAGTCGCCTTACTCCATGGATGCCAATCTTCTGCATATTTCTTATGAAGGTGGCATTCTGGAAGACCCCTGGGCGGAGCCTGAGGAGGATATGTGGCGCTGGAGCGTGAGCCCGGAGGCTGCACCTGATCAGGCGCTTTATCTGGAGCTGGGGTTCCGGAATGGCGATATCGTTTCTATCGATGGAGAGGGCATGACGCCTGCGCAGGTGCTGGCGCGACTTAATACCCTCGGCGGCGAGCATGGCATTGGCCGTGCCGACCTGGTGGAAAATCGTTACGTGGGTATGAAGTCTCGCGGCTGTTACGAAACACCCGGTGGCACCATCATGCTTAAGGCGCACCGGGCGATGGAGTCCATCACGCTGGACCGTGAGGTGGCGCACCTTAAAGACGAGATGATGCCGCGCTATGCAAAGCTGATATACAACGGTTACTGGTGGTCACCGGAGCGCAGAATGCTGCAAGCAGCGATCGATGCCAGCCAGGACGTGGTCAACGGGACAGTTCGTCTTAAACTGTATAAAGGTAATGTGTCAGTGGTCGGGCGCCAGAGTGACGACAGCCTGTTTGATGAAAGCATTGCTACCTTTGAAGAGGACGAGGGCGCCTACAATCAGGCCGACGCCGAAGGCTTTATCAAACTCAACGCACTGCGCCTGCGAATTGCGGCGAGCAAAGGTCGTAATAACCGCTAAGCCGTATGACACTTTTGGAGCAATCCTGATGATTAACCGTACATGGGAGACGTCAGTTAAATGACTCTAGCTATAAAGCACAGCATCGTATCCTCTATCACAGGCAGGCTTCTGGCTACGCTGCTAATGGCCTTGCTGCCCTCGCTGGCGAGCGCGCAGGCTCTGCGTGTCGCCCTGTCACCGGATTACATGCCGCTGGCGTTCAAGCAGGAAGGCAAACTGCTGGGTATTGAAGTGGATAACGCGCGGGAGGTAGCAAACATCCTGGGACGCAAGCTAGAGTTCGTGGAAATGTCGCAAGCGGACTACGTTACTGCGCTCAACGAGCGCCGGGTGGATGTAGTGATGTCCGGTTACAGCATCACGCCGGAGCGGGAAGCTCAGGTCGCGTTTACGCGCCCCTTCATGCAGGTAGGACAGATGGCGATAGTGTTGGCAGAGCGGGCCGGCCAGTTCGCCTATCCGCGCGCGCTATATAAAGCAGGAATCACCATGGGAGCGGAGCCTGGCACAACCGGTGAGCGCTTCATTAAGGAGAACTTTCCCGCTGCCGGCCTGGCGCCCTATGCGACACCTGACGCGGCTTTTGCCGCGCTGCGCAGCCGGGAACTGGATGTGTTCATTCACGATGCGCCAACCAGCTGGAACCTGGCGTCGACGCGCGACAATCAGGATCTGCTAAGTCTTTACCGACCGCTGACGCGCGAACAAATGGCCTGGGCTGTGCGCAGAGACAATACCCGCCTGCTCAGTGAGCTGAACCAAGCTTTGGCTGAGCTAGAAAATAACGGCCGCCTGTCAGCGATTCAAAATTATTGGATACCGGTAACCGTGCAGGTGCGTTAAGCCTGTAACAGAATCAGGTCGCAGTCGCTGCTTTCTCTTCTTTCGTGAGCTTTTCCAGTGCGTCCGATTGCCGCGATGCCAAATGCGCCTGCTTGCAGGCGCGGCGCTTGAACCATTTTTCCTGCAGCGCTGCTGTCTTTTCATCGCTGATGCTTGCTGCTCGCGCAGCCAGTGTCTTGTAGCGAGCGATAATCGTGTCAATCTCCAGGTCTTCTGGCCGCTTCTCTTTCAGCCGCTTCAAGGCCTCGAGAAACCCGGCTGCCTGAACCGCACGAAAATCTCTCTTTTCTGTGTCTGTGAGGTCGCCACACGCTTCTGTGACCCAGCGCTGCACGACAGCAGGGCGTTCACCAATGTCTTCAAGAAAACGTTCTGAGCTAAGGACCTCGGCCTTCTGTTTGGCCCAGGTCTTAGCCGTTTTGGCAGGGATGTCCATGGCCTTCAGGTACTGTTCAATACTGCGCTGCTTCAGGCCTGATTGCTCGAGAAAGATATCACCGCTGGCCGCACGGCTGGTACCGCCTACCAGCCAGAGAAAGCAGGGCATGTCACAGCCCTCATCGGCAAGCACCGCAAGACTGCTTGAGCGGTAGAGTTCTCCCAGAGCAGTGGCGGGTTGCATGCTGCCCCCCGCCGTTTTAATGCGGGTCACGGTAGGGAAACGCTGCTTGTTAACGAAAATCCTGCGCAGTTCTGCAGCATCGCCCTGTTCGATTTCGCCGGTGGCAATAATCATGTAATCCCCTCCGCGAACCGTCACGATCTGAAAGTCAGCAGATATCGCCACTGCAGAGATCATCATAAGCAGAACGAAGGATATAACGCGCATTGTTAACAGGCTCCGAGTACTGAAAACCCGCGATTATAGATCAATCGCGCCGCGTTCGAAGCGCGTGTGTCGATGACAAGAGCACGAAAGCGCAGGGCATCTAATCAGTCTGCCAGCCAGTTGCCATGGAAGCCGAAGGGGACACGCCTTGGCAGTGAAATTACTGCCTGGGGCTCGCCGTTGAAGTCCTGGGCATTCAGGATGACCACGTCACTGCTGTTAGTGCTGTCATCGTAAACATAGGCCAGTACCCAACCTTCATCCTCCGCTGCGTTGGCGTGTGCGGGTACGAACACCGGCTCCATAAAGTGCCGGTGTGCCCCCTGTGCATGTGACAACGTCCGGTTTTGCGCCATGTCGTGCTTGCGCAAGCCGCCGGTGTTGAAGCCCTCGGCCAGTTGCGTGGTGTAGGCATAGCGATGGCGCTTGCCGGCGCGTCGCTCGTCGAGTCGTGGAAATTCCTGAGGGTGTTCATCGATACAGGATTCCTTAACCCGTAATTGCGTCGGGTCGATAAGCCAGCGGTCCAGGCGGGTGGGGCCTTCATTGGGACCGTGACGGTCGGTGGCAAACATACGACTGTGTCGCGCTACGTCCATTACGACGCGACCCTGCTCATCTTCGTAGGCGTTGACTGGATGAAACACGTAACACAAGTCCACCTCATGCCAACTCACATCCTCGGCATTACCGTCTCTGGGCAGCAGGCCAACCCGGGCGCCGTAATCTGGGTTCCACGTGTAGGGGAAGGGCATGCCCTCAACGGCAGCCTGCTCATCGAAGGTGACGGGCAGGTCCAGCAGGATGAAGTAGTTCTCGGTGAACATGCAGTCATGCACCATCGGCTTGCCGGGGGTGGGAACATTTACCCGGCGCTTGAGTTCGCCGCTGGCGTCCACACTTACGTATTGGATGTGCGTCCAGGCGGGCGAATACACGGCGGTATGCAGCTCGCCAGTCTCCGGATCGCGATGCGGATGTGCGCTAAATCCTTGCGCTACGGCGCCATTCAGATCACAGCGTCCCACTGTCTCCAGGTCATCGTTCAACTCCACGGGCAGATTCCCCGCCTCGACGATGGCCAGCGTCTTTCCTGCGTGGCCAATGATGTTGGTATTGGCGACTCCGCTACCTATATCGAACGCGGGCCTGGGACCGCTGACTTCTGGCCAGCCCATATGGGCCGTTACAGCGTCATCACGCACATAGCGCGCTTTGTACCACTCGGCATTCCCATCCCGCAGCCGCAGACCGTGCACCATGCCATTGCCAAGGAACCAGTGATAAATCGATGGGTCCGCAGCTACCGGGTTAGGGCCTATTCGCAGCAGGCGCCCGCAGAGCTCACGCGGTATTTCTCCGCGTACGGGGAGCATCGTCGCTGTGAGTTCTTCCGGGACAGGGCTGAAGTTACCCTGCAGATAGGGGTTGCCTGTCATCCTGTGGCATCCTGTCATTAGTAAAACGTCAGTGTAATAGAAACCTGCCACTGCTGCGTGCCTGTTTCCGTGTTAACGAGGCTAATGAAAATTACGAGAAGCGATATGTAAATCCTTCAGCGCGCCACTGTAGTCGTACAGTGCACCGGCGATGATGTGAGTAACATTTTCCCGGCATTCCAGGGTGCCTTTCACCAATAATAGCTGCGACGTCATCAGGGCCTGGCGAAACTGCTCCTGTACTCGCGGCCAGACTACAATATTGCTGTTGCCAGTCTCATCTTCCAGGGTTAGAAACAGCACCCCGGAGGCAGTGCCAGGACGCTGACGCCCGGTCACCAAACCAGCGATACGGATAAAGCGGTTGTTGCCAATATCAGTAAGGTCGACGAAGCGTTTGCAGCGATTAAACGGCGGCTGCTGTCGCAGTAACTGCATGGGATGGGCCCGTAAGGTTAATCCGGTGCTGCGGTAATCAGCGAGAACGTCTTCCGCTATGCCGGGCGCGCGTACCTCCACCGCGTCGTTGAAGTGCTGACGCTGCTGGTACTGCTCCTCCTTTAGCAGAGGTCGGTTCGCCTCCAGCGCCATGATCTGCCACTGTGCCTGGTGGCGATGGCCACTCAAGCTGGCCAGTGCATCGGCGTCGGCCAGGGCTTCCATGTTACGTTTGTCGAGACCGGCGCGTTGACGCAGATCGGCAATATTGACAAAGGGCTGCCGTCTGGCCTGCTCGGTAATTTGTTCCGCGCCTTCCCGGCTCAGGCCTTTGACCAGACGAAACCCCAGCAGCAGGCTGTGATGCTTATCATCCAGCATCTGGTGGTCCCACTGGCTGTGATTGACGTCGATGGGTAATACGCTGACCCGGTGCCGCCGCGCATCCTGAATCAGCTGCGAAGGCGTGTAGAAACCCATGGGTTGGCTGTTGAGTAGCCCACAGTAAAAAGCTGACGGGTGATGACGTTTGAGCCAGGCCGACACGTAGGCCAACAGGGCGAAACTGGCCGAGTGAGATTCTGGAAAGCCGTAGCCGCCAAACCCCTTGATCTGGCTGAACAGCTTATTGGCAAAGTCTTCGTCATAGCCCCGCGCCAGCATGCCCTGTACCAGCTTATCCTCAAAATGCAGCAGGTTGCCGTTTTTGCCCCAACTTGCCATGGCGCGGCGTAACTGGTCCGCCTCGCCACCGCTAAAGCCCGCCGCGACCATGGCCAGCTTAATCGCCTGTTCCTGAAAAATGGGTACCCCTAGAGTGCGTTCCAGCACGCTTTTGATAGCTTCATTCGGGTAGGTAATGGCCTCTTTGCCCTGACGTCGGCGCAGGTAGGGGTGCACCATATCGCCCTGAATAGGTCCCGGGCGTACAATCGCAATCTCGATGACCAGATCGTAAAAACAGGCGGGCTTCATGCGCGGCAGCATGGTCATCTGTGCTCGCGACTCGATCTGAAAGACGCCGACGCTGTCCGCCTGCTGCAGCATGTGATAGGTGGCGGCGTCTTCTTTGGGAATGTCCTGTATAGCCCGAATGCGCGGCGCGTAGCGATGTACTAAGGCCAGGCTTTTGCGAATCGCTGACAGCATGCCCAGCGCCAGTACATCGACTTTTAATAACCCCAGAGCTTCGATGTCTTCCTTGTCCCATTGAATAACCGTGCGGTCTGCCATGCTCGCGTTCTCTACCGGCACCAGCGTCGAAATGGGGCTGCGGGTAATGACAAAGCCGCCTACGTGCTGGGACAAATGCCGGGGAAACCCGTGTATTTCCTGCACCAGTTGATAGAACTGTCGAGCACAGCGGGTGCTGCCTACAATGCCCTGCTCGGCAAAGCGCGCTTCCAGATCGGCGCGGCGGTCCCACCAGGCCATGGATTTGGCGAGGTCATCTACCAGCACCGGGTCCAGGCCCAGGGCCTTGCCCACATCGCGCACAGCACTGCGGGAGCGATAAGTGACCAGGGTAGCTGCCAGAGCTGCTCGTTTGCGGCTGTACTTCTGGTAGATGTATTGAATGACCTCTTCTCGGCGCTCGTGTTCGAAGTCGACATCGATATCCGGCGGCTCGTTGCGCTCTCGTGAGATAAAGCGCTCAAACAGCAGCGATACCTGGTCAGGTGATACTTCTGTGATATGCAGGCAGTAACACACCACCGAATTGGCCGCCGAGCCACGGCCCTGGCAAAGAATATTACGGGAGCGTGCAAAGCGAACGATGTCGTAGACCGTGAGAAAGTAATACTCGTAGTTAAGCTCTGCGATCAGTGCCAACTCGCTTTCAATTCGGTCCAGCACAGGCTGACTGGGTCCGCCGGGCCAGCGCTGCAGACAGCCCTCGGTAACCAGCTGACGCAGCCAGCTACCGGGGTCATATCCCTCAGGTACCACTTCTTCGGGATACTCGTAGCGCAGCTCGTCCAGGCTGAAATCACAGCGCGCAGCCACCCGCAGGGTTTCTGCCAGTAGCGCAGGCGGATAGAGCTGTTGCAACTGCTTCAGACTGCGAAGATGTTGTTGACTGTTGCCCAATCGACGCCTGCCCAGTTGCTGCACGCTGGTGTTAAACCGGGTGGCCGTCAACACATCGTGCAGCGGTTTGCGGCGCGGATGATGCATTTGTACGTCACCACAGGCCAACATGGGAATATCCAGCGCTTCGGCCAGTGCCAGCAGGGACAGATAGCGTTGGCGCTCTCCAGCCCGACGCAGACTGTGAACGCCCAGCCATAGCCGGTTTTTGCACAGCCGTCGCAGTTGTGCACCATAGGCACGCTGGTGGTCTGAGTCCTCTTCGGGCAACCAGATCAACAGGCAGCGCTTTAGATGGAAAATCACATCTCGCAGGGTGACCTGATACTCACCTTTGGGGCTGCGTCGCCGGGCCAGGCTGATCAGGCCGGACAGCTCAGCGTAAGCAACTCGGCTGGGGGCTAATGCCACCAGACGAATGCCTTCTTCGAGATTGAATTCGCTGCCAACAATCAGTTGTAGATCTGCGCCTGCCTCGATGATGTCCTTGACCGCGATATAGGCTTTCACAATACCCGCCAGTGAGCATTCGTCGGTGATAGCCAGGGCCCGGTAACCCATTTCGGCCGCGCGCAGTACCAACTCTCGGGGGTGCGAAGCCCCGCGCTGAAAGCTGAAGTTGCTCAGGCAGTGTAATTCGGCGTACATAGGATTGGTTTACATATGCTGTATCTGTAGACGCTGCCTCTACATAAAGCTGTGTCTAAAAAAGTTGTCTTTACAAAGGCTGTGTCTATAAGAGCTGTCTCTATAAGTACTGTCTCTGCAAAAGCTGCCCGGTTGTTATGCGTCAGACCCTGAATACGACGGTGACAGGGCGCCATAATACTGTATATATATACAGTATTATAAATTCGCAGAAACGCAAGGCAAGCTCCGGCAAAAATGGCCCGACCGGGCCTTCGAGCCCCATGGAATATGAACGAAGCTAGCCTGGCAGTGCGGCAACAGCGCTACACTGTGGTGCTACGGTGCTTAGGACACGATGCACATAGCGTCATAACTGCTATCGTGTTCTATCTATGCCCGTAATCCCGCAATTGAAGAAGAGGACATCTCATGATCCCTGCTCGTATCCTGACCGGTCTGCTGTTTATCCTGTTCATCGGCGCCTGCGCCACAGACACTGGCACCACAGTGGCCGAGCCGTCCGCGCCCGGTACTGACAGCGAGCGGCTGGCGACTGTGCTGGCGCTGCAGCCAGAGGAGCGCCAGGCGCGCTACAGCCAGCGCCACCCCCAGCAAACCCTGGAGTTTTTTGACATCGCACCCGGTAGCAAAGTGGTGGAAGTACTGCCTGGTGGCGGCTGGTACTCACCCATCCTCGCCGCCTATCTGGGAGCTGAAGGCGAGTTAATCGGTGTCGATTATCCGCTGTCGATCTGGTCGAACTTTAGCTTTGCGGGCAAAGAGTTTATTGCCCGCCGCGAGCAGTGGGTGGATACCTGGCCCGACACGGCCGTGGACTGGCCGGGGGACGACAAAGCCACCGTCACGGCTAACCGCTTTGATACCCTGGGCGAGGAGATGACTGGTACGGTAGATGCCGTATTGTTTGTTCGCGCGCTGCACAACCTGAATCGTTTTGAGAACAAGGGCGGCTATCGCAGTCAGGCGCTTACAGAGACTCTGCGCATCCTGAAACCTGGCGGCGTGGTCGGCGTGGTTCAGCATGCCGCGCCTGAAAGCGCGGCAGAAAAAGGAGTAGATGGTTCCCGCGGGTACTTGAAGCAGTCCAATGTTATCGCTTTATTTGAGGCTGCCGGCTTCGAATGGGTCGCCGACAGCGCTATTAATGCCAACCCCAAAGATGTTCCCGATGAATCTGATATCGTCTGGCGCCTGCCGCCCAGTTATAACGGCTCTGGTGATGACCCGGAGCGCAAGGCAGCGGTGGATGCGATCGGCGAATCCAACCGGATGACGCTGTTGTTCCGCAAGCCGGTCTGAGCACGCCCGTGGAAATCTGGGTAGACGCCGACGCCTGTCCGCGTGTAGTGAAGGACATTTTGTTCCGCGCTGCTACACGCACCGGCGTGCCACTGACGCTGGTGGCTAACCAGCCACTGTAGACACCTGCGGCGACCAATATCCGCGCGCTACAGGTAGCCAGCGGATTTGACGAGGCAGATAACCATATTGCGCAGGCCGTTAACGAGGGCGACCTGGTGATTACTGCTGATATACCGTTGGCTGCAGAGGTGATTGAAAATGGCGCCCTGGCGCTGAACCCTCGCGGCGAGATGTATACGCGCGAGACAATACGTTCCCGACTCAATATGCGGGACTTTATGGACACCATGCGTTCCAGCGGTGTTGAGTTGTCCACCACCGCAGCCTACAGCCAGCAGGACAGGCAGCGCTTCGCCAACAGCCTGGATCGCTGGCTGGCAAAGGCGGCGCGCTAGTACCCAGCGAGGAAAAGACGATGTGGCAATACACAGGGAAGCAGCGCCCGCCGTTTGCGGAAGAGCCAGGGCCCGGGCAGGAGTCTGTGTGGGATTATCCGCGCCCGCCAGCACTGGTACCCTGTGAGAAAGAGGTGTTGGTTCAGGCGCAGGGCAGTGAGTTAGCTCGCTCGACTCACTGTCACCGCGTGCTCGAAACCGCAAGCCCGCCAACGTATTACATCCCGGCGGCGGACATCAATCACGCCGCTCTGGTGGCGATTCAGGGCAGCTCTTTCTGCGAGTGGAAGGGCGCTGCTGCCTACTGGGCGCTGGCGCTTCAACAAAATGCGGGCGGTGAGGCGATTGGCTGGAGCTATCCCGACCCCAGCCCCAGTTTTGCGGCGCTCAGAGGAGCTTATAGCTTTTACCCCGGCCGCGTGGAGTGCTACGTAGACGGCGAGCGAGTAAAGCCCCAGCCGGGCCACTTCTACGGAGGCTGGATCACGCAGGATATTGTGGGCCCGGTGAAAGGTGAGTCGGGCACGGGCCACTGGTAAGAGGGGGGTAGCTGGGTCACATGGCCCTCTCTCAAGAAGTGCTAAGAACATCTGAATAACGACTGAAGAACAACCGTAGACTGACCGAAAAGTACCTCGGCCAGTCACGAAGCTGTCATTTTTCTGTAATGCAAAGATTGTAGTCTGCGCGTCATGAAATTGTCACAGACACGAAATCTTATGAAGCTTTGGTGCGCAATTGCGCTGTTGGGGTTGTTTATGAGCTCTCACAGTCAGGCGCTTGAGCTGGGTCCTGAAGACTTTGTCGCGGCCCGCAGCATGACCTGCGTTTTGGCGCAGGAAAGCCTGGGCTACCTCAGCGAAGACGAGTACGCAGAAATGGCGGAGTCCGTGCTGTCTGACTACGATCAAGCTGAGGGTGACGTTATTTACGCTCAGGCACTGGGTTACTTCGATGGATTGATGTTCGGCCTGATCGAAAGCGATGAGAGCGAAATTAGCTCGCGTCTCCAGGATTTTGTATCCAGTGCAGCCTGCACAGCGTTCACTGGATTCAGTGGCACCAGCCTACGCCTGTGATGCTCAGAGCCGCGGCTACGGCTGCGGCGTTTCAGGCTCTCGTTTCACTTTTCGTTTCTTACCCCTCTTTCTTACCCCTCGTTTCTTACCCCTCGTTTCTTACCCCGGGCTTCTCACCCCTCACTTTTTGTTACTTACTCGCTCCTCCCGTTCAGTTTTAGCCTACAGCGGTAGTTTTGCTGGCCAGTAGCGTTGGGCCTGGAGTCCGCTTGATATCAATCAGGCTCCAGGCGGAAGGGGGTGAACAGAATCAAGACAGGATTTAATATAGTCGTTCGGTCTTACCAGTCGATTGTGACGGTGCAACATGCTCTATTTCGCCTACGGGTCGAATATGTCCTCGCGCAGACTGCAGCAGCGAATCCTGACTGTGCGCTCCCTGGGCACTGCTATTCTGCATGGCCACCAGCTACGCTTTCACAAAATGGGGTCAGACGGCTCCGGTAAATGTGATGCCTACTGCACCGACGTGTATGACGATGTGATACACGGAGTTCTGTTTGAAATCGATGATGCTGGCAAAGCCACACTGGATGGCATCGAGGGGCTGGGATTCGGTTACGACGATAAAGAGGTCGAAGTGCTTCACGGTGGCAGCGAGGTGCGGGCGGTGACCTACATCGCTACCCGTATCGATGAAAAGCGGCAGCCCTTTGCGTGGTATCACCAACATGTGGTGGTAGGTGCACAGGAAGCCGAGCTTCCTGAGGCCTATTTGCGCAATATTCTCGACGTTACAGTAATCGATGACCCCGACCCTATCCGCCACGCCAAAGAGCTGGCAATTTATGAGCATGTCCTAGCTGAAAAAGCCCTGTAAGTACCAGCGTTCTTCTATGCGGTCGCGGTAAACCCAGTACTGTTGTCCTGCGCCGTCACGGGCGATGTAGTAATCGCGGCTGACGGCGTTTTCCCACCAGTTATCTTCAATGCGCTCCGGGCCATCCAGCAGAATCAGCCGGCCGTTCCAGCAGGGTACTCCCCCGTGTTCCTTAAGCTGGGTAGCTTTCTGCATTAGCCAGAAAGGGCGCAGTTCCCCATTGGCATCTGCCGGTAACTGGGTGGGGCGTGCCTCCAGGCTGCAATAGCCAGCAAATTCGGGCAGATGTTCATCCCGGCAGGCGATGGTGTTAACAGATTGCAGCCCCAGCCGACTTTTCAGTCGGTCCAGTAGACAGTGCAGAGGTTCTTTTTGTCCCGCCTGTTGAAACAGATCCTCGCTATGGTGCTGCCCGGCTACCAGGTCGTGACTCTCCAGGCCTATCCCCTCAATGCTCTCTGTCAGGCTGATCTGGTCGATCTTGAGTCGGGTCAACTGATACCAGGCCTGCCAGTGAGTGTGCGGCAGTGAACTGCATACGCTGAAGCTGTGTACTTTCCGATTGATGCCATATAGCAGCCAGGTCAGCTCCTGGGTTTGCAGCTGGGTATGGCGCAGAAATTGGCACAGCGCCTGTAGCAATAGCTCAACCGCCGGCAAAAGTTCCTGATTGGCCTTGACCTCATAGCCAAACCAGTAGTGATCGAGAAACACCTGCGGCGGTTCGAACACCTCGCCGATGTCCTCCGCCATCCCTAGAATCTGATTTAAATAGTGGACAAACTCCGGACCACAGCGCCGTGCCAGGGCCTGCTGAGGCATTGCCAGAATATCTCCAAAAGTCCAAAGCCCGGCCCGCGCCAGCGCATCCACCTGCCGCGGAAAATCCACCAGCAACTTCAAGGGCAACGGCCCCAACCGCTCCTCCAGCGGTCCTAAAAAGAACTCCTCCTGGCGATCTAGCGCCTCTGCACAACTTTCTTTAGCACCACCCCCCAGCGGCCTTGAAGATAGCCCCTCCCAACGACTTTCTTTAGCACCACCCTCCAGCGGTTCTATAAAGAGCCCCTCCCAGCGACTTTCTTTAGCACCACCCTCGAGCGGTCTTGAAGAGAGCGCCTCCGCACAACTTTCTTTAGCAACACTCTCGAGCGGTCCTAAAAAGAACCCCTCCCGGTGATCTAGCGCCTCCGCACAACTTTCTTTAGCAACACCCTCCAGCGGCCCTAAAAAGAACCCCTCCCGGTGACCTGGCCCCTCCGTACAATTTTCTTTAGCACCACCCTCGAGCGGCCCTAAAAAGAACCCCTCCCGGTGACCTGGCCCCTCCGTACAATTTTCTTTAGCACCACCCTCGAGCGGTCTTATAGAAAAAAGCTCAGCACTCTTAGGCGTAGGCCCCAACCCCAATCGGTAGCTATACCCCCGCTGCACCAACTCCCGACGCACTCGCGCCAGCAAGACTTCCAGTCCCCCATACAGTCGCAGGCAACTTCCAACCTCCAACATCAGGCTGTGATCGCGCAGAGGGTATAAGGTAGGACTCACGCTGTAGGCCCAGCAGCAAAGCCGTTGTAGGCAGCGTTGTTCTGCAGCTGTGTCTCGCTCTAACAGGCGGATATTCTCCGCCAGAGCCCGCGCCGTAGAGGTGCCCATGCCCTTTGCTACGCCCAGTACCGTCGCTGCAGGGTTGGCCACCACGACCCGCTGTTTCTCCAACACGGCCAGTGGGCGCTGATTGCGTGTCAGGTCGCCTCGTCGGTCGGCATAGTTATCGTTGGCTGCAGACTCCAGAAATAGCGCATGGCTGTCGTTGCGCAGCGCATCCAGCGGCAATTCGTAAAACCACAGGCACAGCCACAGAGATTTGCCGCTTTCCAGCATCCCGCCACATCCTTGTGGTGAGAGCGCTTAAGCGCCCAATGCGGAGGGCGGTGTCGCCTGACCAGCCGGGTAGGCGGGTAACTCCCACATCTGAGGCTGGCCAGGAATGTCGTCTTCCTCGCTCAAACGTACGTCGACGTGCTGGTTGCCGCCGCGTTGCTTGAGAATATGGGCCTGGCGATAGCCGTTGATTTCCAGCCGCAGACTGGCGGGTGCATGGTTGTGCGCTGCCTTCCGCGGACGGAACAATACCGACAGGGCATCACTGTCGGCAGCGGCCAGTTGCAACTTGCGCAGTTCGCTGTAGCGGTACTCGTCGGCACCCAGCCAGGCAAAAACGGCACTGCAGGTGGTACTGCGCAGGGCCTGTTCAATACTCCATAGCAAGTCCTGACGGTTCTGGGGGTGTACCAACAGAATTTGCTGAGTATCAATGCCGCGTGCGGCCAGTAGCGGGGCATAGGGCATGTGGGGCGGAGCTATGAAAACCTGCCAGCGATTTTTCTCGGTAAGGGCCTCCATAGCGGGTAAGAACAGGCCCATTGCCCCCAGGCCGTTACTGTCACTGAGCAGCTCAATGGTCTGCCCCAGCGGCCAGCCGCCACCATGCAGTGCCTGATCCAGCTGCGTGTAACCGGTGGCCAGGCCGTCTATTGCAACCGGGCCGATATCCTGTCCTCGCCAGGTGTCGGCGCGTCGCATGATTTGCTCAATAGCCACCGGCTCCTGATCGAATGAAGCATCACTAAAGACATTTTCTTTAGAAATATCAGTAGCTTGCCTGATAGGTGCGCTGTTTAGCGCCGCCTTTGGCAGGGGGGCAGAAGCCCCCCCATATCCATGCTGTTGTGAAGCAGGTTGGGTCATGATTCTCTCCCCATAGGGGTTACTGTATGAATATACAGTAGTCTGCTGTCAGGGATAAATCAAGTTAGAAATCGGCAGATTTTTAAACGAGCTGAGAATTGCAGCAAAAACGGGCTTGCGCTAGAAATGATACAACGTATCATCTATCGGATTAGCTTGTAATTAACAGGGGTTTGTCTGTGGAGGCCAACAACAAACTGCCAGTCACCGTCCTGTCGGGCTTTCTCGGTGCTGGAAAAACAACTGTGCTCAGTCATGTGCTGAATAACCGCGAGGGAAAGAGAGTCGCGGTGATCGTGAATGATATGAGTGAGATTAATATCGATTCCGCCATTATCCAGAGTGATGTTTCTCTCAACCGCAGTGAAGAAAAACTGGTTGAAATGAGCAACGGCTGCATTTGCTGCACGCTGCGCGAAGACTTGCTGCTGGAAGTCAACAAGCTGGCCCAGGACGGTCGCTTTGATTATCTGCTGATCGAGTCGACCGGCATATCAGAGCCCCTGCCGGTGGCCGAAACCTTCACCTTCGCCGACGAAGAGGGTGTTTCTCTGTCCGATGTGGCGACCCTGGATACGATGGTAACGGTGGTCGACGCGGTGAACTTCCTCAAAGACTATGACGAGGCCGCCTATCTGAAGGACACCGGGGAATCGCTGGGCGAAGACGATGAACGCAGCGTCGCCGACCTGCTGGTAGATCAGGTGGAGTTTGCTGATGTCATACTCGTCAGCAAAACTGACCTGGCCAGCTCAGAGGACGTGGAGCGGCTGACGGCGATTCTTAAAACGCTGAATACTCACGCACAAATCATCCCGATTGCCCAGGGCAATGTGGGCCTGGATGATGTGTTGAACACGGGCAAGTTCGATTTTGCTCGCGCTCAGGAGGCGCCAGGTTGGCTTAAGGAGATGCGCGGCGAGCACGTCCCCGAGACCGAAGAATACGGTATCGGCAGTTTTAGCTATGTGGCGCGGCGTCCATTCCATCCCGAGAAGTTTTACAACTTTCTTCACAGTACCGATAAGCACGGCAAGCTGATCCGCTCCAAGGGTTACTTCTGGCTGGCAACGAGACCTGCGTTCGCCGGCCAGTGGAGCCAGGCGGGCGGTATCGCCCACTATGGCTTCGCTGGCATGTTCTGGAAGGCGGTGCCAAAGGAGAACTGGCCACAGGATCCTGACTACCTGGCGTCGATCGAAAAGAGCTGGGAAGAGCCCTTCGGCGATATGCGGCAGGAATTGGTGTTCATCGGCCAGGGTCTGGATAAGGACGCCATCACGGCGGCGCTGGATGCCTGCCTGTTGACTGACGATGAGATTTTGCAGGGTAAAGATCACTGGGCAAGCCTGCCAGACCCGTTTCCCGCCTGGAGAGAGTTTGGATGACGGCTGCAGCCAACACGGCCAATGTCATCACCGCTACTGCAACCGCAGCAGTCCACCGGGTACCGCTGACGCGACACCCGGCTATGGGTGTTTCATCGGACATTCTTGCCGAAATCCACCGCGATGAGGTCGATATTGCGGTATGGCAGCGGGTTCCAGATCCTGCGCTTAACGACGTTGTGGGGCGTTTCATTGCCTCCCAGCCATTCTTTCAGCAGGCTGTCCACGTTACGCCAGGCAGCGCCGCCGCCAGCCTGGAGGTGCTCTTACGGGTAAAGGAAACGGACAATAACCATCTGCTGCGTGATGACATCGCCGCACTGGTGGATAGGTTCTGTGGCCTGTTTGGATGCTACCGCGCCGCACTGCGCCTGAGTGTTCTGGACTACGCAATGTGCCCCAAGTTTCATGTAGATCACGTGCCCTGTCGCCTGGTGACAACCTACCTGGGTGTGGGCACCGAGTGGTTGCCCCACGCCGTGGTGGATCGCAGCAAATTGGGCGCAGGTAGTGGGGGTAAGCCTGATCATCAATCGGGCCTTTATCACAGTGGCAGCGATATCCAGCGCCTGCAGGACGGTCATGTGGCGCTGCTGAAAGGCAAGGCCTGGGCGGGCAATGAAAGGGCGGGTCTGGTGCATCGCTCACCAACGCCGGATTCGGGCGAGCGCCGACTGCTGTTAACGCTGGATATGATCGCCAACTGAAGGTCACATTTCTGCTGATACAAATTGCCTTGGCGGTGATCGGCGGGTGATACTACGGTGATGAAAGTGGCAAAACACATCGATAAGACCAGACTGGATGCAGCTATTGAGCGCGCGGAACAGCAGTGCGCCGACCGTGGTTTGCGCCTGACTACCAAGCGCAAACAGGTGTTAACGGGTCTGCTGGCATCCGGTAAAGCGCTGTCGGCTTACGAACTGGTGGCCGTCTGCGAGGAAGAGTTTGACCAGGCTATGCCACCCATGTCGGTCTACCGTATTCTCGACTTTCTGCAGGAACAGCGTCTTGTGCACCGTCTCGATTTGGTAAATCGCTACGTTGCCTGCTCCCATATCACCTGCGATCACAGTCACGGCGAACCGCAGTTTCTGATTTGCGGTAGCTGCAATAGAGTCGACGAGATCCGCCCGCGCCATGACGTGGCGCAACTCCTGCGCGAGGATATCGAATCAGCCGGTTTCCATCTGCGCAGCGCACAGCTCGAGATCAATTGCATCTGCGACGATTGCCACGACCGTGAAGCGCTCGCCGAGGAAGGCACTAGGCACTAACCGCCAGACGCGGGCATTCCGGTGATGTGGTCGCTTTACCCTGTGCTCTGGTCGAACCGGTGCGCAGCGGGTTCGTCGGAAGAGGTAGGCTGAGATCACTCCACCTGAGGAATTAGAGACAGCCCGGCTGCGCTTACGCTGGATTCGGCAGAGCGATGCACCTGGAGTATTCGCCGGCTGGTCCCAGGATGCAGAGGTATGTCGCTTTTTGACCTGGCGGCCTCATACAGCGTTATCGCAAGCGCAGACCTTCGTGAAGGCCTGCATTCAGGCACGGGCTGCCGGCACCGAATTCAATTATGTTCTGACGCTGCGCGAATCGGGCGAATTGATTGGCGACGTGTCTGCACGCACCGGAGAGCACGGTGTAGATCTCGGTTACCTGCTGGCGCGTTGCCACTGGGGACAGGGTTTTATGGCAGAAGCGGTGACGGCTTTGAGCGACTGGTTTCTCAATCAGGATGACGTATTTCGCGTGTGGGCAGTCTGTGACGTAGACAACGTCGGCTCCGCCCGGGTATTGGAGAAGTCAGGGTTTGCGCGCGAGGGCACCCTGCATCGCTGGGTAATGCACCCAGCTATCAGTAATGCCCCTCGCGACGCGTACTGCTACGCCAAAACGCGTTAGCTTGCCGCCAGCGCCTGATCAATGTCGGCGATAATGTCGTCGATATGCTCAATGCCCACCGAGATCCGCACCATGTCTTCCGAGACACCGGCTGAGGCAAGTTCCTCTGGGTTTAGCTGGCGGTGAGTAGTGCTGGCAGGGTGGCAGGCCAGGGATTTCGCGTCCCCGATATTCACCAGCCGAAGAATCATCTGCAGCGCGTCGATGAAGCGTGCGCCGGCCTCGCGACCGCCCTCGATACCAAAGCTGAGAATGCCCGAGGCCTTGCCTCCGCAAATTTTCTGGCAGGTGCTCTTGTAGGGACTGTCATCCAGCGTAGCGTAGTTGACCCAGTTTACCTTGCTGTGTTGCTGCAGATGCTGCGCTACTTTTTCCGCGTTTTCACAGTGGCGCTCCATCCGCAGCGCCAGTGTTTCCAGCCCCTGCATAATTAAAAACGCGCTATTCGGTGACAGGGCTGCTCCCGTGTTGCGCAAAGGCACGACGCGGCAGCGGGTGATATAAGCGGCTTCGCCCATGGCCTCGGTATACACCACGCCGTGGTAGGACGGATCTGGTGTAGTCATGATGGAAAAGCG
The DNA here is from genome assembly GCA_038746745.1 of Pseudomonadota bacterium. Taxonomy (GTDB): domain Bacteria; phylum Pseudomonadota; class Gammaproteobacteria; order Pseudomonadales; family Halieaceae; genus JANQIO01. Next base: position 46,190 of record JBCDKJ010000010.1, read on the forward strand.
GTCTGCATGGGCGGCCCAGTCAAACCTTCCAGAGTCCACGATCGCGCCACCAATGGTGGTGCCATGTCCGCCGATGTACTTGGTCAGTGAGTGAATAACGATATCCGCGCCGTAGTCGAAGGCGCGACATAGCAGCGGCGTTGCAACGGTGTTATCGACAATCAGCGGTACACCGGCAGCGTGTGCAATATCGGCCCAGCGCTGAATGTCGACAATGTTGCCCGCGGGATTGCCGATTGATTCGCAAAACAGGGCGCGCGTATCGTCGTTAATCAGCGCGGCGACGCGTTCGAAATCGTCGGCGTCAGCGAAGCGGGTTTCGATGCCCTGACGGGGAAAGGTGTGAGCAAACAGATTGTAGGTGCCACCATACAGTTGCGATGTACTCACAATATTGTTGCCCGCTTCAGTAATCGCCTCGATCGCATAGCGAATGGCTGCCATACCCGAAGCAACGGTAAGCGCTCCAACGCCGCCCTCTAATTCCGTCAGACGCTGCTCCAGAACACCGTTGGTGGGGTTCATGATGCGACTGTAAATATTGCCGGGCACCTTCAGGTCAAACAGGTCAGCGCCGTGCTGGGTATCGTCGAAGGTGAATGAGGTGGTTTGGTAGACGGGGGTGGTGGCGGCATGGCTGGTGGGATCACCCTCGTAGCCAGCGTGCAGCGCAATGGTTTCTGGTTTCACAGCGGTCTCCTGAACTGAGATAGTTTGGCAAAGGAGGCCGATGGTAGCAGACCGTCAGGAGTCTGCGTTGAGCAGTTAGCATTGCGCGCATAAATTGACAAACTTGACAATTAATAGGGGTGGGCTGTTTAATTGGCAGTATTGTCAATTTACATAGGCGGACCGTGGCCAGACCCAGTAAGAAGGAATTGCGCTCTGAAGAGATACTCGATGCCTGTGAGCGCAGCATTGTGCAGTTCGGCGTGGCCGGCGCGACTCTGCAACGGGTAGCAGATGAAAGCGGGCTGGCTCGCCCGTTGTTACATCACTACGTCGGCAATCGCGAGGACTTGATCGCAGCGGTTGTGGTGCGGTTCACTGAACGTGCTATGGCAGAAGATGCTGCGTTCAAGCAGCACCTGCCAGACAAACACCGCACGCGTGCAGCGATTCAGTTGCTGTTCGACCCCCGTTATGCCAGCTCCAGCCACGACATCCAGCTATTTCAAGCCCTGATGGTGGCAGCCGAAGAACAGGCGGAATTAAAAGTCGTTTTAGCTGGCTGGTATCAGGCCTTTGTCGATGACATGGAGGCTATGTTGAGCGCAGATTTCCCCAGGGTGACTGCGTCGGCAAGACGCGCGGTGGCTACCGGCATTGTGGCCCTGTATTTCAATGCCGACAGCATGGCGTCGCTAGTGTCGCCTCAGCCGCTGTTTAAAGATTCCAAGCAGGCGGCCCTGCAATTACTGGAGACGATGCAATGAACGGAGTCAGCACCCTGCTGTCCGCGCAAACGGTGGCGGATTTCGAGGCCTGGTTGGAAGTCTGGGGCATAGTCGTGTTCCTCGCACTGTTTGGCCTGGAGATGCTTCGTCTACTCTTGAAGCGCAAGTTGAGCTGGAACCTGGCGGGAGACTCGGTGGCAAGTTTTCTAAGCTTTGGTGCATTTGCCGTTCTCACTTACGGCTTTATTGCAGCGGCTTACATCTCGCTGTTTTACTGGGCGTATCTGAACTTCGCCGTTTTTGACATACCGGTCACTCCCTGGTCGGTCGCGCTGCTGGTGGTGCTGTGCGATTTTGCCTACTACTGGGAGCACCGCTTTACGCACCGGGTGGGCATGGCCTGGGCGACCCATTCGGTGCACCACAGCTCGCCCTTTTTTAATATTTCGGTGGCTTACCGCTTTGGTCCTATGGATGGCGTATGGCCGCTGTTTTTCCATCTGCCTCTGGCGGTGGCGGGGTTTGATCCAGTGCTGATTTTTGCCGGCGAGGCCTTTGTACAGCTTTACCAGACAGGCCTGCACACAGAAGTGATTCGCAAGCTGCCGCGTCCCATTGAGTGGTTGTTCAACACGCCCTCGCACCATCGAGTGCACCACGGCGCCAACGATGAGTACATCGACAAGAATTACAGTGGCATCTTTATTTTGTGGGACCGTCTGTTTGGCACCTTTGCCGAAGAGCGTGCACCCGTCCGCTTCGGCATCACGGAACCCATAGCTACGAACAATCCGATTATGGTGTGGTTGCATGGTTTTACGCGCTTGTTGCGGCGCGCACGCCACACGGGGTCCTTCGGCGAGGCGTACTTTGCACTGGTGGCACCGCCAGAGTGGCAGCCGGGTCAAAGGCGCGCAGGACCTCAAAAGGCCATCCTTCCCGCAGCGTTGATGCTGCTGCTGGCCGGCGGCGCGCTGAGCTATGCAGCGGGGTCGAATAGCGATCCTGCTGCGGCTAACGCATCAACCCCCGGGCTGGATGCTCCCACTGCGGGCGCCACCGCAGCACCTCAAGCGGCTGAGTCAGGTGAAGCAGCCCTGCGCGCGCTGGCAGATCGCTACTACCAGGCGACACTCAACGGTGACGTTAGTGCAGTAGAGGAAAGCTTCAGCCCGGACGCCTACGTACACTACCGCATGGATTTCGGTAGTTATTTTGGCTCCACAGAGTTTGGCTATCGTGTGGCCGACATGGGTGCTGTCGGGGCCACCGGTTCCGGCGGAGAATTGGACGCTTCTATGAATGGCTTTTCAGAGAGCTATGAAGGGTTCGACGGGCGCTACAAAATCCTTGCTGCCAGCGTGCAGCAGGCAGGCGACGCGTTAGCGGGGGAAGTCCTGGTGGAATATGTTGAGCAGTACCGTTGGGATGGCTACAACGGCGTGATGCAGTCTCGCGAAACCCTGCAGGTGGTGAACATGGGCGGCTACCTCGTCATACAGCGTCTGGATGCTGAACAGACCTACCGTTAAGCTGAACTGACGGCGTCAGTGCAGAGTCCTGCACTGGAGCTGTCGTGTCACTAAGCAGGGCGTTAGGCAATGATCAAACTACTGGTCGTCGACAGCAATACTCGTGAGGTCAATGCAGAATTCCGGCGGCATTTTGGTCGTGCGGTTGGCGAGGACTATGCGGCCGTGATAGAGCGCCTTGATGCCAATGTCAGCGTCGATATTGTCCGGCCCTACGATGGCGATGCAGTCCCCGCACTCGCACCCTTTGCGGGCATGGTGTTTACGGGCTCTGGTGTCGACTGGAACGTGGACGACGCGCGGGCGCGCGTTTTACATCAAGCAATGGAAGCAGGCTTTCATCAGGGCCTTTCCGTCTTCGGTTCTTGCAACGGCATGCAGCTGGCCGCAGTGGTGCTGGGGGGCGCTTGCGAGGCGTCCCCCAATGGGCGCGAGTACGGTATTGCCCGTGACCTGCAGCTAACACCAGAGGGCGCAAATCACCCGATGATGGCAAACCGACACAGTGGCTTCTCAGCGCTCTGCGTCCACCGCGACGAAGTCACCCGTTTACCGGTCGGTGCCGTCCTGCTGGCGAGCAATGCACATTCTGCGGTGCAGGCGTTCAGCTATAGCGTGAGTGACACACAGTTCTGGGGCACGCAATATCACCCTGAATTCGCGCCCGGTCCGTTGTCGGATTACCTGGTGTCGCGACAGCGAATGCCCAGAGACGCAGCGGCTGATCTCACCGCTGCCGAAACCAGTGCTGTGGCAGCCAGCCGACTGGGATTGACGTCACAGGCACTCAGCTTTGAGCAGCGCACGCTGGAGATTCGTAACTGGCTTCGGCAGCTTTCGTGATTCCGGCTTAACTTTTTCCCGGCAGGGCTGATGTTGCATCATTCAACCAGTGACTCGTCGCTGGCCAGCGCGGTATCGCCCATCTCAGCGGCGTAATGTGTCGGTGCTAAAGCATCGTGCCGGTTTTTGCCGCAGCGTCTATCGGGACTGCCAGGCCAGCGGTGTCTTCTTCCTGCCGGAGTTCGGACCAGACACTGTTGCGCGGTCCTTTTTCAGCACGGCGCTTCACGGCCTGTGCCATTTGCAGAAAGGCGAGGGCGAACACGATCGCCAGGGTTTGTACGGTAAACAGCACCCATTCACCCTGCATCAGGCTGCGCCAGGGCGGCATGCCCAGCACCCATGCATCGGCGAGCGGAATCGCCATAGTCAGGCCTGCACACAGCCACAACAGCTCGCGTGCGCCGCTGGCGACTGGCCGCCACAGCGTCCAGCCCACACTCGCCAGGAATACGGCGTAATACACCCACTCGGTTAGTGCGATACGATCGGCGTGTTCCATCAACAGGCGGCTGCCGACGAAAGCTGCAGAAATTCCCGCCATACAGCCAACACAGACGCCGCTATTAAGGCGTGCCAGAAAGACTGCATTCCCGGGTTGCTCAGGCGAGCGCCGACGGCGCCGTGCCTCGACCCACAACAAGTTGCCTGAGTAAAACAGGAACGCGCCCGCCATGGACAACAGGAAGTAGACCCAGCGCACCAGATCACCGCCAAAATCAGCAAAGTGCAGGGTAAACATGCCGCGATAAAAGGTATAACCCGCAGACGCAGTGTCAGGCTCACTGAGCGCCAGCAGCTCGCCGGTGTGGCTATTCAGTGTGACTGTGGCGAAAGACAACAGGGTGTCCGAATCCACCGGTCCGTAAAGCGTGACACGGCCGTTGCTGTCACCGTAATGCTCGTAACGCAGGTAGTTGGGTTCCATGGCTGGCGCGGCGTCTTTGGCATTTGCAATCAGTTCCGACACAGACAGCGGTGCGCCCGAAATGCCGCTAGGTCCTTCGCTCTGGACGACGCCCAACTCCGGGCCTGCCAGTGCCAGTAAATCCTCCTCGAATACCAGAAACTGAAAGGGTGCCAGCATCAGGGCGCCAATCGCCAGCAGCGCGCTACTCCAGGCAAACATAATGTGCCAGGGCAGAGACAACATGCCGATAACGTTATGCGCATCCAGCCAGAAGCGCTTCAGGTTTTTGCCTTTGCGCACTATAAACAGGTCGCGCAGGAAATTGGGCAGGAATATCACGACACCGGAGACCAGCGCCAGGCCGTACAGCACGCAGATAAAGCCCAGAGTGTACATGCCGATGCGCTGCACATTGGGGATGCCGGCGGTGTAGTGCAGTCGATAGACAAAACTGGATAGGTGGGCATTTTCCAGGCTGGTATCCAGTGTCCGATCATCGGTCAGCCGGTATTCAAACCGCTCGAAGCCGCCTTCCTCCTTACGCTTGAAGGACCGCACCAGATGCTGGGGCTCGCTGCGACCGCTAAGTTCGACCCGCAGGTTCTCCACCACCGCAGGATTGGTCGCCACAGCCATATCAATCAGCTGCTGGGCTTCGTCGTAGTGTTGTGCGCTGACGCTGTCCGGGCTCCAGGAATCCCACTCGTAGAGTTCGTGATGAAATACGGTGAGCGCACCCGCGTAAAACGCGATAAACAGCGCAAGGCCTGCTCCGAGGCCGGTCCAGGTGTGAACGTCCGTGAAGGTTTTCATCGTGATTTTTTGCACGGCTTATGACCCTCTCACTACATGCATCTAACTACATGCATCTAACTACATGAATCTAACAACATCGATTCTGCCGGCCAGCTGTCTTCGCCGGCGCTGGCTTAGAACACGCCTTATACTGCAGACGCGCCCAAAAATTTAATCACCGCCAGCAGCCCGAAGCCGCCGCCGCTGATACCCAGTAACACTGCCGCTGCCCTGCGTGCCGTAGGCTGTAGATAGCTAGCACTGGCCAGCGCCACCCACAGGGGAAAAAACATGAGTAGCGACGGCACGATGATGCCTCGCTCGGACGCTGTCAGCGACAGAAAGACGCCCATGATCGCGGCGCTGGCGGGGATAGACAAGAATACGCCCACCAATGACCTAGCGAGCATGGTAGCGCTCCCAGGCCAGCGCCAGCCAGGGTGTCATCATGCAGGCGAGAAAGTAAATTGATAGCAGTGTGTAGACGCCGGTCCACAGCCCGCCCAGCGCGCGACCAAAATAAAACGACAGCCCCAGACAGCCCATGGCCACCACAAAGGTCGCCTGCCGCGCGCGCCCCTGCACATTGCGCACGCAGACGTGCGACGCGACGGCGGCTGACAGGGCCAGAACAACGCTGATGGCAGCTGCCACTGGGGCGCCTCCGTGTTGCTGTTGGTTTATCGGATTCAATCTCGCCTTGCGTAGCGAAAACGCCGCCAGATGTGGCGACAAGGCAATGAATGATAACGGTTATCATTTGGCGATTCTACAGCACAGCCAGCGGCTCGCGTCCTGCCTATAAGGCCCAGCCTATTCCGTCAGCACGGCTTCAAAGGTCTCCAGGTCCGGGTGCGCCATGTAGGTGCCCTTGGGCGCGCTGGCCTGGGCGTGCGCTTTGCGGAAATGGTCGGACTCTGTCCAGGCCTTAAACGCGTCCTGTGATTCCCAGACGGAGTGCGAGGCGTAGAGCACGTGGTCCTCGGTTTCCGGCCCCTTGAGCAGGGCGAAGGACTGAAACCCCGGGACTTCCTTTAAGAAGGAATCCCGCTCGCGCCAGACGCGCTCGAAGCCTTCTTCGGCACCGTGGGCAATTTTGAATCGGTTCATGGCGATAAACATGGCGATCTCCGTCGTTGTCGTGATGTGAAGCGATGGCGAAATAGCGCCTTCAATCGTAGTGTCTTTGAGTATATCGCGCCCTGATGCAGCTACCCCCGTGCGGCCTGATCGTCTCCCGAGCCCGGATTTGGCGCGTAAAACCCCTGCATTAACATGGACTTACAGGCCTGAAAAATTACCAAAACAGGACGGCGTCGGGAGTGGAAACGCGACGAATATTTAATCATAATGATAATGATTCTCATTATATAGTGGAGAAAATCCATGCCCGCTCGCAATTCTCGAAGCGTCACCCGCAACGTCGCTCGCTTTCCTTTATCCCTGCTGGCGCTTGCCGTGAGCACGGCAACACTGGGGCAGGACGCTGCCGACACCAAGAAAGACAGCAAGACTCTGGAAGAGATTACCGTCTATGCCACCAGCAACCCGCTGCCGGTGTTTGATTATCCGGGCCAGGTCAGCGTCGTTGGCCGTGAGGAAATCGACTTGTTCATGCCCTCTGCGGTGTCTGACCTGATGCGAGACATCCCTGGCGTGGAGTTCTCCGGTGGACCGAGACGCACGGGTGAAACGCCGAGCATCCGCGGTCGCGGCGGTGAGAACGTGCTGATTCTGTTTGACGGCGCGCGCCAATCCTTTATCTCGGCCCACGACGGCCGCTTCTTTATTGAGCCGGAATTGATCGGTACCGCTGAAGTCGTGCGCGGCCCGGCCTCGGCTTTGTATGGCACCGGCGCTGTCGGTGGTGTCTTGGCCTTTGAAACCGTCGATGCCAGCGACCTGCTGATTGCAGACGAGGGCTTTGGCATGCGCATCCGCGGCGGCTACCAGGATGTGAACGATGAGACCAATGGGTCTATCACTGGCTACTACAAAGAGGGCAAGCTCGACATGCTGGCGAGCCTCAGCGTGCGTGATTCCGGCGATATCGAGCTGGGTTCGGGCGACGAGCTGGCATCCGATGACGATATTCTCAGCGGCCTGTTAAAGGCGGAGTACCAGCTCACTGAAGCCCTGCAGGTTTCCGGCTCCTGGCTGCGCTTTGAGAACGATGCGGTGGAGCCCAATAACGGCCAGGGCATCAATGTGGGCGACCCCACGCTGGGCACCCTGGTTAACAAGGACGTTGAATCAGACACCTTCCGTTTGGGGCTGAACTACAACCCTGTAGACAATGACTGGATTAATGCGAAGTTCACGGCCTACACCAGTGAATCTCAGGTAGAGGAAGCAGAAATTGGGACGACGCGCGTCACCGTGCGCGACATTGAAACCGACGGCATCTCAGTACGCAACGCCTCATCTTTCCTGATCGGCGACAGTACCCATACCATCACTGTCGGTGGTGACTGGTTTGAAGACCAGCAGGTGGGCCGCGACAACACCAACATGGCTGGCATTCGGAACGGCGTGCCCGATGGCAAATCAGAATTCCTCGGCGCCTTTGTACAGTTGGAATCATCCTTCACCGAACCGCTCGGTCTGCCCGGTGAGTTGTTGCTGGTACCCGGTATCCGCTACGACGATTTTGAAAGTTCATCGGATACGGTTGAGGCCAGCGACAACAGCGACGACGAGGTGTCACTGCGCCTTGGCGTAAGCTATGGCCCCACCGAGTGGTTCCGCGTGTTTGCCAACTATGCGGAAGGCTTCAGGGCGCCCTCCATCAATGAGCTGTATCTGGACGGCACCCACTTTACGATTCCGCACCCGATTCTCGGACCGGGCGCACCGATTGTGAATGCATTCATTCCTAATCCTGATCTGGTGCCTGAAGATTCCGAGACGCTGGAATTTGGTATCGGCCTCGACTTCAACAGTGTTTTCACCGACGGTGATCGGCTGGCGGTGAAAACCTCCTACTACGACAGTGAGGTGGTGGACCTGATCGACCTGTTTGTGGAGTTCTCTTTCAACCCCACCTGTTTTGGCCCTCCCTTCTTCCCCTGTGGCGCGGGTGTGACCAGCAGCCGTAACGTGGCAGATGCCGAACTGGAAGGCTATGAGCTCGAGGGCACGTATGACTCAAGCCGCTTCTTCGCACGCGCGGCCTACGGCTCCATAGACGGGGAAAATAAAGCGGATGGTTCTGATTTGGGCGTGCTGTTCCCGGACCGCCTTAACTTCGACTTCCGCCTGAAACTGCCCGAATTCAATTCAGCCGTCGGTACCCGTATCCAGTTCGCTGACGAATTTGAGCGTAATGCCTTTAATGATGACACCGGCATGAATGAAGTGGTGGAGTCGCGGGATGACTATGTGGTGTATGACATCTACGCCACCTGGAGCCCGGCCTTCCTGAAAAACGTCCGTATCGATGCGTCGGTTGAAAACCTGGCCGATGAAGACTACGACCGCGTTTTCCAGGGCGTTAGCGAGCCTGGCCGGAACGTCAAAGTCGCCTTCACCTGGCAGGGCGACTTTTAGTTTAAGCGAAGCCAGCCACTAGGGGGTGGCTGTCCAGGTCCAAACCCTTGTAAGCCTTGCGCCGCTGGTTTCCGGCGGCTTTTTTTGGCTTGCGCTGGATCAGTGCTGTCACACCGCACAGCCTCAGGGGCACCACAGGTGCTACACTTAGGGTCTGCAAAGAGGAGATGTATCGATGTCTTTACCCAAACAACCCATGCTGCGCATGGTCTCAATCGGACTGCCCACACTGCTGGCGCTCAACCTGCTTGGCTACGCCGTACTCAAGCAGCCGGCAGCAGTGCCTTTCGCCAAAGCCTGGTGGTCAACCTGGGCACCGGCGTATATCGCGCTGCTGGCCTTCTTCAGCGCGGGCGTGGCGAGTCTGCTGCAAAAGAACAACGACTGCGAATAAAGCGCCTGGAGCGCGTCCCCGCAGTGTCTTCATCTACCCACCGGCTTGATCTATAGCATGTTGCGCGAGCAAACCAGACGGTAGCGGTTTACCCTGTCGTACACCGTGCAGCTGAGCACGCCTCACATTTTGTCCGCCTGATAGCGCGGCGTTATTCTCGGTAGAAGCTTTTGCCGGAACGCGGCTATGGATTCGTGATGAAGAAAATCGTAATTGCACTGGTCACTATCCTCGCTCTCGCTGGCAGCTATCTGTTGGGCTCCTTTAATGCCAGCAAGACCATCGCCTTGCCGGAGGCTGCCTGGACTGGGGGCAATGACGCGGCGGAAGCCTGGAGAGAACTCGCAGCGAGTCTGGAGGCGGCGGGTGCCAGAGTATTTGATGCCACCGATGACCCGAAGGAGCGTATTGAAGGGCTGGCGTATCTCGGCGGGCTCGCGACTGCCGCGCTGGAAATGAAGCTCGCCAAGGGCAGCGGTGCAGAGCCCGCATTCACTAACTGGATGTCGGATTACCGCAAGTTTCTCGGCGATAGCCCCGATGCCATCTATCACACTGCACAGCTCTCCTCAAAATATCGCTACGAAGTCACCGGTCATCGCGGTGACGCCGAGTACCTGGGCTTTATGCTCTATGGCAAACAACTGAATGGCTGGAATAGGGCGGCCGCTAATCTCTCCCAGGAACAGCTTCAGTTTGATGAAAGCGGCAACTTCACCATTCTGCTAAGCAGCGCTGCGCCCGAGGGTGACAGTACCAACTGGCTGCGGCTGGAAGACGATATCCATATGCTGATGGTGCGCCAGTACTACCACGACCCTGACAGCAAGACGAAAGCTCACTTCACCATTCGGAATCTCGACGCCCCTGCTCACAGGGTAAAAACCTCTGAAGAAGTGGCCAGCGGCATTCGTGCCGCCGCGACCTTTTTTACAGATACCGTGGACGGCGCTATAGCGCTCAGCGCTATGAACGCCGAGAACCGCAACAGCATCGACCCGCCAAAGGGCTATAACGCCGACTTCGGCGGTATCTTTTATCCCACCTTCGACAATGAATACTTCGGCGGCTGGTACCAACTCGAGGATGACGAGGCGCTCATCGTTGAAGGCGCCGTCCCTGATGCCCCATACTGGAGCGTGTCTTTGCAGAACCGCTGGATGGAATCCCTGGATTACAAACACTTCCAGGTGGGCCTGAATGATCAGCAGATCAAAAACCAGGACGGGCGTTACCGCATTGTGGTCTCCAGCCAAAAGCCTGCGACTGGCAACTGGCTGGATACGGCAGGACACCCGGAGGGCCTGCTGGTGATTCGATATCAACTTTCGACGGATAGTGAGAAGCCAACAATGACGTTGGTGAAGTTAGATGATTTGGAATAAACCGATCAGAACCCTTTGCGTTGCTCTTTGTGATTAGAGTTCGTCGCCCTTGAAAATCCGATACTACTTGCCTTCTGATCTCGATGCGGTGATGGACATCTGGTACCGAGCCTGGCATTCAATCGATTCGAATCTGCAGCATCCGCACCCTAAGAGCGCCTGGGAAACCCGATGGTCCGCAGATATCGTCCCCACACATCAGGTTGTGGTGGCGGAACAACATCAGGAAGTGGCCGCGTTTGCCGCCCTGAATCAACAAATACAACCTGCAGAACTGTCGCAGATTTTTGTTGATCCACGTAAACAGGGCTGTGGCTTAGGAACTGCACTGCTGGATTGGGCAAAGCAGCGCTCTCCGGCAGGAATTGTTTTATGGACTCTGGAGATCAACGCCGGTTCCCGACGTTTTTATGAGCGACACGGTTTTGTGCAAACATTACCGGGCGTGAACGAGATAAATCAGCTCCGCAATATTGGTTATCTGTGGAGCAGTGATTAGCCAGATCGCTACAGCGGTCAACGCAACGCAGCGCTCAGAAAAAAGCGTACAAGGGGCGTGAAGTTGTTTGCTTCTCCCAAATTAACAGCAGCTTTGGAGCTCTGTTTGAGGGCTGCGTTGGCCGCTCAGAGGCAGGCATGGGCTGTTGAGAAAACAGGTAAACCGTATGCGCGTTTTACGTAGCTATCAAGTGCATGGTAAAGGTCGATTTTTCGTCGTAGGTCAAAATTTTCTCGGTTTCTTGCTTCTCGTTGCAATTTGCTCTGGCATGCACTCAATCGCACCAAGTGCGCGTCTGAACAAAGTAGAGCTGAAGTGCGGCGAAAACACCTATACAACGACGGCCAAGACTAGACGAGAATGCAAAATCGATGACCGATATGTATCGGGGTGTCACTGCCGCAAACTGACGAATCCTTGGTCGAGAGTATTTTGGTGCTTGTTTGCTCCGTTACTCGTTAGTTTTGTCGGCTTCGTTATACTCGGAGGACGAGTGGTTTCTCGGTGCGTAGTTACCTCACTCGCGGTTGTCATACATCTATTAGACTTGCTCCTTGATGCCTTTGCCGAAGAACCGAACGCAGCGATGGCTATCGTTATGGTCCCTTTCTTTGGTGCAGTATTCGCGATGCTAGCAGCGATATGGATGGCCGCGTTTCATTTGGCAGTAGTCTGTTACGATCGATATCGCAGTCGGAAGTCGAGTGATTCTGGCTAACACGCAGGACAATGTACCTAATCATCCGCTACTGATATCGACTTGAAGCGATTAACTATGCTCCAGTAAACAGAAGAGTCAGATCCTTTTACTGTTACTTTTGAGACTTTGCATAGGCCGTCGCTCGGTCTCGATATGTTTCTATCGCATGCGCGACATCATCGCAGTCCAGTCCTAAAGCGAATGTGCTGAAATGGAGAGTTCCGGCCTTTGTATGTAGCCTAAGCAGTGAGCCGAGCTGGCTCCCTGCGCGCTTTGAGACCGATTCAAGCTCAGGCCATGTAACAAAATGCGCCCCGCCGCCAACAGCTTTCGTTAAATCAAAGCCCGACCGATCCATGATCATAGAAACCCGTTTAGTTCGTTCAAAGAACCAAAAACAACCAACACCAAGGCCAAAGGCAGCTATATACCACAAGGCTTTTAGGAAAAAGCTCATTTGCTCGCGCACCGCATTAATGAGGTCAGCAAAGCCTAGCGCGACGGTCAGAACTATTAGCCCGTAAGTCGTAGCAGTGAGTGTGACTTCAATGACGTCTCTTTCCAGAACCAGTTCTGTCGCCGGTGCTGAGGCAAGTGTTCTGTCCAAAGCACGCTTCAAAAGCTCTGATTTTTTAAGGCGTGATATTTCCGTATACCAAATTAGAGACGCGCAAACCAAACAAGTTGCAGCCAGTGATATCCGCATTGACAGCATCGAGGTGCGCTCATCCCACGCTGTCTCTTTTATTTCCTCAGGGATTAAAAGGTATGCGGGAGTGGTATCAGGGCCTAACTCCTCTCCACCTGAAATCAACACCCTGCGCGCAGGTTTCCTGGCCAGGCTGATGACTTCGATACTTTCAAGATATCCACGTTCGATGCGAGCTCTAAGCCGAGCATCTGTATCTTTCAGTCTAACTAGCCGATAGACGGTATTATATGGAACCCATTTCCTGGGAATTCTGACGACTACATCGTCCTCATTTACTTTCATTCGGATCCTGGCAATCCTGCCTTTACGCGCTTTCCTTGTCTTGTCTGGGTGCTCCACTCCAACGAGGTCTCCCTCTATCACTGACGTACCCAAGCTCCAATTTGCAGGCACTCTCACCCATTGCTCAAATGCAAAAACAACCAGTAAACATATGGACAAAAAGGCAACTATTTTTCTTCCAGTCCTACGCACTGAGCATCACCATCAACCAAGTAGCGGGTATCTTCAATTAAAGTGTAGTTCACAGGCGGTTTGGGGCAGCCGTGAGTCTAAATTTTTTCCTGGAGCATATCCTCGGCTACTTGTATGGCATCTAGGAAGCCTCCATCGCTACCAGAATCGGGCTTCACTCATCAGCATCAGCGACATTCCTGCAGCGGCCCCTGAGATAAAGACGTTCCAGTCCCGGTGCCGGACGTTGAGAACCTTCAAAAACACCGCAGAGATACCCACAACAACAGTCACAACCAGCAGCTGACCGAGTTCAATGCCAAGATTGAATCCAAACAGGGGGCCTGCTATCGACGCGTCGTCCATCAGCAGAGCGCGGAAGTAATTGGAAAACCCCATGCCGTGAATGAATCCGAAGAAGAGCGCTACCAGATACTGTCGTGTCATGGCGGGGCCGCTCACGCCATGGCTACTGCGCAGCGTATTGTGCAGAGCGGTGATAAGAATGGTGGTTGGAATGAGGAACTCTACAATGTGCGACGGAACAATCACGGTGCCGACGGACGAGAGCGCGAGAGTGATGCTGTGACCTACAGTAAAGGCAGTCACTAGAATGACGATGTTTCGCCACTGCTCGATACTGTAAGCCGCGCAGAGCACAACAAGAAACAGGATGTGATCGAAGCCAGCGAGATTAGAGATGTGCTCGAAGCCCAGCTGCAAGTAAAAGAGAAGGGTCTGCACGCTAGTACGCCAGGGTATACACGGGTGTCTTTTTATTCAGCATCAGGCTTTTTGAGTCCTCGTCCACATACACATAGACGATGTTGTTCTGATCGTAAAACAGGTCTGTGAATACTGCGTTTTTGATTTCAAGCGACCGCAGCTGCTGTTCCTCGCGGTGTTCAAACAGCACAGCCAAAGCGACGTTGTCGCCTTCGCCGCCCAAGCGCTTGCTCTTAATGTTTAGCTCAACCCTTTTGCCGTTCACCTTTATGTAAAAGAACTGCGCCAAGTAATCGAGAAGCAGACCTTCGGCCTCTGGCGCTTCCTGTGGCGTGGCGAATCCCAGCTCGGTACTGTCAGGGTCAAACACCAGTGCCTCGTTAACATCCATGAGAAACAGCCGAAGGCTAATCGTCAGCAGTCGGGTTTTGGATGAGTACTCTATTTCGCAAAGGGACAGCCTGAGTGGATGTGCTTCGGTGCTTGTCCCGGACAGCAGCGAGGCTATTAACAGCAATCCTGTGACCGAAACCAGAGAGCGACGTTTCAGGACAGGTTTCCATCCTGGATTTGCGCGGCGACGCTGCGTACGTTCCGAAAAACTCGCATCAGGTTTCCTCCCCAGATTTTCTCGATCTCTTCCTCAGTGTAGCCACGGCGCACGAGCTCTATGGTGATGTTCATGACTTCACTTGCGTCGAAGACGCCCTCGATACCGCCGCCGCCATCAAAATCGCAGCCAATCCCGACATGATCAATACCCGCCACCTTCACAATGTGATCGATGTGGTCAACGACATGCCCAACGGTCGCCAACGGATCCGGGAACTGTTTGTTGATTGCGTTGAACTGCTCCCGCAGGGCGGTGCGTTCCTTAACTGTCATGTCTTTGGCGGGCTTCATGCTATCCCGGAGTTCCGCGATGGCAGCTTGCTTCTCACTGTTTTCCGGAAAATCTCGAAGGTACTTCGAAACCATAGTGATCTGCACCACGCCTCCGTTGTCCGCCATTACTCGCAGCATCTCGTCCGTCATGTTGCGGCTGCTCTCGGTAACAACGCGAGCGTTGGAGTGGCTGGCAATGATCGGTGCCTGCGATACGCTGATAGCGTCGTAAAACGCGTCATCACTGGCGTGGGATATGTCCACCATCATTCCAAGGCGGTTCATTTCCCTAACCACGTCTTTGCCGATGTCGCTAAGACCCTGATGCTCGGGGCCGCGCTCGTCGGTGGCAGAGTCTGCGAGGTCATTGTTGAACGAGTGGACTAAGGTGATGTAGCGAACGCCTTTGTCATAAAACAGTTCTACGTTGGCAATATCAGTACCGATGGCGTAGCCATTCTCAATGCCCAGATAAATGGCGTGCTTGCCGGCACTTTGCAGCGCATAGGCATCTTCTGGCTCGAGGGCAAGACCGACAAACTTGGCATTGTCCACCGTGGACTGGCGCACGGTATCGAGCATCTGCAGTCCCAGTGCCTTGGCGCGGCTATTGCCGTCATCGTCCCGAATGTCCTGCGCCACGAAAGCGGCGAAAAAAACCGCATCAAGGCCACCCTCTTCCATGCGTGGATAGTCGAGCTTAGAGCCCGACTCCTGGGGATCGTGCCGTTCTGCCATGTCAAAGCCGGGTTCAATCATCCTTAGGGGCGTGTCGGCATGTGAGTCCAGGATGAGAACGCGTTCGTGTATTTCCAGAGCGCGAGTAACCAGCTCTTCGTCTGTTTCTGCTGCCAGTGGCATCTCCCTTACCGACGCGGTCGGCGTGCTCTCTGGGCTGGTTCTGGAGCCGCATCCTGACAGCGCGCTTAGCACCGAAAGCAGCAGCGAAAATAATAGGGCAGCGGTGAAGGCGGTGGAGCGTAGCATTCTAGTCATGTTCCTGGACCGTCTAATGTTAGAGTAGGGCACTAGGCTAATAGGCCAGCGGGTAGGATTTACGCAGACTGACGCATATCCGCGCAGCCATTAAACCACTCCCGGCCAGGCACAGGGAAATGTCGGAAAAACGCAATCGAGAGGCCTTGGCAGCGTGTTTCCGGCGCGGTACTCAGCACCAGGCGGACTGTTCCGCGAAGCCACCGCCCATCCGTTGTATGGGATGTAGAATCACACTTTGTAAACATTCAGGAGCTGCAGCGTGATGCCTGATCGAAGTCCGCTAGTCTTTTTCGCCCTTGTGGTAGCCGTGGTGATTGTCATTGTCGGTGATGGTGCTGAGCACGTTCGCGCTAGAGCAATGCTGGCTTCTTCAGACGTGGAACTTCAGCTCGCTGCTGACCTTATCGATGCACGCATACACGCAGAGTTACGCGACGGGCAGTTGCTGTCGTTGGCGATGGCGCAGGACAGTTTTGTAAAAACCTGGATAGAGAGCGGTGAGGCCGATGTTGCGGCGATGAGTGAATACCTGACCCAGAAGGTGGCGCTGGCAGACGCGTTCACTGCCTTTCTTGTAGTGGACAGTACGCGAAACTATTACGCGACCGGTGGTTTTCTCAAGCAGGTCAGCGAGGCGGATCCCGACGATGACTGGTTCTTTTCAGTGCGGGCCAACGAGCCGGATATCGAGTTCAATATTGACCCGGATGCGGCCAGCGATGATCAGCTCACTATTTTCTTTAACGAGCGGATGCTGGATGACACAGGCGCTTTTATTGCCTCAGTTGGTTTGGGTATTCGGTTGAACACCTTAGAGGATATGGTCAAGTCCTACCGGGCCCGCTATCGGCACAATCTGTATTTCATCGCTATGAACGGTGCCGTGCTGTACTTTGAGAATGATGTTCGACCTGGCGCGTATGCAAGAATTGCCAGAAAGTTAGGGATTGGTCAGGGTGTATCGCAGCATCATCAGAGTCTGCGCTATGAAGACAATGGTCGGCAGTACGCCCTGGAAAGCCGCCTCATCAAGGAGCTCAATCTGGTATTGGTGGTTGAGGCGCCGCTATCCTGATGCCAGCGCCAGTTTGGTCTGACATCGCCGCTGACCGGAGTATTGAT
Source organism: Pseudomonadota bacterium (assembly GCA_038746745.1). Lineage (GTDB taxonomy): Bacteria > Pseudomonadota > Gammaproteobacteria > Pseudomonadales > Halieaceae > JANQIO01. Next base: position 63,091 of record JBCDKJ010000010.1, read on the forward strand.
CTTGGAACATAGAAAGCTGGTACTGCCCGAGTTCCTTAACGACCAGGGGTACCTCTTTGGTGGTAACCTGCTTAAGTGGGTGGACGAGTCCGCCTATATTACTGCCAGCCTCGAGCACCCCGGCAACCGTTTGGTGACCGTGTCTCTAAGCGAAGTGAACTTCAAGAATCCCATCCAGCCCGGCGAGCTCTTGTGCTTCGACGTGCAACTGGTGCGCCGTGGCACCACGTCAGTAACGTATAGCATCGATGTGATTGGTGAAAAGCTCTCTGGCACCAGTTCACCGCTATTCGTTACCAAGATTACCTTTGTGAACGTGGCCGATGATGGCAAGCCGACACCACTTCGTTAGTTTGGGATGGTGCCTTACAGTAACCGCAACCTGATCTGAGCAGCTCCAACAGATGATTACCGGCATAAATCACATTACCTTCGCTGTTGCTGATCTTGAGCGCTCTCTGCGCTTCTACCGAGACACGCTGGGCTGCGCGGAGGTTTATGCCTGGAGCGGCGGCGCGTATCTGGACGCAGGCGGCACCTGGTTATGCCTGTCTGTGGATGCGTCGGCGAGCGGCAATTCTGATTACACGCACGTTGCGTTCGATGTCGCACCAGAGGACTTTAAAACACTCAGCGCGAGAGTTATTGAGTCTGGCGCCGAGCTCTGGAAAGATAACGTCAGTGAAGGCGACTCGCTGTATTTCTGCTGTCCGGATGGGCACCGCCTGGAGGTACACGTGGGGGATTTGCAGTCGCGCCTGGCGGCGATCACTTCCCGCTGGCAACGGGCGGGATGTGGCTCCGCCAGCTCCAGCTAGAGAGACGAAAGATTTTCAGTAGCGCGCGGATAGTGAATACGGTTAAATTGATACATAGTATCATTTATAAAATTCGCCTCTCTGCCGAACATCGCAGTCGGTGTTGCGGCGATGGGGAGTACAGCAACACATGAATTCCGAATTACCCGATGCCGACAGCCGCCGCGACTGGTTGGGCATCGCCTGTTCATCACTGTGTGTGTTGCACTGCGTTGCCCCGGTGGTGCTGGCCGTGACAGGCAGTTCTTTGGCGGGTCTGGCGATCTTTGGCGGTGAATGGCTGCATTATGTGCTGCTGGTACTGGTGCCTGCTATCGCCTTGTGGAGCTTGCTGCCGTCGTTTTTGCATCACCGGCGCTGGCCGCCCTTGCTGCTGGCTGGGGTCGGTATACCTCTGCTGTTGCTGACGCTGGTCATGGATGAATCGGCTGAGGTTCCGTTAAGCGTGACAGGTGGTTTGTTGTTAATCGCTGCGCATGGTGTGAACTGGCGTTTGCTGTCGCTGCAGATGCCCGTCACCGGAAGGAGTTAATTAGGAGAGCTGCCATGAAGATTCTAGTCAGGAAGCCCAAGCATATGCTTCGCACTATCGCAGCGGCGATATCGCTGTCACTGGGTACGTTACTGATCCCGAGCATGGCCTGGGCGGCCGATGCCCATGTTCACGGCGAGGCAGAGTTAGAGATCGTCGTCGAGGCCTCAGACCTGCTGATTTCCTTGCGTGGCCCCGCACAGGTATTTTTCGGCTTTGAGCATGCGCCTGAGACGGAAGAGCAGGCCAAAACGGTGCGCAGTGCGCTGGCGGCGCTGAACGACCCCTCTAATTCAGTATTTACAACGTCCACAGCCTGTACAGTGTCTGTCGTCGAAATTGATGCTCCTTTCACAGGCGAAGTGCTCGCGAGTAGTGCCCATGATCATGAGCATCATGACAGCGATGACCACCATGGTGATGAGGACGATCACGACCATCATCACGACGATCATGATGCAGGTATGGAATCACAGGACGAACACGCCGAGTCTCACGATGAGGATGAGCATCATGCAGACCATGACGATCACGAAGAGCATAGTGAGCATGATGATGAGCACGGTGGGCATTCCGACCTGGAAGCTGAGTACGCGCTAAGCTGTCCGGCTGGCGCCCCCGATAGAATCGAGTTGATTGCCTTTGATGCTTTTCCTGAGATGGAAGAAGTTGAGGCAGCGTGGTTAAACGTTACCGGTGGTGGCAGCGCTGAATTAACGCCATCCAAGCGCGTGGTGGAGATTTCGCGCTAGCGCGTGTTTAGCCCTCGTCGTAGCGGAGCACACGATCCACGGCAATCTTGTAAGCCGCTGTCCCGATATCTGTAGCTTCCATTCCTACTGATAGCGTGCCTTCCAGCCAGAATGGTTCGTAGATGTCGTCCAGCGAGATGCCACCGTCAAACTTGCTGTGGATGATCTGATTGGGCGGTGGCGGCGGCGAGTGCAGGCAGGCCCCGAAGTACGGCACCAGAAAGAACTCTGAAATCATCCGCGTTTCGTCGAAGGCCAGCGGCACGATAAAGCCCGGTATCTTTACCCGCTCGCCATCGAACTCCGCTTTTACCTCGGTGGATTGCAGCGCTTCTTCATAGCGCTGTGCCTCGGCACCCATGCCGTACACGGCGCTATCTCCGCCTTCTGAAGGCAGTTTATCCAGCTCAGACCCGTCTGCGATGTTCATCAGGGTCTCCGGCGGATTCATGAGGATTTCCAACACCTCCTCGGGAATCAGCTCAATCCATTCAATCTCCCGGTAGGTCTGTTCAGCAGACGCGCTCGATGCACACAGCAGCAGCCATATCAGGATATTGAAGGCGGTAAACCGCGGTCGACATAGCCGGTGGGCGGCGTGCTGCAGGCTCACAATGTTCACGAAATCGGGCGAGTTAGCGGGAAGCGACGGCGGCAGCGCGTACAGCGAAGTAGACTCGGCGAGAGACCTTCACATCCTCTCCCTCCAGCGTGCCGGTGAGGGTAAAGGTAACCCAGTGATTGCCGGTGGTCGCGGTATAGGGGAGGCTCAGGTTTTTCTGCCCCTCGGCCAGCGGAACTTCCAGTCCGCCGTCAAAGGCGATTGCCTCGGGAGAATCAATGGTGATCAGCGGCGACTCGAACTCAGGCGGTGTAGAGATCATCAGAGTGACTTTGGAGGGCGTGTCTGGTCGCGGGACCAACATGCCGGAGACTGACAAGCGCGCCTTTGGCGCAGCCTCAGGGCCGTTCGAGCGCATATGGGCGAATGGGCTGAAGCCAAAGGCATGCATGCCGCAAGCGTATGCCTGACCTGGCGCGAGAGCGACCGCCGTCAAAAGCACGCTGCCGACTGCGGGGGCTGCGATGCGGGCAAAACTTGTCATAGTGAACCGACGCATTGCCATGTGACCTTTACTTTCATCTGTACCTTTACTTTCGTCTGTGGTGCTTTCATTTCCAATACATTACCTATACGGTAAGCGTAGCAAAGCTGTTTACTGCAAACCACCCGACCCATCTAGCCCCGATCCCGCTTTATTGCTTTACCATGTCAGATACTGCCATTGAACTTCGCGACCTGCGCTTTGGCTACCGCCGCGAGCAGACGGTTCTGGCCATCGACGAATGGAACGTTCCGGCAGGATCTTCGATGTTTCTCCGCGGCCCGTCCGGTAGCGGTAAGTCCACGCTGCTGCATCTCATTTGCGGCATTCTGTCACCCGATGCGGGCAGCATTGCGGTATGCGGACAGGCAATAGCGTCGCTGCGTGGTCACGCCCGTGATCGTTTTAGAGCACGACATATCGGCGTCGTATTTCAGCAGTTTAATCTGCTGCCCTATCTGACGGTGGCAGATAACCTTCGCCTCGCCGCGCGCTTTGGTCGCTCCAATAATCCTTTGGACGCTAAAGAATTGCTGGAGCGTCTGCGACTGCCTGTGGACGTACTGCAGCGGCAGGCCGGTGATTTAAGCGTAGGCCAGCAACAGCGGGTGGCTATCGCTCGCGCGCTGATTAACCGTCCCGAGTTGTTGATAGCCGACGAACCCACCTCGGCGCTGGATACTGCTGCGCGAAACGCCTTCGTCGAATTGCTGCTGGAGCAGGCAGGGCAGGGGGCTGTAACGGTGCTGTTTGTAAGCCATGACTCAACCCTGGCGACGCATTTTGACAGCACCGCCGATCTGACGGCGCTGAATACTGCGGCTGTTACCTATGTTGATTGAAAGTGTTGATTAACCATGTTGGTTAAACTGGCACGAGCAAGCCTCTGGAGTCGCCGTGGTACGGCGGCCCTGTGCGTGCTGTCGATTGCTATCAGTGTGTTTGTGCTGCTGAGTGTGGAATTTGTTCGCCAGGAGGCGAGGGAGTCCTTTGGTCGCACCCTGGTCGGGACCGATCTGATTGTCGGCGCCAGGGGCGGGCAGCTTAACTTGCTGCTCTATAGCGTTTTTCGCATTGGTGACCCAACCAACAATATCCGCTGGGATAGCTACCAGACCCTGGCTGCCAACCCCGCTGTGGCCTGGACGGTGCCCCTGTCTCTGGGGGACAGCCACCGCGGTTACCGGGTGCTGGGCACCAGCGATGCCTATTTCACCCATTACCGCTACGGCGATGACCGCAGTCTGGACATTGTTGAGGGAACGCCAGAATTGGGACTGCAGGGTGCGGTCATTGGCGCCAATGTAGCGGCGAAGCTCAAATATTCGACGGGAGAGGAAGTAGTGTTGGCTCACGGCACCGGCGGCGTGGGCTTTCGCAAGCACGATGACCATCCTTTCACTGTCACAGGGATTCTCGCCCGCACCGGTACCCCGGTGGATGACACCGTACACGTCTCGCTGGATGCCATTGATCTGATTCACGAGGGTTTCAACATCACCTCACTGCAAGACATGCAGGCAGATCGAACGATTACCGCCTTTCTGGTGGGCCTCAAATCCCGCATGCTGGCGTTCCGCCTGCAGCGCCAGATCAACGAGTTTGAAGGTGAACCGCTGCAGGCGATTTTGCCGGGGGTGGCCCTGTCCCAACTATGGCGCGTGCTGGCCTCGGTAGAGGCCGTGCTGCGGGTCATTTCGGGCCTGGTGCTGCTCTCGGCGTTGCTGGGGATGAGCACCATGATGTTAGCCTCACTGCGTGAACGGCGCGGCGAAATTGCTGTGCTGCGCACCATTGGCGCAACGCCGCTATTCATTTTCCTGCTGGTTGAGGCCGAGGCCCTGTTGCTGTGCCTGCTCGGCTGTCTGGCAGGTATGGGCCTGGTGAACATTGCCAGCCTCGCATCCCGCGACTGGCTGCGTGAAGTCTATGGTTTGGTGATATCGCCCTACGTTCCCGGAGAGTCAGCCCTGCTGATTCTGGGTGCGGTATCCGGGTTGGCGTTGTTCTGTGCGATCGCCCCGGCGGTCGGTGCCTACCGTTCCGCGCTGGGTGCGTGTTTGGCGGGGCGGTAGATTCATGCAGGCTTGCTAAAAGCCGCTGTGGGTTTCCATGAAAGCGCGTTCTTCCGGAGTGGAAGCCCGTCCGAGAACAGCGTTGCGGTGGGGAAATCGCCCAAATTTCTCTATCACATCGAGGTGGGCCTGGAAATAGCGCAGGCTGTTGGCGACATAATCTCGTGATGCGTCCCCGCACTGGGCCAGCAAGGTCTGCACTAACTCAACGCCCTTTGTCTGATCGGCAAGGCTCTCTGCGTGCTGAAAGGGGTTGTAGAGAAACACCCGATAAATAGTTGGCAGCGCCAGGTCCTGGTTTTCCTCGATAGCGGTTCTCGCAAGCGCCAGAGCTTTTTCGTCGCCGCTGAACGCCGCGGGAACGCCGCGATAGATATTGCGGGTGAATTGGTCCAGCAATAGCATTAGTGCGACCAGCCCGTTTGCTTCCAACCGCCAGTCATCCAGGTCGCCCGCCAGGGCACGTTCAACATCCGCTCCAAAGCGCTGGCGAATCTCCGCGTCTACCGCCTCCCCGCCGTTGAACCAGACACTGTTTCTGTCCTCCAGCGGCATCCCGTCTGCCGTCAGCGGACCGAACCAGAAATTCAGAATTTGCGAGGCATTCACAACACTGTGTTGGAGCATTTGTACTTTCAGCGATTCGTGGTCAATGGCTGCGCCCAGAGTTTACTCGCTCCTTCACTTAGCTGCTCGCGTGTGGCCCACGCGTCATAGACCGTTAACTTGGCAACACTTTTGTTTGGCGTTGCAGAGCTTAAGAGTGCTCTGTAATGCGGACATGTCTACCTTGCTCGTCTCTAGCCTTAGCTGCTGATGCTCGCAGCGTCTTGGCTGCAGAAACCATGTTTCTTAAAGCAGGGACAACTTCATCCCACTGCCGCGTTTTAAGACCGCAATCGGGGTTGACCCAAAGACGTTCTGCGGGAATGCGCTCCACCGCTTTGTTCATCAGTTTTACGGCCTGCTCTGTCGGGGGAGTATTCGGAGAATGAATATCGTACACACCAGGCCCAATATCGTTGGGGTAGGTGAACTCCTCAAATACGTCCAATAATTCCATGTCCGAACGCGACGTTTCTATGGTAATGACGTCGGCGTCCAGAGCCGCGATTGACTCGATAATATCGTTGAATTCCGAGTAGCACATGTGGGTATGAATCTGTGTTTCATCACGCACGCCGTTAGCGCTAATGCGGAAAGACTTGACAGCCCAGTCTAGATACTCTTTCCACTCGGAGCCACGCAACGGCAGTCCCTCCCGCAGTGCCGGCTCGTCAATCTGGATGATTTTAACGCCGGCATCTTCAAGGTCTTTCACCTCTTCGCGTATGGCAAGAGCCAGTTGCAAACAGGTGTTGCGCCGAGGCTGATCGTCGCGGACGAACGACCAGTTAAGCATAGTAACCGGGCCGGTGAGCATGCCTTTCATAGGCTTGCTAGTTAGTGACTGGGCATAGCTGGTCCAGTCCACGGTCATTGCCTGCGGTCTGCTGATATCGCCAAATAGAATCGGCGGCTTCACGCAGCGGGAGCCATAGGACTGCACCCAGCCCAGCTGACTGAACACGTAACCGTCGAGCTGCTCACCGAAATACTCCACCATATCGTTGCGTTCCGCTTCGCCGTGAACAAGAACGTCCAGCTCTAGCTCTTCCTGTGTACGCACGGTGCGTGCGATTTCAGCGCGCATTTGAGCGGTGTATTCCTCTGCGGATATCTCCTGTCGCTTGTACGCCAGGCGGGTTTTGCGAATGTCCTTTGTCTGGGGGAAGGACCCAATGGTGGTGGTGGGATACAGGGGCAAACGAAGGTTCGCGCTCTGTTTGGCAATACGGTCGGTGAACGGGCTTTGGCGTTGGCTCAGTGAAGCAGAGACCTGCGCAAGCGCTGCCTTCACCTCTGGGTTGTGAACCCGTGTTGAGTTTGCGCGGCTAGCGATATCGGACCGATTCGCGGCCAGCTCATCGGCAACCGCCGAGCGTCCACTGTTCAGTGCGGTGCGCAAAATCGAGAGCTCATGCAGCTTTTGTTTGGCAAATGCCATCCAGCGACGAATATCACCATCGAGTGCCTCCTCGCTGTCGAGATCGATGGGCACATGCAGCAAGGAGCAGGAGGGTGCGATCCACAAGCGGTCTCCCAGTCTTCTCGCTATTGGCTCTAGCCAATCAAGAATACTGTTCAGGTCGGCCTTCCAGATATTGCGGCCATCGATCGCGCCTATCGATAACACTTTATCGACGGGTAGCCAGTCGACCACAGTTTTGAGTTCTTTCTGGCCGCGCACTGCATCTACATGCAGGCCGTCGCCCGGAAGGCCGCAGGCTAGCTGCAGATTCTCCTGCAGAGTTCCGAAATAGGTCGTCAGAAGAAGCTTGATGCGATTTGAGTTCAAGGCGTGATAAGCCGTGGTAAAGGCACGTCGCCACATTGCGTCGAGCTCTGTTGCTAAAACAGGCTCATCAATTTGTACCCACTCTGCTCCCGCAGCCGCAAGTGCATCAAGAAGTTCTGCATAAACGGGAAGGAGCTCCGGCAGCAGGTTGAGGCGATCAGAGTCGTCCTTGGCCTTACTCAACCATAAATAGGTCACTGGACCGATAATGACTGGCTTGGCGTTCACGCCGATCGCTTGTGCCTCGGAAAGTTGTTGAAGCAAGCGATCAGCATTCAGAGAAAACGATGTCTTTGCAGTTACTTCAGGGACGATGTAGTGGTAATTGGTGTCGAACCATTTGGTCATTTCACCGGCGAAAACGCCGTTGCTTTCGTTATCGTTGGCGCTTCTTCCCCGCGCGACCCTGAAGTAGCTATCAAGCTCGCTCCCTTCGAGGCGTGCCACGCGCTCAGGCACGTTGCCTACCGTGAAACTCATGTCGAGTACTTGATCGTAGAGGGAGAAGTCACCTACCGGCACCCAATCCAGCTGGTTCTGGGCTTGCCAATTCTCCGCGCGGACAGCTTTTGCGACGTCGTGCAGCTCCTCAGCCGACGCAGAGCCTTTCCAGAACGATTCTTGTGCAAACTTAAGTTCTCGCTGTGCGCCAATACGAGGGAAACCGAGGTTGTGAATGTGTGCCATGTCGAGTCCTGCTTGAAGTTATGAATGTGATAAAGCTTAGCAGGATAGACAACTACACAAATGAGCAATAATGGTTTATTTTCCTAAATCCATTAAATTTGTTCATATATTGTGATCGAGCGATTTCACCTGGCAGTCATTCAAGCGGTTGATCAACACGGCTCGCTAACTGCAGCTGCTAACCACCTTCACCTGACGCAATCTGCACTCAGTCATTCGATTCGCAAGCTCGAAGACAGACTGGGTACCCCCATTTGGCTGCGTGAGGGTCGCAACCTCCGGCTAACGCAAGCGGGCGAGTACCTGCTCTCGATTGCTAAGCGTGTTCTGCCGCAGCTTGAGCACGCTGAGAGCAGGTTGCAGCAAATGGTTGAGGGTGAACGTGGCACTTTGCGCATCGGCATGGAATGCCATCCCTGCTATCAATGGCTAATGAAAGTGGTAGGCCCGTTTCTCGATAACTGGCCCGATGTCGATGTTGATGTCAGGCAGAAATTCCAGTTCGGTGGCGTGGGCGCCTTGGTGGGTTATGAGATTGATATGCTGGTGACGCCCGATCCGTTCTTCAATGCAGGCCTTCACTTTGAACCTGTATTTGACTATGAACAGGTGTTGGTGGTCTCCAGCCATCACCCATTGGCGCGCCGGGCCTACCTGAATCCCGGTGACTTTAAAGACGAAGTGCTTCTGACCTATCCGGTGCCCACCGACCGGCTGGATATTTATACTCAGTTTCTCAACCCTGCAGGGGTCGTTCCGAAAAGACACAAGACCAGCGAGACCACGGACATCATGCTACAAATGGTCGCGAGTGATCGTGGCGTTGCAGCACTGCCGCGCTGGTTGGCGGAAGAGTATCGGGACAAATTAGGGCTGAGAGTGATGCGCCTGGGTCGTAAAGGTATTGCCAAGCAGATTTACCTGGGCACGCGCGAAAGTGACAGCAGCATCGACTACCTCAACGCGTTTATCGCGCTAGCGAGAGAATATCAGTTGCCGGCGGATCGTCGAACAGCGCCTTAATCTCAAGCAAGCACGTGTGACACAGGCACCGGTCCCAGCGTTCGGCAATGTAGCTGCGTTGCTCAGCAGAGAGCTTGACCTCGCTGCAATGACAAATAGTGATAGACCCCAGTTTGCATTCGAACTCCTGGCCGCAGCGGGGGCACTGTATCTGCTCATGTCTCGGCATACGGAATCCTTTTCTATTGAACCAAGTTGGCTAATGGGACGAAATTTGTAGTTCGCGACCTGCCAGGGGCGACCTATGCCGCACTGTCCAGCTGTGGGATGAGGCCGCATGTTTATCTTTTTATACAGAGATCATGCCCGTATTTTCTGGCATAGGTTTGCAAATATTGCAAAATACGGCGCCGTTCTGGTCGCTTGTAGCCTCCGGCAAAAGTTCATCTGTGTTTGCCCTAGTAAGCTATGTTGGGCAATAATTCTCTCGATAAAGTACTATTCTTGATGTTTCCAACTCAGAAGCAAGGCAAATCGAGCGTCATTTTGTGAAGTCCATAATAGAAATTGCAAATCTTGCAAACTATGCGAGTCCGAGTTCATTGTCGCCAGCCCCGCGCCTATTAAGAAGGTTCTGATGCGCAAACTTTTTATGGGTGCCCGGCTGCGGACACTGCGCGAGCAGCGGCAACTTACGCAGGCGGCATTGGCTGAGCAGCTAGGAATATCGGCGAGTTATCTGAATCAGATTGAGAACAATGAACGTCCCCTGAGTTCCCAGGTGGTCTGGCGTATGCAGTCTCGTCTCGGTATTGACCCGGAATTTTTTTCCGGTGAAGAAGAGGCTCGTCTATTGGCGCAACTGCGAGATGTCACGACTGATTTAGCCGTCGATGTCCCCAAGGCCGAAGTGCAGGCATTTGTGCAACAAATGCCGAATCTTGCCGAACTCGTTACCCGACTGCATGGACGTTATCGCAGCACTGAAGAGCAGAATATGAATCTGCTTAGCCGCAATGAAAATCGAGACTATGGCGTCGGATTTGCTCAGCCGCACGAGGAGGTACGCGACTTCTTTTATGCACGACATAACTACGTTGAGGAGCTGGATCTCCACGCAGAGGCGCTGCACGAGCGATTGCTAGGTGGTGGGCGGACGTCACAGCCATCTCATAAGCAAAGTAGTGGGCAGCATCGCGCGCCTGGTGCGTCGGAACTGGTACCTGCGCTCGTCGCATACCTGCAGGAGCGCTACGGAGTGCAGGTACAGATTCAACGAGCAGAGGGGCACGACGGGCCGCGCGAGTACAACCCGCAAACCAAGGTGCTGCGGATAGATGCGAGCATTGAACCCGGACAGCAGGCCTTTCAGATCGCTAACCAGCTCGCCCATCTTGAGGTATCACGCCAGATAGCTGGCATCGTCAAGCAAGGCAATTTCAGTGGTGAGGCGGCGCGACAACTGACTGTGATCGGGCTAGCAAGCTACTTCGCCGGCGCTTTGCTTTTGCCCTATGCTCGGTTTCTGGCATCCGCGGAACGATTGAAATATGACATCGACCTGCTGTCACGGGAATTCGGTGTGAGTTATGAAACGATCTGTCATCGCTTGTCTACGCTGCAGCGCCAAGAGGCCAGAGGGGTGCCTTTCTTCTTTGTGCGCGTTGACCGAGCAGGTAATGTGTCAAAGCGGCAGTCCGCTACAGATTTTCATTTCTCCCGCGCCGGCGGAACCTGCCCGCTGTGGGCCGTGTACGAAGCTTTTTCCAGACCAGGACATACTCTGACACAAATGGCTGTCATGCCGGATGGCCGAACTTCTTTGTGGATAGCGCGATGTGTTACCCACCGCCAAGGTGGTTTTGGAACGCCAGAACGCACTTTTGCGATTGGATTAGGTTGTGACTTACGACATGCGCAGCGACTCGTGTATGCCCAGGGCATCAATCTCGAGGATCTGCAGGTGGCCGTCCCGATAGGGCCTGGCTGTAAGGTGTGTAAACGCAATGACTGTAGGCAGCGCGCGTTTCCTGCACTGGACCAATCACTGCGCATTGATCAGAACAAGCGCCAGTGGGAACCTTATCCCATGGAGAGCGGTGTCTAGGTGTTACCGTCTACCCGCAGACCGCCCGGCGAATCACTCATACATAATTGCAAGACTAACTGCCCCAGGTGATCCCAGGGGTTGCCATCCGCGAGGCCCTTGATGCTTTGATCGGCGCTGCTGGCTTTTTGCAAAAGCGCTCCCAGGGCCTTGCTGTCATGGCGCTGCAGCGCAGCAGAGACGATGGGAACACGTTTATCCCACACCCGGTTGGCTTTCATCACCTGGGCCTGGCGCTGACCGCGCCCTATCTCGGTCTGGCATTGCAGTAAGAGACGAATCTCCCGGGCCAGGCCCCACAGTACGATGGCCGCCTCGGTACCTTCGCCGCGCAGGCCGTTCAGCATCTTAAGCGCACCAGCGGTATCGCCCAGCAGTGCCTTGTCGATAAGGCCAAACAGGTTATAGCGAGCATTGTCGGCAACGGATTCCGCCACGGCCTCGGGTGTAATGCGGCCCTCAGGACAGAGCAGCCGGAGTTTCTCGACCTCCTGAACGGCGGCCAGCAGGTTCCCCTCTACCCGGTCGCAGAGCATCAGCAGGGCGTCGTGGTCGATAGACATACCGGCACTCTCAACCCGCTGGCTGATCCAGCGCGGCAATTGGTTGGCGTCTACAGGCCATATCTGCACCACCGCACCCGCGGCATCCAGGGCTTTGAACCATTTGCTGTTGGTGGACTGTTTGTCGATCTTGCCAGCAATTATCAGCAGCACATTGTCATCACTGGCCATGTCCAGATAGGCCAGCAAACCTTTGGAGCCATCGGTGCCCGGCTTGCCGCTGGGAAGGTGTAGTTCAATGATCTTGCGGTCAGAAAACAGCGACATTTCTGATGCAGAGGCGACCAGGTTGTCCCAGTTGAAGCGATTGTCGACCTGAAACACCTCGCGCTCGGTGCAGCCCGCGGCTCGGGCAGCCTTGCGAATGACGTCACAGCTCTCCTGTACCAGCAGAGTTTCATCGCCGGTAACGAGATAGACAGAGCGCAGTTCGCGCTGCAGGTGAGTGGAGAGTTGTTCTGGGCGCAGCCGCATCAGGTGCTGTTGGTCTCTGCCAACGAGCGCAGCTTGCGCAGAATTTGCTGTACCAGATTGACCCGCATTTCCTGGCGTAGAAGGCGGGTTTCTTCGGCGACGCCGGCGATATTTTCCGGGTCGTTGACAATGATCTGTACGGTGCTGACGTCGGTGAGAGGCAGCAGTTCCTGACCCTGTTTCGAAATCACGCGTATCTGCGTACGCAGGGTCATCTCGAACTCGGTGGCGCGGGCATTGGCACCGATGCTCAGGTTCCGGTTCTGGAATTGCTCGGGGCCCAGATCGACGATGAAATTGGCATCCTCGCGCTCCACCCACTGCACACCGGCGGTGCCGCCGCCACTGCGCATGGCGGTGGCCAGTTCGCCATTGGGGCTGGGGGTTCGCAGGTGCAGCGCCTTCCATTCTGGCGGCAGGTCAATACTGCCACGCAGCTGGAAGCCGCAGCCCGCCAATATCGCCAGCAGCAGTGCCAGCGAGGCGCGCCGTGTTCTGGCCCTAGTTGGCGACAATGTTGACCAACTTCCCGGGCACTACGATCACTTTTCGTACGGTATTCCCTTCAATGAATTTCTGCACGTTGTCCTGCTCCAGCGCCTGGGATTCGATGGCGTCTTTTTCCGCATTGGCGGCCACTTCCATACGGGCGCGAAGTTTGCCATTCACCTGTACCGCCATTTCAATGCTGTCACGTACCAGAGCGGTCTCGTCCACAGTAGGCCAGGGCGCATCCATGAGTGCACCCTCGCCGCCCAGCATCGGCCACAGGCTATGGCAAACGTGGGGTGCGATAGGCGATAGCATTAACACCGTAGCGCGCAGGGCTTCTCGCTCCACGGCAAGGCTCTGACCTTCACGGTCTGTTAAATCGGAGAGTGTGTTGCTCAGCTCCATAATCGCCGCGATAGCGGTGTTAAAGGTCTGCCGCCGACCGTAGTCGTCGGTAACCTTGGCAACCGTCTCGTGGGTCTTGCGACGCACGGCCTTCTGGGTGCCATCCAGCGCTGTGGTATCCAGGGCAGCCGGTTCGCCCGCGTCAGCGTGGCTATGCACCAGCTTCCACAAACGCTTGAGAAAGCGCAGCGCGCCTTCTGCACCTTTGTCTGACCACTCCAGTGACTGGTCGGGCGGCGCTGCGAACATACAAAAGAGGCGCGCAGTATCTGCGCCATACTCATCGATCATTGCCTGCGGGTCGATGGTATTGCCCTTTGACTTGGACATCTTGGCACCGTCTTTTAACACCATGCCCTGGGTGAGCAGGCGTGCAAAGGGCTCGTCAGAGGACACCAGGCCTTCATCGCGCATCAACTTGTGGAAGAAGCGCGCGTATAGCAAATGCAGAATTGCGTGCTCGATACCGCCGATGTACTGGTCCACCGGTGTCCAGTACTTGGCCTCTTCGTCCAGCATTTGCTGATCGTTGCGCGGCGAGCAGTAGCGAGCGTAGTACCAGCTCGACTCCATGAAGGTGTCAAAGGTGTCGGTTTCCCGGGTCGCTGGGCCGCCACACTGTGGGCAGGTGCACTGGTAGAACTCAGGCATGTTCTTGAGCGGTGAGCCCACACCATCCAGGGTGACGTCGGTGGGCAGAACGACTGGCAGGTCTTCGTCGGGTACGGGCACCACACCGCATTGGTCGCAGTAAATAATTGGAATGGGCGCGCCCCAGTACCGCTGTCGGGATACTCCCCAGTCGCGCAAGCGAAAGTTCACCGTACGCTCGCCTTTGCCCTCGCTTTCGAGACGATCTGCAATGGCATTAAACGCTGCTTCAAACGCAAGTCCGTCAAATTCACCGGAGTTAACGGTGACCACGCCCTGCTTGTCGGCGTACCAGTCCTGCCAGGTTGTTGTGTCATAAACAAAGTCAGAACCTACGCCGTCGCCACGCTTGGCGATGACCTGCGTTATGGGCAGGCCGTATTTGCTGGCGAAAGCGTGGTCGCGTTCGTCATGGCCCGGTACCGACATCACCGCGCCAGAGCCATAGCTCATTAACACGAAATTCGCGGTCCAGATTGGTACCAAATCGCCGGTCGATGGATGTATCGCCTTGAGCCCCGTGTCTGCGCCAACCTTTTCCATCGTGGCCAGTTCGGCTTCCGAGACGCCGCCGGTGTTCTGCGCCTCAATAAATTCCGCCAGCGCGGGGTTGCTCTCAATGGCTGTCTCGACCAGCGGGTGCTGGAAGGCCACCGCCATGTAAGTAGCACCCATCAAGGTGTCGGGGCGGGTGGTATACACCTCGACCTCACCGCCGTCTTCCAGCCCAAAGCGCAGGTTCACGCCCTCTGAGCGACCAATCCAGTTGCGCTGCATAGTGCGCACCTGCTCTGGCCAGTGCTCCAGGGTGTCGAGATCGTCCAGCAATTCCTGCGCGTAGTCTGTGATGCGCAAAAACCACTGCGATATCTCGCGTCGCTCAACCGGGGCACCGGAGCGCCAGCCGCAGCCGTCGATCACCTGTTCGTTGGCCAGTACCGTCTGGTCCACAGGGTCCCAGTTGACCATGGCTTCTTTTTTGTAGGCCAGTCCTTTCTTGAACAGTCGGGTAAAGAACCACTGTTCCCAGCGGTAATACTCCGGGTGGCAGGTGGCGATCTCCCGCTCCCAGTCGAAGGCCAGACCCAGTCGCTTGAGCTGGCTGCGCATCTCGTCGATGTTGCTGTACGTCCAGTCTGCCGGCGGCACCTGGTTTTTAATGGCAGCATTTTCCGCCGGCATGCCAAAGGCGTCCCAGCCCATCGGATGCAAAACGTTTTTACCCTGCATGCGCTGGTAGCGAGCGATCACGTCGCCAATCGTGTAATTGCGCACGTGTCCCATATGCAGCTTGCCGCTGGGGTAG
>JBCDKJ010000011.1:0-77061 GCA_038746745.1 Pseudomonadota bacterium
ACGTCTATGACCATGGCGGTGAGCCCTGCCCGCGCTGTGGCGAGCTGCTGCGTGAATCACGGCTGGGACAACGCAGTACGGTGTTTTGTCGGCGCTGTCAGCAGTAGCGCGCCAATTCTTCAGCCTCCTGACGGCAGCGGACTCAGTCTGCAAATCGCTGCGCCAGAGCTGCGCTCACGTTCTCGGGTACGAAGGGGGTGATATCGCCACGAAGCGCCGCGATTTCTCTCACCAGAGAAGAAGAGATAAAGGACAAGTGCTCGGAGGGTGTCAGGAACACCGATTCGAACTCCGGGTAAAGGGCGCGGTTCATATTGGCCATCTGAAACTCGTACTCGAAATCCGAAACCGCGCGCAGACCGCGCAAAACGCCACTGGCCCCTTTGCTGCGTGCGAATTCCGTGAGCAGATTACTGAAGCCACAGACCTCGATATTGTCCAGATGCGCTAGTGCGTCCCGACAAAGCGTAACCCGCTGTTCCAGCGTAAACAGTGGTGATTTCTTTTCGCTATGTGCAATGGCTACAACGACTTCGTCGAAAAGACGTGCAGCGCGCTCGACCAGATCCACGTGGCCGTTGGTGATAGGGTCAAAAGTGCCTGGGTAGATGACGCGTTTCATGAAAGTCTCTGATCAGCTGCGGAACTCAGGGCCTGTTAATACCATGGGAATGTTCGCTGCCAAAGGCCATTTTTAATTGCGCAGACAGCGACATCCTCAGTAGAGCCACAATTCATAAGAGTTCCCGCTTAAACGAGCACCGGCGTGTTAACGCCCCTAATACACTTGGCATTGTCAGGGTTTGCTGCGCTGGTAGAGCCGTGCAACCACATCTCCCATGGTTTTTTCTCGGTAGGTAAGCCAGTTGGCGGGCAACACCGGCGCTGTATCCTGCGCACTGGACTCCACATAGATCCAGGCATCCGGCGCAAGCCAGCCCTGCTCCAGTGCCATGGCCGAAGGTTGGTAGAGCGCCGCATTGTAGGGTGGGTCAAGAAACACCAGGTCGTATGGCGTAGGTGGCCTGTTCGCAGTTAGCCATTTAACGGTGTCTTTTCGCCGTACGCTCGCGGACTCGCATTGCAGCGCGTCCAGGTGGGCCAGCAGTTGAGCCGTGCAACGCGGATTGTCATCGATAAAATCGACCCATTGCGCTCCTCTCGACAGCGCCTCCAGCCCGAGTGCGCCGCTGCCCGCGTAGGCATCCAGACAGCGGCGACCATGCACCACCGGGGCCAGCCAGTTAAACAGGGTTTCTCGCAGTCGATCGGGGGTGGGTCGCAGGCCGCGAGCGCTGGGGAAGCGAAGCTTGCGACCTCGCCACTCCCCGCCGATGACGCGGAGCTGACCGCTGTCGCCGGGCCGCCTGGCGGCCATTACCGTGCCTTTTCCATAGGTGTTAGGATACGCGTTTTTACGCCTGCCCTCGCAATGAAATTGTTTGGTCGCAATAAACAGCGTGATGCCCCCGCGGCAGAAGAAGCTGTACCCCAGGCAAAAGAGTCTGCGACAGCTTCAGAGCCCCCAAACCCTGAACAACAAAATTCTTCTGGTATTGTCGGCCGCCTGCGTCAGGGACTGAGTCGCACCAGCGACCAACTGGCGGCAGGCCTGGGGCGAGCGTTTCTGGGCCGCAAACAGATCGATGCGGCACTGTTGGAAGAGCTGGAAACCGCACTGCTGCAGGCGGATGTTGGCATAGACACAACCACGGATATTGTCGATCGCCTGACGGAGCGGGTTTCGCGTAAAGATCTTACCGATGCGCAAGCGCTCTACTCTGCACTCCAGGCCGAGTTACAGGCCGTGCTTCTGCCGAGTGAACAAGCCTTTGAACCGACCACTGACGGTCCCTTTGTGATTCTTATGGTGGGTGTAAACGGCGCCGGCAAAACCACAACAATTGGCAAACTGGCACAGCGCTATAAAGCTGAGGGTAGGCGAGTCATGTTGGCAGCTGGAGACACCTTCCGCGCAGCGGCGGTAGAGCAACTGCAAACCTGGGGTGAGCGGAACGACGTCCCTGTGATTGCCCAGCATACTGGCGCCGATTCCGCCTCGGTCATCTTTGACGCTCTGCAGGCGGCCCAGGCCCGGGGTATCGATGTTTTAATCGCGGATACGGCGGGGCGACTGCACAACAAAGACAACCTGATGGACGAACTCAGCAAAGTGGTGCGCGTCATGTCCAAGCTGGATGCTGCGGCGCCGCATGAGGTCATGCTGGTTTTGGACGCGGGAATGGGCCAAAACGCACTGGCCCAGGCTGAGCACTTTCAGAAGGCGGTCGGCGTCACGGGGATTACCCTGACTAAGCTGGACGGTACCGCCAAAGGCGGCATTATCTTCGCAGTCGCCAGAAAACTAGGCCTGCCCATCCGTTTTATCGGCGTTGGTGAGACGGCGGAGGACCTTCGACCTTTTCAGGCGGGCCGCTTTGTCGCCGCGCTGTTTGAGGGCGTTGTTGAGGAATGATCGCCTTTGATCGTGTCTCAAAACGCTATCCAGAGGGCCATGAAGCGCTGACAGAAGTCAGCTTTCGAATTGAAAGTGATGAGATGGTGTTTTTGACGGGCCATAGTGGTGCTGGCAAAAGCACGCTGCTAAAGCTGATTATGCTGATGGAGCGGCCCTCTCGTGGCCAGGTGATTGTCAACGGACAAACCCTGAATGCCATGCGCTCAGGCCGCATTCCGCAGCTGCGCCGTCAGATCGGCGTTGTGTTTCAAAATCATCAGCTGTTGTTCGATCGTAGCGTTTTCGACAACGTGGCCCTGCCGCTGATGATCTCGGGGTATACACCTAGGGAAACCGGACGCAGGGTTCGTGCAGCATTGGACAAAGTGGGTTTGCTGGCGCGGGAAAAGGCCATGCCCGTGACCCTCTCCGGCGGGGAGCAGCAGCGTGTTGGTATCGCGAGGGCTGTAGTCAATAAGCCGACGCTACTGCTGGCAGACGAGCCCACGGGCAATCTGGATCCTGGTCTTTCCGCAGAGATCATGACCCTGTTTGAGCAATTCAACCAGGTGGGTGTTACGGTCCTGATTGCCAGCCATGATCTACCGCTAATCTCGCGCCTCCATCATCGTATCCTGACGCTACGGCAGGGCCGTCTGATAGCGCAGGGAGGCAGCGGCGCGTGAGCTTGGGTGTGGGTGGCGCTCGCCAGACCCGAACCAGCGTGGTCGACCGGCTGCGCTCCTGGCGTGGACATCATGCGCACTCAGCGCGAGATAGTCTAACGCGGTTGCTGAGGCACCCATTGACCAGTCTCATGACCTGGTTGGTGATTGGCATTGCACTGGCGCTACCTGTGGGCCTCAACGTTGCCCTGAGTAATGCGCGCAGCGTCAGCGTGAATTGGGATAGCCCCGCGCAAATATCCCTGTTTCTTCGTGCGGAAGTTTCGGTCGAGGCCGCTGACGTCCTGGCGAAACGCATCGAACAGCGTGATGACGTGCTGGCGGTGCGCATGGTTGGACGGGAGCAGGCGCTGGACGAGTTTCGTCAGCTGTCCGGTTTTGGCGATGTCCTCGCTAATCTGGAAGGTAACCCGCTACCAAATCTGCTGCTGGTAACGCCGATGTCTGATGCGATGGGCGGAGCAGAAATGGGCTTGCTGCGGGCGGCACTGGAAGGGCAGGCGGGAGTTGATCGCGCCGTGCTTGATATGGAGTGGGTGCAGCGCCTGAATGCGCTGGTTGCACTCTCTCAACGCTCCGTCGCGACCCTGGGTCTAACGCTGGCGCTGGGGGTATTGCTGGTCATCGGCAACACCATTCGGCTTGCGATAGAGAATCGCAGGCAGGAGATTCTGGTGGTCAAGCTTGTTGGTGGAAGCGACGCCTTTGTGCGGCGACCATTTCTGTACACAGGTTTCTGGTACGGTCTCGGCGGCGCTATCGTGGCCTGGATAGTGGTGGGCCTGGCGCTGTGGTTTCTGCGCGGGCCGCTGTCGGCACTGGCCCTGCTTTATCAGAGTGACTTTGCTCTGCGCGGCCTGGGTGCCGCAGGCAGTCTGGGATTGTTGTCTGCGGGTGCGATTCTGGGCTTGCTGGGCGCCTGGCTCGCGGTCACCAGGCATCTTGGTGAGATTCAACCGCGCTGATCTTAAGCGCCTGATTTCATTGAACTTTATCGTACAAGGTGATCGGGAAAGGGAGCTTTTTCGTATTAGCACTCACAAATAAAGAGTGCTAAACTCTGCGCCCCTTTTGGAGAAATAGTGATCATGAACACCAGTATTGCGCCCATAGACCAATTGGTACCTGGTGCAAATTTAGGTGCCTATGTAACCGCCGTCGGTAGCATTCCCGTGCTCAGCCTCGAGCGCGAGCGTGAGTTGGCGGAAGACCTCTATTACAACCAGAATCTAGACGCTGCGCGGCAGCTAGTCATGTCGCATCTGCGTTTCGTCGTTCATATTGCAAAAAGTTACTCGGGCTACGGACTGCCGGAAGCTGATCTCATTCAGGAAGGCAACGTTGGCTTGATGAAGGCAGTAAAGCGGTTTGATCCAGAGCGCGGCGTTCGTCTGGTATCTTTTGCTGTGCATTGGATCAAGGCCGAGATTCACGAGTACATTCTGCGTAACTGGCGCATCGTGAAAGTGGCGACCACGAAAGCACAGCGTAAACTGTTTTTTAATCTGCGTGGGCAAAAGAAGCAGCTGGGATGGCTGAGCCAGGCCGAGGCCGAAGCGATTGCCGCTGACCTCAATGTCGATGTCAAGGACGTTCAGTCCATGGAGGGCCGTCTCAGCGCGCATGATATGGCGTTCGAGGCGCCCGCTGATGCCGATGATGAAGACGGTTGGCAGGCGCCTGCGAATTACCTTGAGGACCGCCGCCAGGACCCGGCGGAGCTGGTGGAGTCCCAGGACTGGCGCGATGACAGTGAGTCGCGGCTGCATATCGCACTGCACGAGCTTGACCCGCGCAGTCAGGATATTGTCGCGCGTCGCTGGTTGGCCGAGAACAAGGCTACCCTGCACGAACTGGCAGCGGAATACGGTGTGTCGGCGGAGCGCATCCGACAGCTGGAACAGAACGCGATGAAGAAACTGCGGGTAAGCATGGAAGCCTGACGGCTTCATGAACTCCACAGCTCCTCGAAATAACTACATACTGATAGCAGCCTGCAGCGGCTTTCTGGTCGTTGCTCTGGGCGCCTTTGGCGCCCATGCACTCGAGGGGCAGCTTGATGCCCGCGCCCGCGAAGTTTTCGATACCGCAGTTCAATACCAGATGATGCATACTCTGGCTTTACTGGCTGTCGGCGTGCTGTTGCGCAACCGCGTTCATGCTTCCCGCACACTGTCAGGCGCAGGCATCGCTTTTACCGTGGGTCTGGTGCTCTTTTCGGGCAGTCTGTATCTGTTAAGTATCACTGGCGTGCGCTGGCTGGGCGCGATTACCCCACTGGGGGGCGTTGGGTTCCTGATAGGTTGGGTGCTGCTGTTTAGCTGGGCACTGGTCGGCGACCAGGGCGAATGACAGACCAACCCAGCAGGATTCGCAGCTTTGTGCTGCGTCACGGCCGCATGACCGTGGGTCAGCGCCGCGCCTTTGAGCAAGGTTGGCCGAAGTATGGATTGGAGCGCAGCGCCGGTCATATAGACCCCGTCGACAGCTTTGGTCGAGCAGGGCGTACGGTCATGGAAATTGGCTTCGGCATGGGACAATCCCTGGTGACCATGGCCGCAGCGGAACCTGACATTAATTTTATTGGCGTCGAAGTGCACCGTCCCGGCGTCGGTCGCCTGCTGCACAGCATGGCAGAGCATGATGTCAGCAATATTCGTATTTACTGTGATGATGCGGTGCCGGTACTGGAAGAGTGCTTTGGTTTGGCCAGCCTCGACGGTATCCAGATCTACTTTCCCGACCCCTGGCACAAGAAACGGCACCATAAACGTCGTCTGATCCAGACGCGGTTTGTCGCCCTGCTCTGCGAACGCCTGCGCCCGGGCGGCTTTCTGCATCTGGCCACAGACTGGAAGAACTACGCCGAGCACATGATGGAGGTATTATCTGCAGCCGGCGATCTGGTGAATACCGCTGGGAACGGCCAGTTTGCGCCGCGGCCAGCGCGTCGTCCGATCACCAAGTTTGAACAGCGCGGCCAGCGGCTCGGGCATGGCGTATGGGACCTGTTGTTTGAGCGTGCAAAGTAAAACGCATGGCACGCTCGGCAAGACCTGCGCGGATTCTTAGAGAAACTCCGCGACGACTGTGTCAAGGAAGCGACGTCCCAGGTCGGTGGTCGCGATACGCTCAGCTTGCACGCTTAGCAGCCCCTGCGCTTCCAGCTCTCTCGCAATTGGCAGGAGGCTATTCGCTGACAATCCGGTGCGGCCTGTAAAAAGCTCTGGATGGAAGCCCTCGGTCAGCCGCAGGGCATTCAGCATAAAATCGCCGAGGCGTGACGCTTCATCCAGCGGATTGTTCTGCGCGTCCTGACAAGCCAGGTAGCCCTGAGGCTGCCGGCGCTTGGTGGTGCGGACAACTTCCCCGCGCTCTGGCCGAGTCAGTTTGCCATGAGCACCAGCGCCAATGCCTATATAGTCTCCGAACGTCCAGTAATTGAGATTGTGCCGGCAGCTGATTCCAGCCATGGCATAGGCAGACACTTCATAGTTATCAAATCCTGCCGAGGCGATCCGGGCTTCTCCGGCAACCTGAATATCCGCCAGTGTGTCCTCCACGGGCAGCTCAGGTGCTTGCTTATAGAAAGCCGTGTTCGGTTCTATGGTGAGCTGATACCAGGACAGGTGCTGCGTCCCAAAGCCGATAGCAGTTTCGAGGTCTGCCAGCGCGAGCTCTTCGCCCTGATCTGGCAGGCCATGCATAAGGTCGATGTTTACGCTGTTGAATCCTGCGGACAGCGCTAATTCCACCGCCTCCGCTGCCTGTTCCGAGTTGTGCACGCGTCCCAGGGCTTCAAGCTGTTGTTGTTGAAAGCTCTGAATGCCCAGAGATAGACGGTTGACCCCAGCACCGGCATAGCCAGCAAAGCGCTCTGTTTCTGCACTGCCAGGGTTGGCCTCCAGGGTGATCTCGCAGTCAGGGCTTAAATCGACGCGCTCGCCGATACCCTTTAATAAGCGTCGGATGGCGTCAGCGCTGAACAGGCTGGGGGTGCCGCCACCGACAAAAATCGTCTCTATGGCTCTGTCCTGGACCCAGTGCAGGCTCGCATCAAGGTCGCGAATCAGTGCATCGACATACTCGGTTTCGGGAACCGAGCTGGCTGACTCATGGGAATTGAAGTCGCAATACGGGCATTTGCGCTCGCACCAGGGAATGTGCACATAGATGCTCAGTGGCGGAAGCGTTAGCGTAGCAGCTGTACTAACGCTCGCAGAATTCATCGTCCAGAGCTTTCAGTAGAGCGGTCAGCGCCTTGCCGCGGTGGCTATCGCGGTTTTTTTGCGCATTGTCCAAGGCAGCAGCAGAACAACCGTGTAGCTGACTGCGGAAGATTGGATCGTAGCCGAAGCCGCCATCGCCATAGGGTGCAGTTAGAATGCTGCCTTCCCACTGCGCCTCGCAGATGATCGGATGTTGGTCATCAGCGTCTCGCAGGTAGACTAAAGCACAGTGGAAGCGCGCACCGCGTTGCGCCGGCGGCACATCTGCCATCGCAGCCAGCAGCTTGCGATTGTTGTCCGCCGCAGTCGCCTCGGCGCCGGCGTAGCGTGCTGAGTAAACACCGGGCGCTCCCTCCAGCGCATCAACCGACAGGCCGGAATCGTCGGCGATTGCAGGTAGTCCCGTTTGCTCAGCGGCGGCGCGTGCTTTGAGCAGGGCATTTTCTACAAAGGTGTTTCCGGTTTCCTCTGCTGGTACGACAGCTAGCGCAGATTGCGGGATGATCTCGCAGGACCAGTGCGCCAACAGGGTGTTGAACTCGGCGAGTTTGCCGGGGTTGCCGCTGGCCAGTACCACCTGCTGCGGTCTAGCGCTGCTCTTCATACACCTTCTGGTGAAAGCGCAGGGTTTCACTGCGCTCGGCACCCTCTGGCAGCAGGGCGAGCTCAAAAAAGCGCACCTCGCCATCCCTGAACTCGAAGTCAGCGATGTAGTAAATGGCGCTTCCCTCTCGAACTTCTTTAAACTCCAGAAACGTATTCTGGAACAAATCCCAGCTACGCCCTTTGAAGCGTGCCGGTACACCGCGTGTGCTGCCATCCTCCTGCGTTTCCAGGATGGCAATATTGAGGAAAGCGCGATCCCGTGCTCTCACCAATTGGTAGAGACTGGCTACCTTGGGCTCTACAAAAGTCGTATTGACCACGGTATAGATCACTTCAAAACGACCAAACCGCTGGGATTCGGCCTGTACCGAACCAGCCAGCAGCATGATGATGAAAACCAGGCCTCGGCGCATGCTCATGACCGCTATGTTATCGGGTTATCTGATAAATCGCCGCGGGCGCAAACAGGTTAGGCCACAGCTTGGCCAGGCGACCGTGCGGTTTATCGGGCCCGAGCATATGCCTACGCAGGATGCGAATTTGTCGTTCGTCGCATAAGGACTCAAAGTCGCGCACGGTGCAGAAGTGAATGTTAGGCGTGTCGTACCAGTTGTAAGGCAGCAGCTTGGAGACTGGCATACGACCGCGCAGGCTCAGATAAAGCCGGCAGCGCCAGTGACCGAAGTTAGGGAAGGTGACAATGCACTCATTGCCCACGCGCAGCATCTCATCGAGCACCAGGTGGGGGTGACGCACTGCTTGTAGTGCAAACGCCATCACAACCGTATCAAAGCTCTTGTCGGCAAAGTTGCCAAGGCCCTGATCAATATTTTGCTCAACGATGTCGAGACCTCGCGCCAGCGCCGCCGTGATATGCCCCGGGTCGATTTCCAGACCCAGCCCATTGATACCGCGCGCGGCCGTCAGCTCCGCCAGGAATTCGCCGTCACCACAGCCCAGGTCCAGTACTCTGGAGCCGGTGCTGATCCACTGTTGGATGTGCGTCAGGTCTTGCCGCATCAGGCCGCGACCCGCTGCATATAGGCGCTGAATACCTCAAGGTATCTGGGAATGGGTAGCAGGAAGGCGTCGTGCCCCTGGTCTGCGGCAATTTCTGCATAGGAGACAGACTTGCCAGCGCCCAGTAGAGCATTGACGATCTCACGAGAGCGGGCGGGTGAGAACCGCCAGTCGCTGCTGAAGGACAGTACTAAAAAGGCTGCACTGGCGTGTTGGAAAGCGGCCACGGGGTCGCCACCGTACTCTCGGGTGAGGTCGAAATAATCCAGGGCCTGGGTCATTAACATGTAGGTGTTGGCATCAAAATGCTCTGAAAAGACACTGCCCTGGTAGCGTAGGTAGCTTTGCACCTGGAACTCCACATCATCCTCACTGCCAAAATCAAGGCTGCCGCTGCGCAGATCCCGGCCAAACTTCTCTGCCATCGCGTCATCAGAGAGGTAGGTCATATGTCCGACCATACGGGCAATCGCGAGGCCCTGACGGGGCAGCGTGTTGTGAGAACGGTAGTGGCCGCCGTGGAAATCGATATCGGAGGAAATGGCCTGGCGGGCGATTTCGTTAAACGCGATGTTCTGCGCACTCAGCTTCAGCGCGGCGGCGATTACCACACAGTGTTGCACACGGTCCGGATACAGCAGCGCCCATCGCATGGCCTGCATGCCGCCCAGGCTGCCGCCAATTACCGCCGCCCAGCATGTTATGCCCAGGCGGTCTGCCAGCATCGCCTGGCTGTGTACCCAGTCTCTGGCACGGACCGGTGGAAAGTCAGGCCCGTATTCTTCGCCGCTTGCAGGATTGATACTCAACGGCCCGGTAGAGCCATGGCAACCGCCCAGATTGTTGAGGCTGACGACATAAAAGCGCCGGGTATCGATAGGCTTGCCGGGGCCGATACAGGCATCCCACCAGCCGGGTTTGCGGTCATCTTCGCTATGGAGTCCGGCGGCGTGGTGGTTCCCGCTCAGTGCGTGGCAAATGAGTACGGCATTATCACGCGCCGCATTGAGCTCGCCGTAGGTTTCATAGATCAGCTCAAAGCTATCCAGCCGCCGGCCACAGGCTAAGGTCAGGCCCCCCTCGAAGTGGGCGGTGACAGGCGTGACCAGTCCGACGCTGTCCGCCGCGGGTGTCATTTCCAGTCTCTCATTGGACTAGAAACCAACCACCAGGGCAGGCTGTAGATTTACGCCGCGAGCTGCATATCCAACGAAGATCTGAGCAATCTGTATAGACACAAAAACCAATATAGGCGACAAATCCAGACCACCCATGGGCGGCAGGAGCTTGCGGAAGGGCGCCAGCACCGGCTCTGTGAGCTGGTGCAGCAAATAAGTCACTGGACTGGGGTTCCCAGGCGCCACCCAGCTCAGAATGATGCTGGCAAGAATCGCAAAAAAGTAAAAGCTCAGAAACAAGTTAACGATGCCAAGCGGTGCCCACAGGAGCACTAGCAAGGGTGGAACTAACCCAACACCGTTTACAAACCCCAGCATCAAAGTAGCCAGCATTTCTGCCAGCAGCAGCAGAACCAAAGACGCAATATCAAAGCCGCCGTAGCCTGGGATCAGCCGCCGCAGCGGAACAATGAAGGGGTTAGTCAGTCTGGCGACGGTCTGCGAAATGGGATTATAGAAATCCGCCTTCACTAGCTGCAGCAGGAAACGCAGCAACACCAATAGCAGCACGAGGTTAAAAATGACGTTCACCAGCAGGGTGAAGGAGTCAGTCACGGGTCCCATGGGTGTTATCCTGTTCCTTTTGCCAGCTCTCTGGAGCGCGCGGCGGCGGCCCCGATGGCGTCTTCAACAATGCTCGACAAGCCCAGTGCTTCAAAGCGCTGGAGGGCACTCTCGGTGGTGCCGCCAGGGCTGGTAACGCGTCGCCGCAACTCGTCCAGAGGTAGTTCGCTTTCCGCTGCCATTCTGGCAGCGCCCAGCGCGGTTTGCACGGCAAGCGCCTGGCTCACGTCGGCGGGCAGGCCCTGTTGCACACCTGCCGCCACCATGGCCTCGATGAAACGGAACAGGTATGCGGGACCGCTTCCGGAGAGTGCCGTGACAGCGTCCATTTGTGTCTCTTCCTGAACCCAGCAAACCATCCCTACAGCGGCAAGCACCGCTTCTGCCATTTCCCGCTGAGCCGGACTGACCCGCTCACCTGCATAGAGTGCGGAAGCGCCGCTGCGCAACAGGGCTGGTGTATTCGGCATGCAGCGGATTGTGGCTACCGTCTCGCCCAGCCAATCAGCGAGCTGCTGCAGTGTAATGCCCGCAGCGATAGAGACTACCAATGAACCGCTGGCCGCCAGCGCGCCCCGCAGAGGCATAGTAACGTCTTGCATGACCTGTGGTTTGACCGCAAGCACGACGACATCAGCGTTTTCCAGTACTTCGGTATTTTCGGTTGAGGTACGCAGGGCGCCCAGCTGCAGCATACGTTGCAGCGCGTCTGGACTGGGATCGCTCACGGCAATGTTTGGCGCCGGTACGCCTTTATCCAACAGCCCACCGACCATGCTTGCGGCCATGTTGCCTGCGCCGATGAAACCGACTCTCAAATGCTTCACGTGTCTGGGTCCAACAACTTAAAGGGGGCAGCAGTATACACGCGGTAATCCGCGCCTTCAGCGGGGACCAAAGATGTCCGTACCGATGCGCACGATAGTAGCGCCTTCGGCGATGGCGGCTTCCATATCCCCGGACATACCCATAGACAACGTGTCCAGGTGGGGGTGTTCCGACAGTAGTGAGCCCTGAAGCTCGCGCAGCGCAGCGAAGGGGGCGCGCTCATTGGCACCGCTGTCCGGTGGTGCCGGTATCGCCATCAGGCCGCGCAGGCACAGTCGCGGCAGCGCAGCCACGTCGCGCGCCAGTGCTGCGACGTCGGCAGGGGCAAGCCCAGCTTTGCTGGTTTCACTGCTGATATTGACCTGCAGGCATACATTGAGTGGCGGCATAGAGCTGGGCCGCTGGTCATTCAAGCGCTTCGCGATCTTTAATCTGTCCACACTGTGTACCCAGGCGAAATGCGTGGCGACATCGCGGGTTTTATTGGACTGGAGTGGGCCTATGAAGTGCCAGCGCAAGTTGAGGCTTGTTAGCGCCTGAACTTTCTTCAAAGCCTCCTGCAGGTAGTTTTCGCCGATGTCGTGGAGTCCGGCGGCAGCAGCGGCGCGAACCGCCGCTGGGGGTCGAGTCTTGCTCACCGCGAGCAGCGTGACACTGTCTGGATCGCGGCCACAGTTTTGTGCCGCAATTCGTATTCTGTCCCTCAGCTTTGCTATATTCTGCGCTATTGTTGTGTCGGTCATAGTACCGGGTGAGCTGGGCACTAGCGCTTATTAACAAGCACTCGCGCTCTTGTGTATTGCGTCGGATTTGTCTGCGTGTTCAGGCGGTATTATACGGGCTATGCGCGCAGTGGATTGCAGCTCGATGGAACATAGCACGCGCCTGCGCTGAAAGATCTGTTCCTGATGTAAGCGCAGCAAATGATTGGCGCTGATAGACCCGCGCTGATAACAGCCAGTGACCAGAGTTTGATATATGGCGGTAATTGGTTACGGCGGTTTTTGGTGAGTAAAGACGGATAAGAACAACAGCGTCGGTTGGGCAAACTGGCGAAGAACCTGACAGAAATGTCAGTAAGGGGAAGCAAAAAGGATGGACATTACAGAGCTGCTCGCATTCAGTGCAAAACAGGGCGCGTCGGATTTGCATTTGTCTGCGGGGCTGCCCCCCATGATCCGGGTCGATGGTGATGTGCGGCGCATCAATCTGCCGCCTATGGATCACAAACAAGTGCACGACCTGATCTACGAGATCATGAATGACAAACAGCGCAAAGACTATGAAGAGTTCATGGAGACCGACTTTTCATTTGAGGTTCCAGGAGTTGCCCGCTTCCGAGTGAACGCGTTTAACCAGAATCGCGGAGCGGGAGGCGTGTTTCGTACGATCCCCTCGAAAGTACTGTCTATGGATGATCTTGGCATGGGCCAGGTGTTTAAAGACATTGCCATGATTCCCAGAGGTCTGATGCTGGTGACTGGTCCGACAGGCTCTGGCAAGTCCACCACGCTGGCAGCCATTATCGACTTCATCAACGACAACAAGTACGAACACATTCTCACCATTGAGGATCCGATTGAGTTCGTACATGAGAGTAAGAAGTGCCTGGTAAATCAGCGTGAAGTTCACCGGGACACACTGGGTTTCAATGAAGCGTTGCGCTCTGCCCTTCGGGAAGACCCCGATATTATTCTGGTGGGAGAGCTGCGCGACCTGGAGACCATCAAGCTGGCGCTTGAAGCCGCAGAAACCGGCCACCTTGTGTTTGGCACACTGCACACACAGTCGGCAGCGAAAACCATCGACCGGGTGATTGATGTATTTCCGGCGGCGGAAAAAGCGATGGTGCGCTCCATGCTGTCCGAGTCCCTGCAGGCGGTAATTTCTCAGACACTGCTGAAAAAGCAGGGGGGTGGCCGGGTCGCTGCTCACGAAATTATGCGCGGCACGTCGGCTATCCGAAATCTGATTCGGGAAGACAAAGTTGCGCAGATGTACTCTGCCATCCAAACCGGTGGCAGCCTGGGCATGCAGACCCTGGACCAGTGTCTGGAACGCCTCTTGGAAAAGCGCTTGATCTCTCGCGAGTCGGCTCGCGAAAAGGCCAAGATGCCCGACAATTTTTAAGCACCGGCGCTTACTGCGCTGGCGATTCGCTGCCCGGCAGCGGGAGGCAATACAGTGGATATCGACAAGCTGCTCAAATTCATGGTGGAAAAGAAGGCGTCAGACGCTTTCATCACTGCGGGCGTAGCGCCCAGCCTGAAGATAAATGGCAAGGTCATGCCGGTGTCAGACCACAAACTGACGCCGGAGCAGGTGCTTAAAGTCGTCACTGGCGTTATGAGTGATGTCCAGCGCGAGGAGTTCGCTACCCACAATGAATGCAACTTTGCGGTTGCGAGAGACGAAATTGGTCGCTTTCGCGCCAGTGCTTTTTATCAGCGCAATCAGCCGGGAATGGTTTTACGCCGCATTGAAACGACTATCCCCGGTATAGACGACCTCAACCTGCCGCCGGTTATACGTGACCTCGCGATGACCAAGCGCGGCCTGGTAATTTTTGTTGGCGCTACTGGTACCGGTAAATCCACTTCGCTCGCCTCGATGATCGGCTATCGCAACCAGAATAGCACCGGGCACATTATCAGCATCGAGGACCCAATCGAATTCGTTCACGAACACGCTGGCTGCATCGTCACACAGCGCGAGGTAGGCATTGATACCGAGAGCTTTGAGGTGGCCCTGAAAAACACGCTGCGCCAGGCGCCGGATGTGATCATGATCGGGGAGGTGCGCACCAAGGAGACAATGGAACAGGCAATCACCTTTGCTGAAACGGGCCACCTGTGTCTGTGCACCCTGCACGCCAATAACGCCAACCAGGCGCTGGACCGCATCCAGCACTTTTTCCCGGTTGAGCGACACGACCAGATCTGGATGGATCTGTCACTTAATCTGCGTGGCATGGTGGCGCAGCAGTTAGTGCCGACGCGTGATGGCAAAAGCCGACGGGCAGTGATCGAAGTGCTGCTCAATACGCCGCTGGTGTCTGACCTGATTCGCAAGGGTGAAGTGCATACACTCAAAGAGCTGATGGCGAATTCCAATGAGCAAGGTATGCAGACCTTCGACCAGGCGCTGTTTAAGCTCTACAAAGAGGGCGCTATAGACGAAGATAAAGCCCTGGCGCATGCAGACTCTCGTAACGACCTGCGCCTGATGATCAAGCTGGATGCGGACGGTGGCGATGCGCTGGCTAGTGCGCCCGAGCTCAGCATGGCCACCAGTGATGAGGAAGCTCGTCAGAACTTTATGCGTTAGCGTTTCCTTCGGTCCCCGCGCTCACTGCCTTCACTGAAGAGAAGACTGTTCTGTCAGCCAGGTATCCAGAATCAGTTGCGCCGCCAGCGCGTCTGCAGGCCGTGCCCGGTAGTCACCGCGATGACCTTGTTCTTTCAGAAGCGCTTTGGCCTCTGCGCTGGAAAGTCTCTCGTCCACGAAACTGACGGGCAGGCTGAACCGACCCTCAAGTCGGCGACCAAATTTACGAGCGCGCTGTGAGAGTTCGCTCTCACTGTCGTCCATGTTCAGGGGCAAGCCCACTATCAGGTGATCCGCCTGCCATTCATTAAGTAATGCCGCAATAGCGGCCCAGTCGGGAATGCCGTCCCGTGCCGGGATTACTGTCAATGCGGCACTGGTTTGTGTGTTGGTATTTCCAACGGCCACGCCAATCTGGCGCAAACCGTAATCGAAGGCCATGGCGGTGCGGCGTAGCTCGCCCGCGACAGACGGGGTCAGGAGTGGCCCGCCTCTGCGGAAAGCAGATTCATGTCTACCCCGAGTATTGCGGCAGCGGCGTGCATGCGCATATGAACGGGGGTATCGAATATGACAGCAGGGTCCGCGGGTAGAGTCAGCCAACTGTTTTCCGCAATTTCCGCTTCCAACTGTCCCGGCGACCAGCCGGCGTAGCCAAGGGCAATGAGGCAACTGTCGGGCCCTTCATTGGCGGCGATTGATTCCAGTATGTCTCGGGATGTAGTGAGCCAGATGTCATCCGTAACCGGCAGTGTAGCCTCCCACTCTCGCGGGCCGGGGCCGTGCAGCACAAAGCCACGGTCCATGTGGACCGGGCCACCTGCCATCACTGGTGTATCGCTCAGTTGGCCGGTGGATGCGAGATCCAGGTGCTTCAGCACCTCCTCGACAGAAAGGTCCAAGGGCTGGTTGATAACAATGCCCATAGCACCGTACTCATTGTGCTCGCAAAGATAGGTCACGCTGTGGGCAAAGATATCGTCAGCGAGGCTGGGCATGGCCAGTAAAAAATGGTCTCGCAGGCTATGGTTGCCGTCGCCAGAGTGCTCCGCGGTCGGCTCGTCTCTGTTGACCCGGGCTGCAGTCATTGCGCGCTCCCGTAGCGGTGAACCGATTCAGTCAGTCGTTGCATGAAACTTTCATATAAAACCTCCGCCTAAAACCTCTGCATTGAATCTGTGCATGGAACCCCTGGGGTACACAGAGTCAATGGCCTGCTCGAGGCGTGAAACAAAACCGATCGCCGTTGAAAAACAGGCTATTTCCAGCAGGTAGCAATCCGTTAACCTCTCTCAGAGCTTAGCCGGTTTTTCCTGAATTTCCATGTTCGGATGATCTCCAGCCGATCGGTGGTTTCGCGCAAGTTGGCAGGAAAAGGTTCAAAAGGCGCGGCTAACCGCACAATGCGGATGGCGGCCTCATCCAGAACAGCGTGCCCGGATGATGACAACACTTCTATGGTATCGATCTCGCCATCGTAGCGAATTGCGACGAGAAGACGTAAATCGCCATAGATGCCGTAGCGGCTGGAGGCTGTCGGATAGTAGCGGTTACCTACCGCTTCCACTTTGCTGCGCCAATTGTGAAGATAGGCGGCGTCCTCTGCGGCACGGGCAGATAAAGAGGTGAGTCTTTTTACTCGCGGGCGTTCTGCATAGGCCTGCTGTTGCTGATCCAGCCGCGCCTCCAGGCTGGCGATACTTTGATTGAGCTTTCGAATCTCCGGATCGATCGCGGCCGCAACCAGAGGTTCTGGCTCTTCTTCCCTCGTATCCACCAGCACCTCATTGACGGCATCGGCAATGGTTGTTGCGATGCGATCCCGGCGTTGCTGCGGCTGTTGCGTCACAACTGGCGCACCGCCAAGCTCACGAATCTGATTGTCGCTAAATTCAGCCTGTCGCCGCGTGGTCAATTCAGCGCGTTCTGCCAGGGTGCCGCTGCCCTCCTGATTGGCCTGTGCAACGAAGCGCGCGTCCTCCGGTGCCTGCTGGCTCTGAAACTGTGCCAGGGTGACTTCGAGTTGAGGTTGGCTGGCGCGACCGGCGTCGAGGCTAAAGCTCACGCCCAACACCAACATCAGGTGCAAGGCGAAGGCGAGAAAGACAAAAAACCCTAGTTGATCGTGCTGTGGGACTTGTTGTTCCAGCAACGGCGTCTCGCGGTGGGTTACCGTGAATTGAGTTGCGCCATTATACAATCCATAAGCTGACCGCCAATATCAGTGTCGTAGGCGGCGTCGATTTCCCGAATGCAGGTGGGACTGGTGACATTAATTTCTGTGAGGTAGTCACCAATCACATCCAGGCCGACAAAGTAGAGCGCTTTCTCTTTAAGCGCTGGTGCCACTTGTTCGACAATCCAACGGTCACGGTCTGATAGTGGCTGTGCGACACCATTGCCGCCGGCGGCCAGATTGCCGCGGTTCTCTCCAGCCAGCGGGACCCTCGCCAGACAGTATGGAATTGCTTCTCCATTCACGATGAGGATGCGTTTGTCGCCATCCTTAATCTCCGGGAGGAAACGCTGGGCCATGATAGTAGTGCGGCCAAAGTTCGTCAGTGTCTCCAAGATGACGTTCAGATTGGGATCTTCGGGTTTGACCCTGAAAATCTGTGAGCCCCCCATGCCGTCCAGCGGCTTGAAAATGACATCACCGTGTTCGGAATAAAAGCCCTTGAGCCGCTCTGTGTCTGCACTTACCAGCAGTGGGGGACAGCACTGGGGGAACTGTGTGGCAAACATTTTTTCGTTGCAGTCGCGCAGGCTGGCGCAGCGATTGACAATAAGCGTGCCCTGCCGCTCTGCGACCTCCAGCATATAGGTAAGATAAATGTATTCATTGTCGAAGGGTGGATCACGACGCATCAGGATAGCATCGAGATCAGCCAGGGGTTTTTCTGAAGACTCACCAAGAGCGTAGAAGGCATCCGGGTCTCGTGCGACCGACAGGCTGGTCATTGTTGCCATCGCATCGCCACCCTGCATGTACAAGTCCTTGGGTGTCATGTAGTGCAGCGACCAACCTCTGTCCTGGGCCGCCCAGAGCATAGCGAGGGTGCTATCCTTCTTATAGGTTACCTGCTCAATGGGGTCCATCACCACGCCCAGCTTCACTTTCATCCGCGCTGTCCTGCCAACTCCAAAGAGCGGCTAAGGTAAGCGCTGGGTCCCTCGGGTGCAAGCTACTGGCGCTAAGCCTACAATGCGCCCCTACGATTAAGCAGGCCTCGCACAATGACAGCGTACTTGTTCCTCGCAATACTCTCTGTCCTGTTTACCGGGTGCGCCCTGGTGCAGGCAAGACGCATTTCTTACGGCATCGTGCCTTGGTTTTTTGCGGGCTGGCTTACCGGCGAGTTGGCCTGGCTGCACTTCACCGCGCAGCTCGCCCTGACAGTGCTGGTCATGCTCAGCAGTGATATGGACGCGACGGTCGTGCAGTGGGGCGTCGGACTTTTTGTACTCAACTGGCTGGGTCTGGCCTGGCTGCACATCCAGGCAGGCGATACCTCCACCATCATGGAAAGCGCACTGCGAGAAGGGCTTGGCAACAACTATCGCGGCGACATTCCTCAACAACGTCAGCAGTGTCTGGACGCCGGGGCGCCCTCGAAAGGCTGGCTGAAACCCTTCAACATGCAGCGACCCGGCGTGCGGGTGCACCGCGATATCGCCTACGGTGAGCACGGCGTTCGCAATCATCTGGATATTTATCAACCAGAGGCAGCGCGGGAGGGGGGGTACCCTATTGCGCTGCAAGTTCATGGCGGCGCCTGGATTGTCGGCCATAAGCAACAGCAGGCATTGCCGCTTATGTACCACCTGGCCAGTCGCGGCTGGCTGGTCGTGTCCTGTAACTATCGGCTCAGTCCCAAGGCGGCGTTTCCCGATCATATCGTAGATGTGAAGCGCTGCATCGCCTGGATTCGTGAGCATGCGCGAGATTACGGCGGCAACCCTGACTTCATTGCAATCAGCGGCGGCTCTGCCGGTGGCCACCTCAGCAGCCTGGCGGCACTAACGCCCAATCTGCGGGAGTGGCAGCCAGGGTTTGAACAAGCCGACACCGCCGTACAGGCAGCGGTACCGTTTTATGGCGTTTATGATTTTCTGGACCGGGACGGCTTGCGTGGCAGTATGTCGGCTGAGCAGTTGCTCTCCAAGTACGTCATGAAAACCCGGCTCGAGGGTGACCGTGAGCGCTGGGATCAGGCTTCACCTATTAGCCACGTGAACGCCGCGGCGCCACCTTTTTACGTAGTGCAGGGTACGCACGATTCATTAGTGTGGGTAGAAGAGGCGCGCGCGTTCGTCAATCGCTTGCGCGCGCACTCGGAGCAGGTAGTCGCCTACGCAGAGTTGCCCTACGCCCAACACGCTTTCGAAGTTTTCCACTCCCTGCGTGCCGACCACGCGATCGATAGTGCGACAGCATTTCTTGAATGGACTCACGCGCGCTGGTTGCTGGAGCATTCGGGCGGCGACTAGGGAGTACGCGTCTCCGTGTAAGTGAGTCGGAAGCCACGCGCCTGATAGTTTTTCAGCGCTGCAGGATGGTCAAGGCTACAGGTGTTGACGGCGACGCGTCTGGCGTCCCAACCCCACGCTTCGCGAATGGCGGCACTCAGCAAGCCGCCGCCCAGCCCTTTCCCGATGAAGTCGGGCGACAGCCCGAAATAGCAGATCTCTACGGTGCCATCAGGCGCGCGTTCCAACTCAAAATAGCCCGCGGGACTTCCCTCTACCCACGCCAACCAGGTTCTCAGGGTGTCTCGCTCCACGTAGGCCTGCCACTGTTGATCCGACCAGCCCTTCTTGTCTTCCCATTGCCAGCTTGCGCCTATCCACTCATACAGAAAGCGGTTGACGGCATACTGCGCTAAGCGAGCTTCGACGACCTGTAGTTCCGGTGACATGGGTTTGGCAAAGTGCTGCGCCGCCGCTGTCATTTCCAGATACCAGATGGTGAAATAGGTACTCATTCACTTACGCTTTCTGGCGCTGCAGCTTCACAGTGGTGCTCGCGGTTGCCAGCAGGGTGCCGTCCGCGTTGAACAGCTCTGCTTCCATAAATCCCAATTTGTAGGCCAGCTTGCGGACCCTGCCTTCGCAGACAAAGCGACCCGCCAGTGCGGGTTCTAAAAAGCTCGTTTTGATCTCAAGGGTAGCAATCGCTGTGACCTCTGGATCCAGCCCGAAGACTGCGTGGGAAGCGGCTGCGTCAAGCATGGCTGTGACAATGCCACCTTGAACGATGTTGCCAGAGTGGCAGAGTGCACGATCGATATTGAAGTGCATGGTACATGTGTCTCCTTCACGGCCGATCGCTACAACTTCGCCACCCAGCGTTTTAATGATTTCCGGGCGATGGGTATTCATACCTTCGACAAGACCAGCGGTGTCACTCATGTAATGTCTCCCCAAAAATGCTGTAGCAGGCTGAGCGCTGCCACCGGCGCGGTCTCGGTACGCAGTACTCTCGGGCCCAGCGCTATCCCATCAAAACCATGCTGCTGTGCCAGTGCGACTTCAGCGTCGGTCAGGCCACCCTCTGGTCCAATCAGCAAGGCGACGCTGGCGGGCGGTGTGCCGGGAAGGTGCATGCCGCGTTCGCTGCGGTGATGCAATACCAGCTTTAGGGCGGCCTGAACCTGTGTCACCCAGGTGTTTGCAACATCCACACTGCTGAGAGATGGCAAACGGTTGCGACCGCACTGTTCACAGGCACTGATGACAATCTGCTGCCAGTGGCGATGCTTTTTCTGCTGCCGCTTAGCGTCTAGCCGCAACTCAGTACGTTCACTGAACAGAGGGGTGATGTATCTGACCCCCAGCTCGGTGCTCTTTTGCAGCGCAAAATCCATGCGATCACCGCGGCTGACACAGAGCCCAAGATGGACCGACAGGGGCGATTCCCGCTCTACGTTATCAAACGCGTCCAGTCGCACACGGACACTGCGGCGGTCTGTCTGTTCAATGGTTGCCTGATACTCACCGCCATGGCCGTTAAACAGGCGCACCGCGGCGCCGGGCTTCAGACGCAGGGCAGACAGCATGTGTCGAGCGACAGGCGGCTCCAGCGCCAGTTCATCGCCGACGCTCATGGCCTGATCGGTGAAAAATCGAGGAGCCTCAGGCGGCGCTTTCATGCCCAGACGCAGTTGACGCGTCGATGCCGAGGTTCTGATAAATCGTGGTCACAGGCTCAAGCTGGTTCATGGTGTAAAAGTGGATGCCCGGGCAGCCATTGTCCAGCAGGGTCTGGCAGAGTTGCGTGACCACGTCGATACCGAAAGTGCGGACTCCCTCCATGTCCTCACCGAAACCTTCCAGCCGTTGGCTGATCCAGCGCGGGATTTCCGCGCCGCAATTGCGGGAGAATCGCGCCAGATTCTGGTAGTTGGTGATGGGCATAATTCCGGCCAGGATGGGTTGATTAATACCCGCAGCCAAACAGCGATCCATATAATAAAAATAAGCATCGACATTGTAGAAGTATTGCGTGATAGCAACATCAGCACCCGCATCAAATTTGGCCTTGAGGTAGTGGACATCGCTGTCATAACTGGTGGACTCAGGGTGAATCTCAGGATACGCGCCCACTGCGATGCGGAAGTGATCACCGGTACGGGCGCGGATGAACGCCACTAACTCGCTGGCATACACTAGCTGTGTGCGACCACCCATACCAGAGGGCATGTCACCTCGCAGGGCGACCACGTTATCGACACCCAGCGCTACGTAGCGGTCCAGAAGCTCGCCAATACGCTCCTGAGTGTCACCGCCGAAGCTCAGATGCGGGGCGATGGTCGCCCCGGTGCCGGAGATGGCCTGGACAATATCGAAGGTATTGTCGCGGGTCGACCCACCTGCACCGTAGGTACAGGAGAAAAACTCGGGCTTAAGTGCGTGTAGAGCTGGCTGTGTGATCTCCAGCAGCTTGCTTCTTCCCTCGTCAGTTTTGGGAGGGAAGAATTCGAAGCTGATGTTTGCCTGCGACATGGTGCTTACCTGGTGGTGTCTGCGGGTGAGTGCCTAGTACTTGTAGCTTTCAGGTTTGAAGGGGCCCTCTACGCTGACGCCGATGTAGTCCGCCTGTTCGCTGGTGAGCTTCGTCAGCACACCTCCGAAGCCACGCACCATGTGGGCTGCTACTTCTTCGTCAAGCTTCTTCGGCAGCACTTCAACCGTAATTGCGTTTGGTTTCATGTTGGCTTCGAGGTCGGCAAAACGGCGCTCGTACAGGTAAATCTGTGCCAGAACCTGGTTAGCGAAAGAACCATCCATGATGCGCGAGGGGTGACCGGTTGCGTTGCCAAGGTTCACCAGCCTGCCCTCAGCCAGCAGGATCAGATGATCATTACTGGCGCGGTCTCTATACACCACATGCACTTGTGGCTTCACCTCTTCCCACTCCCAGTTTTCGCGCATGTAAGCCGTATCGATTTCATTGTCGAAGTGGCCGATGTTGCACACCACAGCGCCAGATTTGATAGCACTGAGGACTTCCTTATCACAGACGTTGTAGTTACCCGTGGCGGTGACTAGCAGGTCGGTTTTTTCCAGCAGGGTTTGGTCGACACCCTTGCTGCGATCGCCGTCCACGTAAGCAGAGACCAGCTCAAAGCCGTCCATACAGGCCTGCATAGCACAAATCGGATCCACCTCTGCGACGCGCACAATCATGCCTTCCTGGCGTAAAGACTGGGCTGAGCCCTTACCCACATCGCCGTAACCAATCACCAGCGCTTGCTTACCAGACAGCAGGTGGTCAGTGGCACGTTTGACCGCATCGTTGAGGCTGTGACGGCATCCGTACTTATTGTCGTTCTTGCTTTTGGTGATGGAGTCGTTGACGTTGATAGCGGGCACTTTCAAGGTGCCGCCCTTCATCATTTCCAACAGGCGATGCACGCCCGTAGTGGTTTCCTCGGTGATACCGTGCACACGATCCAGCATTTGCGGATACTTGTCATGCAGCATGCCAGTCAGGTCCCCGCCGTCATCCAGAATCATGTTGGCATCCCAGGGCTGGCCGTTCTTGAGAATGGTCTGCTCAATGCACCACTCGTACTCTTCTTCCGTTTCACCTTTCCAGGCGAACACAGGCGTTCCGCTGGCGGCGATGGCTGCGGCAGCGTGATCCTGAGTTGAGAATATGTTGCAGGAGGACCAGCGCACTTCCGCACCCAGCGCCTGCAGCGTCTCAATCAGAACTGCTGTCTGAATAGTCATATGGATGCAGCCGAGAATCTTCGCGCCGGCCAGAGGCTGGCTGGGTGCATACTTGTCGCGCATCGCCATCAGCGCAGGCATTTCGCCCTCAGCAATGGAGATTTCGCGACGGCCCCAGTCGGCCAGGTTGATATCGGCAACTTTGTAGTCGGCCAGTGTTTCGATTTTTTCTGCGGTGCTCATTTGGTTTCTCCTTACGCGGCAGCCTTGAGGGCTTCCGCCTTGTCAGTCTTTTCCCAGGTGAAATCTTCGTCTTCGCGACCGAAATGGCCATAGGCAGCGGTCTTGCGGTAGATGGGGCGCTTGAGATCAAGCATATCGATCAGTCCCGCCGGGCGCAGGTCGAAGTGCTCGCGCACCAGCTCAACAATGCGGCTTTCTGGAACCGTGGCGGTGTCAAAAGCATTTACCGATATCGAGGTCGGTTCTGCCACGCCAATCGCGTAGGACACCTGGATTTCACAGCGCTCGGCGAGGCCGGCGGCAACAATGTTCTTGGCTACGTAGCGCCCTGCATAGGCGGCGCTGCGATCAACTTTGGAGGGGTCCTTGCCAGAAAATGCCCCGCCACCGTGGCGCGCCATCCCGCCGTAGGTATCTACAATAATCTTGCGCCCGGTAAGGCCGCAGTCCCCGAGCGGCCCGCCGATGATGAACTGGCCAGTGGGGTTGATGTGGTACTGGGTGCCATCATGCAGCCACTCGCCGGGTAGCACATGCCTGATGATGTTCTCCATGACGGCTTCCTGAATGTCTTGCTGGCTGATATCAGGGTCGTGCTGCGTGGACAGCACCACGGCATCAATGGCAACTGGCTTGCCGTTTTCGTAGCGCAGAGAAATCTGGCTCTTGGCATCCGGACGCAGCCAGGGCAAAACGCCGTCGCGTCGCATGTGGGCTTGTCGTTCCACCAGGCGATGGGAGTAATAAATCGGGGCCGGCATGAGTACGTCAGTTTCATTGGTGGCGTAGCCGAACATCAGACCCTGATCACCTGCACCCTGCTCTTTATGAGCGCCGCTGTCTTCATCCACGCCCATAGCGATGTCCGGGGACTGCTTACCAATCGCGTTCAGGACCGCACAGGAGGCGCCGTCAAAGCCTACGTCTGAGCTGTCGTAACCGATGTCCAGAATCACCTGACGCACTATGTCCTCAAGCTCCACGTAAGTGTTGGTGGTGACCTCACCCGCAATCACGGCCATGCCGGTTTTCACCAGCGTCTCGACGGCGACTCGGCCATTGGGGTCGTCGGCAAGAATGGCATCGAGGACCGCGTCAGAAATCTGGTCTGCCATTTTGTCCGGGTGCCCTTCTGACACGGACTCAGAGGTAAACAATGAATACTGGCTCATGCTGTGTTCCTTACTATATGACTGTGATGCCCGAACAGGCGCACCTGTACCTGGAATCCGTTGCGTTGTGCCAGGTACACCCCGGCTGTTTCTGTCAGCCCTGCGTCAGCCGCCCAGCCCGTCAGCTCGTTTGGGTCAAAGCCCAGCCACAGGTCGCCGCAGGCGTCCCGAGCCCAGTCCTGATCGTGCCGGCACAGGTCGGTAACAAGCAGCACACCCCGTGGCGCGAGGCAGCGCGCAAGGTCGGTTAGCATGCTGGCAGGCGAAGGCGTATGGTGCAGGACCATGTTCACTACAATGCAATCAGCGGACAGCGTATCCAGGTGTGAATGACGGGTATCGCCGTGGATAAACTCGATGTTTTTCAAACCCAGCTGCTCGGCGCGTGACATGGACTGCGCCAGCATTGCGTCGGCGGTATCCAACGCGACGACGGTATCAAAATCGGCACTGAGTCGAGGCAGAAAAGCCCCGTCACCCGGTCCGACTTCCAGCGCTAGCTGGCGGCTTTGCAGGTTAGCGCCAGCCAGGGTTTCTGCCACGGTATCGGCGTACTGCTCGTAGCTGGCAATTAAATCCTGCTGGGCGCGGAATTTTTCGGCATTGCGGGCAAAAAATTCCTGGGATGAGCGCACCCGCTCGGTGCGCAGTTCTGCCAGACCGGCCTGTAACTCTACAGGTAAGGACAACCCGTCCAGAGACGCCAGCAGGCCAGCCTGCAGCTGTCCTGCCGCCGTTTGAATATCGGGCACCGCTCGCCGGTAGTAGATGGAATTGCCCTCGCGTCGATTGGTAACCAGCCCCGCCGTTGCCATCACTTTAAGATGATGGCTGAGTGCCGGCTGGCGAATTTCCAGCAGGGTGCATAGCTCCTGCACCGCCAGTGAATCCTGGCGCAGCAACTGAAGTACCCGCAGACGCAGTTCGTCCCCGCTGGCCTTGCATAGACTGGCGATGGTTTCGATGGCGTTCTGAGCGCTGCGGTTATCGCCAACTTGGGGTGAGTCAGCCCCCTCGCGCGCGTGCCGGTCTGCAAGCATGGCGCGAGAGTCTAGCAGAAGCCCAAACTATATCAAAATTTTTTGATATAGCTGCCAAGTGGCCGTGGTGTTGGCTGGAACGCTCGCAGGTTTGCAGATGACGCTAGCGTTAGCGTGCTTGCCGATGGGCCTTGGTTGTGGATCAAGCGTCTACAGAAAAGCCGCGACATGCCCGCCGTCTCGTTGCCGAACGTAGTTGGTTACGAGAGAATAGCGCACCTTTTTTTCAGCCCCTCAGGAGTCTCTGAATGACCTCCCAAACCGATCTCGCCAACGCCATTCGCGCATTGAGTATGGATGCAGTGCAGAAGGCTAACAGCGGCCACCCTGGAGCCCCAATGGGGATGGCTGAAATTGCCGAGGTGTTGTGGCGGGAGTTCCTGGTGCACAATCCTGCTAACCCGGACTGGCCCAATCGGGATCGCTTTGTACTTTCAAATGGCCACGGCTCGATGCTGATCTACTCGCTGTTGCATCTCACCGGCTACGACCTGCCGATGGCGGAACTCGAAAATTTTCGTCAGCTTCACAGCCGCACCCCGGGTCACCCTGAATACGGCTACGCGCCTGGCGTAGAAACCACGACCGGCCCGTTGGGACAAGGCCTCAGCAATGCGGTGGGTATGGCGATAGCGGAGAAGGTGCTGGGAGCCCAGTACAACCGAGACGGGCATAAGGTGATAGATCACTTCACTTATGTATTCCTCGGTGATGGCTGCCTGATGGAAGGTATTTCCCACGAGGTCTGTTCTCTGGCGGGCACGCTGGGGCTGGGCAAGCTGATTGCGCTATACGACGACAACGGCATTTCAATTGATGGTGGCGTCGAGGGCTGGTTTACCGATGATACGCCGGCGCGGTTTGCGTCTTACGGTTGGCAGGTCATTGCCGCCGTGGATGGACATGATTCCGCCGCGGTCCGCGCTGCTATAGAGGCGGCCCGCGCAGACGACAGTCGGCCCACCCTGATCTGCTGCCGCACGGTCATCGGTAAAGGCGCGCCCAATAAGCAGGGCTCCGAATCCTGTCACGGTGCTGCTTTGGGTGAGGATGAAGTGGCTGCGACACGGGACAATCTGGGCTGGCCGCATGCGCCGTTCAGCATTCCCCAGGAAATCTATGATGCCTGGGATGCGCGAGACGCGGGCGCGCAGGCGGAAGCCGCCTGGCAGGAGACAATGCAGGCCTATGCTGAGGCGCATCCGCAACTGGCCAGCGAACTACAGCGTCGGCTGGCGGGAGAGCTGCCTGCAGACTTCAGCGATCGCGCGCAATCCTACATCCAGCAGTGCCAGGACGCCGGCGATAGCATTGCCAGTCGCAAGGCCTCACAAAACTGTCTCAATGCTTATGGTGCACTGTTGCCTGAGTTGCTGGGGGGCTCGGCGGATCTGGCGGGATCCAATCTGACCATCTGGAGTGGCAGCCAGCCCATCACGGCTCAAGATGCCTCGGGAAACTACTTGTATTACGGCGTACGCGAGTTTGGGATGTCCGCGATCATGAACGGCATCGCTCTGCACGGCGGCTTCATTAACTACGGGGCAACATTCCTTATTTTTATGGAGTATGCGCGCAACGCCGTGCGCATGGCGGCGTTAATGAAGCAACGTGCCATTTTTGTGTACACGCACGACTCCATTGGCCTGGGCGAAGATGGGCCCACCCACCAGCCCATTGAACAATTGAGCAACCTGCGCACTACCCCGAATATGGTGACCTGGCGTCCCTGCGATGCGGTGGAATCTGCGGTTGCCTGGAAGGCGGCCATCGAACGACAGGATGGTCCTACTGCACTGGTGTTTTCGCGCCAGGGCTTGCCTCATCAGAGCCGCGGCGCTCAGCAGCTGTCAGATATTGCTCGCGGTGCCTATATTCTGCACGAGCCCGAGGGTGAGTTAGAGGGCATTTTGATTGCCACAGGCTCCGAAGTGCAGCTGGCCATCGAAGCCGCTGCGCAGCTAGGACAGCAGGGCCGCGCTGTACGCGTGGTCTCTATGCCCAGTGCCGAGGTGTTCGCCGATCAGGCTGCGGATTACCGTGAGTCAGTCTTACCTTCGGCAGTGCGCGCTCGCGTAGCGGTCGAGGCAGGTCACGTTGACTACTGGCACAAGTATGTCGGTTTAGATGGTCGGGTTGTGGGTATGACCAGCTTTGGTGAATCCGCACCGGCAGCAGCGCTGATGGAACACTTTGGCTTTACCTCTGCCAATGTCGCCAGCACGCTTGCTGCCTTGCTCGACTGAGCCCGCGCACAGTCAGCGTGTGAACGGCTCGTGATCAGGCTCGCCATTAATGGCTACGGTCGCATTGGGCGGTGCGTTCTGCGCGCCCTGTGTGACGGCCAGTACCGGGACCGCTTACAGGTGGTGGCAATCAATGAGATCGCCGACTTACAAACAGTTGTGCATCTCACCCGCTTTGATTCCACGCACGGCCGCTTTCGCGGTGAGCTGGAAGTGCAGGGCGATGCGCTCGTTATCGATGGCCAGCCTATTCGGCTGCTCAGAGAGCCAGACATCTCAGCATTACCCTGGCGCGAGCTAGAGGTCGACGTGGTGTTGGAGTGCAGCGGCGCATTTAGCGAGAGAGCGCTGGCCGCAAGACATATTGAAAGTGGTGCCCGGCGTGTGCTGTTTTCTCAGCCAGCCCAGGCCGACGTAGACGCCACGATTGTTTATGGCGTCAATCAGCAGCTGTTAAAACCCGAGCACAACATCGTTTCTGCGGCCTCCTGCACCACCAACGGTATCGTGCCGGTGATACGAGCACTGGAGACCGCGTTTGGCATAGAGAGTGGCACCATTACCACGATTCACTCTGCGATGAACGATCAGCCAGTGCTGGATGCTTACCACAATACTGACCTGCGTAAGACGCGAGCCGCGGGCCTCAATATCATTCCAATCGATACCGCCCTGGCGCGCGGCGTCGAGCGGGTACTGCCCGAGATGACGGGCCGTTTTTCTGCACAGGCGCTGCGGGTCCCAGTGCATAATGTCTCGGCTATGGATCTTACCGTACAGTTGCAAACGGACTGCGATGTGGCTGGTGTTAACAGCGCTCTGAAACGTGCCGCTGGCGAGGACTTTCTCGGCGTGATGGATTACACAGAGGCGCCACTGGCCTCTTCAGATTTTAATCAGGACCCTCACTCCTGCATCGTCGATGCCAGCCAGACCCGCGTGAGCGGTACCCGACTGGCAAAGGTGCTGGTCTGGTTCGATAATGAGTGGGGGTATGCAAATCGCATGCTGGATGTCGTGAACCACTGGTGCCACATCAGCGACTGAGCAGGACGAAGATTTTCCGCTGTAACTCGGAGACAGCATGACAGCATCTATTCTGACCATGGCGGAGCAGGATCTGGCCGGCAAGCGCGTTTTGATTCGTGAGGATCTTAATGTGCCACTTAAAGATGGTGTCAT
Organism: Pseudomonadota bacterium; assembly: GCA_038746745.1. Taxonomy (GTDB): domain Bacteria; phylum Pseudomonadota; class Gammaproteobacteria; order Pseudomonadales; family Halieaceae; genus JANQIO01. Next base: position 28,958 of record JBCDKJ010000011.1, read on the forward strand.
TACCAGCGATGCCAGGTTGCGGGCTGCCCTGCCGAGTATCCTGCAGGCATTGGATGCAGGTGCTGGCGTCATCGTGATGTCACACCTCGGTAGACCCGTAGAAGGCGAGCCGAATCCAGATTACTCCCTGCAACCGGTAGTCAACTATCTCGCAGAGGCACTGTCGACTGACATTACGTTGGTGCATGATTTAAAGCCTATGGAGTTGCCGCCAGGGAAAGTCGCCGTGCTGGAGAACGTGCGCTTCAACCCGGGTGAAAAGGCGAACGACGAAGGGCTCGCCAGGCAGTATGCGGCGCTATGTGATGTCTTTGTGATGGACGCCTTTGGCACAGCGCATCGCGCTCAGGCATCAACCCACGGCGTCGCGCGTTTCGCGCCGGTGGCCTGCGCAGGCCCGCTGTTGGCAGCTGAGCTGCAGGCGCTGGAACAGGCCTTGAACAACCCGCGCAGGCCTATGCTCGCTATCGTAGGTGGCTCAAAGGTGTCGACCAAGCTCACCGTTCTGGAAACGCTGGCAGACAAGGTGGACCAGCTGGTTGTGGGTGGCGGTATTGCCAATACGTTTCTGGCGGCCAGCGGCTGTCCCATCGGAAAGTCGTTGTGTGAGAACGAACTGGTGCCAGCTGCGCAGGCGCTGATGGCGAAGGCGGAGATACCGCTTCCCACCGATGTCATCACGGGCAAGGAGTTTTCCGAGGCGGCAGAGGCGATCACCAAGCCAGCAGACGCTGTGGCTGATGACGACATGATTTTTGACATTGGTCCTGACAGTCGTGCGCGTATGGCAGAGATTGTCGCTACCGCGGGCACGATTCTATGGAATGGGCCAGTGGGCGTGTTCGAATTCGATCAGTTTGCCGGCGGCACCGAAGCGCTCAGTCGGGCCATCGCTGAAAGCGATGCTTTCTCGCTGGCTGGGGGTGGTGACACCCTGGCGGCGATTGATAAGTATGGTATCGCTGACCAGGTTTCCTATATCTCTACGGGCGGCGGCGCCTTCCTGGAATACGTGGAGGGACGCCCATTACCCGCGGTGGCTATTCTTGAAGAACGCGCTGCCGCCAGCTGAATGCCCTGAGCCACGGTTACTTCGCCCGGCGACCTTTCTGACTCACTCGTATCAACGCGGGCAGGCCTGATGTCTGAAGCTGCGTTTGCCGATCTTGCCCGGCGGCTGCCTGCCTTTGATCCGGATGCACCATGCATCGATGACGGCGGATACTGCCCCTACTACCAGTTTGACTTCCTGGCAGAATTTCAGGGCTGCCGACACAGTCTGGGGCAGCTTGGCTGCGGTACGTCTGATCTCGCGGTGCAATGCTGGCAGCAGCCTGATGCGCAGGGCACGCTTTACCTGGTTCACGGGCTGTTCGACCACGTCGGTATTTACGGCCATCTGATCCGCTTCGGCCTTGCGCAGTCTTTTAACGTGGTGGCTTTTGATTTGCCCGGCCACGGTCTGTCTTCAGGAGCGCGGGCTGAAATCGAAGACTTTGCGCAGTATCGGCAAGCCATCGAAACCGTTCTGGCCGCGACAGCGGCCTTTCCTGGGCCGCGCCACGTGATCGCACAGAGCACCGGCGGTGCCGCGGTGATGGACTATCTGCAAAGGCGTGACTGTGTATTTACAGGCGTCGTGCTACTGGCGCCTCTTATCTGGCCGCAGGGGTGGCGTCGCGTCAGCCTCGCTCACAGCATACTGCGGCCGCTACTGCGAAATATCCCGCGCAGCTTTGCTGAAAACTCCAACGATCAGGGCTTTCTGCGGTTTCTGCGTCAGGACCCGCTGCAGCCCAGAGTCATTACGGTCGTGTGGTTGAGTGCGCTGAAGCGATGGCTAGAGGACTTTCTGCAGCGCCCGCCCTGTAGCACGCCGCTGCTGGTGTTACAGGGCGATGACGATACCACTGTAGACTGGCGCAGAAACCTGCCGGAGCTGCAACGGCGCTTTCCCCGCGCCCGCATTGAAACGCTGGCCGGTGCAAGGCATCATCTTGCCAATGAGCACCCGCCGATTCGCGATCCCATGCTGGCCAGAATTGCTGCGTACCTGGCCGATAGCGCCACTCCTGCTTAGTGGACTACTGGCGGGCTGTGCCGCAGGCATTACGGCATCAGATCGGAATATGCCTGCCCCGCAAGTGGTCGCTGCCTTGTTGGACGGCGGGTCCATCCGCAATGGAAGGGCGCTGCCCGCTGTAGAGTCACTCGACATTTTGGCTGTTGATGCCGCTATGTCCGAGTTCCTCAGTGAGAGGGTAAATGCGGCTGCACCCACCCGCGAACGTCTCCAGCAACTGCTGGATGCGGTGATTGAGGACCCGAACTTCGCCCTTGATTATCAGGGGACAACGCTCTCCGCTGTCGAGACCTTCCACCGGGGCCAGGGCAACTGTCTGGCGTTTACCACAATGTTTATTGCGATGGCGCGCGCGGTTGGTCTGGAGGCGGCCTACCAGGAAGTCCAGACGCCACCGACCTGGGATCGTGATAACGACAGCATTGTCATGACTCGGCATATCAATGCCAACGTCACCAACGTCAACGCTACAACGCGTTCTGGCTCGCTGGCTACGTGGCAAGGTCAGGCCAGGGCAGGCTGGGTGGTAGATTTCAACCTGACCGAGTATCGCAGCTTCTATCGCAAGACGGTGATTTCAGATCAACGTGCGTTTGCGCACTATTACTCCAATCTCAGTGCCGAAGCTTTGCTGGCTGACAGGCCCTTGTGGGCGCTGGCCTATGCACGCAAAGCGCTTGATTACGAGCCTTTCTTTGCGGCAGCGTGGACGAACCTGGGCATACTCTATAGTCGTGCTTCGGATCTGCAGTCCGCCAAAGAGGCCTACAAGGTGAGTCTCGCATTTGAACCAGAGAACCTTACCACCCGCAGTAACCTGGCCAGCGTCATGCAGAAGACGGGCGATCACACTGCGGCGGCGCGCTTGCGAGATGAGGTCGCCCGCTATCGACATGAGAACCCTTATTATCGCTTTGAGCTGGCAAAATCCCTGATTCGGCGCGCTGACTATGCGTCAGCACAGGGACATTTGGAAGCTGCCATTAACAAACAGCCGGCAGATGAACGTTTTCACCTGGCGCTCAGCGCGGTGCATACGGCAATGGGTAATACCAGGCTGGCTAAACACTCCCTTGAAGAAGCCAAGCGCCTGAGCCATGACCCGGACGCCCCAAAGCGCTTCGAGCAAAAGCTGCGCGAATTGGAAAAAGGTCTGGAACAGCGCCCTGCGGGTAGTATCGCCAGCCTTTAGACAGATCATGCTTAAGACTTCGCGCTTACGACAGAGCTATTGACCGGCTATAGATCTTGGCCCGATGTGCGCAGTGCGTTTAGGTGTAACGCCACAACAACAGCAATAACCACCGCATAAAAAAAGCCCGAGCCACTTATGTGAGCTCGGGCTTTATCTAAGGCGTCTCAGCGCATGTGCTTAGTGCACCAGGCTGACTACCTCTGTCTGTTTAGAACTCGTAGGTCAAGCTCGTGAACAGACGGCGACCGATCACATCGTACATACCCGGCGCAGTGTTCGCATTGAACGCGCCGGTAAAGATCGGGGGCTCTTCATCCGTGATGTTGTTCACACCCACATTGATGCGCAGGCTCTTGTACGTATACGTGCCTACGAGGTCGTGGTATGTGATCTCTTCTGCAACAGCATCGGCGGTAGTAGCCGGCGAACGCCACAGTGCATCTGACTCAGAGATGTAACGAATGAACCAGTCAAGCGTCCAATCCTGGCCGTAGATACCAGCAGAGAAGTTAGTACGCCACTCGGGGTAGACGTCGAATCCTTCCGCAGTGCCGGCCAGGTCAAGCGTTCCGCCAAGCTGGAAGTCTTCTTCATAGACATCCAGGAACGTACCGTTCACGCTCAGCTTGTATCCGGTTACCACGTCAGAGTTGAACGTGCCGTTGTAAACAGCAGCGAAGTCCACACCGCTGGTGTTAATGGTACCGAGGTTACCGAACTGAGCCACCGCATCGCCAGGGAATCCTCCAGTGATGATCCCGTTGGTCGCGGAGGCATCAAAGGTGGCACAGGCCGGAGACGAGGGGTCTGCCAGACAGGCGTTGAACAGAACGTTGAAGTCGGGCTCACCGATAGCGTCTTCGATTTCGATGTCCCAGTAGTCGACGCTCAGGCGCAGTCCTTCAGCCCAGCTTGGCTCGTAGACAACACCAATGGTGTACGTCGTAGACTGCTCAGGAGCAAGATCGCCGGTTGAGCTGGTTTCATACAGCGACTGCCATGCGAAGGTCAGGCCGCCCGCATCTGACGTGTCGAAGCCTGCCGCCTGGCAGTTATCGAAAACCGTCTGCGAGATATCGCCAGCTGCCAAGGCACGGTCGCCGAAGTCACAGGGGTTAGCCACCTGCGGGAAGTCGGCTGAATCCTGCTGATTCAGTTCGGCAATATTCGGCGCACGGAAACCGGTGGAGTAGGTAGAGCGGACACGCAGTCCGTCGACAATCTCCCAGTCACCACCAATCTTGAAGGTGGTTTCGTCACCGACGGTGTCATAGTCAGAGTAACGAGCCGATGCTTCCACCGTCAGATTGTCCAAAACCGGTAACAGTACCTCACCGTAGAATTCGTCTACCTCGAACGAACCCCTCAGCGGATCGCTTGCACCGCCAGTGGTCAAACCGCCGGCAATGAATTCGTCGGGAGAGAAGAAACCCTGCTCCTGACGGCGCTCATAACCCAGTGCCCAGGCAACGTCGCCGCCGGACATGGCAAATGCTTCACCGCTAACGTTCACGGTAAACATTTCGAGCTCAGCACCGATGTTGTCCTTCAGAGAACCTGTGGTCAGGAAGTCCATCTGCTCTGGGGAGATGCTGCCGAAGTCGCCAAACGGGTTCAGTGTGCCACCGGCTGCTGTACAAGCCGCATCGGCTGCGCAGGCGTCGGGATCAACCGCTATCGCCCAACGGTCGAAGCGACCCAGGTTCAGCGTCTCGTTGATGGTTTCCGTTTCAGCGTAGGTGTAGGCCACGTCCCAGCGAATGCCATTTTCAAGCTCGCCGCGGATACCACCCAGCAGACGGTAGTTGTCGCTGGTCTGACGGAAGATACGGCCTCCGGATTCTTCGAAACGACGGTTGATCCGAACGTCAATGTCGCACAGACCCAGTGGGTTTGAGCAGTTGACGGAACCAAACGGGTTGAAGGGGTTGTTCGCGGGAACAAAGTCGTTCCACTGCGAGCCATTGTTCGGCGTGTCGAAGGTGCTGGTCACAGCAAAAGAGGCATCAGGTGCCAGACGCTGCTGTGAAGTACGGCGGGTGTAGAACGCCTCGGTGAAGAACTCGATAGAGTCCGTCAGGCTATATCGACCAATGGTGCCAAACTGGTAGCGTTCAACCGGCTGCACCAGAGCATTAACCGGCGCAAAGTTATAGACGTCACCGGCTTCAAACGGACGCGCTGCGCCAAGGCCTTCGTCGAAAATCCAGTTGCCTTGATCGGGAACTCGGATTCGGCGGCTGTTGGATGAACCGGAGGGCTCCAGTGTGAAGTTACCGTCGGCGCCCAGAATCGGGAACAGCTCGTTCTCGGCCCAGCTACGGTCCGCCTGCAGCATTTCTTCCTGATCGTAATACCCGGCAGAGAACACAAAGTGCCCGCGATCGTTACCGGCACCCATCAATACTGAGATGGAGGTGTCCTGTGCGTCCCACTCGTCGGTGCCCGCGCCGTAGTTGGCGTTGAAACGGATACCTTCAAAATCGTCGTTCAGAACGAAGTTCACAACCCCGGCGATAGCGTCAGAGCCATATACGGTAGACGCACCGTCAGTCAGCACATCAACGCGTTTCAGCATTGCTTGCGGGATAGTGTTGATATCTACTGCGCCGTCGTCCTGAACGTCGCCGATCTGACGGCGACCGTTGATCAGGATGAGCGTACGGTTAAAGCCAAGGCCGCGCATGTCGATGTTGCGGTCACCGTCACTACCGTTATTGGTTGATGCACCAAGCTGGAAGCCGGTGAACTGCGGGACATTTCTGAAGAACTCGTCAAGGCTGGCGTTGCCGGCAAGGCCGATGTCTTCTTCATCGTAGACAGCAACGGGGCTGGATGAGCTGTATCCGTCACGCACGATGCGTGAACCGGTCACAATCACCTCTTCGATGAGCGCTTCTTCCTGGGCGGTCGCAACATTTGGCAGTAAAGCAATCGTGCTTAAGCCAAAAGCGGCAGCTACCGCCGTGGATAGGCGGGTCTTATTGAACATATTGATTCCCCTGTAAGGTGTACAACGTAATAGTTTTATCTGCAGCTTATAGCCGCGAGACATGAACTTTAAACGAAGTGCACCTTCTAACCCTCACAGTGGGGACGCGAAATGTGACAATTTCACTAAATTGAAGCATTCACGACCTCTAAACGCGCGATTTTATCTTTATGTGAAGAAAGTCTGATTGATCAATGACTTATCGAACGCGTTTTACACCGACTGTGCGTCCGTTCGATAGCATCTCCATACGATCAAACCCAAACAGACCTTCTTTTATGACGACTCGCGTATCGTCACTGTGGTGACGATACTTGCCTGAGGTGCGCTGCCTCCATACCTGGCCATTGTCCAGGTAGAAGAGTGTGTCCCCGAACCAGCCCTCGAACGGTTGATTGATGGTGGCGCGTATTTCCAGCGTTTTCTCTGCTTCTCGCACCTCCTTACTGGTCGTTTTAATCAGCTCAGCATCGCCCGCCGTGTAGTTCACTAACCACTGATTAAGTACCTCCAGTTCTGCATCGTTAAGAGAATCCAGGCCCGCCCTTTCGAACAGCGATTCGCCCATCAGCTCACGGATGCCCGGGAAGTCGTCCTCGGCCCGGGAGGATTGACTCGCTAGTGGGAGGATGAGTGCGACAGTTGTCAGTGCAAGCAGGGTGAGTTTCGTCATGAGTAGTCCGGAATGTGATGTTAAAAACGCTGGCTGAGTTTCGCGTACCAGAATCTGCCTCGCAACTCGTGACTGCGACCGTCAAAGTTATCGTTGAACGCCGATGCTGCAAACGGCGGTTCGCTGTCCAGCAGGTTATCGACGCCCAGCGACACTCGCAGCCCCTGCAGAACGTTCATCACATAGCTGACTTGCACATCCTGCACTAGCCAGGAGTCAATCACCCGCTGGCGGGTGCTGCCGGGAATCGTTTCTTCCATCTCGCTGATGACATGAAATTCATAGCTCCCGCGCCAGCGCTGCCTGGCCCATTGCAGTCCCAGGGTACTCTTCCACTCCGGGATCGCACCCACACCGCCGGAGGCCGGATCCACAAAGCTGCCTGCAAGGTCGATGGTCGGTGCTGTTTCATCAAGCTGCACGCTGTACTCGTCGGTGATAGCCAGCTCAAAAGCCGCAGACCACTGTCCCCAGTCGCGGGTGGGAAGCTGATAATTGACGCTGACATCAAACCCCTTAACCCGGCGCTCGCCCACGTTGAGCCGAATAGCGTTGATCTGCCGCAGATTCCCTGCAGCATCACGGCTCACCTGCTCTTCAAATCGACCTAACGCGGCATTCTGATTGACGATGAACTGAGGGCTGCCGCCCACCACGTTCTCGGTATCAATGTCGTAGTAATCCAGGCTAAACCTGAACCCAGGGGCATCCACGGGTGTCCAGACAATGCCCAGGCCAAAGCTCACCGCCTTCTCTTCCTGCAGCACCGCATTGCCGCCGGTGACCGTTAGAAACTGCGTCCTAGACGAATCTGCCAGACCGTTGCAGCCCGGCAATACTGTCTGGCTGTCGGCGATGGCACATGGATCAGTAATGAACACCTGTTGCTCTGTCTCACCCTGGAACAGTTCGTTTAGGGATGGTGCTCGAAAGCCCTCTGCTGCCGTGGCGCGCAGCAAAAGTGATGGCGTTGCCTGCCACCGCAGGCCAACTTTCGGATTGGTGCTACTGCCAAAGCCACTGTAGACCGAGTGACGAAGTGCGAGTTCCAGATCGAACTGACCCCTGCCGTCGGTCGCTCCTCTAAGTGGCACAATGCTCTCTACGAACAGCTCTGCAATGCGGCGGTCTCCTCGCGTCGTCGCCACGTTGCCGGCGCCAATAACGCGTGAAGTAGACAGCGCGCCGTCCGGCACTTTTTCTGTCGACTCCTCCCGATATTCGGCACCGAAGGCTATTTCTACAGCGCCCTGAGGTAATTCCAGGAGCTGGCTGAAGGCTGTAAAGCTGGTACTGGCGAGAGTGCTCTCACCGCGAATGCGGCCCGGCAGTTGCAGAAAGTTGCTTTGTACGGCGTCAACACTGCCGCTTGGCCCAAACAGGTTAATGGGCACGCAACCATCGATTGCCAGGCCCTGGCACTGGTCTGCTGGCCCCAGACCCCGACGCAGGTTGTCCTCGCTAAGCAGACCAGAGGTGGATTGGTTGGCGTCGCTGTGACTGTAGTCCAGCGCCCATTCCCAGGACCAGTCTGCCGCCAGTCCCTCGAACAAAGCGCTGATGCGGATGACGTCGGAGCTATTGCGCTGCTCTCTGGGTCCGAGCTCGGTAAAGCTTCGTCGCACATCAGCTATGGCTTCGTTAAAGGGGTTAAAAATATTGTCAGCGGCGACTTCTATCGGCTCACGCTCGAAGGCGGTCAGTAGCGGTGTTGGTGCCAGCCGGGCCTCTGCCCTTGTCTTGGCATAGGCAAGTTCGAGCGTGCCTGTGACGCGCTCGGTAAAGTCGTAGCCCGCGGACAGGTAGAGTGATGTTCGCTCTGAGGGCACGAGTGAGTTGGTGAAAGCAGGAAAGTCCAGTCGGTCGGCGTCTGTCGCTGCGCGCAGCAGGCCGGTGCTGTCATCCACGATAAGGCTCTGATTGGGCGGCAGCGTTACCCTGGCAGACGCGGTCGCGCTGCTGCGCAAATCTGCACCGCCGCGCTCTCGGCTGTCAGCGCTGGCGGAGAGATTGCGTTCACCGGCCTCTATTTCCTGTTGCTCGAAGCGAGTCGCGGAAAAAAACAGACTGCCGTTTTTAAAGCCGGTGCCATACTGCAGCGTCGTGGTAAGGGTTTGGGCATCTCCGCGCGAGCTGATTCCCGCGAACTGTTCCGCGAGAGTGCCATAAAAGTCACGTTTCATAATGATGTTGACGACGCCTGCAATCGCATCGGATCCGTAAATTGCCGATGCGCCGTCTTTCAGCACCTCGATGCGCTCAACGGTTGCAGGAGAGATACTGTTGAGATCTACCGACTCGCCGGCCAATCCATCGTTGGCAATACGACGACCGTTGATGAGCACTAATGTATTTGAAGCGGGCAGACCGCGGAGGTTGACCGTGGCAGTGCCGTCACCGCCCCGACTGATCGCAGTACTTGTCGCGTTGCCTGCTACAGCGGGCAGATACCGGAGTATGTCCCCCAGCGTCTGTGCGCCGGTAAGTTCAATATCGGGTGCTGAAATCAGATCGACGGGCGCAGACCCCTGCAGACCGGTGCGTTTGATGCGCGAACCTGTGACACGGTTGCCGTAGACGTACAGCTCTTCGATACCCGGCACATACAGAGGGCGTGAGACCAGCAACGCATCATCGTCCAGACAGGAGGCATCAGTCCTGCAGCGCCCGTCATATATCGCAACGATGCGGTTATCGATCAATCGCCATTTGAAGGAGCTACCTGCGAGAAGTGTATTCAGCGCCTTTTCCGCAGGCATGCTGCCGCTGACCCGCGGGGCAGGGAGTCCGCGAAGATCGTTGTCTGAAAAAACGATCGCCAGTCCGCTTTGATGACTGAACTGAATCAGTGATTCCGAGAGCGCCTTGCCCTGAAGGTCAAAGTTGTATGCGGTTTGTGCAAAGCAACCGCAGGCGCTGAACCACAGTGCCAGCAACAGTCTGGTGCAGGGCGTCGTATTCTGGCAATGGAGAGACGCCTGTGTGTTCACAGGCTGACGTTAGCTTATAGGGGGGCGCTGATCAACTGAACGCTGCCATCGTCCAGCACCTGGCTGCGAAGACCAACGCTGTGTTCCAGCGCCACCAGGATGCTGTCGAGATCAGACAACTGGAAGACGCCTGAAACCGGCGTTGACGCGAGATCGGGCTCTGCGATAAGCAAGCTCGTTGCGTGATAGCGGGCCAGTTCCCGTATCAGATCTGCCAGTGGCATAGCATCGGCCACCAGTTTTCCTTCCCGCCAGGCCAGCGAAGACGCTGGGATTACCTCGATGGCTTTACCCACATTACCCCCTTGAGCCTGTAACTGCTGATTGGGATACAGCAGTTCAGCGGCTGCTGCGCGGTACGCAGGCGGCTCGCGCTCACTGACGCGCACTACGCCCTCCGCCACGGTGACTTCGCTGGTGTCACCCTGCAGATGCACGTTGAATGCCGTGCCCAGAGCGCGAACTTCAGTCGCACCGGCTGTCACGACAAAGGGTCGGGATTTGTCGGCGGCGACAGTGAAAAAGGCCTCACCATGCACTAACAACACGTCCCGCTGCTTACTTCTATATCGAACTTCCACACGGGACGACGTGTTGAGTTCCAGGGTCGAGCCGTCCGCCAGCACAATCCGCTCCTGCTCACCCTGCGCCGTGCGGTACTGTTTAACGTCAGGCTCAGACGACCACTGCGGTACCAGCAGGACAGCCAACAGCAGTGAAGCGGCCAGGGCTACGCTGGCGGGGAACCAGCGCTGTAAGCGGGCCACGCTGCGGGTTCCAGTCCTTTGTGCATTCGCAGACTGTATTAATGGGCTGTCTGCTATACCGTGCAGGTCTGTGTCCCGCGGGTCCATGTTCTGCAGGTCAGCGCCGCGATACTCGGACAACACCACCAGATCAGACCACATGTCCAGCATCGCATCCATGGCAGATCGATGCTCGGGTCGCTGAGCCAGCCACAGCGCGAAGGCTTCCCGATCAGCGTCTGAGACCTGGTCAGACTGCAGCCGCGCAATCCACTCGCAGGCGGCGTCTTGCAGTGCCGCGTTGGCCGCATCCCCGCTGCCAGCCGAAAGTGCAGCTTTTGCTGTCCGGAGTGGCCCTCTTCTCGACACCGTTCGCGCCTGTGGTGGTTTGTCCTTCACTGCTGACGTCTCACATGATCATGTCGCTTAAACGATAGAGTGAGGCAATCCCTCAATAGTTTCATCATGTTTTTCCGCCGCGACTGTTATCACAGATGCCGTCATTCTCAGCGTAGTAGTCCGCCAGTTCCGCGCGACAGGCCTTCAATGCTTCCAGCACGTACTTTTCCACGCTGGAGACCGAGACACCCAGCTCCCGTGCGATATCGCTATAGGACAGACCTTTGCTGCGATGCATCAGAAACGCCTGGCGACATTTCTCGGGCAGGCGATCAATGGCCTGGTAGATTCTGTCTAGCTTCTCTCGCCCGCTAAGGATCTGCTCTGGAGATGCCACATCTGAGAGTTGTTCAAGGCTGCCGTCATCGCCGGGTTCGCGGCTTTCAGTGCGCAGAAAGCGGTAGTGGAGCTGCCGCCTGCGGAGCTGATCTACCGCTAGATTGGAGGCCACCTGGAACAGGAACGCCCGCGCATTATCCAATTCGTCCGGATGATCCAGCCGGTGCAGCCTGAGAAAGGTCTCCTGAGCGATCTCTGCCGCATCTGCCGGATTATCCAGCTTGCGCGCCAGAAATCGCTCCAGCGAGGGCCCATAGCGCTGGGCCAGCTCCACTAGAAAGGCTTCTTTGTCTTTGGCCAAGGGTCAGGTCCGGGCCCCGTTTGCCTAATACTGATGGCAGGCGATCATGCGCTGCGCATCAATAAACTTGGGTGTCGGTGTGTCCCTGCGACAGCGTTCCATCACATCGGGACAGCGGTCGGCGAAGCGACAGCCCGGCTGCGGGTTAATGGGCGAAGGAATTTCTCCCTGTGGAGCCTGGTGCTGCCGCTGCCGCTCATGTTCTGGATCGGCAACGGGGTTTGATCCGATCAACATCCGTGTATAAGGGTGCTTCGGCGAAAAGTAGACTTCTTCCGAGGGGCCCTCCTCAACCACGGTACCCAGGTACATGACCGCCATACGATCACAGAGATAGCGCACCATTGAGAGATCGTGCGCGATAAACAGCAGGGTCAGGCCCAGGCTGTCTTTCAACTCCTGTAACAGGTTGATGACCTGCGCTTGCACCGACACGTCCAGTGCTGAGATCGGTTCATCGCAAATCACGAACCGAGGCTTGACGATCAACGCTCTGGCGATGCCGATGCGCTGTCTTTGCCCGCCGGAAAACTCGTGGGGGTAGCGGTTAGCGTGGTCCCGCTTCAGGCCCACGCGCTCCAGCCATTGCGCCACCAACTCTCGGTAGTCGCTTTTGCCGCCACTGGCCTGTAGCCGCAGAGGTTCAGAGATGATCTCCTGTATGGTCATGCGCGGGTTCAGCGAGGTATAGGGATCCTGAAAGATCATCTGAATATCGGTAGAAAGACGCTGGAAATCCTTCTGCGTGAAACGCTCGGGGAGTGGCTTGCCGCGAAAAAGCACTTCGCCACTGGTTTTTAGCTGCAGGCCCGCCAGTGTTTTACCAAGCGTGGACTTGCCACAGCCACTCTCCCCCACCAGACCCAGTATCTCGTTTTCCGTGATGTTGAGAGATACACCGTCGACGGCGTGCACTACCCTGCCGTTGCCGATATCAAAGTGCGTTTTGAGCTTGCGAACTTCAACCAGCATGCCTGGTATCCTCTGCTGGCGACGGCGCACCTTCATGTAGTAACCAGCATGCCGCTTGGTGGTTGTGGCTTATTAGCTTGGTGTCGGGGTCAATTCGGTTGCAGATTTTCATCGCCTGGGGACAGCGGGGGTGATAGGCACAGCCTTTGGGCGGCGAGAAGAGATCAGGCGGGCTGCCTGGGATGGCGCGCAGCCGCTCCGAGTGTTGCTGGTGTGCATCCGGCATCGCCAGTTTCAACCCCTGGGTATACGGATGACTGGCGTTGTAGAAAATCTCATCGATGCTACCGTACTCAACAACTTCGCCGGCATACATGACCGCCACTCGGTCAGCCATGCGCGCAACAACGCCCAGGTCGTGGGTAATCAGCACGATGGCCATTTTGTCTTCCCGCTGAATCTCCTTCATCAGGTCCAGCACCTGATCCTGAATAGTTACGTCCAGTGCAGTTGTGGGTTCGTCTGCAATCAGCAACTTGGGTGTGCACGCCAGACTCATGGCAATCATCACGCGCTGCAGCATCCCACCAGAGAATTCAAAGGGGTACTGACGCACACGTTGCGCGGCCTCCGGTATGCGAGTTCGCTCCAGCAGCCGTATGGCTTCTTTAAAGCCCTGCTCGCGCGAGAGTCCTCGATGAACCAGCAGTGTCTCAGCGATTTGATCTCCAATGCGCATGGTCGGGTTCAGTGATGTCATGGGATCCTGAAAGATCATGCCCATATCTGCGCCGCGAGCGCGATTGAGTTGAGTCTGGTCCAGCCCAATCAGTTCCTTGCCCAGCAATTTGGCAGAGCCATTGACGATACGCCCCGGCGGCATGGGAATGAGGCCCATCAGCGCTTGCACGGTGACCGATTTACCGCAGCCGGATTCCCCTACCACCGCCAGGGTCTCGCCCTCGTGGACATCGTACGAAACCCCGCGCACTGCGCGAACCACGCCGCCATAGGTGTCGAACTCCACCTCTAGGTCGCGCACGCTCAGTACCGGTACATCGCTCATGAGTCACTCCGCATGCGAGCATCCATAGCATCCCGCAGTCCATCCCCAAGCAGGTTGAAGGCGAGTACGGTCACGCTGATCAACAGAGCCGGGAATAAAAGCTCATGGGGGTGGGACAACATGGTGCGGATGCCGTCATTACACATAGAGCCCCAACTCGGGGTCGGCGGAACCACGCCCATCCCTATAAAGGATAGAAACGCCTCAATAAAGATTGCAGTGGGAATGGCAAAGGTGAGGGATACCAGCAATACGCCCATGACGTTGGGCAGAATATGCCGGAACACCAGGTAGGGCGCGGTAGCGCCCATCAGGCGTGCTGCCGCAATGTAGGCTTCTTCGCGAATTTGTAGAACCTGTCCCCGGACCAGGCGCGCAGTGGCAGGCCAACTCAGCAGCACCAGGGCCAGCAGCATAGGGCCTATGCCACTCTCGCCTGGGCCCAGACCGAACGCAATTTTGAACAGAATCATGAAGAGTAGAAACGGCAGCGCGATCACAAAGTCCGCGAAGCGCATCATAACGTCATCCGTTCGACCGCCGCTGTAGCCAGCGAGGCCGCCGTAGACTAAGCCAATGGCGACGTACAACAGCGGCGCGCAAATACCAATAAAGAGGGAGGTGCGAGCCCCCCACATCAGTCGAGCCAGCATGTCTCGCCCAAGATAGTCAGTGCCCAGCGGGTGAGACTCCAGGCGAACTTGTTGCCCAAGGGTTTCAGACTCTGGCAGGGATGCTTGCACCAGTCCTCTGAAGCGTGCCTCAGACAGCAGGATGGCCTGTTCCACATCGACTGCCAGCGTGCTGTAAGCGGTTGACTCCCTGCCCTCGTAAAGCGCAGTCACAGAGTAGTAGTAACGCCGGGTTTCCAGCCCCAGTCGATCCTGGTAGCTATGCTCGAAAGGCAGCAGCTGTACCAGCGGTAAACCCAGGTCGTCCGCGTCCCTTGGCTCGAGCTCATGCCGGTAGATCTGATAACCCGAGGCACCGGGAACTGCATCCCAGGCGATGTTAACGCTTTCCGAATTTGCGCTTCCCAGTAGGCGCAGGCCGGCTGGCGCCAGGCTGGCGTCAAACGTCGATGCGGGAATAGGACGGGTGTTTACGGGGGGCAGCGGCTCGACGCGGTCGATGACCCGCGCGTAGCGGCCTGTATTCGGCGGCTGCGAAATTTGCTCCAGGTCTTGCAATGCCGGGTCGACTGACCACACCAGCGGACCCGCCAGCGTAAACAGCAACAGGAAGATAACGATGTACAGTGAGATAAGGGCGCGCCTGTTGCTCTTGAGGCGCCGCCAAACGTCTTGCCAGTAAGACAGGGACGGCCGATCAATGCGGTCACCCTCTCTGGCGATATCCAGAGGCTCGAAGTCCTCGGCGCTGGGTGTGTAGGCATTCATCAGGAAACGCTCTTGGTCACCTGGATGCGGGGATCGATAAAGCCGTAGACGATATCCACCGCAATCACCATCAGCACGAGAAAGGCTCCGTAGAACACCGTCGTGCCCATAATGACGGTGTAGTCCAACTGCTGCACGGCCTGCACAAAATACCGGCCCAGCCCAGGTATCGCGAATACCAGTTCAACCACAAATCCGCCGGTGGTGATGGCGGCGATGGCAGGCCCAAGAACGGTGACCACCGGCAGGATGGCGTTGCGCAATTGATGCTTGAAGAAAATGCGCTGTGGGGTGAGCCCCTTGGCCCGTGCAGTGCGAATGTAGTCTTTGTCCGCCACCTCCAACATGGATGAGCGCATCAGACGCGTAAGGTAGGCCATTGTGCCCAGCCCCAGTACCAGAGCGGGTACGATCATGTGAGCCACGGTGCCCCAGCCTGCCACCGGCAACAGGGAGGCACCCACGGCACTGTTGAGCCGCAGAATGCCGAGTTGTCCCAGCGCTGCGAACACGAAGCTAGGGACGGATACGGCAATAATCACCAGAAACATAATCAGGAAATCCGGCATACGATCTCGGAACAGCGCAGTGAGCGCGCCAAACAGAATGCCGCCCGCCGCCGCGAACAGCAGCGCCAGCACCCCCAAGGTGGCCGAGACCGGGAAGTGCTCTGCGATGATGTCATTAACCTTGCGGTTTTGCTGCGTAAAGGAGATGCCAAAGTCGCCTTGTACGCTGTTTCTCAGGAACAGCAGATACTGCTGATACACCGGTTTATCCAGGCCGTAGGCACGCTCCAGATTGGCACGAATTTCAGGGCTCACCGCTTTATCGTTCATCAAGGGGTCGCCCGGGACGGCATGCATCCCCCAAAAGGTGGCCGTGGCGATGAACCAGATCGTGATCAGCCCTGAAAAAAGACGCTTGGCAATATAGCTCGACATCAGGGATCAGCCTGCTCTGCCAGGCGAATGCGAGCGTAATTGAAGTTTGGGTCGCCGCCTATGCGACTGCGGCGCACCCCCTCAAGTCGCTTGTCCTGTGCGTAAATAAAGCCGCGTTCGTATTGAGGGAGCACTACGACATCGTCGTGAATGATGGTTTGCAACTGGGCGAACAGCTGGTTACGTTGCTGCGCGTCCGTAGTTTTCTGGGCCTCGATTACCAGAGCATCATAGCGCGGGTTGCTATAGCGGCCTCGATTGTTCAGATTCCAGGAGGCAAACAGGTCGGCGAAGGTCATAGCGTCGTTGTAGTCCGGGCCCCATCCCGCGCCCACCAGGTTGTAGTCGCCGGCGCTCATTTTGGCCAGTCGCTGTTTGAAAATCTGTCGATCCAGGCGGATATCCAGCCCCAGGTTCCTCGCCATCACGTTCTGGAAATGCTCTCCCTGCTTATTGGCACTAGCGCTGTCGCTCAGCAGTAGCGTCAGCGGTGGGATTTCATCCAGGCCCAGCTCCTGCTTGGCCTGGGCCAGATACCTGCGCCCCAGCTCAAGATTGAGTTCGGGTTTCTCCGGTGGATACTGGGCTTGCAGACTGAGACCGTTATCACCGCGCAGCCAGGCAGGAAACACTGTGTAGGCGGGGACATTGCCAGGTACAGCAATGACTTTGTAGGTGAGCTCCGCTACATCGTAAACGCTCTGCATGGCGCGCCTCAGCGCCAGGTTTCCTGTGGGTTGTTGTGGCCGGTGATTGAAACCGATGTAAAAAACAGTACCGTCTCGGTGAGACTTCAGCTTTTGTCGCCGCTGCAATGCCATCTTCATGGCCGAGAGGTCCAGTTCAGTCGCCATGGCGACCTTGTCATCCATAAACAGGTTAAAGCGCGCGTTGGCGTCTGAGGTGAAGTACGGCGCATTGATCGCATTCAGCGCTACCTCATCGCTACGCCAGTAATGCGGGTTTTTCTCAAAACGCATGGCGGCGCCGTGCACCCACTCTGTCAGTATGTAGGGTCCGTTTGAGATCAGGTTCTCTGCCTCCGCAGCGTAGAGACGACCCTGCTCATTGAAAAAGTCTTCGCGCACTGGGCGAAAGCTGATGAAGGTGATGAGGTCCAGGAAATAGGCGGTGGGAGAGACGAGCTCAGCCACCAGTGTGTAGTCATCAATAGCCTTTACGCCCAGGGATTCCGGCGGCAGATCGCCTGCAATAATGGACTCGCCATTGATAAGCGTGCGCATGAGAAAGGCGTATTCGGACGCGCTCAGCGGATTGACTACCTGCTGCCAGGCAAACACAAAGTCATGCGCTGTTACGGGTTTGCCATCGCTCCAGCGGGCGTCCTGCCGTAACCAGAACGTGGCCTTCGTATCGGTGAGTTCCCAGCGCTCCGCGACGCCCGCGGCGAGATTGTTGTTTTCATCGAGGGTAAGCAGCCCCTCGGAAATATGGTCCAGCACCATGAAGCTGATCTGGTCAGTGGCTCTGATGCTGCTGAGATACTGTGGTTCTTCCCGTATCGCGATGGCGATTTCTCTGTTGGCAGGATCAATTGCTGGGGGGACGGCGTAGGCGGGTAGCGCCATGCCCGCCGCGACGACTGCCATCAAACTGGCATGTCTAACCTGACGACCAATGATCGAAGTTAGAGTGCGCAACCAGCGCAGGCTGCATCCTTTCAGACAGGCGGAGTCCGCCTGCCGCCAATAGGTGGTCAATAACGTCACTGAGGCAGCAGCGTTTCTACGCCATCGGCTGTGCCCAGCAGCATGACATCAGCGGGGCGATGGGCAAACAAACCATTGGTAACCACGCCCACAATGCTGTTGATGGCTTGCTCCGTTTCCAGCGGCGTAGCAATCGGGAAGTTGAACACGTCGAGAATGATGTTGCCGTTGTCGGTGACCGTACCCTCTCGGTAGACCGGGTCGCCGCCCATCTTTACCAACTGCCGCGCTACATGGCTTCGCGCCATGGGAATGACTTCAACCGGGAGCGGGAAGTCTCCTAGGGTGGGAACCAGTTTGGATGCGTCGGCAATGCAGATAAATTCGCGTGCGACCGCGGCGACAATTTTCTCGCGCGTCAGTGCTGCGCCGCCGCCTTTGATCAGTTGCAGGCTTTTATTGCTCTCATCGGCCCCATCAACGTAGAAGTCGACCTTGTCTACGCTATTGAGATCAAAGACCGGGATACCGTGTTGTTTGAGCCGCTGCGCGGATTGTTCTGAGCTGGCCACCGTCGCCTCTACCTGACCAGCGATATCACCCAGGTAATCAATGAAGTGATTCGCCGTGGAACCGGTGCCGATACCTATTACGGTATCGCGCTCAAGCTGGGGCTGGATTCGTGCGAGTGCGGCTGCTGCTACAGCCCGTTTCATTTCGTCCTGGTTCAAACGCGGGAGGCCTCTGCGTTACAGCGTCAATGTGGCTGCATTATAGGCAGAGGGGCGCCGCTGAAACAGCATGGGGTCGCAGCGACCTTCGTGGATACGGTCGGGAACGGCACAGGCTGCAAATGTCAGCCTGCTCGATTAGTATGGCGTCCGTATTTTAAAGCCACTCCATACTTGTTTACAGTCGGCCTAGCCCACATGCCACAGTCCTACGTTAAGAAGATACTTGAGTCACGCGTCTACGACGTGGCCCGGGAAACCCCGATTGATCACGCGCGTCTGCTGTCTGAGCGGTTGGATAATCGCGTTCTGATCAAGCGGGAGGACCTGCAGCCGGTATTTTCTTTCAAGCTACGCGGCGCCTATAACAAGCTTAGCCGCCTCAGTGATGAACAACGTGAGCGGGGCGTGATCGCAGCTTCCGCAGGAAATCATGCACAGGGGCTCGCCTATGCCGCCAACCGTCTGGGAGTGAAAGCGACAATTGTTATGCCGCTGACGACGCCGGGTATCAAGGTGCAGGGCGTGAAGTCTCACGGTGCAAAAGTTGTGCTGCATGGCGACACCTTCGACGAGGCATCAGCCTACGCGCAGAACCTGGTTGAGGAGCGCAGTCTGACCTACGTGCCTCCCTATGACGATCCAGACGTAATCGCTGGCCAGGGCACGGTAGGTATGGAGATCGTGCGTCAACATCCCGATCCCATTGAGGCGATTTTCGTGCCAGTCGGAGGAGGTGGGCTTTTAGCGGGTATCGCTGCCTACGTTAAGTACGTGCGGCCTGACATCAAGCTGATTGGTGTCGAGCCGGAGGACGCTGCCTGCCTTGCCGCCGCTATGGCAAAAGGCCGGCGAGTGAAGCTTAAGGAAGTCGGTATTTTTGCCGACGGTGTGGCGGTTGCGCAAATCGGCAAGGAGCCTTTTCGCATTGTGCGTGAGATCGTGGACGAGGTGATCACTGCGTCTACTGATGAAATGTGCGCTGCGATCAAAGATATGTTCGAAGACACGCGCTCTATCGCTGAGCCCGCTGGCGCCATCGCCCTCGCGGGGTTGAAGAAGTATGTGGAGAACACCGGCGTCAGTGGCAAAACGCTGTTGGCGATACACAGTGGTGCCAACACCAATTTCGATCGCCTGCGTTATATCTCTGAGCGCACAGAGATTGGCGAGAAGAGAGAGATCGTGCTCAGCGTGGCCATACCGGAACGTCCGGGCAGCTTTAAGGCGTTTTGCGCTGCACTGGGTAAGCGCAGCATCACCGAGTTTAACTACCGTTACGCCGGTCGCACCGTCGATGCGCATATTTTTGTTGGCGTGAAAGTGGCGGAGGGCTATGCGCAGGCCGACGAAGTGATAGCGCCGCTGCGCGAGCAGGGCTATGACGTCGTTGACATGACCAACAATGAACTGGCCAAGCTCCACGTGCGGCATATGGTGGGCGGCACAACGCCAAACTCTCTGGTTAATGAGCGAGTTTTCCGGGTCGAGTTTCCCGAACGGCCCGGCGCTCTAATGAACTTTCTCAACAAGCTTGGCAAGCGATGGAACATTTCCTTGTTCCATTATCGCAGCCACGGTGCTGCCTACGGCAGGGTGCTGGTAGGGCTGCAGATTGACGACAGTGAGCACGCAGACGTTCTCGCTGCGTTGCGACGCACGGAGTATCGCTTTTGGGAAGAAACAGAAAACCCGGCTTATCAAATGTACCTGGGGTAAACCCTTCAGTAGTCCAATTCTCTTAATTCGAAGCCCCTACTTCGCTCTCGCTCCAGTGAATACGCGGGTCACAAAAGTTATCCCCAACGCTAGCTTCCACTTGCATTTTTGATCCGATGACATACACTCGAACCAGTTTTGTGGCAAATTACCAAAAATCGTAGTTGCGATAAGCCTTAGCTCAGATGCTAGTGCTGTCAGTAGCAGCTATCAAATGCTGACAGGTTGGAAAGCCAGACAGCCAATAAAAAGAGTATGTATCCCACAAACTGGCCTGCCCAGCCCGCAGGGCGGTCACAGAGATGTCTGCTTTTGTCTCCGCGTTTGTACCCGCGTTAAAGGTTGGACCCAATCAAAAGTTGGAACTGATCAAGGGAGTGGTGGCAATGACAGATGTATTCAGGGTGTATGAAATGGCTGCGTAGTGCGTGAAGCGTGTTGCAATAACGTCGCGCCCAAAAGCAGCCACCGAGTGATGAGGGCAAAGAAAAAGTGAATAAAAAGCCAGATTTATTAGTCGTGCTAATGGCTGCTTTTGGCATTGGTATCGTCGTCACCTTGATGGTACCAATGAGTTCCAGCGAGTCTGTCGCAGAACCTGCGTCTGCACTGCAGGCAGGCGTGCTTACTTCAGCCGACGTTGCTGCAGACTAGCGATAACGCTGTCCCCCTGGCGTTTAACCGCGCCTCTCTCTGTCATAACCTGCATCAGCACTGTGTCCCAGGGCTCGCTGGGTATCAACTCTTCTCGCTGGCAACTGTGTGCAATCCCAACGAGCTTGGGCCTGGGCACTGAGCCGAAACATCGATCGTAAAAACCACCTCCCATACCCAGGCGCACGCCCGTTGAGGTGAAGCCCACCAGTGGCGTAAAGACGACATCGAGGCTTGTGGGGTGTATCGCCAAGCGAGCCGGAAGAGGCTCTAGAGTGCCAAAATGTCCCCGTTTCAGGGAGTCGCCTTGATAATAAGGCGCAAACTCCATCCGCAGATCTGCGCGAATTCGAGGCAGATAAACCTGTTTACCCAGCGCCCTGCAACGTCGCAACAGTAGCGCTGTAGCGACCTCTCCATCTGTCGCCATGTATAGCGCCACACGGTTCGCAGCACAAAACCATGCTGTTCGCGCAACGTGCGCGGTAATAAGAGCCGCATGTCTACGCTGACTGGCCAGACTTAAGCCACGCCGGCGCGCGCGCAATTTCCTGCGCAGCGCTTTCTTTTCCATCGCGATATCTGTCATACCATGCCCACAGAACCAGTCTAAGCCCTGCGACTCCCCAAACAAGCGCGGAAAAAAAGAAAAGTAGCGTAGCGCCTCGATAAAGATAGAGAGCGAAGAACCACAGCGCTAGAACAAAAGAAAGGCGACCTAGCGCCTCATCAAGCACAGAGGGCACACACCCCAAGCGGTAGAACGATGGAACGGTAAAGTAGCGCCTCGATAACGGTAGAGGGCAAACACCCCAAGCGGTCCTAAGAAAAGCAGCGCCTCGATAACGATAGAGGGTGAAAACCCCAAGCGATAGAAAAAAAAACAGTGAAGTAGCGCCTCAACAACCACCGAGGGCAACAACCCCAAGCGATAGAACAAAAGAATGGCGACCTAGCGCCTCGATAACCATAGAGGGCAAGCACCCCAAGCGGTCCTAAGAAAAGTAGCGCCTCAACAACCACCAAGGGCAACAACCCCAAGCGATAAAACAAAAGAAAGGCGACCTAGCGCCTCAACAACCACCGAGGGCAACAACCCCAAGCGGCCCTAATAAAAGGAACTACCCGGCGTACCGCTGAGAACGGTGCCCTTGAACCCGATGGTTCAAGGCGGTGGTCACTGCACTGAATTAGGCTTCCCGACTTGCGGTCCTGCACATCATCAGCGGCTAGCAACCCCCTGGGGTGGTATTATCGGGTAGAGAACGAGTTCTCTGGCGAGCACACCAGGCATCCCGTCGGAAGTATAGTGCAATGTAGAGTGTATTGCCGACCTGCGCTTTTAGCGCTCCTGCCTGCGCTTTTAGCGCTCCTGCCTGCGCTTTTAGCGCTCCTGCCTGCGCTTTTAGCGCTCCTGCCTGCGCTTTTAGCGCTCCTGTAAGAAGGCACATTGAACAAACTGTGCGTCTAGCAGGTCCGGCGAAACCTGAACTCTTGACAGGCCTCAGCCAATCTCCATCTGGCGCAGGGAGAAAATCGCTTCGTCGATTTTCCGAGACAGAGCTGATACCTCATTATCATCTACAGGCTCGCCTGACGCTGTAGCTTCACCGGCAATCTGCTCAGGCTCTGAGGCTTGCAGCAACTCGTGACTGATGTTGAGCGCCGCCATGACGGCAATGCGCTCCAGGCCAATCACCTTGCCTGTTTCGCGAATTAAGCGCATTTGCTTGTCAAGGTACGACGCTGACACAATCAGCTCCGCCTCCTGTTCCGGCGGACAGGCAACCTGATAGTCTTTATCGAGAATACTCACGGTAACGGTGCGCGCTTTGCTCACGTGTCCGCCTCCAGTCCGCGCAGGCGCTGCAACATGTCCTCAACCTGGCTCTTTGCGAGCGCGTTGCGCTCTATAAGGGAGTCTCTCTCGTCCGCCCAACCTCGAATTTCCGCCTTGAGGGTGACGTTCTCGCGATTTAATTGGGCGCAGAGCTTGATAAGATCGTCTATCTTCTGCTCTAGCACCTTAAACTGCGTCTCTGGCATCGCGGTTGAATCTCGTATGGCGTCAGGTGTTATAGGCTTTGTGCATTGACTACTATAGAGCCGGCTTCAGGGTAGGTCAATTCACTAAACCACTGGAATATCAACAACCTGCCAGCGCTTTCACGAAAAAGATAGAAGAAAATGAGCGACATATTTCCAAGCGATGGCCTGGCCCTGGACTTTGATGATTTTGCCAATCAGTTGTTGGCTGAGGGTGCAGAGCAGTCCCCCTCTTATTTGCACGGTGGTCTTTGCGGAATCTATGCAGGCGCGGGCCCGGTGACTGCTGAAGACTGTTTGGCAGCCGCGGCGCAGGCGCTGGAACTGGCGCTGCATGGTGAATTGGCGGAGAGTTGTCTAACCCTGGCGGATATCAGTCGACGCGCAATGCAGGATGAGGGCTTCGACTTTCAGCTGTTTTTGCCCGGGGATGAACTGGAGATGGAGCAGCGTGTGCAGGCACTGGCAGACTGGTGTCGAGGGTTTCTTGCGGCTTATGCGCTTGTCGTTTCAGAGGAGCGCGCCGGGCTTGGTGAAGAGACTGGCGAGGTGCTGCGCGATGTCGCCGCGATTGCCGAGGCCGGTCACGATGAAGACGCCGAAGAAGAAGCAGCAGAGAGCGATTTTTTTGAGCTCACAGAGTACCTTAGGTTTGCCTGCCTCAACCTGTTTATGAACCGTTTGGCGGAGCTTGAGGATGCTGACGCAGCCTCTGCACCGCAGCAGCTGCCCTCTTAAGTACGTCGAAGAACACCACTAGGGCTGAAGTGTTATGAAGAAGATGCCATGAAGATCACAATAGCGGGTGGCGGCATGGTGGGTGTGAGCCTTGCACTCGCGCTAAGGCAAAAGCTTCCGGCGTGCGACGTGCTGTTGATAGAAGCTTTTGCCTTGCCACAGATACCGCTAGCGTCACGTAGTTATACCCCCTCTTTTGACGCTCGCTCTACGGCTTTGTCTTATGGCAGCGCGTTGATTTATCAGGATTACGGCACCTGGGACGCTATAGCGCAGCACGCGCAGCCTATTCACAGTATCCACGTCTCTGAGCAGGGCCGGTTTGGCAGCACCCTGATGCACGCTGCGGACTACCAATGGCCTGCTCTGGGCTATGTTGTTGAAAATGCCTGGCTTGGCCAGTCGCTGCTGTCTGCTCTTGCAGATGCTGGCATTCAGACGCGCAGTCCTGCGACTGTGACCGCGGCTACGCCAGGCACTCCGGTAAGCCTCACCCTGGACAACGGCGATGTATTGGAGACAGATTTACTGGTGATTGCCGATGGGGCGCGCTCGGGTTTGCGAACCTCGCTGGGCATACATAGTCGGGAGCAGCGCTATGGTGAACACGCCATCATCGCCAACGTGGCCCATCGGCGGTCGCATGAGGGGCGTGCCTTCGAGCGATTTACGCAGCACGGTCCGCTGGCGCTGCTGCCGCTTGTGGCGACTGCTGACGCCTGCCATCGCAGCGCTTTGGTTTGGACACGACCACCGGCAGAAGTTGAAAAGCTGCTGGCAGCATCGCAGGCTGAATTCCTCGCCATGCTGCAGCGCCAATTTGGATACCGCGTGGGTCGTTTCACGGAAGTCAGTGAGCGACACAGTTACCCGCTAGCTCTGGTTGAGTCGGAAGAGCAGGTGCGCAGCGGTATCGTGGTGATGGGCAATGCGGCGCATGCGCTGCACCCGGTAGCGGGGCAGGGTTTCAATCTGGCGCTGCGCGATGTGGCCTGTCTTGCCGACACGCTGTCTGGCGCAGTTGGCGGTGGTGAGTCTCCGGGCGACTTGTCGGTACTACAGCGCTATCGCGAGCGTCAGGCCGGGGATCAGGCGCGCACAACGGCTTTCAGTGATCGTCTTCCTGGCCTTTTCATGCAGCGCAGTGCAGCGCTGGGTGCGCTGCGTAACGCAGGCCTGTTTGCGCTTGATGTCGCGCCTGCACTGAAAGAGACCTTTGTTCAACACACGGCGGGACTCGCAGCCAGCACGGATTACCGTAATGCGCGCCCCTGAGTTTGACCTCATCATATTAGGGGGTGGTATTGCCGGTGCTGCGCTGGCGCGGGCAATGTCTGCAGCGGGTGATCTCACGCTTGCGCTGGTTGAGGCTCGAGAACTTGCAACCGGAGGCCCAGCGTACGCGGCAATGCAAAGTTGCAGCGATTTTGATACCCGCGTCAGTGCTATTACGCCAGCGTCGCAGAGGTTTCTCCAGCGCCTGCAGGCCTGGGATAGCATCGTTCACGCGCGGCTCTGCCCGTACGCACAGATGAAGGTGTGGGATGCCGATGGCACCGGCGAGATTGCGTTTGACGCTGCCGAGGTGGACGCTCCCGTGCTGGGACATATCATTGAAAATCGGGTGATCAATGCGGCGCTGCTTCAGGGACTCGACCAGCGTCCTGGCATGTCCCTGATATCCCCTGAAAGACTGTCCGGCGTCGCAGTCGAAGACGGTTACGTAACAATCTCCCTTGAAAGTGGCGATCAGCTGCGGGCTGGGCTGCTGGTCGCCGCGGACGGCGCTCTATCGCGGGTCAGGCATTTGGCACAATTTCGCACCCGCGAGTGGGACTATGGTCACAATGCCCTCGTTACTACCGTCGAAACCACTGAAGACCATCAGGGCACAGCGCTGCAGCGCTTTCTGCCGACCGGGCCCTTGGCTTTTCTGCCGCTGCCCGGATCCAATGGCCGGCACTTCAGCTCGGTCGTCTGGTCAGCGGAAACTGCGGTAGCGGAGCAGCTGGTAACGTTAGATGATGAAGGCTTCCAGGCAGCCCTGTGTGAGGCCATTGAGTATACGCTGGGCGAGGTGAAAGCCTGTTCACCGAGAGTGGCGTTCCCGCTTCGACAGCGGCATGCGGTGGAGTATGTGAAACCCGGCACTGCGCTGGTGGGCGATGCTGCGCATACGATTCACCCCCTGGCGGGCCAGGGCATCAACCTTGGTCTTTCGGATGTCGAGGCATTGGCCGACGTGATTACGGCGGCGCACCAGCGAGGCGAGGCACTGGGAAGTCTCCCTGTCCTTAGGCGCTACCAGAGGCAGCGCAAAGGTGAAAATCTCGCCATGATGGCGGCTATGGACGGCTTCAAGCGACTGTTTGGCAATCGAGCGCCACCGCTGCGCTGGATTCGCAACCGTGGTATGACGTGGGTGGGGCGATCCGGCCCGCTCAAGCATCAGATCATGCGTCATGCGATGGGTTTAGGTTAACGCTTATCAGGGCATCGACATCTGACGCGACGCATTGTTTTTGAGTTCCCGCAGGTTAGAATGCCGCGAAACATGTCTTAAGCCATCAGGAGGGCTTCATGAGCCACACCCCCGCTGAACTGAAGTATGCAAGCAGCCACGAGTGGGCTCGATTAGAAGAGGATGGCACCGTCATCGTTGGCATTTCAGACCACGCCCAGGATTCACTGGGAGATGTTGTATTTGTTGAGCTGCCTGAAATTGGCGCCGAGCTGGCGGCGGGGGATGAAGCCGGGGTTGTGGAGTCTGTTAAGGCGGCATCGGATATTTACGCTCCGGTGGGTGGGGAGGTGGTTGCCGTCAATGAAGCGCTTGAAGACAGCCCTGAGACAGTCAACTCCGATCCCTACGCAGACGGCTGGTTCTTCAAACTGAAGGCCTCTGATACCAGCGAACTGGAGCAACTGCTTTCCGCCGACGCCTACGACGCGCAGTGTGCCGAAGAATCCTGAGCTATGGCTTAAGCCGGGCGCGCAGCGACGTTTAAATCAGGGCCATGCCTGGATTTACAGTAACGAAATAGATAGTAAGCGCTCACCTCTCACAAGTTTTACAGCAGGCGATATCGCCGACCTCGGTGGCGCGGGCGGTGATATGTTGGCAACAGTCTGCGTTGAACCCCAATCCCTGATTTGCGCCAGGGTGCTCAGCTACAGCAGCGCCGAAACCCTGAATCTCGACTGGTTTTTAGCCAGGCTCGACCAGGCGCTGAGTTTGCGCCAGCGCTATTTTGACGCGCCCTTTTATCGCCTCTTATACGGCGACAGCGACGGAGTCTCTGGCGTTATCGCAGACCGTTTCGGTGACTATCTGGTGCTGCAGTTGAATACCGCTGGCGTGGAGCGTTATTGCCAGATATTCGTGGAGGGCCTGGTACAACGGCTGGCGCCGAAGGGAATTTTGCTGCGTGCAGATAGCCGTAGCCGCCGCGAGCAAGGCCTGGATGATCGCCTGGAAGTGGTCTTTGGCGACGTGCCTGATGTCGTGCCTGTGGAAGAGAATGGCGTGCAGTTTTGTGCTCCGCTGCACGGAGGTCAGAAAACCGGATGGTTTTACGATCATCGCGACAGCCGTGCACGTCTTGCCGCCTTGTGCCGAGGGAAACGCGTGCTCGATGTATACAGCTATATTGGCGGCTGGGGCGTGCAGGCTGCCGTGGCGGGAGCGAGCGAAGTCCACTGTGTCGATAATTCGGCACTCGCCCTGGACTATCTGCGTGAATCAGCTGTGCTGAATGACGTCGCTGCTAGCGTGCAATCCCACCAAGGGCGCGCGGACCATATCCTGCGCAGCATGGCTGACGCCGGTGAAGCCTTCGATGTCGTCGTACTGGACCCGCCAGCGTTTGTTCAGCGCAAGCGCGATTTGGCCAAAGGCCGCAAAGCTTATCAACGCATCAACGGGCTGGCGCTGGAGCTGTTAAAACCCGGTGGCGTTCTCGTATCGGCGTCGTGTTCTATGCACATGGCGGAGTCAGACCTGAACGAAGCAGTCGCGCAGGCGGCGCGAAAACAAGACCGGCAGCTAAGGCAGACCTGGCGCGGCAGCCAGGGTGCTGACCACCCGGTGCACCCGGTAATTCCCGAAACCCGCTACCTCAAGGCACTGTTTTACGACGCTATGATCTGAGGCTGATAACCTCCCAGCCCATGGCTTTTGCATGCCTTTCCAGGCGGGCGTCTGGATCTACTGCCACCGCATGCTCCGCCGCTTCCAATAGCGGTATGTCGTTAAAGGAATCGGAGTAGGCCCAGCTCCCATCCAGCGTGAGGTGGTTAGCATCAAGCCATTCTCGCAGACGCAGGACTTTGCCTTCGGCATAGGTGGGAATCCCCTCGGGCGCGCCGGTGTAGCGCCCCGCATCAATCTCAACATCGCAGGCCAGTAATTCAGTAACCCCAAGCTCACGCGCGATGGGTGCAGCTATGAACCTGTTGGTGGCGGTGATGATCAGGAGATCATCACCCGCCTTGCGATGGCGCTGAACCAGCGCGGCAGCTTTTGGCAGCATCATCGCTGCAATTTTTTCCTGCATAAATTGTCGATGCCAATTGTCGGCCTCGGCCAGGGTCATGCCAGCTATCGGTGCCAGGGCGTGTCTCAGATAGGCATCTATGTCCAGTCGCCCGTCCTGGTAATCGGCGTAAAAGGCATCATTGGCGCGGCTGAAAACGTCCGCATCCACCAGGTTTTTCTCGCAGGCAAACTGGCCCCAGGCGTGGTCGCTGTCGCCGCCCAGCAGCGTATTATCGAGGTCGAATATGGCGAGAGGCATTGGCTGTTCCAGCGGTGTGTTGCAATAACGGCGCGCCAGCATAGTCTGTGGACGGCAAATTGTCGCGCCCAAGCGAATTGTGGAACAATGATCGGCCGCTTTGCATTTGGACCACAGAGACAGTGATAGACGCAGACGGCTTCCGCCCCAACGTTGGCATTATTATCGCCAACGATAATGGCCGCGTGCTGTGGGCCAGACGGGTTGGTCAGGATGCCTGGCAGTTTCCCCAGGGCGGCATTGCCCAGGGCGAATCACCGGAAGACGCCTTGTTCCGGGAGTTGCATGAAGAAGTGGGCCTGGGTCCAGAGGCCGTGAAAGTTGTTGCCAGCACTCGCGGCTGGCTGAGATATCGGCTGCCGAAGCGCTATCTGCGCAAAGGTCAAAAGCCGCTGTGTATCGGTCAGAAGCAGAAGTGGTTTTTACTGCATTTATTGGCAGAAGACGCAGCAGTGCAGGTTGATCAGCACCAGAAGCCGGAGTTCGATCAGTGGCAGTGGGTCAGCTACTGGTACCCCCTTAGCCAGGTTATCTCCTTCAAACGCGAGGTCTATCGAAGCGCGCTCAAAGAGCTGGCAGCGCCCTGTGGGCGCCTTGCCAACGGGGGTGCTCGCTAAGTGCTTGAAATGCTGCGTGCTATTGTCCAGCAGGTCAATACAGCGACTGATCTGGATGATGCACTGCGAATCATCGTGCGCCGGGTGCGCGATGCTATGGGCACTGAAGTGTGCACCGTGTATATGTGCGATCCGAAGACCGATCGCTTTATTCTCCGAGCAACGGAAGGTCTCAACAAATCGGAAATCGGCAAGGCCAGTCTGGCGCCTGGCGAGGGCCTGGTTGGGCAGGTGGCCGAGCGGGAAGAGCCGATTAATCTCGAAGATGCCACTGCACACCCCAGCTTTCACCTGATACCCGGGATCGGCGAAGAGCGTTTTAGCACTTTTCTCGGCGTTCCTATTATTCACCAGCGTGAAGTGCTGGGCGTATTGGTAGTGCAACAAGCTGAACGGCGCCGCTTCGATGAAAGTGAGGAAGCCTTCCTGGTGACCATGTCTGCGCAATTGGCTGGCGTGATTGCCCATGCGCTTGTGACCGGCTCCGTGCAACTCGGCGGCGAGGGCAGCGATGCTGCAGTTATCCGCGGTGTACCGGGAGCGCCCGGAATTGCGATCGGGCGTGCGGTGATCGTTTCGCCTGAAGCAGATCTATACGCCGTGCCGCAGCGCGAGGCCGCGGATCGGAAAGCGGAGCTGCGCGCTTTCAAGCAGGCATTGCAGGCGGTGCGTCAGGATATTGAAGGTGTGGCAGAGCAGCTCAGCACTCAGCTGAACCCGGAAGATCACGCGCTTTTTGACGTATATCTGCGAATACTGGATGACGCCACTATTGGCACGGAGGTCGCCAGGCGCATTAAAGCTGGCCAGTGGGCTCAAGGGGCGCTCAGTGAAGTGATGTTGTCGCATATCCAGCACTTTGAGCGGATGGAGCAAAGCTATCTGCGAGAGCGCGCGGTAGATGTGAAAGACCTGGGTACGCGAGTACTTGCTTATCTGCAGGCGTCTGAGCAGAGCGTGCAGCGCTTTCCCGCCAAGACTATTTTGGTCGGAGAGGAACTCACCGCTTCAGTGCTCGGAGAAATTCCGCGGGAAAATCTGGTGGGCATTATTTCGGTGCGAGGTTCCGGCAATTCACATGTGGCGATTCTGGCGCGAGCCATGGGTGTTCCTACGGTGATGGGGGCCGTGGACCTGCCCTACACCCGACTGCAGGACCAGGAACTCATCATCGATGGCTATAACGGTGAGGTGCACCTCAATCCTTCCAGTGATTTTCGTATCCGCTTTGAGAGTCTTTTGGCTGAGGACGAGGCCGTATCTCAGGGTCTGGAGGCGCTGCGCGAGTTGCCCTGCGAAACTCAGGACAAAGTGCGCTTGCCGCTGTGGGTCAATACCGGGCTCATGGCTGATGTATCGCGTTCCCTGGAGCAGGGTGCTGAAGGCGTTGGCCTGTATCGCACTGAGGTCCCCTTTCTACTGCGGGAGCGATTTCCCAGTGAGGAAGAACAGCGACAGATTTACCGCAGCCAGTTGGAAGCTTTCTCACCTCGCCCAGTGACCATGAGGACGCTGGATATCGGCGGTGACAAGGCGCTGCCGTATTTCCCGATCGAAGAAGACAATCCCTTTCTGGGGTGGCGCGGTATTCGCGTCACGCTGGATCATCCGGAAATCTTCCTGGTGCAAACCCGTGCCATGCTCAAAGCCAGTGCCGGGCTGAATAATCTGCGCATCATGCTGCCTATGATCACTAACGTGAGTGAACTGGATGAAGCGCTGGAGTTTATCCACCGTGCACACCGCGAGCTGCTGGAGGAAGGAGAAGAGATTGATCTGCCGCCAGTGGGCGTGATGGTGGAAGTGCCCGCAGCGGTTTACCAAGCCAGGGCATTGGCACAGCGCGTCGACTTTCTGTCGGTGGGTTCTAACGACCTGACGCAGTATCTGCTGGCTGTCGATCGCAACAATGCGCGGGTGGCTGACCTGTATCACAGCTTTCACCCCGCCGTACTCCAGGCATTGGCAGACGTCGCCGCAGCCGGTCGCGACGAAGGCACCCAGGTCAGCATTTGTGGCGAGTTAGCCGGTGACCCGGGCGCTGCTGTGCTGCTGTTGGCAATGGGTTACAGCGTGCTGTCCATGAATGCGACCAACCTGACGCGGGTGAAGCGCGCGGTTCGGAGCATTGCGCTACCCGATGCGGAGGCGCTGTTAAATGATGTGATGGCCCTGGACAGTGCTGAAGCCGTTCAACAGCGCCTGGAAGAGTTCCTGCTGTCCCAGGGATTGTCGGTCTTTATTCATGCCCGCCTAGGCGAAAACTGAAGTCACCAACGCCTGCAGGTAACCCCCCTTCTGCAAATCGCTGCTCCCGCATCCGCACTTCGCCCTGAGTACTAATGCTCAAGGTGGTAGTCGCCCGGGTACCATAGCCGGGCACATTGCTAAACGCGGACGAGAGAGCACGCTCCTGCTCCAGTCCAACGCCGGTGTCAGGTAACTGCTGGTCTGGTGCCGGATGCGGGTCGCTCAGCGTTGCTGCCATTGCCTCGTGATCCAGGGTTTCCTGCAGCAATCGCGATAGGCTCTCCCGGGCGAGGCGTTGCTTGGGCCAGTTGGAGTCCAGCAAGCCATTACTAAGGCTGTAGACACCGGGCATCAGTGTGCGTACTTGTTTTTCGATATTCGAGAAGTAGGCCACCTCGCCGACGTTGCCCACTAACAAGTTGAATCCCGCATACTGATGCGCCTCGGCGGCAAGGTCGGCCAGATACTGAGTGGGTGTGGCTGTTCCGATCAGAAAGTCCAGCGTCAACATACCCCGAGAGCGCGGATTGGCGGGCGTGTCGGGCGGATTGCGGTGGTTGGTGATCGCCGCGAAACGTCCGTCGCGAGTAATGCCAAGCCAGGTGCCTCCAGCGATCAGGTCGCGACCTGCCAGTAGCTGCGGGTACTGCTCCCAGAAAGTGGCCTCTGCTGTAGGACGCGCGTGATATTCATCGCGGTTGGCAACGACCAGAAGCGGATAATCGGCGTGAGTTTGAATGGCGAGGCTGATCAGGCACATGTGGTTTGTCAAAGCCGCTGGCGGTGGTCGATAATACCGCGCCCTTCCCCATGGACAACGCCGCTGCATGCTGCCCTACCCTGAGATCGATCCGGTTGCTGTTGCTATCGGCCCGTTGAAGGTCCACTGGTATGGTCTTGCCTACCTCGCAGGTTTACTGTTCGCAGGCTGGTTGGCAGCGCGGCGCGCTGCCGCACCGGGTGCGGTGCTGAAGCGCGCGCAGGTCGAAGATATGATTTTCTATTCGGCGCTGGGCGTGGTTCTGGGTGGACGCCTCGGCTACATCTTCTTCTACGGGCTGGGCCGGCTGGTGGAAGATCCTCTCTGGGCCCTGCGAGTCTGGGAAGGGGGTATGTCTTTCCACGGTGGTATGTTGGGCGTGATTCTGGCGAATTGGTTTTACGCGCGCAGTATTGGGGTGAATTACGCTGATCTATTGGATTTTGTCGCGCCGCTGGTACCGGTGGGACTGGGGCTTGGCCGCTTGGGCAACTTTATCGGCCAGGAGCTCTGGGGCCGGGCCACCAGCCCTGACTTTCCTCTCGCCATGATCTTTCCGCGTGACCCGCTGGCGCTGCCGCGGCATCCCAGCCAGCTCTATCAGGCGACTCTGGAGGGGCTGATCCTGTTTCTGCTGTTGTACTTCTATTCGCGCAAACCAAGGCCGCGGCTCGCCGTGGGTGGTGTGTTTATGTTGGGTTACGGCTGCGCCAGGTTTGCGGTCGAGTTTGCACGCGAGCCAGATGCCCACCTGAGCAATTTGCTGTTTGGCTGGATGACGCGAGGCCAACTGCTGTGTCTGCCCATGATAGCCTTCGGTCTGTTTCTTCTTTACAACGCCTACGGAGCCCGCCGCAACGTGTTCGGTGAGCGCCAGCCAGCCTGAACCGGATTTCGCATGCAGCAGTATCACGACCTTCTACAGCACATTCTCGACACCGGTGTGGACAAGTCCGACCGCACCGGCACTGGCACACGCAGCATTTTTGGCTATCAAATGCGTTTTGATCTGTCGGCAGGCTTTCCGCTGGTCACTACCAAAAAGCTGCACCTTCGCTCCATTGTTCATGAATTGCTTTGGTTCCTCAGTGGCGACACCAATATTCGCTACCTGAAGGAACACGGTGTGAGCATCTGGGATGAATGGGCCGATGAAAACGGCGAGTTAGGTCCTGTGTATGGGCATCAGTGGCGCTCATGGCCCGCCCCAGATGGCGGCAGCATCGACCAGATAAGCAAGCTGGTAGAGCAAATCCAGAGTAATCCGGATTCCCGGCGCCATATTGTCAGTGCCTGGAATGTGGCGGAGGTCGACAGTATGGCGCTGCCCCCATGCCACAGCCTGTTTCAGTTCTACGTGGCTGAGGGACGACTTTCCTGCCAGTTGTACCAGCGCAGTGCAGACGTGTTCCTCGGGGTGCCGTTTAACATCGCAAGTTATGCCTTACTGACGCTGATGATGGCGCAGGTATGTAATCTGTCTCCCGGGGACTTTGTACACACCTTCGGCGACGCACATCTCTACAGTAATCATTTTGAGCAGGCCAGACTCCAGTTGACCCGTACCCCTGGACCATTGCCTGAAATGCGCCTCAATGCTGCTGTCAGCGATCTTTTCAGCTTTCGCTATGAGGACTTTGAGTTGGTCGGCTATGAGGCACAGCCTCACATTCCCGCGCCGGTTGCCGTATGAAGGTAGCGCTGGTGGCTGCCGTTGCTGACAACGGTGTTATAGGACGAAACAACGCGCTGCCGTGGCGCCTATCAGAAGATCTAAAACACTTTAAACGTATCACTATGGGCAAGCCGGTGCTGATGGGACGCAGGACCTGGGAATCGATTGGCCGACCGTTGCCCGGTCGCAGCAATATCGTCATCACCCGGCAAGCGGGATACGCCGCCGACGGGGCCAAAGTCGTCAATAGTTTGGAAGCAGCCATGACGCTGGCTGAGGGCATCGCAGTCATTGATGGCGCCGACGAGGTCATGGTGATCGGCGGCGCAGAGATTTACGCACTGGCGCTGCTCTCCGCCGAGCGCCTGTACCTCACCGAGGTGCATGCCATGGTTGACGGGGATGCGTTCTTCCCAGCCTGGGACAGGGCGGCCTGGCAGGAAGCGAATCGACAGTCTTTCGCGGCGGGAGAAGGCGCCGACTACCCTTATAGCTTTGTCACTTACGAGCCAACACCGGCTCAATAACGAGCAATCGTGTTACCTTCCGGCTCAAAGAGAGGATACTTTGTAACCAATCTACACACCCTCACATCGGCAGTCGGCATGCGGCAAAGCCTCGAAAGTTGAACCTTTGCACAATCCAACACAATGTTATTAAATTGCTGTCCCTTGTTTTACCGACTCTACTTTTTCTTCTATAACTAATTAGCTGCGTGCGCGCTTACTAGGAATATGTTGAATAAGCCGCGTGAGCAGAGTGAATGAGTAGTGCCTCGAATTATCCAATCAAACCGTCGTTCGAAATAGGAAACGTACACTAATGAATACGCAACGATTGAAATGTCTGAAGGTCGCTGCAGTGGTGCTGTTGGGGTCCCTGGCTGGGGCAGCATCACTGGCCAACGCCGACGAGACGCTGCAAGCGATTCTCGACGTCAGTGATCAAACCACTGTCGCGGCACGTAAGTCTCAGCAGAAAATTGACAGGCTTGCAGAAGAAACCCGCTCTCTGCTGGGTGACTACAAAACAGTCATGAAGCAGGTTGAAGGTCTCAAAGTCTACAACAATCGCTTGCGCAACCAGATCGCTAATCAGGAGCGACGGTTGGAAGATCTCGAAGCCTCGATTCAAAGCGTGACCATTACTCAGCGACAGATGCCTGGTGTCATCGTTGAAATGATTGATAGCCTCGAGCAGTTTGTAGAGTTGGACGTTCCCTTCCACATCGAAGAGCGTCGCCAGCGCATCGCCTTTTTGCGCGGCAATCAGGATCGTTCAGATGTTTCCGTTGCGGAGAAGTTCCGCCAGGTTCTGGAAGCCTACAAAATCGAGAATGAGTACGGTCGCAAGATTGATGCTTATAAAGGTAGCGTTGACATCGGCGGCGTCGAGCGCGACGTGAACTTCTTCCGCGTAGGCCGTGTTGCCCTGCTTTATCAAACGACTGACACCGAAGTTTCCGGCGCCTGGGATCAGGAAGGCCGGTCCTGGGTAGAGCTTCCCAGCGGTGAATTTCGCAATGCCATTATGAAGGGACTGCGTATTGCCCGTAAGGAGGCGTCCATTGACCTGCTTACCCTGCCAATTGCCGCGCCGGAGGTAGCTGAATAATGAACGCCATCGTATTGAAAACCGCAGCCAAACGAGCGGCTGCATGCACCATTGGCCTCTTGTTGAGCGCATCTGCTATGCACGCATTGGCGCAGGAAGCTGCCGAGGCACCGGCCGCCGTCCCTGAAGAGGAGCAGGCTACTTCCCTCGACCAGCTTCTGGAGTTCGTCAAGGAAGGCCGCACTACAGAGGGCAGAGAAAACCGCGCTCGTGAGCAGCGCTTCCAGGCCGCCAAGGCAGATCAGGCACGCCTGTTAAAAGAAGCGGAGGACGAGCGAGCCCGCCAGGAGCGCATCTCACTGCAGCTGGAAGGCGTGTTTGAAGAAAACGAGATCCGTATCGGTGAGAAGCAAAAGCAGCTTAAAGAGCGCCTGGGCACCCTGGCCGAGTTGTTTGGTCACCTGACGTCGACGGCGGGCGATGCCGCCACCAACTTCGAAAACTCTCTGATCAGCGTACAGCATCCTAACCGGGAGGAGTTTCTTGAAGGCCTGATTGCCAAGATGGCGGCAGCCGACAAACTACCCAGCGTTCGTGAGATCGAACGCGTTTGGTTCGAGCTACAGCGCGAGATGACCGAGTCTGGCAAGGTGTCTAAATTCACCTACGAAGTGTCCAAGCCCAATGGCGATAAAGTCACCCAGGACGTAGTGCGCATTGGTACCTGGAACGTCGTGTCTGAGGAAGGCAAGTACCTTACCTACGTACCTGAGAAGGGCAGCCTTGAGGAACTCGCGCGTCAGCCGTCTGGCCCCTACCAGGGTTGGGCAAAAGAACTGGTCGGAGCCAGTAGCGGCCTGACTAAATTTGGTGTCGACCCCACCGGCCCTGCTGGCGGTGGCTTCCTGTCTGCGTTGATTAACAGCCCGACTCTTGAGGAGCGCTGGCATCAGGGTGGCTACATTGGCTACGCCATTACTGCGGTGGGTGTGATCGCCTTCTTAATAGCTATCTGGCGCCTTGTTGTGCTGTCTATGATGAGCTCAAAAGTGTCCGCTCAGCTTAAGGTCAAAGAAGCGCGCACGGATAACCCGTTGGGTCGTGTTCTCAAAGTGCACGAAGAGAACCCCAACATGGATACCGAAACGCTGGAGCTGAAGCTTGAAGAGGCGATTCTCAAGGAGACGCCCGCGATCGAAAATAGCCTGACGCTGCTCAAGATCATTTCCGCGGTAGCACCGCTGATGGGTCTGCTGGGCACGGTGACCGGCATGATCATCACCTTCCAGGCCATCACGATTTTTGGTGCTGGCGATCCCAAGGCGATGGCAGGTGGTATTTCCGGCGCGCTGGTGACCACGGTACTGGGGCTATTGGTGGCCATTCCTACGGTTTTGCTGCACACGATCGTGAATGGACGTGCCCAGCGCATCATTCATATCCTGAATGAGCAGTCCACCGGGATAATCGCCGAACATACAGACGCCAATCTGAGCGGACAGCAGTAGCGTGCTCTGGTTTGACACTGCCTGGGAGGCTGTTGCCCGCTTCATGGATATGGGCGGCAACGTGCTCTGGCTGATCGCCATACTGCTCTTTGTCATGTGGGCATTGATCTTTGAGCGTGCCTGGTATTTTTACTCCGGCTGGAAACAGGATGCAGCCAGTGCCATCTCGGCCTGGGAGGCACGCCCGGAACGAAGTTCCTGGGCTGCGCATCAGGTCCGCCGTCGCCTCATCGCAGAGCAGGACGACCGCATTAATATGTTCCTGCCGGTTATCAAAACCATGGTATCGCTATGTCCCTTGTTGGGCCTGTTAGGCACTGTGACTGGCATGATCGAGGTGTTCAACATTATGGCAGTGACCGGCGGCGGTGATGCCAAGTCGATGGCGGGCGGTGTCTCGCGCGCCACGATACCGACCATGGCAGGTATGGTGGCGGCCCTGTCCGGCGTCTTTGCCAACACCTACATAACCCGAACAGCCGCACGCGAAAGCCAGTTTCTCAAAGATAATCTAACAACGGACCACTAAGAGGCCGATCATGCGATCAAAGAAGACGCAGGCAGCAGAAGACGAAGCTGCAATCGACTTGACCCCCATGCTGGACGTCGTGTTCATCATGTTGATCTTTTTCATCGTGACCGCCTCGTTCATCAAGGAAGCCGGGGTAGAAGTGAACCGACCGGAAGCGTCGACGTCTAACCCGAAGGACAATGTGAACATTCTTATCGCCGTCACAGGTAACGATGAGGTATGGATGGATGGACGTCGAATCGACGTGCGAGCTGTGCGCGCTAACGTGGAACGACTCCACGCTGAGAACCCAAAGGGCGCGGTGGTGATTCAGGCCGATAATACTTCCACTACAGAAACCGTGGTTAAAGTGCTGGATGCTTCACGTGAGGCGGGCGTATTGGACGTTTCACTGGCGACAGAGAACGATTAACGAACATGGCGCAAACTCAAAGCCCCACGATCAGACTTTCCATAGGAGCGGCGCTCGCGATTCCGGTTGCGGGCGGACTGTTCTTCATCATGCAATATCTGATCGCATCCGCGAATCCGGATATTGACGACCAGAAGTCGCGCAAGCTGCCGGACATTTTTATGCCCGAGCGGGAGATCGATACCAACATTGCTGAAGTGAAACCGGACAAGCCCGACGACCCTGAGGAACCGCCGCCGGATCTGGATACACCGGATCTCGATATGGATATGGATCTCAATGCAGTGAATATGGCGCCTGCGGGCGGCGTTGATGTTGCAATCGCTGGCGGTAGCGGTTTGGGAGCATCGGACGGTGAATACCTCCCTATTGTAAAAGTAGCGCCTATCTATCCACGCCGCGCGCAGACGCGCGGAATCACCGGCTACTGTATCGTGGAATATACCGTTACCAAGCTCGGATCGATTCGAGACCCACAGCCGGTGGATTGTCAGCCTGCGGGTATTTTTGAACGCGCCTCACTGAAAGCTGCGCTCAAATTCAAGTACAAGCCAAGGGTTGTAGACGGCGAAGCCATTGAAGTAGCTGGCGTACAGAACAAGTTCACGTACGAGTTGGAACAGTAACAGTAGCTGTCCCTTAGCATGCTGCACGCGTGCTGTATGAGTGCGGGAACCGCAGAGTGAGCGAAAAAGGGTAGCCCTTATGCACACAACAGAAAGCAAACGTTTAACCACAGGACTGTTCAGAGGACAGGACGAAGCGCGCGGTGCTTACGCAACGGCAGCCCTTCTACCGACGCCAGGGGTATCGACGCCAGGTCTTGTACAAAAAGTCGCAGTGACGGTTCTGTTCGCTGTCCTGGTTTTCACAGTGCAGGTCGTCGTCTCAAGAATCTCCCTGCAATTGGGTGCGCCACTGGGCTCGGCCATGGCACAGGATGGCGAGCAAAAGAAGCAGCAGGAAACGCGGCGCACGCCCGCCCTGCGCAATAAAGTCTACGAGCAGCTCGCCGAGGCGCAGACGTTCATTGAAGCAAAGCAGTACACCGAGGCGCTGGAAGTGCTGAACGATATGGAGGCTCAGAAGGGTAAACGTGCTCTAAACTCCTACGAGCTCGCTAACCTCTACAACCTCTTCGCCTTCGTCTATTACTCGCAGGAAGACTATCTGGGGGCGTTGCGCGCTTACGAGAATGTTGCACGCCAGCCAGATATTCCCGTGTTGATGGAGATCAACACACGCTACACCATCGCGCAGCTCTACTTCGTGATGGAAGACTGGCAAGCGGGCGTAGACGCATTGAATGAGTGGTTCAAAGTTACGCAGACGCCAAGCGCTCAAGCTTATATTTTGCTCGGCCAGGGGTACTATCAGCTTAAGGACTACGACAACTCGCTTAAGAATACGCTGATCGCCGTTAACGATTACAAGTCACGCGGCAAAATCCCAAAAGAGCAGTGGTACAGCCTGCTCCGCTTCCTGCACTTTGAAAAGAACGACGTTCCCGCCACTATCGACGTGTTGGAAGAAATGCTGGTGTATTACCCCAAGAAGCAATATTGGGTGCAGCTTTCTCATATGTATGGCGAAGCCAAGGATGAGAAGCGTCAGCTGGCTGCGATGGACGTTGCCTACCAGCAGGACTTTTTGGTCAAAGATCGTGAGCAGCTGACGATGGCGTATCTGTTTCTCAACGCTGACGTACCTTACAAAGCCGCAAAGGTGATTGATAAGGGCGTAGCAAACGAGTCAATGGAAGATAGCTCCAAGACGCTGGAGATTCTTGGCAACGCCTGGCGCCAGTCCCAGGAGTTGGAAAAATCCATCCCGGTGCTTGAGAAAGCGGCATCTAAAAGCGATGACGGTGAAATCTACTGCCGTCTGGGTAACGTCTATCTGGACGATGACAAGTTTCAAAAGTCGGTCACCGCAAATCGTAAAGGCCTGTCTAAAGGTGGCGTGAAGCGGCCGGATCAGTGTCAACTGGTGCTGGGTATGGCGCTCTTTAATCTGAGCCGTTACGACGAGGCGCGCAAGGCATTTGAGGCGGCTGCAAAGGATGAGCGCTCAGAGAAGTACGCTGCGCAGTGGATGAAGTACATGAAGAGCGAGATCGCCCGGCAGGAAGAGCTCAAGAAGGACATGGGCGATTTCGCTGCTCTTTAGTAGACCGCTCAGGGTCTCTGCCACTAAGAGGATTTCGAGGCGCTAGCTGCTCTTTATTAGACCGCTCCTGTATGTTGCCGCTATGAGATCTTCGAGGCGCTAACTCGCTGATTTCCTTTTTACCACTCAGGGTATCTGCCACTAAGAGGGGCTTGGGGCGCTAGCTCGAGGGTTTCCTTTTTAATCGCTACGGTTTTGCTGGTGAGTGGGGCGTGGCGTTAATCTACGCGAATCCTTTTTAGTTTACGGGTAGGATTTTTAGTAGGTTGGTGGCATCTGGGCTGCCGGCGGCGCTGGCCTTGGTGAGGATGATCTCGTCGCCTTGATTTAAGTAGCCGCCGCTTTTAATCACTTCTACAACTCGGATGTCGACGTCTTCGTCGTTGAAGGCAGCCTGATCAAAATACAGCGGAATCACGCCTCGGCACAGAGACAGCCTTTGCAGTGTCAGCTGGTTGCTGCTTAGCGCGAATATTGGTCGACCCGAGCTCAGTCGGGACATGAGGAGGGGGGTACTGCCAGTTTCGGTGAGACAGGCAATGCCGCGCACGGCAGAGTGATGATTAGCGGCGTACATCGCCGCCATGGCAGTGGTGAGCTGAGCGGTAGTAAATTCCTGATCAATGCGATACCGAGAGCGGCGTGTGTTGGGATGCTGCTCTGCGCCCAGGCAGGTGTCTGACATCGCTTTTACGACTTCTATCGGATAATTTCCTGTCGCGGTCTCCCCCGATAGCATAACGGCATCAGTGCCATCCAGCACCGCATTGGCCACGTCAAAAACCTCTGCGCGTGTTGGCATTGGGCTGTTGATCATCGACTCCATCATCTGAGTGGCGGTGATCACCACGCGGTCCATGCGTCGGGCGCGACTGATAAGGTCTTTCTGAATGCCGATCAGGGCAGGGTCTCCCACTTCGACGCCAAGATCGCCTCGCGCTACCATGACGCCGTGACTGGCAGAGATGATGCCTTTCAGAGTTATCTCATCGGCCACCACTTCTGCCCGCTCTATTTTGGCGATGATCGCGGCGTTAACTCCCTGCGCTTCTAAGCGGTTTCGCGCATCGAATACGTCGTCCGCTGAGGAGACGAACGACACTGCCACGAAGTCCGGCTGCAATGCTGCCAATCCGGCTATGTCCCGGATATCCTTGTCCGTGAGTGCAGGAGCTGCCAGCCCGCCGCCCAGCTTGTTGATACCTTTGCGGGACCCCAGCACACCGCCAATCAGCACCTCGGTTTCGACGACTCCCGCCTCTACTGCTGTCACCTTCAGGCGAATGCGCCCGTCGTCTAATAGCAGAATATCGTCGCGCGTTGTTTGTTCGCACAGCGCTTTGTATTCCAGTGCGACCGCGCGCTTACTGCCCTCTGAATCCTCCAGATGCGTGTCTAGCGCGAAGCTATCACCCACTTCGAGCCTGACGTGATCGCCGGGGAATGCTCCGATACGAATCTTAGGGCCCTGTAGATCGGCTAGAATGCCGACATAGGAGTTGCGGGCGTCGGCCTGCCGGCGAATGGACTGTGCGACGGACAGATGCTGTTCAATACTGCCGTGACTGAAGTTGAGCCTGAATACGTTAACGCCAGCGTCGATCAGCTCGCCGATGACACCCTCATCATCCGTGGCGGGACCAACGGTAGCGACTATCTTGGTGCGACGAGGCATGATGGATCAGGCACTAAGGCGCGGCTAAAGTCAGGCGATAGCGTGGCGCAGCACCTCGCTATAACCATGGAAAATCGGCGTATCAGTATAAGCGCCCCGCTGTCTCAGAAGCTGGTGCAGCTCCTTCAATCGGTAGCAGGGCACTGCCGCCATAAAGTGATGCTCCATATGATAGTTAACGTTATTGGGTGCAAAGACGAGTCTCTCCCACCAACTCGGGATGGTGGTGCGGGTGTTGTTGCGAGGGTCGCTGTCGTACAAGTCTGGCACGTTGGCATGCTCTGCGACCTGCCGGATACGAACAACCAGCATATAGGTGGTCATATAGGCGCCCAGCCACAGAAGATAGGCCCAGGGTGCGAACAGCCAGGCTAACAGCACTGCCAGTATCAGATTCATCATGATTTGTTGTAGAAACGGTTTGGCGCGGGCTCGGCTCGCGTCGTCGTCCGACAGTATTCCCATTGCGCTGCTCAGGATAAAGCGCATGAGCTTATACCCCGTTTGTCCGGTGAGGTCTCGTAAGACTTTGCGTTTGAAGCTATCCGTCGAGACCGGATAGGCCTGATAGTTGGGCAGGTCGGGATCGTCGTGGGTTCCCGCCAACTGATGATGCTGCGTATGCCCGCGAGCGTAGTTGTGCATGTCGGTGAATACGGGGTTGGCAGCCAGATACTGGCCTACCCACCGATTCAGCACTTTCGAGTTAAAAAACGTACCGTGTCCACACTCGTGGGTAATCACTGCCAGGGCAAGCTGACGACCAGGTAGCAGCAGCAGGGCTGCAAACAGCGTCACATGATGCGTCCAGTTGGCTACCACCCAAAAGATCGCAAAAATGCCAGCCCAGCTCGTTACCAGCGTCTTCCAGGCAAGAAAATCGCTCTTTCTGGTGAAAAATCGCACTTCACTACGGCTTAAATACTGCGTTCTTTCCATGGGTCTTAATCAGTTGCTCTTGTTCACGTTTAGGCAAGCTGCGCACCACTAGCCCGTAGGAACGGTCCATCATACGCGCGATCTCTGTGCCAGGCACATCGCCCTCCAGTGCCACCGTGTTCCAGTGTTTCTTGTTCATGTGGTACCCCGGCAGCACGGCATTGAACATGTCCCGCAGGATGAGCGCTTCCTCGGGATCGCACTTCAGGTTACAGCGCGCTGCGCCACCCTGCAGAGCCAGCGTAGCAAACATCTTATTTGCGATCTTGATGACTGC
Organism: Pseudomonadota bacterium; assembly: GCA_038746745.1. GTDB lineage: Bacteria > Pseudomonadota > Gammaproteobacteria > Pseudomonadales > Halieaceae > JANQIO01. The sequence goes on from JBCDKJ010000011.1 coordinate 71,720, forward strand.
AACGTCCGGACCGAAAGGGAAGTCTTCCCAGGTCTCGGGCAGGCTCAGTAAATGGCTGCGCGCTTGCTGATAGTCCATAAGCACGACTAATCTACCACTACCCATTTGCAGCGGTAAGCGCGTGAAGCAGCATTTCTACAAACCTTTGGGGTTTTTATTCCTGTGCTTGGCCATTCTGGGCGTATTGCTACCTTTGCTACCGGGCACTCCGTTTCTGCTGCTGTCCGCCTGGTTCTTTGCTCGATCTTCGGAGAAATGGCACCAACGGCTGCTCCAGCATGAGGTCACAGGGCCAATGATCCGAAATTGGGAAGAGCATCGCTGCATGACGCGACGCGCCAAGGCGGTCGCCATTGTCAGCATGCTGGTGGCCGGCGGCTTTTCCGTGTTCTTCGCGGTGGAACAACTCTGGCTCAAGCTGTTTGGCGCGGTGCTGCTAGGTATCGGCGGCAGCGTTGTGCTCAGCATCAAGACCTGTGAGGAGTGCAAAAAATAGACTAGAGTCTACATATAGACTAAAGTCTAAAAATGAGACACAGAGAACCGAAGCGTCTTCGCACTCGTCGCCAGATTTTGTCTGCTGCGCAGTCGCTATTTCTCCAGCAGGGCTATTCCGACACCACAATGGACGCGATCGCTGCCGCTGCGGATGTATCGCGCGCCAGCCTGTTTAATCATTTTTCATCGAAATCCGCTCTGCTGGGGTCGATCAGTCACGATCTTGAGGACAGATTGCTGCGTGCCCTACAGCATTACCGCGAAAAATACGATCGAGCGCCGGCTGTCCTGCGGGCGTGGTTTGAGCGCCTGGCACAGGTGCTGGTGCAAACTGCGCCATTGACCCAGCAGATGTTTCTCCAAGCTAATGCAGCTGACGGGTTTTCTCAGCTGCGAGGAGCACTGAACGGCTTGGCTGACAGTGGCCAGGCTGATGGACTGTGGCGAGATGATGTTGCCGCCGAAGCGCTTGGGGAGATTATTTACCTGGCGCTGGTCGCTACGCTACTGGGCTGGCACAGTGACGTCGCCACCAATTCATCCAAAATCGCCGCTACCACTGAAGATGCCATTGAGCGCAGAGTCAGCGACCTGTTGACGCTGCTTGCGCCGGGCGCAGCCTAGCGTGTGGCAATGGTAGCGCCTGGCCTCGCCGGTAGCACCTCGTCTCGCCGGCCGCGTCGGCAGCACTTCGTCTCGCCGACCGCGTCGGCAGCACCTCGCCGGTAGCACCTACCTGAGCTTGCGGTGATTATGAATCCTGTCGTACATGCCCCCGTAAACCAGACTCCGAATCAGCTCGCTGTCGGTGAAGTTATAGGGATGCCCAAGATCCGGCGCGCTGATGGCGTTAAGTTTTTCTAACTGCGTCTCGTCCAGGGCGATATCCAGACTCTTGATGTTGTCTTTTACTTGCGCCGTGGTGCGGGCGCCAATAATCGGTATCGCGCCGCGCTGTCGAACCCAGGCCAGCGCCACTTGTGCTGAACTCACGCCGATCTCATCGGCGATGGTGTCAACCTCACGAGCGATGTGCAGGCTGCGCTCGTCAATTTCTCTGAACGCCAGAGTATCGAGTCTTTTGGCTTCGCCGCTGTCCCTGGTGTACTTGCCAGATAGAACGCCGCTCGCCAGGGGTGACCATGCAGTTACCGACATATCGGCTGCTCGGCTTAGAGAGATGTGCTCACGCTCGATGCCCCGCTCCAACAGGCTGTACTCAAGCTGCAGGGCGCTGAACGGTGTCCAGCCGCGCAGCTCTGCAATGGTGTTGGCACGCGCCGCGACCCAGGCGGGTGCGTCTGATAACCCCGCATAAAGAATTTTCCCAGCGCTCACGGCGTCGTCGAGTGCTCGCACGACCTCATCGACTGGTGTCGTGTAATCCCAGACATGCACCCAGTACAGATCGATGTAATCGACGTTCAGGCGCTTGAGACTGGCATCCAGTGACTGACGCAGATTCTTACGGTGATTACCCGCTGCGTTTGGGTCCTCGGCTCCAGGGAAACTGTTGGTGTACTTTGTCGCTATAACGAAACGCTCCCGGTCTGTGGCGACAAACTTGCCCACCAGTTTCTCGCTCTCGCCCTGGGTGTAAAGATCGGCGGTGTCGATAAAGTTGCCGCCAGCGTCGACGAAGGCATCGAACATCGCGCGGCTCTCCTGTTCGTCAGCGCACCAGGGTTCATCTGAACCGAACGTCATGGCGCCCAGGCAAAGTTGTGAAACGCGAAGTCCGCTACTGCCAAGAAGTTGATAATCCATGCGGGTGTCTCCTGTGTTTTTATGTCAGCGTAGTACTTGTGTTGATAAAGCAGTGTTTTTCAATCAGCTTAGTTAAAGCGTCAGCGAGGTACGACGGTTGCTCAGCCCTGGGGTGCCAGGCTCTCAGCGAACTCGGAAAAGCAGCCTCGCAGAAATGCATCAATACCCTGTGCGCCCTCGTCCAGGAGGTGGGTTAGATCCATGGCCAGAGCACAGGCTGCCATGGTGTCAGTGCTATGACTTTCAGCCAGTGTGGCGTTGGCCTTTTGTCGGGCAATAACTGCCTTATCGTAGCGCTTGCCTCCGTTAATCTGGCTGTCGTGACAACGCAGTAAGGCGGCCTGCAATTCGTCGGGGTCATTGATAGGCAGCGCCTTGCGCCATGCTGCAGGCAGCCAGTCGAGGCTGCCCCATACCTCAACGCCGTATACGGCGTTAGGGCGTTGCTCAGCAGGCAGCCTGCACAGCGCATTCATGCTGGCTCGCCCCAGCGCCCGATGGGTTGCGTGGCGGTCTACCAGCTGATGGATATAAACGATTTCGGGTGTGCTCTGTTCGAGGATGCTTATCAGTATGGCCTCCAGAGCGACCGGATTGGTCTTTAGCGCGTCGCTGGACAAGCCCAATTGGATCACAGCGTTATAGTCGCCCAGCACAGCGGCCGAACGCTGCTCCTGTCGGCGCTGCGCCGCCATGCGTTCATCGTCAAAATCAGCATACTTACCATCCCGAGGGCTGCCAGCGCCGTCACAGGCGACTATCCCGCTGAAGTGCTGGTGGGAGGCCTGATAGCAGGAGAGAATGCCGTGGCAAGCAATGATTTCAAGGTCGTCCGGATGTGCGCCGATACCAAGGTGGGTTGTGCGCGCAAGCGCACTGTCCAGAGTCTGCCCGTCTGGGACAAAGTTATCCCGCGATTGCGCTAAATCCATGACATCAGGGTAGTCGCAAAATTAGCCGCCGCCTAGCGTTATGGGTTTTCGAGGCGTTCATAGTCGTCCTGATGATTTTTCTTCCAGCTAAGGACTTTTCCAAAACCGCCAAAGGCTTTTCCAAAACCGCTAAGGGCTTTTTTCCAAAACCGCTAAGGGCTTTCACTGACCGGTTGCCAGACGTATGCTCATCAGACGGAGTGCTCATTCTGGTTGCTTTATGGAAATACACCCCCAGCTCCAGGCCGACTGTCATCACCTCGGTAACATGCCATCAGGCGCACTACTGTTGATGAAAAATTCTGGCCTGCCCTGGTTCATTTTAGTACCAGACACCTTCCTAACGGACGTTTTGGATCTTGATGCGACTGAGCTCCAGGCTGTGCTAACCGACTGTGCGGCCATATCTGATTTCATTAAGAACACGCTGGGCTACCACAAGGTTAACTTTGCCGGTCTGGGAAATCTTGTCCCGCAGATGCACTTGCACATCATTGGTCGTGCTGAGGGAGATGCGTGCTGGCCGCAACCGGTGTGGGGACGCCTCCCGGAAGCGGGGGACTATAGCCCGGCCCTCGTCGATGAGTGGCGCACCTGGCTATGCGATAACAGCGCGCTTGTCAGTGTCTGAACCAGTGCAGGATGGTGTGATCCTGGTGATCCAGCGTGACGGAAAGTTTCTGGTGGGGCAGCGTGCGTCCCATAAGCGCGCGGCAGGGTATTGGACCCAGGTGTCGGGCACGGTTGAAGAGGGTGAGTCCCAAATGCAGACCGTGGTTCGAGAGGCCATGGAAGAGATCGGCTGCAGGGTGCGGCCAGCACAGCGGCTCCAGTCGCTTACGGCTCGCAATGCACGCTACCGCCTGCATTATTGGCGTTGCGAACTGTTGCAGGGTGAGCCGCGTATTTGCAATGACGAACTGACGGCACTGCGCTGGGTTACGCCGGCAGAGCTTGCCGAGCTGAGCCCCGTGTTTGATGAGGATCTTGCCCTGTTAACTGATCTGGCTTCCAGGGCGTCAACGAGCAACTGAAACCAAGGTCGACAGAGGAGAACGCCGGTGAGCAATGAAATGGACGAGTCGGTCAACGTGTTCGGCGAGAAGCTTGAAACCTGCGGTGAGGACCCTGTTACGGGATTCTTTCGCGACGGCTGCTGCAACACCAACCCGCAGGATTTTGGCTCCCATACGGTCTGCGTTGAAGTCACCGAGGAATTTCTGCAGTTTTCGAGGGCCAAGGGCAACGACCTCATCACGCCCATGCCCGCCTACGGTTTTCCCGGTTTAAAGGCGGGGGATCGCTGGTGTCTCTGTGCCAGCCGATGGCTGGAAGCGCAGCGCGCAGACAGTGCGCCCCGCGTGTTTTTGCGTCGTACCCATCAACGCGCACTGGACGTCGTGCCGCTGGACGTCATGCGACAATATGCTGCCGACCTGAATTAAACAGGCCGAGCAAGCTGCAAACGCGCCTGGGCGTGCCAGGCTATCCAGGCAAACGAAAACCGGATGATCTGATTGTTTTTGTGCTAACCGTTTGCTACTTTTTCGGCCTCGCACAACCAGGATCGTCTAATGCATTTATCCCTCAGTGAAGAGCAGCAACTTCTTAAGGACAGTGTTGCGCGTTTCGTGTCGGATAATTACAGCATTGAGCGATTGCGGAAGCTGCGGGACTCAAATACGGCACTGGATCAGGATCGCTGGTCCGAGCTCTCTGAGCTAGGTTGGCTGGGCCTGACGTTCGCTGAAACAGACGGCGGCTTTGGCTGCGACGCTATTGACATGATGGTGCTCTGCGAACAGTTTGGTCGCGGTCTCGTCACAGAACCCTACCTGGCAACGGTGGTGGTGTGCGGTGGCTTTCTGAAACGCAGCAATGACGCACAGCGCGCAACCTGGCTCCCGGAATTGATGGCGGGGACACAGCAGTGGGCGTTTGCGACCGCCGAAGCCAACAGCCGCTATACGCTTGCCGACGTATCTACCGTGGCTGTTAAGTCCACCGCCGGTTATACCCTGAGTGGTAGGAAAATCAGCGTGCTCAATGGAGCCGCTGCAGATCAACTGATTGTCAGTGCTCGCACCTCTGGCGACAGGCGTGACCCCTACGGTGTTTCTCTGTTCATCGTACCCGCGAATGCGG
>JBCDKJ010000012.1:0-74299 GCA_038746745.1 Pseudomonadota bacterium
CGAAATTTTGCCTCCGCATCCCAGTGCGTAAGCTTTGCGCAATCCAGCAACATCACGCTGGATGCCATGCAACGGTCCACGATGCCCTTGGGGCCAGAGCGCATGCGGCACATGATTGCCTTGCCCTGCATGTCACGACTGAGCAGCTCCCAGATGTCTGTCGCGGCGAAGATGTCTGGGTCTATAACGACGGCCCGGCCTTCATACCCCATGAGGCCTGGTGGCATAAAGCGGGTTGGAGTGAAAGACTGCAGGTCGTCGTTAAGCCACTCGCGTTTAACACCGTCGCGAAGGTAATCGCGCCCTTCAAACTCTGCGAAAAACGGATAGTCACGGGTGTCCACAATTTGAACGTCGAATTTATCGTTGTTATTTGAGTAACGGCGCAGTGCGTATTCGGCCACTTTAGCGCCGGTTATCTGCTTGTGGTTGGTTTGAATGAATACGCAGGCTTTCATATGGGACAGCTATCTCGGATGGCGTTTGGCAGCGATTTGTCTATCGCGGGCCGGGGCTCTTTCTGGCGCGCAACTATAAATCAAAGCACCCAGCTTGGCTACGCGAAGGCATTCTGTGCTACCGGGAATAGTAGTTAATGCCGCGCCCGGTGACCGCTGCGTAAACCACACCAAAGGCCTTGGCGATGCGATAAAGGTTATGCATAAGCATCCCCTGGGAGAAAATTGAAAAAGGGAGCAGAAACAGCGACATCAAAAGCTTGCCCAACGAAGTACCCAGCAGCTTGACCACACGCATAGCAGTGCCGTGCGAACGTGCCATACCGACTTGCGAACAGCCATTCTTGAATCCGCGGCGCATCAGGCCGCGCGCCGTGTATCGATCGGGCTCATGATTGCGATGAATCACCGACATGTCGGCAGATGCAAGGCGTGCGCCCAGCAGCCGCGCTCGAATGAAAAAGTCCTTGTCCTCGCCGCCGCTGAAGCGGAACGTATGATTAAAAATCGCGCCGGTGGTGGCGACGCGCTCGAGGATACTGCGCCCCACCAGAGCGTTGCAGGTGGAGGCGCAGCCGGGCAGACCATAGCGACCCCCTTTGTTTTGGTGCTTGGCCTTGACGGGCGAGCGAAATATGCCGGATTCGCGCGCCCACTGGGGCATCATCGTGTCCAGCACCCAGGTGCCGAAGACCAGGTCTGCGCCAGTGACGGCCTGCCGATCCAGCAGTTGTATTAACCAGTCCGATTGGGGTTGGTCATCGTCATCAATGAACGCGACGAAGTCGGCTCCCCGCTCCAGCGCCACCTCCACAGCCCTGTTGCGGGCGAAGGTGATGCCGGATCGAGGCTCAACCGCATAGTGCACGGATATGTGTAAACGCGGCGCTGCCCGCGCGCAGATAGCTTCCGTTTCGCGATTAGGGTTATTGTCTACAACAATCACCTGGACGGCATCCGGGTTGTAGCCACTGAGGTCGATATCCTGCAACGCCACCAGAAGACGTGTGAGGCCTTGGCTGCGATTGTGAGTGCAGACGCAAACTGCGACCTTAAGATCTGCGATGTTAGTGGCTGTCATATCGCGTTCACTTGAATATACCGCGCCGATATAAACCCCAGAAGAATCCCCACATATGGATTAGCGGGCGCTGTCGTACCCGGTCCGGGATGGCAACAGGCTGGCCAGAATGGCGTTCCAGCTTCCAGGCGATATAGTCGAGTCCTCCTTCAAAGGTATACAACGCTTTGACCAAACGCAGGACCGACAATAGCTTGCCCTGCACTCGTCGCAGAGCCCATGCCAACACCGCTAGTTTACGTCGTCCCACGGGCACGGTGCAGTCGTAGCGATCATCATACACCTGAAACGGGAAGCTGAGGGAGCCGCTATGCGCCTGCGCCGTCGCCTGGTAATACGCTGCATTAGCCTGCACCAGTTCCTGTGCCCTGCCGCTGCGCTCCGTGCGCAGTTCTGTGCCGTAACTCAGAGCCAGTGCTGCCTGCCAGAGCGAAAGAACGCTGCCATTGGCAGGCAACAGTGGCAGAGATCGCTCCAGCAGCGTATTTGCTGCCGTATTCAAAGACTCTTCAATAGCCGCCTCGGTGGCGGCGTCGCAGCACCAGGCCACCAGGGTGGGCTGCGCGAAGCGCCCCCACAGGTAACTTTCAAACCAGGCGCGACTGCAGCCGCGTGAGAAGTCTGCCAGGGAGATTAGCGTTACTTTACCGCGCAGGGTGTGTCCCTCGTAGAGCGTTTCGACATAGAAAACATTGGGCGGCAACAGCCTGTTGGCAAGCGTTAAGCCGGCACTTTGGTAAGCCTTGGTGTAGTCGCTGCAGAGCAAATACAGGTCCAGCAGTCCGTCGAAGATGTCTCCAGTGCGCAGGCAAGAACCGTATACTAAAACGCCATTGATAGCGTCACTGTGTCGCGCGCGCAGGTCAGACAGCATCTGTTGTAAGGCTGGATGTTCCGCTATGGCGGCTGCCTGTTCAGCGGCAGAGGATGCTGAGTCTGTCGTCATAGCTGCAGAAAGGTCAGCGCTGGCGTGGCGGTTATGTAGACCTCTCCGTGTACCGACAGGATTTCTCCGTCAAGGTTGATATCGCCGGTCATAGAGAGTGTCATGGCGTCAGCATTGTGACTGAAGTAGCCCTGCTCGGGAATCGCATTGCTGCTAGGTTTGCCACGCGCAATGCTGAGAAAGGTGCGCGCGAAGCGTGTGCAGCCGGCTTCCATTAACGTCATGCGCAGTGGGCCCGGCTCGCAACCCCAGAAAGGGCGCATGCCAAACGCCAGTCTCTGCAAGGTGCTGATAGCAAGGATAAGCGTGTGATGCGTGCGCAGGCGGTCCTGTCCCAGCTGGATGGAGATCGTCTGGTGCTGTGTAAAACGGGGATCGCCCCGGACTACCCCGAAGACTGTCCGCGCCGTTCCCAGAGCCAGGCTGAAATCGTCCCGCAGTCCGCGAGAATGGATTTTTTCATGGGCATAGGCTGTTCCGCTCAGGATTGCGCCCGCGCCCAGGAACATACCGTGATGCAGTGCGCCGTCGGCGGTGCGCAGGCGCAGAAGATGTCTTCGCTGGGCATGCGCGTCGTGCCACAGGTTACGGTCAGCGCAATCACAAAAACGCGTGACTGCAGCGCGGAGGCCGCCGCCAATACCGACGTCACCAGCGTTCATGTTAGCCGTGCCGCCCGGAAGAATTACAAACGATGGCAGGACGTCAAAAAACTGACCCTCCAGCACCCTGCCGAGGATGGCGGAGGCGGTGCCATCGCCGCCGTTTATGCCAAGGATGGAGACACCAGAGGACGCAAGTTCTTGCAGGGCGGAGTCAATATCCGCCGCCGATCTTGTCACTGTATGCAATATCTGGCTATGTGCAATTCTGTCCTGCAGTGCAGGGAACTGGTCGCGGTTGTGGCCACTGCCAGGGTTACTGATTAACCCGACCCTGTCCTCTGCGCGGCTCATGGCGCATGCTGCCTCAGCTCCGGCTGCCGCAGCACAGGCTGCCTCAGCTCCGGCTGCCGCAGCGCAGGCTGCCTCAGCGTCGCGCGGGCCAGGTTAATGGTGATCTGCCCCAGGCGTGGCGCCCGACCGTGAATTTGAAGTGGCAGACCTGTCTCTCGATCCAGGGCGATGTGTAGCGCTCCGGATAGACCAAGCAGCGCGAAGTCCGGTTTGTCCCTCGCTTCGCCAACCAGTGTGGCTGTTAGCGCGACCAGATCGACTTCACGATGCGAAGGGCCCGGTAACGTCAGTGACTCAGAAAGTTTTATCAGGTCTTCACCGGCGGGCGTTAGCGTGACCCTGTAGAAGTTCATATCGGTGTGCACCAGAAATTGTCGCTCGCGATCAGCGGCGGCCAGCGCCAGCAACAAGTGTGCGTCCGTCACTCCTGTAATGTCATCTGGATAGTTAATGAGCCGATCGCTGGTCTGTTGCCACCCATTGCTAGACGCCTGCTCATCAGATGCGGGCTCAAAACGCTGTCGATGGACAGCCCTGGCTGTATAGGACCACAACTTTTTGCGTTGGTCTCTGCCCTGACTGAAACGCTCGCGCGTCTGCAGCATGCCAGCCCGGTCGGTCCTTAGACTGATCTCCTCCCGGTTGTCACCGACTTCGCTGCGAATAACAGTGCACCAGCCAGGTTCCTTAGCGCACTCATCCAGGGTCAAGGTCGAGCGTGCACTGGCCCAAAAACTGCGCTGTTCGTATACCAGTTCCCGCCAGCCAGGAAGCGCGGCGCCTGATATGTTGTCAGCAATGGCATGCTGTGCTGCGGAGCAGGCAAGCAAGCCAAGCATGGGTAACAAGCCAGATCTCATACCGTTTTACTTGCGGAGGCTGGGCCCACCGGCGCCAGGGGATAGGTGCTTATGGAAGTGCGGCGCGGGTAGACCGCCACAAGCAATGCCAGTGGCAGCCAGAAGAATAACCACAGCTCTTTCGGATGCACCAGCAGTCTGTCGAAATCCATGGTGATACAAGTCATACCGTATAAGAGCATCGCAAGGTAAAGACGTTCCCCGTTCATCAGAGCGATCCGTACTGCCTGAAACAGAGCAGTTCCCAGTACCAGTGCCAGCAGCACAACCCCGACCAGGCCACCGTCGCGCAAACTGGCCAGGTAGCCATTGTGGGCGTGGTCAAACACTTTGCCGTAAACAGACACACGCGGATCACTGAGATACCCGTGTCCAAGCAGCCAGTGCCCCTGCATGTCCTGAAGCACCTGCTGCCAGATGCCAGGCCGAAAGGACAGGCCGATAACCCGCTCACCCCAGGTCTCCGGGTTACTGGCCACGAGGCCCCAACTTACCGCCAGACCCAGCACTAACCAGGGCAGGCCACGTTTACCCATGACGACAGCAAGCCCTACACATACTGCAGCCAGTGCAGTGCGCGACTGAGTCAGTAAGACCAGCGCGCCCAGCGCCACCGCGGTCACGCCAAGCCACCAGCGCTGGCGTGCACTGTGCTCTGCCATCGCCATGCGCATGCAAAACAACAACAGTAGACCATACGCCGCGCCGCCCTTGTTCTGATGGTGCATAACACCCAGTGGCTCCAGTCTGGTCTGAGGAAAGGGGTGCTGAAGGTAGAACACCACCATAGAGGCCACCGCCGCCGCAGCAGCCAGCCAGAGCACGCGGCTGAGCAATCCGCTTATGCGGTCACTGTGGTGAATCCATAGGAAGGCAGAGACGGCGACGAAACTGAAAGCCGCGGTATTCAGGAATAGCTGCCACAGACCCTGCATGGCACTCGCCTCCCGGGACCAGAACAGACTAAGGCTCATCCATGTTACGTAGGCAATGATCAGCCATGTGAGGCGGTTACAGCGGCAAAAAGACCAGAGCTCTTTGGCCAGCAATAATGCGGCGGGAAATACAAACAGGTAATAAAGGCGTCTATGCCCGGACGCCATCGGCAACAGGAAATAGCCAGCGATAAAAAGGCTGTAGACATACAGCAGACCGCGCTCATGCAGAAAGCTGTGAAGTCGCCTGAATTCCATAGAGATCAAGGACTTGTGGACCCGGGAAAGGCGGCAAAAATACCACACAATCTTGAGAATGGCCCCTGCTTGCTATAGTCTGCGCCGTTTTCACGATGCCCGGTTTCCGGGGGCAATCCATGCACGCTGTTTTCAAGCGACTCATCAAATGGCTGGTCCGCTTCGCCTGCAAATTTTTGCCCGAGCAGAAATCCCATCAGTTGGAACGCTGGCGCCGCGGGCGCGAGGAATTCTGGAAGTACCGGCACTGTGACTATATTTTTGCCTCCTACGGCAAGAGCGGGCGCACCTGGGTGAGGGTGATGATCTCCCGCTACTATCAATTGGCTTACCAGCTGCCCGATAACGTTCTGATGGGCTTTGATAACTTCTCTCGAATGAACAAAAACGTTCCGAGGATATTCTTCACCCACGATAACTATCTGCGGCAGTTCACCGGGAATCTGGATTCCAAGCGCGACTTTTACAAGAAAAAAACTGTACTGCTGGTGCGTAAGCCCCAGGATGTCGCTGTGTCGCAGTTTTTTCAGTGGAAGTACCGCATGCGACCAGATAAAAAGTCTATGAACAACTACCCAGAGCATGATGCAGATATCTCGGTCTATGACTTCGTCAAGCACAAAGGCAAGGGGCTCAGGCATATCATTGACTTCATGAATGCCTGGGCGACTGAGCTCGATAACATCGATGAGCTGCTGGTGGTGCGCTACGAAGACTTGCGCGCAGATCCTGAAACGGAGATGGCGAAGGTGGTCACTTTCCTGGGAATGGAGCCCGACGCGGCTTTTCTCAGCGATGTGGCAGACTTCGCGTCTGTGGAGAACCTTCGGAAGAAAGAGCAGGAGAATTACTTCTGGCGCAGCGGCTCACGGGTGCAGGCCAAGGACGTTAATGACCCCAATACCTTCAAAGTTCGTAAAGCCAAAGTCGGCGGGTACCGGGATTATTTTGACGATGCCCAGGTGGCAGAATTGGACGGTATAGTCGACGCGTGCTTGTTGCCTGTGTTTGGCTACACCAGCGATGAACAGGCACCTACAGCGGCTGAGGGCAGCGCCTGAGCATGGACAAACGCGTCTTTATACACACTAACGAACGCCAGTGGCTGGGAGCATTGGTAGCGGCGTACTCTTTTCGGCGTAACACCGCCAGGCCCGATGCGTTTGACGTCGAGTTTATTCATACGCGGGACCATGCTTTCCTGCGCAAGAGGGAGGGGGAAGCTTTTCTGCGAGGTGGCACTACCCGCGTCTGGCGCATGGATGACCTGCAATCCTTTACACCCATGCGCTTCCTGCCGCCCAAGCTTATGGGCTATCAGGGACGTGCCGTAGTGACTGACCCAGACGTGTTTGCCGTTGGCGATATCAACGAGCTGTTAGATCGGGATATGGGAAATGCAGCCGTTATGGGCAGGCATCGCTCCGCCAAGGACGGAAAAGGCTATCAAGTCGCGACCAGCGTTATGTTGATGGACTGTGCTCGGCTGACGCATTGGGATGCAGAGGCGGATTTTGATGCGCTGTTCCATTTCGAAAAGGACTACAAAGAGTGGATGGTTCTGGCGTATGAGGAACCAGACAACATTGGTTTCCTGGAGCCCTGCTGGAACGACTTTGATCACCTTGATGCCGAAACGCGACTCCTGCACAACACCAAGCGGCGCACTCAGCCCTGGAAAACGGGCTTACCCGTGGATTACACACCGGCGGACAAATTCAAAAAGCGGCCCCTGCTGGCATCGCTGAATCGACTTCGCGCCAAAGTGTTCGGTGAGTATGGCTTGCTGGGTCGCTATCACGAGCATCCGGATACTGCGCAGCAGGCATTCTTTTTCGGCCTTCTCAAGGAGTGTCTGGAATCAGGAGAAATCTCAGAGCAACTGGTCAAGGACGAGATGGCCAAGAATCATGTAAGGCATGACGCTTTTGCGGTGCTTGAGCAAACGCCCCCTCTTACGCTCGCTCCGGCTAAAGCCGCCTGAAGAATCGGGGCAGGAGATTCAGGATGCACTATCTCGACATCGATAGGTTACGCAGCCTCGGTCGCGAGGAATTCCTTGCCGTTGAGCCCTATCCTCATTACAACCCGCACGGGTTACTGACTGCGCAAGGATTTGAGGACCTGCTTAACAACATGCCGCCGCTGGAGTCCTTCGGAGAGATTTTCGGCAAGCAGCGTCGCGCCGGGCAAGCGCCGCATGATCGTTATTCGTTGGAGTACACCCCTGAAACAGAGGTGCCGGCACCGTGGCGGGAGTTTATTGCGGAGCTTTGCAGTGACAACTATCGCCGTGAAATAGAGCGACTGCTGGGTGCAAGGCGCGCGGAGTTTCGCTTTCACTGGCACTACACGCCTACGGGTTGCGATGTATCGCCACACTGCGATGCTCGCCGAGAACACGGCTCGCACCTGTTCTATTTCAACTCGGAGGCGGACTGGTCGCCGGATTGGGGCGGGTCCACTCTGGTGCTTGATGACGGCGGCAGGCTTGATTACAACTCTGCCCCCAGCCTGGATGTCTTCGACAGCGTCAAAGAAATGGACTCTATCGGTAACTACAGTGCTTTGATGCTCCGCACCGATCACGCCTGGCATGCGGTCAAACCCATTGCATGTCCGGAGGACCGTCTGCGCAAGGTGTTCATCGTCGTTGTGAATCCCAACTCCCTGTTCTGGAAGCTGCGTGACCGCGTCGTTGGCAAAACGATCCAGCGTTTCTAGGCCCGCTCAGGGCGAAGTTCAACTTTGGCTATGCCCGCTGCAGGTCGCCTGCGACCTGCCGGGAACTGTGCTGTCGGCGGAAGAAAGACAACGCTATCGTCAGCGCCCTGATGCCGCTGCAGGAAGAGTATGGTTGCGCCATCAGTTATCCCGCTACCACGCGCGTGATCCGTCCGAGTGGTGCTTTACTCGGAGCGAGCACGGTAAACCCTTGTTGCTGGACGACGATCTGGCGCTGCATTTCAATCTCAGCCACTCTGCTGACTGGATAGCACTCGCCGTCGGCACAACGGCCGCAGTGGGTGTGGATATCCAGTGGCACGACCCGGAGCGCGACATTGAACGTATTGCCGCGCGCTATTTCCCCGCTGCGGAATTGTCAGCGCTGCAGGTAGGTGGCAGGCTCGATCGACGCCGTCTGTTTGATCATTGGTCACTGAAAGAGTGTTGGGCAAAAGCGCGCGGTGGTGCACTGCCAACAGCGCTGGCAGCCGTCGCCTTCGCAGTGGACGGCGGGCAGCTGGTTTGCAGCGCTCCCGACGCCGGAGGCGAGTCCCTCTGCCTGATGAGCTTTCACGAATACAGCCTTGCTGTATCGAGCCTGGCAGAACCGCTGAGGCTTAAGGTGCGAGTCTGGCAAAGCGACGGTACAGAAGCGCCTTTTGAGCCAGCTTATAGCGCGACGACAATGGGTGTCCGACTGGTGCGCTAAGCTCCGGAAAACGAAAGAAAAACGCCTTGAAAAGCCAAGGTGCGCTATGTAGAATTCGCGCTCTCAAATTTACGGGCCTCTATGGGGGCAGCTCACCATGAAAACCTTTAGCGCTAAACCTGAAATGGTGCAGCACGACTGGTATGTCGTAGATGCGGCGGATAAAACGCTAGGACGTCTAGCCAGTGAAATTGCACATCGTTTGCGCGGCAAGCACAAGCCGGAGTACACGCCGCACGTCGACACAGGTGATTACATCGTCGTGATTAATGCCGCCAAGGTCAGGGTGACGGGCGCAAAAGCCAGCGACAAGATGTATCACCGTCACACGGGCTATCCGGGCGGTCTGAAAAGCATGTCCTTCGAGCAGCTCATTGAAAAAGCGCCTGAACGGGTTATCCAAAGCGCTGTGAAAGGCATGTTGCCGCGCAACCCCCTGGGGCGGGCGATGTTCAAGAAGCTCAAGGTGTATGCCGGTGGTGAACACCCCCACGCGGCCCAACAGCCCCAGGCGCTCAGTCTCTAACAAGCGCGTCTATTTATTACCAGTTACTACCAGGTTTATTTATGGCATCTACTCAATATTACGGAACCGGACGTCGCAAAACGTCAACAGCGCGGGTGTTCCTCAGTTCTGGCGGCGGCCAGATCACGGTCAACAATAAGCCGCTTGACCAATATTTCGGGCGCGAGGTTGCACGCATGATCGTCCGTCAGCCTTTGCAGCTCACCGAAACCGAAGACAAGTTCGACATTAGCGTCACGGTAGCTGGCGGCGGGAGCTTCGGTCAGGCGGGTGCTATACGCCATGGCATTACCCGTGCCCTGATGGATTATGACGAGTCGCTACGCGGTACCCTTCGTGGCGCAGGCTTTGTGACCCGCGATGCTCGCGAAGTGGAGCGTAAAAAAGTCGGTTTGCGCAAAGCACGCAAGCGTCCGCAGTACAGCAAGCGCTAGATAGCGCAATACCGACAGCACGCCCGGCACCGGCAACGGTGGTCGGGCGTTTTTGTATCCATGGCGCCCCTAGCGCAATAGCCGCTGAGAATGCATCCGCTGTCGCAGTCTGTGCGTAGCACTAGTAGCACTAATGGGTCGCCACAAGTGTGGGTTATGGGTACGGCCTTGAGGCTTAATTGATTCCCCGGACGGGTTTTGCTTTCACGTTGCGTTAACGAAGAAACACTAGATTTTTCTGATACTTAGGCGCTTTTTCTTGTCACCAGAGAGCAAAGTTATTACCATTTGGCGCGTTTTTACATCCCCCTCTTTTTTCTCGCCGTGTTCGTATGTCTGACGCATGCGTAGATGCACCGAGACGCGCCGGGGCCAAGCTGCGCGCTGGAGAGGGTTTGCACATTGCGGGAGAGCTTAATGAGCACTGATACCATGACCGATTCAGGCACTGATTCAGTCGACACTGCAGACAACCCCCCAGGTAACGACGGCCAGGCCATCAACGATGGCCGACGGCGCTTCCTGACCGCTGCTACCAGCGCTGTAGGTGTGGCGGGCGTTGTTGGAGTTGCCGTGCCGTTCGTAGGCTCCTGGAACCCGAGCGCTAAGGCCAAAGCGGCTGGTGCGCCGGTGAAAGCAGATATTGCGAAGATAGAGCCCGGGCAAATGATGGTAGTGGAATGGCGGGGAAAGCCCGTTTATGTGATCCGCAGGACTGCGGATCAGCTTGCCGGACTCGATAAACTTGATGGAAAGCTTAAGGACCCAGATTCCGCGATCTCAAAGCAGCCCGACTACATTGAAGGTCGCGCCCGCTCCATTAATCCGGAAATCATGGTGTTCGTTGGACTTTGCACGCATCTGGGCTGTGCACCCAAGTTTCGCCCCGAAGTCGGCGCAGCCGACCTTGGCGGTGATGATTGGTTAGGCGGCTTCTTCTGCCCCTGTCATGGCTCAAAATTTGATCTGGCAGGCCGTGTTTACAACGGCGTGCCGGCGTCAAGCAACCTGGAAGTACCACCTTATATGTTCGAGGGTGAAACGACGCTGGTGATTGGCGCTGACAAGGAGGTAGCGTAAATGAACAATGCTTTGACCGGCTTGCGGGACTGGGTAGATGCGCGTCTTCCCATCATGCGGGCATGGAATACGCATATGGGCGAGTACTACGCGCCCAAGAACCTGAACTTCTGGTATTACTTCGGTGTTTTTTCATTTCTAGTGCTGGCTAACCAACTGCTTACCGGCATTTGGTTAACGATGAACTACACCGCAAGCGCAGAGGAGGCATTTGCATCGGTCGAATACATCATGCGCGATGTCGATTTTGGCTGGTTACTGCGCTACATGCACAGTACCGGCGCGTCAGCATTTTTCGTCGTGGTGTATCTCCATATGTTCCGGGCTTTGATTTATGGATCGTACAAAAAGCCGCGCGAGCTCATCTGGATTTTTGGCATGCTGATCTTCGTGGTGCTGATGGCGGAAGCCTTCGTCGGCTACGTATTGCCCTGGGGTCAGATGTCGTACTGGGGTGCTCAGGTGATCATCTCGCTGTTCGGTGCAATCCCCGTGGTCGGCGAAGACATCGTAACCTGGATTCGAGGTGATTATTTGATATCGGGCATCACGCTGAATCGGTTTTTTGCCCTGCACGTTGTGGCGCTGCCGATCGTACTGCTGGCTTTGGTCGTAATGCATATTCTGGCGCTGCATGAAGTCGGGTCAAACAACCCGGATGGGGTCGACATCAAAAAGCACAAAGACGAGAACGGTAATCCGATCGACGGCATCCAGTTCCACCCTTATTATACCGTGCACGATCTACAGGCGATCGGCGTATTCCTGTTTATCTTCTGTGCGATCATGTTTTTTATGCCGGAAATGGGTGGTTACTTTCTGGAGTATGCCAACTTTGAAGAAGCCAACGGCCTGAAAACGCCAGCGCACATCGCGCCGGTGTGGTACTTCACTCCCTTTTACTCGGTACTGAGGGCAGTACCGGATAAATTCTGGGGATTCATGGCGTTCGCGGCATCCGTTGCAATCCCATTCCTGCTGCCATGGCTTGACCGCAGTCCAGTAAGGTCGTGGCGTTATCGCGGCAACATAACCAAAGCGATGTTGGTCGTGTTCACGGCATCTTTCCTAATCCTGGGCGTCCTGGGCGTGTGGTCGCCGACACCTGGCCGCACCGTATTGGCGCAGATTACGTCAATCATCTATTTCGGGTTTTTCCTAGGCATGCCCATCTGGACCAGCATGGAGAAGACAAAGCCGCTGCCTGAGCGGGTTACGATGGATGGCGGAATGGGGCCGCTTGGCGTGATGGGCGGTATTGCTCTGATTGCCGCACTGACGGTGCTGCCGTTGAAGGCTGTTGCTGCGGGCGGTGAGGGCGTGCACCTGGATCATATGTCACCCGACCTATCAGATAAGGCGTCGTTGCAACACGGCGCTGGTCTGTACATGAACTATTGCTCTGGGTGCCACTCGCTAAAGTATTCCCGTTATCAGCGCGTCGCGGAAGATTTGGAGATTCCTGAAGACCTCGCAGCGGAATATCTGGTGCTGGACCGCGATCATAAAATTGGGTCGCTAATGACAAATTCGATGCCTGACGAACTGGGAAAGCAGTGGTTTGGCGCGGTGCCGCCCGATCTTACGCTGATTTCTCGGGCGCGCAGTCCAGACTACTTGTATACCTATTTGCGGACCTTCTATGCCGATGACAGTCGCCCCATGGGGGTGAACAACAAGGTGTATCCGAACGTGGGTATGCCTCACGCATTGATTGAGTTACAGGGGCTGCAGACCTGTGCAGCAGGCCCACTTCAGGGCGCAGCTAAAGTCGACCCGCTCACTAATGAGCCGGTGCTCGAAGATTCCTGTGGTAGTTTCAAACTGGTGGAAGAGGGCGCATTGAGTCCCGAAGAATTTGACTCCGCCGTCTACGATCTGGTCAACTTCCTCGCCTATGTGGGTGAGCCCATGAAAATGCAGCGCCAGCGCATCGGCGTTTACGTGCTGCTGTTCATTGTGGTCTTCTTTGTCTTTGCATCTCTGCTTAGCCGAGAGTACTGGAAAGACGTACACTGATCGCGCTGGGGCCTTGCCCTCGCAAGCGATTCGCACACAAACAAGAACGCATATAAGCCTTGGGGGATTACCATGGGTGTCGTGGCCAAACGGTCGTCAATGACCTTTTTTTCAGACAATTCAAGTCACTACAGTCACAGGGTGAGAATTGTCCTGGCCGAGAAAGGCGTGACCGTGGACGTTGTGGAGTGCGATGGAGCGCACCCCCCGGAAGAACTGGCTGAGCTCAATCCCTACAATTCGCTGCCCACATTGGTTGACCGCGATCTCGTTCTGTACGAGTCCAAAGTGATGATGGAGTACCTGGACGAGCGTTTTCCCCACCCGCCGCTACTGCCGGTGTACCCTGTCGCTCGCGCCGAAAGCCGTCTGTTTATTCACCGCATCGAAAGAGACTGGTGCGCACTGGTCGATCAGATCCAGAACACGCGGTCGGAGAATGTGGTTGAGAAAGCCACAAAAGAGCTGCGCGAAGGCCTGCAGGCGGTCGCACCCATTTTTGGTGAGAAACCGTTTTTTATGAGCGAAGAGTTCACCCTCGTTGACTGTTGCCTGGGCCCTGTACTTTGGCGCTTGCCCACGTTGGGCATTGAGTTTCGCTCAAGCAAGCAAACCAAGCCTCTGCTGGCCTACATGGAGCGGCTGTTTAATCGAGAGTCCTTCCAGGCAAGCCTGACCGAAGCGGAGCGGGAAATGCGTCTGTAGCCCCGCGTCGCTGTCAGCGAGCCTGAACATGACTATGTCTCCCAGCCGGCCCTACGTAATGCGCGCGCTTTACGAGTGGATTCTGGATAACGATTGCACCCCCTACGTTCTTGTCGATGCCGAACAAACCGGTGTCGATGTACCCCGACAGTACGTGAAGGATGGGCAAATCGTTCTTAACGTATCTCCGGCAGCCGTTGTTGAGCTCCGCATTGAGAATGATGCCGTTTTCTTCAACGGCCGATTCGGTGGCGTGCCCGTGGACGTGCACGTTCCCATGCACGCCGTTATGGGCATATACGCTCGGGAAAATGGTCAGGGTATGGTCTTCGATGGGGAAGACCTGCCGCCGCCAGAGCCGCCCACGCCCGATGGTGATGGCAGCAGCGGCAATGCGAAGTCTGGTGACAAGCGCCCAGCACTCAAAGTGGTCAAGTAGTAAGTACCCTGGCGCAGCGCTAGTCTATCCACTCGAAAATCTGTACGACTTTTTGCACACCGCCGGTAGAGCGGGCGACGTCGACGATGCGATCCGCCTCGGCGTGGGACACCAGACCCATCAAATAGACCACGCCATTTTCCGTCACCACTTTTACGCGTCCGCCCTGGATGTCATCGGCAGCTACCAGTGATGTTTTCACCTTGGTGGTGAGCCAGGCGTCACTGGAGCGAACCAGCGCCGTGGTATTCCCTGATACTTCGAGTTCATTGTAGATGCGCCTTACCCCACGAATTTTTCTGACCACTTCTGATGCCAGGTCCTTTAAATCCGCCGTGGGAACTTGCCCTGTAATCAGGACATAGCCGTTATAGCTCTCAACGCTGATGTGAGCATCGTCGAAGCGCTCGTCCTCCGCGCCGATATTAACAATGCCTTTGGTCTCGATAGAGTCATCCTCTACCCGGGCACCGCGTGTTCGCTCGCCAGGATCATCTTCGATAGCGGGCGCATCAATAGCAGCGAGGAAGCTGCCGCAGGCAGTGAGAAAAAGGGTGATCAGTAGCGTGCCGACGGTTTTCATGAGCTGTAGATTCCAAACAGCGCCTGGTCAATGAGCTTGCACAGGCAGTGAACGATAACGGTATGTACCTCTATGATCCGCGGAGCGCTGAAAGAGTTCACATAGATCTCGACATCGTCCAAAGCGATCAAACTGGAGACATCTTTGCACTCACCGCCACTCAGCAGCACCACCAGCATGTCGCGCTCATGGGCGGCCCGGACCGCCTGAATCAGGCTGTTCGCATTATCGTTCGCCGATACCGCCAGCAGTAAGTCTCCGGGCTGTCCGATAGCTCGAATCTGTCGTGCGTAGAGATCACTGCTGCTGCTCGTGCCCAGGGCGGACAGTGTCGCTCCATCCGCACTCAGGCTGATGGCCGGCAGCGCAGGTCTGTCGTGTTCATAGCGGTGCAGTAATCCGATGCTGAAAAGCTCTGCGACCATAGCGCCAGCGCCGTTACCACAGCAGAGTATCTTGTGTTCATTAAGCAGTGCAGACTGGCACAGATCAACAGCCTGTTGGACCGGATCTGCCAGCGTATCCACGGAGATAGAAACCAGTTCCATCAGGGACTGAAACTCTGTGGCGATCGCCTCGTAGGTACTCATGTATTAACTGCCAATCGCGTTTCGCAGCCATTGTATCTTATCTTCGTTGGTCCCCGGAGTGCGGTCTATGGCGAGAACATCGAAGCGACAGGCGCTTTGATTGGCAGCGCCATATCGCTGCAGATAGTGTCTAGCAGTAGCTAGTAGCCTGCGCTGTTTGCTAGTGGTGATAGATGCGGAGGCGGAGGCGTAATAGGGGTTGCTGCGAAAACGCACTTCGACAAACACCAGCATAGACGCATCGCGACAGATCAAATCAATCTCACCGAGACGGCAGCGGTAATTGCGCTCAATAACCACCAGACCGCGCTGTTCAAGCCAGCGTGCCGCACGTAGTTCCTGGGCTTTGCCCGTTGTCACTGCAGTGGCGTCAGCAGTCCATCCGAGAAGCTGGCGGCACGGCGTTCCCGATGCTGTCGCCCCTCTTCATCTCGCCAGAGCAGGCCACCGTAGCCTCTGATCTCGATGTTAGTCCGGGTCAGGTCGGCGAGCCGCCATTGCAGTGCAAAAGCGTCAGCCCCCAGGGCTTGCGCGTCATTGAGATTTTCACTCTCCGAGGCGAACAGTGTCGACTGCAGCGGGCCGTCCTTATCCAGTACCCAGGGTGATAGCATAATGGTGGCGCCGTTGAGGTCTTGATCTCTCTGCGGATCCGGACGGCCGCTAAACAATCGGGCACTGGCGTATACGGGTAAATCGCCGGCATAGTGAAAAGCGAGCAGGGGTTTCAGCGATCGCGCCTCCTGGGCATTCCTGCTGAATAGAAACACGCTATCCAGGTCCTGTCGTCGCCGTGGGAAAAACTGTGCAGGTTCTCCCATGATCTGACGCAGTTTCTGATAGCGCTGCTCGCTGGCATCGATATTGAGGGCGGTTTTGATGCTGGATGAATAGTCCGATTGTCCGCTATAGATGGCATTTGCCAGGATCGCAGTACCGGGTTGACGCCACTGACGTGCCATTTCATCGCTACGCGCATCCCCCCAGCTATCGTCGGGGCGTACCAGCAGGGCGCGACGACTCCCTGAACCATACGCTCGCCGTATCAGGTTAGAGACCTCGTCTGTCGATGCACTACTTAAAGTCGGCAGCGAATGTGCTGTGGCCGTACTGGCAGCTTGTTGAGTGCCTTCTCCCTTCAACAGCACCAGGGTTGGATCGCCGTCAGCAGGCCTCATATTGATGGTGCTGGCGTCATTCGGGCCCGTCTGCAGGGCAAACACAAGCGCGGCACCCGCACGTCGCGCATTAATATAGGCGGCCGCGAGATCAGCCTGCTCCAATAGGTCCATGACCATTAGCTCCTGGGCCGGCCAGCCGCGCGTCTCTGCCTTGAAAGCAGCAGCCATGTAGCCCTGAAGAAAATCGTTCGACTGGCGCCGTTGGTCTGGCGAGCCGGTCAATGGCAGCAGCAGCGCTACCCGCTTCGCCAGTGATGAAGGGGTTTGCTCCTGGACTTGTAAAAGCTGGCGTTCTTTTGGTGCTCGAAGGTTGGTGCGATGGTTGCGGTGTCGTTCCTGCCACAGCGAAAGCTGAGCTCGCTGCATCGCCGGGCTCTGCAGCATATCTGCCGACAGTATGGCGAGCTCCAGCCAGCCCAGCCAATGTCCCTGGGCACCTTCCAGTGCGGCTTCCAGCGCACCGGGTGACGCGCGCTGTAGCAGCTTCCAAATCTGTTCGATCAGAACAGTTTCTGCGTCGCCGGTTTCTGTGGTGAGCAGGAAGGCATTTGCGGTGGCGGCCGCTGCCAGTACGCCCTCCCGGGACTCAGTGAGCAGAATAGTCTGCTGCTGCAGCGGTGCAAGCAGTGATGCCTGCAGTCCCCCCAGCATTGGGAGCTGGTTTCTTAGTCTCGCCAGCGCTGCACCGGATCGTCCCTGTTGCACATCCAGGGCTGTCTGCACTGAGAGCATACGTGCACGTTCGCTACCGGTCAGCTTGCTGTAGTTCAGGTCGCTCAGTATGCTGGCTGCCGCATACAGGAAGCCCTGTTCAAAAAGGCTTTCAGCCTGCCCCAGGCGCTGTGTATACAGGGTTTCAAGGCCAGTCTCCGGTGGCAGGGCTTCAAGCTTGCTGCCAGGGCCTGTTGGAATATCGCTGTCGACGGGTCGCACTGTATCGCCTGCGCAGGCGGCCAGACAGGCTAATACCGGTGCAGCGAGCACGCCTCTGCCTACGCGAACGCCCGCCAACGGGTGCCATGCGAAACCCCTGCTGTGCAGCATCAGCATTAGGGAGCGTAATTCGCGGCAGCTTCGCAGTAAGTGGCCTAATGATAAGTGGCGTAAGGATAGATGTCGCAAGGATAGATGGCGTCGGTAGTTCATGTCAGAAAGTAAGCACAGGAGTCGGTGAATCAGTGGTGCAGTCCTTAGAGTCAGAAGCGGCCAGTAAACAGGAAATCCATAATGCGCTCTATGTGGTGGCGACGCCCATTGGAAATCTGGGCGATATGGTACCGCGCGCAGTAAAGGTTCTACAGTCGGTGGACCTTATAGCCGCTGAGGATACTCGCCACAGCGCGCCCTTGTTGAAGCATTTTTCAATCGAAACGCCGATGATGGCTTACCATGATCACAGCGACGACGCTGCTATTGCCCGTATAGAGAGGATCATGCACGAGGGCGGGTCAGTGGCGTTGATTTCCGATGCCGGAACGCCGCTCATTTCTGACCCCGGCTTCAAACTGCTCCGCACTGCCCATGCGCGGAACTGGCGCGTAGTCCCGGTACCAGGTGCCAGCGCGGTGGTAGCGGCACTGAGTATCGCAGGACTGCCTACGGACCGGTTTCGCTTTGAAGGGTTTCTGCCTGCGAAGGCGGGCGCGCGGCGGTCTGCTTTGGAAGCGTTGGCTGGCGAGCCATCAACGCTGGTGTTTTATGAGGCTCCCCACCGTGTGCTGGAAACACTGGCCGATATGTGCGTCGTGTTAGGGGAAGAGCGGCTTGCGGTATTGGGCAGGGAGTTGACCAAAACGTTTGAAACAGTGCTGCGGTTGCCCCTGGCCGACTTGCTTGCAGCGGTACAGCAAGACAGTAATCAGGCGCGAGGTGAGATTGTGCTGGTAGTATCTGGCGCGGGCCGCCAGGAGCCACAGCTGACGAAGGGCGTGTGCGCATTGCTGGACACCTTAGCTGAGCATCTGCCACCGAAGCGCGCAGCGGCGCTGGTCTCAGACGCCTGCGGGCTGCGCAAGAAGATATTGTATGACTACCTGATTTCTCGCTAGTCTTCGCACCGGAGTTGGTCAGGCGATCGCTGCGCTTTGCGCGGAGGAAAGTCCGGGCTCCACAGGGCAGAGTGCCAGGTAACGCCTGGGGGGCGTGAGCCCACGGATAGTGCAACAGAAAGGATACCGCCGGTTTTCCAATCGGTAAGGGTGAAAAGGTGCGGTAAGAGCGCACCGCGCGGCTGGTAACAGGCGCGGCGATGGTAAACCCCACTCGGAGCAAGACCAAATAGGAACCCAATGCTGCGGCCCGTAGCGGGTTCGGGTAGGTCGCTACAGGCAGGCGGTGACGCCTGTCGCAGATGAATGGTCGTCCACGACAGAACCCGGCTTATCGACTGGCTCTTTTTTTAAGACCGCTGGAGGGTGTGCGCTTTAGGTAATTAAGAGGTGCATCCCCAAAGGGAGGGGTTCTATTCATTAAGACCGCTCTTTATAAGACCGCTGGAGGGTGTGCGCTTTAGGTAAGTAGGAGGTGCATTCCTACTGGGAGGGGTTCTATTCATGAAGACCGCTGGAGGGTGTGCGATTTAGGTGAGTAGGAGGTGCATCCCAACTGGGAGTGGTGCGATTCACTAGGGTCTCGGCGGGTAGCGGTTCTTTTCATTAGGGCCGTTTTGACAAGTCCGCTGGAGGGTGTGCGCTTTAGGTGAGCAGGAGGTGCATCTCTACTGGGAGGGGTTCTTTTCATTAAGACCGCTTTTTGCCAGACCGCTGGAGGGTGTGCCTGTCAGGTAAGTAAGAGGTGCACTCCCGCTGAGCGGGGCTTTCCGGGTATTTGGTTTTTCTCGCAGGGGTGATGGCCATGTTTTGCGATAGGCGGTAGCAGCGGTGCCCGGGCGTTGTGGCTCCGCTCTGGCTCGATTTTCGCCTTTCGGTTAGACGATTTGGCAATAATAAAAATAATTCTAAGATATTTTTCTTACCTAAACTTAAAGTAAGCTATGAGCATTGGGTCATAGCGAGCTGTTTTGGTGATGTTTTCCCGATCAAAATTCAGCTAAGTTTCTCTCCTTATTTGCCATTTTTCGGCGCTAATTGACTGAAATACCAAGGTTTTTTCGTTCAGCGATGTGTTGACACTCGACCCTTTACGTCCCTATAGTGTCGAAAAGTGGGAATAAGTGGGTTTTTCTGGTTTTCCGTGGTTTTTGAAGACCAGCCCGTGGGGATAGGTGGGAATGTTTCGCGGTGTACAGCACATCAATATGGACGCGAAAGGGCGGCTGGCGATGCCAGCACGCCAGCGCGAGCCGTTGATGGCCCAGTGCGACGGCCACCTCGTTGCCACCATCGATACTCAGGCTCAGTGCCTGTTTCTCTACCCGCTGCCTGAGTGGGAAGCCATTGAGCGCGATATACAGCAGTTGCCTGCCCTGAATCCGGCGATTAAGCGCTTTCAGCGCCTGGTGCTGGGTTATGCCACCGACCTTGAGCTGGACGGTAACGGCCGCGTGTTGTTGCCGGCGTCACTGCGCGAGTATGCGCAGTTGGAAAAGAAGCTTGTAGTAGTAGGGCAGGGCAAAAAGATGGAACTCTGGTCTGAGGATCTGTGGCTGGCGGAGCGCGATCAAGCGCTCGCCGAGTCTGCCGCAGACGCAGAGCTTCCTGAAGAACTCCTGTCGCTGACGCTCTAGGCGCGCGGCATGCATCAGACGGTTTTGTTGCGGGAGGCGGTTGAGGCTCTCGTGACGCTGAAAAGTGGATGCTATGTAGACGGCACGTTTGGCCGCGGTGGACACAGCCGCGCCATTCTCGCGGACCTGGATGACAACGGGTCGCTGCTCGCCTTCGACAAAGATCCTGAAGCGATTGCAGCGGCAGAGGAGTTTAGGAAGGGTGACAGGCGTTTTGACTATGTGCACGACACTTTCGCCCAGCTTCCCCATCAACTGCGTCAAAAGGGGATTGGCGCAGTTGATGGCATTCTTCTTGATCTGGGGGTTTCCAGTCCGCAGTTGGACGACAGCGCGCGGGGCTTTTCCTTCTCGCAGGATGGGCCGCTCGATATGCGAATGGACACAACGCAAGGTCAGACAGCGGCGGAATGGTTGGCAGAGGCCTCACACGGAGAGATCGCCAGCGCGCTGCGTGAGTACGGTGAAGAGAGACACGCAGGTCGAATCGCCAGCGCTATCCTGCGGGCGCGTGATGCGGGTCCACTGCGCACAACCGCACAGCTCGCTCGCATCGTCAGCGAGGCCAATCCCAGTTGGGAGAAACATAAGCACCCGGCCACGCGCGCTTTTCAGGGTATTCGCATACGCATCAATCGAGAGCTTGATGATCTCATCAATTTTCTGGAGGTTGCGGTGGCGTCGCTTGCACCTGGCGGGCGGCTGGTCATCATCAGCTTCCACTCTCTGGAGGACCGCCTGGTGAAGCGGTTTATCCGGCGTATGGCTAAAGGCGAGCAGCCGCCGCGGGGCGTGCCGGTGCGTGACAGTGAGCTGCGCAGGTATCTGAAGCCTTTGGGCGGTGCCTGCAAGCCCTCAGCCGCTGAAATTGCCATTAATCCGCGTGCTCGCAGTGCTGTTATGCGGATCGCAGAGCGTTTGCCGGAGGCGCAACACTGATGCCGCGGCCACAGCTCAATAGTTGGAGTGTTCTGGTCCTGGGATTGGGCTGGGCGGCAGTGGCTTCAGCGCTGTCCATTGTAGACGCCTCGCATCAGTGCCGACAGCAGTTCGCCGAACTGCAGTCTCTGCAGAGTAAGCAGTGGCACATGCAGGAACAGCGTGGGCGGCTATTGCTGCAACTGAGTACGCTGGCTGCGCATCAAAGGGTGGAGCGGCTGGCGCGGCGCGAGCTGGGTATGCGGCTGCCGTCCATGCATGAGCTCGAGGTCGTAACGCCATGAGTAAGCCGGTGCAGGTGCAGGTTTCGCCATGGCGCAGTCACTTTGTGGCCACAATTATCGTCCTACTCTTTGCGCTGTTGGTCTGGCGCGTGTCCAGCCTGCAGGTCATCGAGAGTGACCGAGGCTATAGCTTTCTGCAAAGCCAGGGCGAAGCCCGCTATGTCCGAAGCGCTGAGATTCCCGCCTATCGAGGAATTATCGCGGATCGCCGAGGGGAGCCGCTTGCAGTGAGCACGCCAGTTGTAAGCCTGTGGGCCAACCCTCAGACCCTGAACTCCGTCGAGGATCTGGCTCCGCTGGCATTGGCGCTGGACCAGCCATTGTCCGCATTGAAGGAGCGGCTGGAGCACTATGCAAATAGACAGTTTATGTACCTGCGCAGACACATGACGCCAGCGGCCGCGCGTGAGGTGCTAGGACTGCGCGTACCCGGCGTGAGGGGGCGACGCGAATATCAGCGCTACTACCCAGCGGGTGCGGTAGCGGCGCATTTGGTGGGGATAACGGATGTTGATGATCGGGGCATCGAGGGTCTGGAGCTGGCGTACGAGGAGTGGCTGCGGGGTCAGTCGGGGCGAAAGCAGGTTATCAAGGATCTGCACGGCGACTTTGTGCGGGATGTCGGCGAGATCGAGGCCTCGCGCCCGGGTCATGACCTTATGTTGTCTATCGACTTGCGTCTGCAATATCTGGCGCACCGCGAGCTGCAACGAGCGGTTGCTGCGAGCCGGGCGAAAGCGGGCACTGTTGTAATGCTGGACAGTCAAACGGGAGAGGTGCTCGCCCTGGTCAATTTCCCCACCTATAACCCCAACGGGCGTATCGGCATTCAGGCGGCCCAAACGCGCAATCGCGGGTTGACCGATCTTTTTGAGCCTGGCTCTACCATGAAGGCTCTCACCCTGGTGGCCGGGTTGGAAAGTGGTCTCTATACGCCGGATACCGTGATCAACACCTCGCCAGGTCGCATCAAAGTCGGTAGCAAAGTTCTGCTAGATCCGGTGAATTATGGCGAAATTGATGTTGCCACGGTGGTCGCCAAGTCCAGCCAGGTGGGTATTGTCAAAATGGCACTGAGCCTGGAGGAACAGGCGGTTCGGAATGTGTTCAGTCGCTTTGGGCTCGGTGAGCCGCCCGGCACAGGTTTCCCGGGCGAGAGTGCTGGCATCCTGCCGTACCGCGATCACTGGCGTGAAATAGAGCGAGCAACGCTGGCCTATGGTTACGGGCTTGCGGTAACGCCGCTGCAGCTCGCCAGGGCCTATGCTGTTTTTGCCAGTGGCGGCAAATTGCTGTCTCCCAGCCTTTTGAAGCTGGACCCCAACGAGGTCGAAGCGCGGCAAGTCATTGATCCTGATGTGGCGTCACAGGTGCTTGCTGTCTTGCAGGGGGTGGCCTCATCTGACGGCACCGCGAGAAATGCCCGCGTGGAGGGATACAGCGTTGCCGGGAAAACCGGTACAGCTCACAAAGTCGGCGCGGGAGGCTATGCAGATGACCGCTACCTGGCGTTCTTTGCTGGCATTGCGCCCGTCTCGGCGCCGCGCCTGGTGACTGTAGTGTTGATCGATGAGCCCGGTGGCGATCGCTACTACGGCGGTGAGGTGGCGGCGCCTGTTTTCTCGCGAATCACCGCCGGCGCGCTGCGGCTGTTGAACGTAGTCCCGGATTTGCGACCAGACGATGTTCCTGTGATGCAGCTGGCCGCCCGTAAAGGAGGTGCGACGTGATGGCGCTCACCTCAGACTACGGGGCAGTGCAGCCGCTGTCGAGATTGCTGGCTGATATCGTGTCCGCCCCGGCGCTGCCCGTTTCCGGGCTTGCCCTTGATAGCCGCGAACTGGAGCCGGGAGACCTGTTCCTGGCTGTGCGTGGCGAGCGGGATGATGGTAGAGATTATCTGGCGCAGGCGCGGGCATCCGGTGCGATAGCGGCGCTGGTCGAACCCGGCATCACAGAAAGCCAGCGGGGATTTGCCGACACGATGCCCGTGATTGAGGTCACGAACCTCGCGCAGCAGGTCGGGGTTATCGCCGGGCGCTTCTTTGACCACCCTGCCGATCATATGACCACTGTGGGCATTACTGGCACTAATGGCAAAACTACAACATCGCGTTTGCTCGCCCAGTTATTACGAGGCCACGCTGGTCGCTGCGGTGTGATGGGAACGCTGGGAGCGACGCTGTGTGATGATGTTGTCGAGGCGGTAAATACCACCCCCGACGCCATTCGCCTGCATCGACAGCTAGCGCAGTGGCGGGAGCAGAGCGTTCCTGTCGCGGTGTTGGAGGTGTCTTCTCACAGCCTGGTGCAGCACCGCGTCGCCGGTGTCAGCTTTAACTCTGCGATATTCACCAATCTCAGTCGCGATCATCTGGACTTTCATGGCGATATGGATAGCTACGCCCGCGCCAAGGCCATGTTGTTCGCTACGCCGGGGCTGGAGTACGCCATTATCAACCGAGACGACCCCTACGCTGACGTCATGATCTCCGCGCTGGAATCAAAAACAGCGCTGTATCTCTACTCGCTGTCTCGCGGTGAGGTGGCGGTAAACGCCAGTGCGATCCATTTCCACAGTGGTGGCATGGAAGCGCGCGTGCACACCCCCTGGGGTGATGGCACATTGCACAGCCCGCTGGCAGGCGAGTTCAATCTATCCAACCTGCTGGCGGCACTTGCGGCAGCTTGCCTCGCCGGCATGTCTTTGGAGGCGGCGCTGGCGGCAGCGTCCCGGTTGCAGAGTATCGACGGGCGCATGCAGTACCTCGGTAATGAGCGCGGCCTGCAGTTGGTTGTCGACTACGCTCACACGCCTGATGCGCTGGCCAAGGTGCTGCAGGCATTGCGCGCACACACGAAAGGCAAGCTCTGGGTGGTGTTCGGTTGTGGGGGTGATCGCGATCGCGGCAAGCGGCCAGAGATGGGGCGCCTTGCTGCAGAGCTCGCGGATCGCATTGTTATCACCAGCGACAACCCACGCAGCGAACCGCCCATGCAGATTATCGACGACGTACTCGCCGGTATATCACCGAAGGCAATGCGCAGGGTCGCGGTAGAAGATGATCGCGCCAGCGCTATCGCGCTGGCAGTGGGCGAGGCGGCGGCTGGCGATTGTGTGCTGGTCGCAGGCAAAGGTCATGAAGACTATCAGCTGGTAGGGGATAAGCGACTGGCATTTAGCGATGCGGATGCCGTGCGTGCTGCTCTGGAGGTCTCGGCATGATGCAGCCTTCCTGGCAGTTGTCTGCATTATGCGCACCCTTGCAAGCGACCTTGCACGGCAAAGATGTGTCGGTGTCGGGCTGCGACACAGACAGTCGGCGTGTACAGCGCGGGCAGCTGTTCGTGGCCCTTCGCGGTGAGCGCTTCGACGGTCATGCCTTCTTACAGCAGGCCGCCGATGGTGGTGCGGCGGCGGCGCTGGTAGCTGAGGACGCACTCTCCGGTCTCGCCTCAGATCTGCCTCTGCTGGCAGTGCACGATACTGAACGTGGGCTAGGCCAGATCGGCGCTCACAATCGCCGCCTCTACAGCGGCCTGCTCACCGCCATCACCGGCAGCTGCGGCAAGACCTCGGTGAAAGACATGCTCTCCAGCATTTTTGCTACCCAGGCGCCAACGCTGGCTACCGAGGGCAATCTCAATAACGAGATCGGCGTGCCACTTACCCTGCTGCGACTGGCGCCGGAGCATCGCTACGCGGTCATCGAAATGGGCGCTGGCAAGCCCGGAGACATTGCCTATCTGGTTGCGCTCGGTCGTCCGCACATATCGCTGCTGCTTAACGCCATGCCTGCGCACCTGGAGCGCATGGGCTCGCTGCAGGGTATTGCTGAAACCAAGGGCGCCATCCTCGCAGGCCTGAATGGAGAGGGCCATGCCGTATTTCCCGCTAACAGTGAATTTACTCCGCTTTGGCGCGATTTGGCCGGCACGGCGAAGTGTCTGGAGTTCAGCTTTGATAGCTCAGCGCCCGTGCATGTCAGTGATGTGGAGCTGGCCGCTGAAAAATCGCGGTTTCGCCTGCACCTAGAGGCTGAGGTTATAGACGTTTCACTGCCTCTGCCAGGACGTCATAACGTCGCCAATGCCATGGCAGCAGGGGCGGCTGCCTTCGCCGCCGGTATTTCGGCGACGGGAATTCAACAGGGACTTGCCAGCGTCGCTGCCACTGGCGGACGCCTGATGCCGCGTCCCGGGCGCAACAAGCTGCGTCTGATTGATGATAGCTACAATGCCAACCCTGGCTCAGTGGCTGCGGCTATCGATGTGCTGGCGGGAATGCCGGGTCGCCGTGTTTTGGTGCTGGGTACGATGGGAGAGCTGGGTGACGCCGTCAATAGCTTGCATGCCGAGATGGGTGAGTATGCGGCGGCAGCAGGCATTGATCAGCTAGTCGGATTCGGTGATCACACACAGCATGCCACCAGGGCCTTTGGTGCGGAGGCGCAGCACTGTGCCGACCTGGACACTCTGTTAAGTGCGCTGGAAGCGGAGCTGCAAGTCGGTGACGCAGTGCTGGTGAAAGGCTCCCGCAGCGTCGGCATGGAAAGGGTTGTAGCTGCGCTGGCGCGGGATACAGCCGGTGAGGTGCACTGAATGCTGCTGATCCTCACAGAATACCTGGTCTCGCTGGATAGCGGTTTCGCTGTGTTCCAGTACCTGACCTTCCGCGGGATTCTCGGGGTGATGACGGCCCTTCTGATATCGCTGCTGGTCGGCCCAACCATGATCCGCAAGCTTAACTACCATCAAATCGGACAGACCGTACGTGATGATGGTCCCGAGACTCATTTCAGTAAGCGTGGAACCCCCACGATGGGGGGTGCCTTGATCCTGGTGGCGATCACGATAAGCACCTTGTTGTGGAGCGATCTGCGCAATGCCTATGTCTGGCTAGCGCTGGTCGTGACGCTGATTTTTGGCGCGGTTGGTTGGATTGATGACTGGCGCAAGGTGATGCGCAAAGATCCCACAGGGCTGCCCGCGCGCTGGAAGTACTTCTGGCAATCCGTCGCGGGCATAGGGGCGGCTGTGTATTTGTACACCATGGTCGATTCTCCGGTGGCGACTCAGTTGTTTGTGCCCTTCTTTAAAGATTTCGCGTGGGAGATGGGGCCGCTGTTCATGGTGCTGACGTATTTTGTCATCGTGGGCTCCAGTAACGCGGTCAATCTGACTGATGGCTTGGACGGTCTGGCGATACTGCCAACTGTGCTGGTTGGCTCTGCGCTGGGCGCAATTGCCTATGTCTCAGGGCATAGCGAGTTTTCCAATTATCTGAACATTCCCTACGTCGCGGGCAGCGGCGAATTGGTCGTGTTTTGCGGCGCTCTGGCCGGAGCCGGTGTCGGCTTTCTCTGGTTCAACACCTACCCAGCACAGGTTTTTATGGGCGATGTGGGCGCCCTTTCTCTGGGCGCGGCACTCGGCGTGGTGGCCGTGGTAACTCGGCACGAGATCGTATTTTTCATTATGGGCGGCATCTTCGTGCTGGAGACGCTGTCGGTGATCCTGCAGGTAGTGAGCTTTAAGCTCACTGGCAAGCGGATCTTCCGTATGGCGCCTATCCACCATCATTTTGAATTGAAGGGCTGGCCAGAACCACGGGTGATCGTTCGCTTCTGGATCATCACTGTGATGCTGGTGCTGTTTGGGCTGGCTACCTTGAAGCTGCGGTAGAACGGGGACGTATGGCTGAAGGACTTATTGCAAGCTCCGCCGCACCCACCGTTGTTGGTTTGGGCGCCACCGGGCTGTCCTGCGTTCGTCACTTTGTGCAGCAGGGTATCCCCTGCAGTGTTGTTGATTCCCGGCCAAGCCCGCCCGGTTTGGAGGCACTGCAAGCCTTGGCCCCAGGTGTTCCCGTTGCGCTGGGCCCGCTGCAGGAAGACATCCTCAAAAGTGCTGGGCGTCTGGTGGTTAGCCCGGGCGTATCGCTGACTGAACCGGCGGTGGCGGCTGCAATCGAAGCGGGTGTACCCGTGTGTGGCGATATAGATCTGTTCTGTGAAGCTGCCGATGCTCCCGTTGTGGGTATCACAGGCTCTAACGGAAAGACTACGGTCACCGCATTACTGGGAGCGATGCTGGCAGAAGCGGGCCGCCCGGCGGCGGTAGGCGGAAACATTGGCACTCCCGCGTTAGCGCTATTGGACCACAAGGCAGCTTTGTATGTGCTGGAGCTCTCCAGTTTTCAGCTGGAACGCGCGGGTCATCTGGGCCTGGCCCTGGCAACGGTGCTGAACATGAGCCCGGATCATATGGATAGGCATGGCAACATGCAGGCCTATCATACCGCCAAGCACCGTATCTTTCTCGATTGCCAGGCGGTGGTGTTCAACCGCGATGATCCGCTCTCGCGCCCGCTGCAGTCCGATAGCGTGCCCCACTGGAGCTTTGGATTAGGCGTTCCAGACCGCTACGGCTATGGCCTGCGTCTACATGAAGGCGAGCACTGGATATTCCGCGAGTTCGCCCCGCTTATGCCCGTTAAGGAAGTCGCCATGCTGGGTGGGCATAATCTTGCCAATGCGCTCGCGGCGCTGGCACTCGGCGAAGTCCTCGCCATTGAGCATGCCGCAATGCTGGACACTTTACGTCGCTTCACGGGGCTGCCACATCGGTGCCAGCTTGTCGCTGAGCACAGCGGTTTACGCTTTATCAACGACTCCAAAGCCACCAATCCTGGCGCGACGCTGGCGGCATTGCAGGGGCTGGCAGATTCAGATACCGATCGCCAAATCGTCATCATCCTTGGCGGGCGGGGTAAAGATGCGGATTTCAATGCGCTGTGCCGGGAGGCAGGTAAGTTCTGCAGAGCCGCGATTCTGATCGGCGAAGATGCGCCGCTGCTGGATGCGGCATTGCCGGCTGGTCTGGCCCGGGAGTTTGCAGACACCATGTCAGCAGCGGTCACTGCAGCCATGGCGCAAGCGCAGGCGGGAGACACCATATTACTCTCGCCGGCCTGCGCCAGCTTTGACATGTTCGAGAGCTACGAGGCCCGAGGCGATGCCTTTGTGAACTGCGTGACGGCAGTGGGGGAGGGGCGCTAATGGGCAGTGCAAGCCTGGCGCTGCCGCAGACGCGCGCCGCTGACTTCAGCCTTGATCCTGGCGTGCTGCTGCCGGCGCTGTCGCTGCTGCTGATCGGCTACGTCGCTATCAGCTCCGCCAGCGTTGAGTATGCGGCAGAGCACTTTGGCAATCCCTCATACCACAGCCACCGACACCTGATTTACATGGGCTTGGCGCTTCTGGGTGCAGTGGTCGTATTAGTGCTGCCGGTCAAGTTCTGGGCGCTGACAGGGTGGGTCTGGTTGTTCGTCGCCCTGGCCTTACTGGCGCTGGTGCTGATCCCGGGCGTTGGCAACAAGGTGAATGGCAGTCGTCGTTGGCTGGCGCTGGGTCCGCTCACGCTGCAGGCATCGGAGGTGGCCAAGCTATTTCTGGTGATCTACCTGGCGGGCTACCTGCACAGGCGGCGTGATGAAGTACAGGCTCAGTGGCGCGGCTTTATCAAGCCCATGTCGGTAGTGTTTGCGGTCACGCTGTTGCTGCTTGCTGAACCTGATTTCGGTGCCACGGTAGTCACAGTGGGTACGGCTTTCGGCATGCTGTTCCTGGCTGGCGTTCGACTTGCCAACTTCCTGCTGGTGGTGCTTGGCAGCTTGTTAGCGCTCGGCATGCTGTTGGTGAGTGAGAGTTATCGGCTGAAACGACTGGTAGCGTATACCGATCCCTGGGCGGATCAGTTCGATTCGGGCTACCAGCTCACGCAATCGTTAATCGCCTTTGGCCGCGGCGAGTGGTTTGGCGTTGGCCTTGGCAATAGCGTGCAAAAACTCTTCTACTTACCGGAAGCACACACCGACTTTGTGTTTGCCATCTGGGCGGAGGAAACCGGCTTGATCGGCGCTCTCGTGGTGATTGGCTTGTTTCTCGCACTGATATTCCGAATTTTCAAGATTGCCCGCAGCAGGCTGCTGGCGGGTGATGGGTTTGGCGCGCATCTTTGCTATGGCGTTGCGCTGATCATTGCCAGTCAGGCGTTCATCAATATTGGTGTCAGTACCGGCCTGCTGCCGACAAAAGGTTTGACGTTGCCACTGGTCAGCTATGGAGGCAGCAGCTTGATTATCTGCTGCGCCATGCTGGCAATCGTGCTGCGCGTAGAGCGTGAAGGTCGCCTGGCAGACTCGAACAAGCGGCGTCGTCGGGGAGCGAACTCAAGATGACGGCGCAGCGCGTAGCGATTTTTGCCGGTGGAACGGGTGGCCATGTGTATCCTGCACTGGCGGTGGCCTCTGAGCTCATGCAGCGTGGCTATCACGTGGAATGGTTCGGCACAGACCGTGGGCTGGAAGCGCGAGTGGTGCCGGAGGCTGGCTACCCGCTGCACGTATTGACCGTGAGCGGGATTCGCGGCAAGGGGTTGTTTGCCCGCCTGCAGGGCGTGACCAGTATCTTCAAAGCCCTGCTGCAAGCGCTGGCTGCACTGCGCACTATCCGCCCCGTCTGTGCGCTGGGTATGGGAGGCTACGTGGCAGGGCCAGCGGGGCTCGCAGCGTGGCTGCTGCGCATACCGCTGGTGATTCACGAGCAAAACTCTGTGGCAGGTACGACCAATCGATTGCTGCGGCGCCGAGCCAGAGCCGTGCTGGCAGCCTATCCAGACGCCTTCGGGCCAGGAGCAGCAGTTCGTGATGTAGGCAATCCCATTCGAGCCGACCTGCTGGTGGCGCCCTGTGATTATAACTACGACCGGCACCGCCCGTTACGGCTTCTGGTGATCGGGGGCAGTTTGGGGGCACAGGCGCTGAATGAAGTTGTACCGCAAGCGTTGGCACTGCTGGCGCGGGGTGTAGGCATCAGCGTTAAACATCAGACCGGACCAGCTCACGCTGTGAGTGTTCGCGCCAGCTATCCAGACTCTCTTCCAGTACCGGTTGAGGTGTTGCCTTACATCGAAGATATGGCCGAGGTATATCGCTGGGCGGATCTGGTTCTGTGCCGCGCCGGCGCGCTCACGGTAGCGGAGCTCGCCATAATGGGTCGCCCTTCGATTCTTGTGCCGTTGCCGCAGGCGATTGATAACCATCAGGCTCACAACGCGGCATGGCTTGCGGAGCAGGGCGCGGCCACACTGCAACCCCAGTCAGAGCTAACGCCAGAGCTGCTGGCACAGACGCTCACGCAACTTGCCGCAGAGCCAGCGGCGCTCAACGCTATGGCAGCCGCTGCGCGCAAGGCCGCCAAGCCCAGAGCGACTGCCGCAGTTGCCGACGTCTGCGAGGAGGTTCGGCGTGGCCGCTGAAGACGTCTTCCAGGTGCCGGAGATGCGCCGCATTAACCGCATTCACATGATTGGTGTGGGTGGTGCGGGGATGAGTGGTATTGCCGAGGTTCTTATGAATCTGGGCTATGCGGTTAGCGGCTCTGATATGCGTGACTCCGTCGTGACTAAACGCCTGGCGGGAATGGGTATTGCGCTGTCCATCGGACACCACGCCGATAACGTGGCAGACGCCGATGTCGTTGTCATTTCCAGCGCTGTACAGACCGACAACCCGGAACTCCTGGCTGCGCGGCAGGCCCGCGTGCCGGTAGTGCGTCGCGCCGAAATGCTGGCGGAGCTGATGCGTTATCGGCATGGCATCGCCGTCGCAGGCACACATGGTAAGACAAGCACGACCAGTCTGATTGCATCGATATTTGCTGAAGCGGGTCAGGACCCGACTTTTGTAATCGGGGGGGTGTTGAATGGAGCGGGCAGCAACGCTCAGTTGGGAGCGAGCCGCTTCCTGATTGCGGAAGCGGATGAGAGCGACGCTTCCTTTCTGCACTTACAACCCATGGTCGCTGTGGTAACCAATATCGAGGCGGACCACATGGACACCTATGGCGGTGACTTCCGCCAGCTGCGCAGAACGTTTTTGGAGTTTTTGCACAACCTGCCGTTCTACGGCATCGCAGTATTGTGCCTGGATGATCCTGTTATTTCCGCGCTGCTCGATGAGGTCGGTCGTACCACGCTGACCTACGGTTTCAGTAAAGCGGCTGATTATCACATCAGTGCAGTTGAGCAACAGGGGTTGGTGACACGTTTCAGTGTGAGTCGACCGCGGGGTGAGACCCTGGCGGTGGAGCTGAATATGCCCGGCACACACAATGTGCTCAATGCCACTGCTGCAATCGCCGTAGCCAGTGATGAGGGACTGGCAGATGAGGCTATTCAGCGCGGACTTGCCAGCTTTGCAGGGGTCGGCCGCCGTTTTCAAATTCTCGGCAACCGTGAGCTTAGGCAGGGGAGTTTCACGCTGGTCGATGATTATGGTCATCACCCGACTGAGCTTGAGGCAACCATCAACGCTGTCCAGCAGGCCTGGCCAGAGCGCCGCCTCGTTATGGTGTTTCAGCCCCATCGCTATAGCCGCACGCGCGACCTGTATGACGATTTTGTGCGGGTCCTGTCGACTACGGATGCGCTATTGCTACTAGATGTCTACTCTGCCGGTGAGGCACCGGTGCAGGGTGCTGATAGTCGTTCTCTCGCCGCAGGCATTCGCCAGCGCGGTCTACTGGATCCGATATACGTCGGAGACGCCGCAGCCGTTCCCGAGGTTCTCTCCGGTATGGTCAGAGATGGCGATATTGTTTTGACCCAGGGTGCCGGCAGCGTTTCGGCTCTGGCGCATACCCTGCAACACCACGATTTCAGTGGGGTCGTCGCGTGAGTCTGGCGCAGCTTTCAAACCTCCCGGTCAGCGTCCTGCTCGGTGGCAAATCCTCAGAGCGTGAGGTGTCGCTAGACAGCGGCGCTGCGGTCGCCAGAGCACTGACAGCGCTGGGGGCCAGAGTGACTGAGGTAGATACGGCCAGCGAGGGCTGGTGGCACCAGCTCGAGGGTGCGGCACTGGCCTTTATCGCACTGCACGGGCCCGGCGGCGAAGACGGCGAGGTGCAGGGCTTGCTCCAGGCGATGGCCATTCCCTTCACGGGTTCTGGCGTACTGGCTTCTGCGCTGGCGATGGACAAGGTTTTGTGCAAACAGCTCTGGACACAGATGGGTTTGTCCACGCCACCCTATGCGACCCTGCACCAGGATACTGACTGGGCGGCGGTTATCGACGAATTGGGTGCGGCCTTTGTTAAGCCTGTGACGGGCGGCAGCAGTGTGGGCACGCATCTCGTCACTACTGTCGCTGAATTGGCCGCAGCCTGGCGCGACGCTTCGCAGTATGGCGCGGTCATGGCGGAGCGGCTGATTGCTGGGCCCGAGTACACCGTGGCGATCCTCAATGATGCCACCTTGCCCGTGATTCGCGTGGAGAGCTCCAGCGGCTTTTATGACTACCAGGCGAAATATCACTCAGATAGCACGCGCTATCTCTGTCCGTGTGGCCTGAGCGCCAGCGATGAAGCCGCTGTAGCCCAGCTAGCGTTGGATGCCTTTCAGAGTATTGGCTGCAAGGGCTGGGGCCGCGTTGACGTCATGAGCGACGACGGCGATTTCTATCTGCTGGAGGTAAACACCGTGCCTGGTATGACCAGCCATAGTCTCGTGCCAATGGCCGCTGCGGCTCGGGATATGGATTTTGCGACTCTGGTGGGTGAAATCGCCTGTCTGGGTCTCAACGCTGAGGGTCAGCACTCATGAGGCGCGGCGCAACCAGAAAATCGGCGAGCACCGGCGGCTCGCCAAGCGTGCAGTGGTTGCCCCTGTTAGTGGCGGCCACGGTGATCAGCACGCTGGCAGGCGGCGCCGGTATAGGACTCTGGAAGCTTGCATCGCTTCCCGTAGACCGTGTCGCCGTGAGCGGTGATCTCGAGCGGGTATCCCGCCCTGAATTGATGGCAGTGATCAACAGGGCGCTGGACGGCGGTTTTCTCTGGGTAGATTTGGACGCGGTTCGAGAGCCCTTGGAGGCGCTGCCCTGGGTGCATCGTGCCGTGGTGCGCAGGCGCTGGCCCGACAGCATTGAGGTGCAGGTGATAGAGCAGACCGCCATTGCCCGCTGGGGGGATGGCAGCCTGCTGAACCATGCTGGCGAAGTGTTTACACCGGGCGAGGCTTCAAGACTTGAGGGACTTCCGCTGCTGTCGGGGCCTGCAAATTCTCACCGAGCGCTGATGCTGGAATACCGCAGGATTCACCAGCAGCTGCAGCCGCTGGGCCTGCGGATAGACGGCCTGCACATGAACCGTCGCGGTGGCATGGAAGCGACCTTGAGCGACGGCGCGCGCCTGGTATTTGGTCGCGGCGATATCGACCAAAAGCTGGCTCGGCTGCGCGCTGTAATGGCCGCGAAAGAAGCGGATTTGCAGCCATCACAGATTGATTTGCGCTATAGCCACGGCCTGGCTATTGCGTGGCAAAACGACAGCAATTAGGACAGTTAAGACCGACGGAGTAGATGTCATGGGAGCGCAGGACAGGAAGATGATCGTGGGGCTGGATATCGGCACCTCCAAGGTCGTTGCGATCGTCGGCGAGGTGGCGCCGGACGGTGGTATCGAAGTGGTGGGTATCGGGTCTCACCCCAGTAAAGGGCTGAAGAAAGGCGTTGTGGTCAATATTGAGTCCACGGTGCAGTCGATACAGCGGGCCGTGGAAGAGGCCGAGCTGATGGCTGGCTGTCAGATTCACTCTGTCTTTGTAGGTATCGCAGGCAGTCATATCCGCAGTCTCAACTCTCACGGCATCGTTGCAATCCGCGATCGTGAGGTGTTTCCGCTGGATGTTGAAAGAGTCATCGATGCTGCCCAGGCCGTGGCCATCCCTGCGGATCAGCGCGTGTTGCACATCCTGCCGCAGGAGTATGTGATCGATAATCAAGAGGGCATTAAGGAGCCTCTGGGCATGTCGGGCGTGCGACTGGAGGCCAAAGTGCATCTGGTCACCTGCGCTACGAATGCGTCTCAGAATATCGAAAAGTGTATTCGCCGCTGCGGTCTGGACGTGGAGGACATCATTCTCGAGCAGTTGGCGTCCAGCTATGCCGTGCTGACCGAAGACGAGAAAGAGCTGGGTGTGTGCCTGGTGGACATTGGCGGTGGCACTACTGATATCGCCATATTCACTGAGGGTTCGATACGTCACACAGGCGTTATACCGATTGCCGGCGATCAGGTGACCAATGACATTGCCATGGCCCTGCGCACGCCGACACAGCACGCCGAGGAAATCAAGATCAAATACGCCTGCGCCTTAACGCAGCTAGCCGGGGCCGAGGAAACCATCAAGGTGCCGAGCGTGGGAGACCGCCCGCCGCGTGATCTTTCGCGCCAGGCGCTGGCTGAAGTGGTTGAGCCTCGCTACGACGAGCTATTTACCCTGGTGCAGGCCGAGTTGCGTCGTTCTGGTTTCGAGGACCTGGTGCCAGCAGGCATTGTGCTGACCGGCGGCACCTCAAAAATGGAAGGGGTGGTAGAGCTGGCAGAAGAGATATTCCACATGCCAGTACGCGTTGGGCTGCCGCAGACCGTGTCCGGTCTGACCGACATCGTACGGAATCCGATCTACTCAACTGGGGTGGGACTGCTGCAATACGGCGCAACCCGCTCCGACGAATCTGTGCCCAGACCGGCGGCAAAATCGCAAGCGCCCAGCAGTGTGTTGGAGCGGATCAAGGCCTGGGTGCAGAACAATTTCTAGGGGATACCAGCGGGCGCCGCGTCAATGCGTCGGTTGGATTCTTGAAGGTGGTAAAGCGGTGACCTCGGTGTCACCACATACTAAAAAGGGGAGAAACAGGAAATGTTTGAACTGATAGACAACGTACCAGAGAGTGCTGTTATCAAAGTCATCGGCGTAGGCGGTGGTGGCGGTAATGCAGTTAAGCACATGATCGATAATCAGGTTGAAGGCGTGGACTTTATCTGTGCCAATACCGATGCCCAGGCGCTAAGTGATGTGGAGTCTCGCACGGTCCTGCAGATGGGCGGGGATATCACCAAGGGATTGGGCGCCGGCGCCAACCCCGACATCGGTCGTGCCGCGGCGCTGGAAGACCGGGATCGGATTGCCGAAGCCCTGCGTGGTGCTGACATGGTCTTTATTACTGCAGGCATGGGCGGTGGCACTGGCACGGGAGCGGCACCGGTTGTTGCGGAAGTAGCTCGCGAGATGGGCATTCTTACCGTTGCCGTGGTAACGCGTCCGTTCTCCTTCGAGGGTAAAAAGCGCACCATCATTGCGGACGAGGGTATGAAGCAACTGCAGGAGCACGTTGACTCCCTGATTACTATTCCCAACGAAAAACTACTTGAAGTGCTGGGTAAAACCACCACGCTGCTGGATGCTTTCAAGGAGGCCAATGACGTTCTACTGGGCGCGGTTCAGGGTATTGCAGATTTGATCATCCGTCCCGGTATGATCAATGTCGACTTTGCCGATGTGCGCACGGTGATGTCTGAGATGGGTATGGCCATGATGGGTACCGGCGCTGCTCGCGGAGACAATCGCGCGCGCGAAGCGGCGGAGGCGGCCATTCGCAGCCCACTGCTGGAAGATATCAACCTGGAGGGTGCCAGAGGCATTCTGGTGAACATCACCGCGGGACTGGACCTGTCGCTGGGTGAGTTTGCTGAAGTGGGTGATGCCGTCGAAGAGTTTGCGTCTGACAATGCCACCGTGGTGGTGGGAACGGTCATTGATCCGGATATGTCAGAGGACCTGAAAGTCACCGTTGTGGCGACGGGTCTGGGGGCAGAAGCGATGCGTGCGCCGCTGCAGGTGGTTGATACGCAGCCAAAACAGGCGGCGGACGCCTCTGTTGAGGGTCGCAGCAAACGGGCGGCCAGGCCTACAGCGGACGACACCACCAGCGGTGAGACCAACGTTGAGGTCAAGCTGGCGCAGGCAGTCGGGCAAGAAGACTACTTCGATATTCCCGCTTTTCTGCGTCGCCAGGCGGACTAAGGCAAACGGGTGCCTGCCATCGCCGTCTGCTGGCGGTGAGAAGCCTGCGTCCGGCATCCGGGCTGGCCGGTGACGAACTCTCCCCTGTCACCGGCCAGGGCGGCTGCGTGGGCGCTGCTGGCGCCCGCTCCAGCGCGAACACGTCAGCGGGTTATCCAAGTGCGAAGGAATAAAAAATCTCGTAAATTCCGTCGCTTACGTCCCATGGCCTGAGGTACTCACAGGTCTCAGAAACGGCTGCGTAACGTGGTATTTGGACAACAGTTGTGCGATAGTTCGCGCAATCTGAGGTCAGCAACGTCGTTAATGAAAATCATCTTGATCGATAAAAAGCTCGGGGGCTCTCGCGCTATCGCGTTGGGGCGCTGGTCCCGTGCGGTGCTATCGATGTGTGCCTTGGGTTTGCCGCTGGGCATGGTAGGCGTTGGCTACTATATCGCCAGCGTTGTCGATGTGCCCGAAGCGCTGGTGCCGTTGCAGGATGAAGTCGACGCACAGAATGAAGCGCTGGCGAGCCTGCGCGCAGATGCGGAGCGACGGCTGCAATCCCTGTCGCTCACCGTGGCGGAACTGGAAGCCAGGTTGGTGAGACTGGACGCCATGGGGCAGCGGCTTACCGATCTTGCCGGACTTGATGATGGCGAATTTGACTTCAGTCGCAGCCCCGCCCTGGGTGGTCCGGTCGGAAACACTGCTGCGGCAGCGGGCGAGAGCTTCGCAGCGACTATCCCACTAACGCTTGCAACCGAAATGCAGGATCTTGAGGCTCGCATTGCAGATCGCGAGCAGCAGCTCGATTTTCTGGAAGCGGTACTGGCAAATCGGCAGTTACAGCAGGATTTGTTCCTATCCGGCCGGCCCATTCGCAAAGGTTGGATGTCCTCTGCCTTCGGTCAGCGCAAAGATCCGTTTACCGGCCAAAGCATGTGGCATCAGGGCGTTGATTTCGCAGGAAAGGAAGGCTCTGACATCGTGGCCGTGGCTAGCGGTGTCGTCACCTGGTCCGGTGATCGCTACGGCTACGGCGATATGGTCGAAATTAATCACGGCGGGGGCTACGCTACTCGCTACGCCCATAACAAGGAAAACCTGGTCAAGGTGGGCGACATCGTCAGCAAGGGCCAGGTCATCGCACTGATGGGCTCCAGTGGTCGCTCCACCGGCCCACATGTCCACTATGAGGTTTACAAGAACGGCCGACCCGTCGATCCGGCGAGTTACGTTCGTCGCACTCGACGCTGACCCCTCAAAACCCTCTCGCGTCTCGTGCCGCGGCACGGGGGCGACGAACATCTGCGCGTAGCAACGCGTCAACGCCCAACACCGCTTTACAGATACAGATTTCCAACGGTACCCCATGATTGCCAACATCCTTAAGACCGTATTCGGCAGCAGCAATGATCGCGAACTCAAGCGCATGCGCCGCATTGTCAAAAAGATTAATGCCTTGACCGAAGAATATGCCGGGCTCGGCGACGACCAGTTACGCGCCAAAACTGAAGAATTCCGCGAACGCCTGGATGCGGGTGCCACACTTGACGACTTGCTACCTGAAGCTTTCGCAACCGTCAGAGA
Organism: Pseudomonadota bacterium; assembly: GCA_038746745.1. Taxonomy (GTDB): domain Bacteria; phylum Pseudomonadota; class Gammaproteobacteria; order Pseudomonadales; family Halieaceae; genus JANQIO01. The sequence continues at coordinate 37,899 of JBCDKJ010000012.1, forward strand.
AGCGGGCGAACGCGCCCTGGGCCTGCGTCATTTTGATGTGCAGCTTATCGGTGGCATTACGCTGCATGAGGGCAAGATCGCAGAGATGCGCACCGGTGAGGGCAAGACGCTAGTGGCCACCTTGCCGGCCTACCTGAATGCTCTTTCTGGGCCGGTGCATCTGGTGACAGTGAATGACTATCTGGCACAACGCGACGCTGCCTGGATGGAACCGCTGTATCAATTTCTTGATCTTCGTGTGGGCGTGATTCGGTCCGGGCAGCATCCGACGGAAAAGCGGGAAGCCTACCAGTCAGACATTGTCTATGGCACCAACAACGAGTTCGGCTTTGACTACCTGCGCGACAATATGGCGTTTTCCGCCGAAGACAAGCAGCAGGGTGAGCTGGCCTTCGCGATTGTCGATGAGGTGGATTCTATTCTGATAGATGAGGCGCGCACGCCCCTCATCATTTCAGGCGCTGCGGAAGATAGCTCTGAACTCTATCGACGCATTAATCGTGTGATTCCTGAACTGACGCTGGAGCAAGAGGCGCAGCAGGGCCATTTCAGCGTTGACGAGAAGACGCGCCAGGTCGAGCTGACAGAAGAAGGCCATCTTTTCGTCGAAGAGTTGATGATTCGTGAAAAGTTACTGGAAGAAGGTGAGAGCCTCTACGCGGCCACCAATCTGAACCTGTTGCATCACGTTTATTCAGCGCTGCGAGCACACGCGTTGTTCCAGCGGGATGTGGAGTACATCGTTCAGGAGGGCCAGGTAGTGCTGATTGATGAGCACACCGGGCGCACCATGCCAGGACGTCGGCTGTCAGAGGGGCTGCATCAGGCGATTGAAGCGAAGGAAGGCGTGAACATTCAGAGCGAGAGCCAGACGCTGGCGTCTACGACGTTCCAGAACTATTTCCGCCTCTATGGGAAGCTGGCCGGCATGACGGGCACCGCGGACACCGAAGCGTTTGAGTTTCGCCAGATCTATGGACTTACCGTGGTGGTGATTCCTACCAACGTGCCCACGCAGCGGACTGATTACAACGATCTCGTCTATCTCACGGCTGACGAGAAATACGATGCAATTGTGGAGGACGTGAAAACCTGCATCGAAGGCGGCGCGCCCGTCCTGGTGGGCACCGCCTCGATCGAAACCTCGGAGGAAATGTCGCGGCGCTTCAAGAAAGCTGGCATCAAGCATCAGGTGCTGAATGCAAAATTTCATGAACAAGAGGCGCAAATTATTGCCCAGGCCGGAGTACCTGGCACTGTCACCATTGCTACCAACATGGCGGGCCGCGGCACCGACATCGTCCTGGGCGGTAATTGGGAAGCAGAAGTCGCGGCCTTGGAGAGCCGTGATGATCGCCAGCTGGACGACATTAAGTCGCGCTGGGAACAACAGCATGCGCGTGTCATTGAAGCCGGTGGCTTGCACATCTTTGGCACGGAGCGGCACGAGTCTCGCCGTATCGACAATCAGCTGCGGGGCCGGGCAGGGCGCCAGGGCGATCCTGGCGCGTCGCGCTTTTACCTGTCGCTGGAAGACAACTTGATGCGGATTTTCGCCTCTGACCGGGTGAAGAATTTTATGCAGGCGCTCGGCATGGAAAAAGGCGAGGCTATAGAGCATCGTATGGTGACCAATGCCATCGAAAAGGCGCAGCGAAAGGTCGAGGGACGCAACTTTGATGTGCGCAAGCAACTGTTGGAATACGACGATGTGGCCAACGATCAGCGACAGGTTGTGTACCAGCAGCGCAATGATTTGCTGGCGGCGGAGGATATCTCTGAGACGATTGCCGCCATCAGGGAAGATGTGGTGAATGAAGCAATCAGCGAGTTCATACCTCCCATGAGCCTGGAAGAGCAGTGGGATATACCAGGACTGGAGCGCCAGTTGGAAAATGAATTCGCGGTCCACTTGCCGCTACAGCAATGGCTGGATGAGGACGATCATCTCGCCGAGGAAGGACTGCGCGAGCGCATTGTGAGCGCGGTGGCTGATGCCTACGAAGCGAAATCTGAGGCTGTAGGCCCCGATATGCGCAAAATCGAAAAGCAGATCATGCTCCAAGTTCTGGATACCTTGTGGAAAGAGCATCTGGCGACCATGGATCAGCTGCGGCAGGGTATTCACCTGCGCGCTTACGCACAAAAGAACCCGAAACAAGAGTACAAGCGAGAATCCTTCGCCTTGTTTCAGGAAATGTTGGAAGGACTCAAGTTCGAGGTGGTGAAGTTCCTGAGCCACATTCAGGTACAGCGCCCGGACGAGGCGGCACTGCTGGAACAGCGCCGACGTGAGCAGGCTGAGCAGGAAAAACGTGCTTTCCAGCACGCGGAAGCGTCTGCTCTGGCCGGAGCGGAGGCTCAGGCTGGCGCAGACGTTGGTCAGCCAGCTCCTGCAGACGCCGCTCAGCCGTTTGTACGCGAGCAGCCAAAAGTGGGCCGCAACGAGCCTTGCCCTTGTGGTTCCGGTAAGAAACACAAGCAGTGCTGTGGCCAGCTTTAATACACTAGGGAGCCCCGCACCGGTGGCGGGTATTCGACTGAGCGCGGTCAGTGCTGGCATTAAAACGCCAGGGCGTCTGGATCTGGTGTTGTTGGAGCTTGCTGAAAGCAGCACGGTGGCAGCCACGTTCACGCAAAATGCGTTTTGTGCCGCGCCGGTCACGGTAGCGCGCGAGCATATCGAGCGCTGCGCGCCGCGCTATCTGCTGGTGAATACCGGTAATGCCAATGCGGGCACGGGACGTCGCGGGCTGGAGGATGCCAGGGCCAGCTGCGCGGCGTTGGCGACGCAACTCAATGTTGCGGCCGCTGCCGTGCTGCCATTCTCCACCGGTGTCATCGGCGAATATCTACCCTTGGAGCGGTTGCTGGCCGCGCTTCCCGACGCTGTGTCCACGTTAAGCGATAGCGCATGGACGGCGGCGGCAGAGGGTATTCTGACCACGGACACGCGGCCCAAGCTTGGCAGCCGTCGCCTGCAGTTGGACGGTGTTGATATCACAATTACTGGCATGGCCAAAGGCGCCGGTATGATCCGGCCCAACATGGCGACTATGCTGGCCTACCTGGCCACAGACGCCGCCATTGAGCAGAGTGTTCTCGACTCGATGTGGCGCTCGGTGGTGGAGCAGACGTTTAACCGCGTGACTATCGATGGTGATACCTCCACCAACGATGCCGCATTGCTGATCGCAACCGCAGCGGCCGATAACGCGCCGCTTTCCGATCCGGAACTGGAGCAGTTTGAGGCAGCCTTGTTTGATCTCGCGCTGGAGCTTGCCCAGGCTCTGGTGCGCGATGGTGAAGGCGCCAGCAAATTCGTCACCGTTAAGGTCAGCGCTGCAGCCAGCGAAGCAGAAGCGCTGGATGTCGCGTATACGATCGCGCATTCACCGCTGGTAAAAACTGCCCTGTTTGCCAGTGATCCCAACTGGGGGCGCGTGCTTGCTGCGATCGGTAGAGCTGGCCTGTCAGATCTGGAAGTAGGAAAGATTCGACTGTATTTAAACAACGTGCTCATAGCCTGTGATGCTGGGCGCGCTCCGGATTACACAGAGGCTGCGGGCGCTGCTGCCATGGCAGAGCCAGACATTGAGATTGCTGTCGAGCTGGGCCGCGGAGACGACGAGGCGACTGTCTGGACTTCTGACCTGTCCTATGACTATGTGAAAATCAACGCTGAGTATCGTACCTGATGGCGGCAGTCCACGTGGCCGTTGGCGTTGTTCAGAACGCCCTGGGAGAAATTCTCATTAGCCGTCGCGCAGACGATGCTCATCAAGGAGGTCTGTGGGAGTTTCCTGGCGGTAAGGTGGAAGCGGGAGAGGATGTAGTCACCGCCCTGGATCGTGAGTTGCGCGAGGAGCTGGGTATTCGCATTGAGCTGGCCAGCCCTCTGCTTGAGGTCCACCATGACTACGCTGACAAATCTGTTTGCCTGGACGTGTGGTTGGTGAGCTGCTTCAGCGGCGAGGCTACAGGCCTCGAGGGTCAACCCTTGGTGTGGTGCTTGCCAGAAGCGCTGCACCAGTATGATTTCCCGGCGGCTAATATACCGATACTCGAGGCTTGTCAGGTGCTGCCTGCGGACTGAGCGTCAGAATTACTGACCTGACTCCGCGTACTGCGCTCGCAGCGACGCATTCAATGCGTCAACCTGCTGATATAGCTGTTCAAGGGTGCCGCTGTTGTCGATGACTCTGTCTGCCATTTGCAGACGTTGTTCGCGACTGGCCTGCGCTGCCATGATGCGCTCCACCTGGGCCTGGTCGTTGCTATCCCGCTGCATGGTTCTATTAAGCTGCACAGACTCAGGTACGTCGACTACGATTATCTCGTCGCAAAATGCACTCTGAGCAGTTTCAGTGAGCAGTGGCGATGCGAAAATCACGTAGGGTGGCGTCGCGCTGCCGAGTCGCTGCTGGATTTCCTCGGCTATTAGTGGGTGCGTCAATGCTTCTAACCAGCGCCGCTGGTCGGGGTTGGCAAATACGACCTGCCGCAGTCGCGCCCGATTTAGGCTGCCGTCTTCCAGCAGTACATCTTCGCCGAAATGCGCTTTAACCGCCTCCAGCGCGGGACGACCAGGCTCCATGATGACGCGTGCGACTACGTCTGCGTCCACAATATCGATGCCGTGGGAGGCGAATCTGTCGGTGACTGCCGTCTTTCCGCTGCCAATGCCCCCGGTAACGCCAATCACAGGCACCGAAGAACGTCCGTGACTCACGCGGATTGCATGCCTAAGGTTGACCAGTACCAGGCCATGATTTGCTCACCCCAGACCAGTGCTATCCACCCTGCGATCGCGAGGTATGGCCCAAAGGGCATGGGAATATCCTTGCCGCGCTTTTGCAGGACCATAATCGCAATGCCAAGTACTGCCCCGACGAAAGATGACAGCAGGATGATCATTGGCAGTGACTGCCAGCCCAACCACGCGCCCAGGGCCGATAACAGCTTGAAATCACCATAGCCCATGCCCTCTTTTCCCGTTACCAGCTTGAACAACCAGAACACAGACCAGAGCGCCCCGTAGCCAGCCATGGCGCCAATAACCGCGCTTCGCAGGTCCGTAAACATCCCGAACAGGTTGCATAATAAGCCCAGCCACAGCAGTGGCAGTGTCAGACTGTCTGGCAACAGCATGGTGTCGATATCGATCATGGTGAGTGACAGCAGGGTCCAGGTGAATATCAGGACGGCTAACAGGATGAGGCTGGCACCACCGTAATGAAATCCCAGAAACAGCGTCAGTGCGCCGGTCAGCAATTCAATCGCAGGATAGCGGGGCGATATTCCCGTGCCGCAGGCTGCGCAGCGACCGCGCAGCAGCAGATAGCTGATAACAGGAATATTCTGCCAGGCGGTGATAAGTGTGCCACAGGCAGGACACCGTGAGCGCGGCGTCGCGAGGTTAAACACTTCCTGGTGCTCTTCACTGACGCCGTTAATGAGCTCGCGACAGTAAGCCTGTTCGTCGCGTTCTATCATCGCCGGGATGCGGTAGATAACGACGTTGAGGAAACTGCCGATATTGAGTCCCAGCAGCAGGAGCGCGAATCCCAGCAGCCAGGGCTGCTGGTTGAGTGCGCTAAGCAGTTCCATATCTTGAGGAAGCAGTGTTCAGAGCAAGCTTGTCAGGTGAAAGCGGTAAGCGAATGCGTCTGACCGACAGGTCTAGACCACGGAACCCAGCATAAAGATGGGCAGGTACATTGCGACCATTAGTCCACCAACCAATACGCCCAGTACCGACATAATAATCGGCTCCATCAAGGAGCTTAGGCTGTCGACTGCATTGTCCACGGCCTCTTCGTAGTGGTTTGCGACTTTCTCCAGCATCTCGTCCAGGGCGCCGGATTCCTCACCAATCGAGACCATCTGCAGTAGCATCATGGGAAACATGCCGGTGGAGTTAATGGAGTTATAAAGCGTAGAGCCCGTCGTGACATCGTCTCGAATCTGACGGATGGCTTTAGCGTAGGGAATGCTACCGGCAGCGCCCACAACAGAATCCAGCGCATCAACTAGAGGTACGCCCGCGGCGAAGGTGGTGGCAAGTGTCCTGGAAAAACGGGCAATGACCGAGTTATACACGATGTCTCCCACGACCGGTGCTTTAAGCATCACCCTGTCCTGCCCCTCACGGAAGGCAAAGGAGCGTTTGTGTATCTCCTTGTAAGCGTAGACAGCGCCGATGATGCCCAGCAGCGCGATAAACCACCAGTCCTGGGCAAAGTTGGATATTTTCAACACGAACAGGGTGAAAGCTGGGAGTTCAGAGCCGAATGCTGAGAAAGTCTCAGCGAACTGGGGTACTACTTTGACCAGAAGCAGCGCCGTAACAACCAAGGCAACAACCACGACCGCGATCGGATAAGTCAGTGCTTTCTTAATCTTTGCCTTCAGCGCTTCAGACTTTTCCTTATAGGTCGCGACACGATCCAACATGGTTTCCAGGGTACCGGAGGCCTCACCGGACGAGACCAGGCTGACAAATAAGTCGTCGAAGTACTGGGGATATTTCTCCAGTGCAACAGACAGCCCCGCACCAGAGGCTACGTCCGTCTTAATGCTCGCGACAACTTCGCGCATGCTTGGGTTGTCCAGGCCCTCACCAACGATATCAAAGCTCTGTACCAGCGGTACGCCCGCTTTCATCATGGTGGCGAGCTGTCGGGTAAAGATGGAGATGTCCATCGGCTTGATCTTTTTGCCGCCGCCGCCGAACAGCGGTTTGGCTTTCTTTTTGACGGTCTTGGGCTTTATACCCTGGCGTCGCAACTGCGCTTTTGCCATCGCCAGGCTGACAGATTCGATTTCACCTTTGGTGCTGCGGCCCTGCTTGTCGGTTCCCTGCCAGGTGAATATCTGACCTTTTGCTGCGCTGGTCGCCATAGTCCGTTCCGTCCGTTAGTCGGTGGTTACCCGGTTGATTTCTTCAAGGCTGGTATCTCCCATCATGGCCTTGCGCAGGCCAGACATACGCAAATCATTGAAGCCTTCTTTTCGCGCCTGCTCTGCGATCTCGATGGAGTTACCTTCTTCCATGATGATTCGCGCCAGCGTGGGTGTGATTCGAACCACCTCATAGACGCCCACACGGCCTTTGTATCCGCCGGTGCACTTGGAACAACCTACCGGCTTGTAAATCGTTGCCTTCTCAATCATCTCATCGGTAAACCCTTCCTGCCTCAGTACATCCTCAGGGATGTCAGCAGGTTCCTTGCACTCTTTGCACAGTCGCCGCGCGAGGCGCTGGGCAATAATTAGGTTGACCGATGTTGCCAGGTTGAAAGGAGGCACGCCCATATTCAGCAGGCGGGTAATGGTTTCGGCCGCGCTGTTGGTGTGTAGCGTCGACATTACCATGTGGCCCGTCTGGGCTGCCTTGATGGAAATCTCAGCGGTTTCCAGGTCTCGAATCTCCCCCACCATGATGATGTCCGGGTCCTGCCGCAGGAATGAGCGCAGCGCCTCAGCAAAGGTTAGACCGACCTTGGGGTTCACGTGGCACTGGTTGATGCCTTCGAGATTGATCTCCACCGGGTCTTCTGCGGTGGAAATATTACGCTCCGGCGTATTTAAGATGTTCAAGCCGGTGTAAAGCGATACTGTTTTGCCAGAACCGGTAGGCCCCGTTACCAGAATCATACCCTGAGGCTGTTCCAGCGCCTTCATATACAGGTCTTTCTGGAAGTCCTCGTAACCCAGCATGTCGATGCCCATCTGCGCGCTGCTGGGGTCGAGGATTCGGAGCACGATTTTTTCTCCGAACAACAGTGGCAGCGTATTCACGCGAAAGTCTATCGCACGATTCTTGGACAGCTTCATCTTGATCCGGCCGTCCTGAGGCACACGCCGCTCGGAAATATCCATCTGCGACATGACTTTCAAACGGGCGGCGAGACGTCCGGCTAAGTTGGCGGGCGGTCTCACAACCTCCTGCAGAATGCCATCGGTACGAAAGCGTACCCGGTAAACTTTCTCGTAAGGTTCGAAGTGAATATCGGACGCACCGGTTTTGATGGCATCCAGCAGCACCTTGTTAACGAATCGCACCACGGGCGTTTCGTCGATGTTCTCCGTCTCAGCGTTACCGCCTCCCTCTTCGTCGACCGCCTCGACATCCAGATCTTCCAGACTGGAGTCATCGAGATCGTCCAGGCCTCCGCCCAGGTTGTCCTGACTCTCGGACCACTGTGCAATTGCAGCAGCCAGCGCACTCTCTTCCACCAATACAGCGTCAGTGTTGATGCCGGTGTGGAATTTGATCTCATCCAGCGCGGACAGGTTAGTAGGGTCTGATACCGCGATATACAGCCGGTTCCCGCGCCGGTACAGGGGCAGAGCGTGATGCTTTACTGCAAGGCCAGGTGATACGAGATCTTTGGGGATTGCCTCGATGTTAAAGGCCTCAATATCGAACAGGGGTACGCCAAATTCTTCCGAGGCCATTTCGGCGAGCTTCTGGCCATCGATGTAATCGTTTGTAATGAGGAAGGTGACGAAAGGAACTTTCTCACGCGAGCTGGCGGTCAACGCATCTGTCGCCAGGTCGGCATCCAATAGTCCGTCTGCTACCAGGCGTCCTGCCAGGCCGCTGAGTTGGGTCGGTGGCTTGTTCGTCATATTGCTAGCAGGTATCGGCGTCGATCGTCCCGGTATTACTACCGTTTAGAAATCTATTGCCTCCGAGTATACCCCCGTAAATCCTGGGCTGACAGCAGGTAATGTCTGGAAATTTGCAGTCTGTCACGTTGCGCAAGGTGGTTTTTTGACCTTATGTCGTTATTGGGCAGAAAGAGCACCGCACCTGACGCAATTTGTCAGTAAGCGACCAAAGCAAACAGTATCGTCGCAAACAGGCAGGGACGCTGCAAAGCATGTTGTGGATTGCAAGTTATTGAAATAATTAAAGGAAAAAATTTCTCCTCACGAGAAAAAAAGTTGGCACAGCGGCTGCATACACAGACTGTACTGCACCGCTGGACACGGCGGGCGTGTAGAGCATCGCAAGCGTTGGGGAGAGGTAGAAACCCTGGTTACGTAGCTCGATAGCACAGCGTGTCTGCCGTGACACATACAGTTTGTTGTTTTTTTGTTTGTATTTGTTGTTAGTTGTAACAGTTATTTACGATTTTCGTAGGAGTAAGGACATGACCAAGACGAATCAGAAGGGTTTTACGCTGATCGAACTGATGATCGTTATCGCGATCGTCGGCATTCTCGCAGCCGTTGCGCTGCCTGCTTACCAGGATTACACCATCCGCGCTCGTATGTCTGAGCCGCTGGCGCTGCTTGGCGAAGCTAAGAACAGCGTTACCGAGTACTACATCTCTACTGGCCAGCTGCCTGCTGACGCTGCTGCTGCTGGTATCCGTGAGACGATCGGCACCACGCTGGTTGACACCATGGCTTACGCTAACACGGGTAACATCACCGTAACGCTGACCGCAGACGCCTCCTGGGGTGACGCAGCCAGCCAAACCGTAGTACTGAGCCTTATCGGTACATCGGGTGGAACGCTGGAATATGCTTGCATCCCCGGCACCGTCGAAGCCAAGTTTCTCCCGGCAAACTGCCGCGGCTAAACTGGCCTAGTGAAGAGCCCGGGCTTGTCCCGGGCTTTTTTTTGTTCAAAATTAGCACAAGCCGGCGTTTGCAGGACTTATGCCTAAACAACTCATACCGCGTTTGACACCGGCGCTACTGCCAGTGGCTTGTGTGATGATCTATGCGCCAAATTTTGGCGATTTCTTTCTGCCAGCGGTCCAGCCGCTGGTTCGAGGTATGGCAATGATGCCCCTGGAGTTGCTTGCGCTGGACAGCTGGCGTATCGCGGCTATGACAGAGTCGGGCATCTCTCTGGCGCAGCTGAGTTTTTACTTGCAGGCCATGTTGTTGGACATGCTCGAACCTGTCAGCAGCCGCTGGATCAATCTTGTCCTGCATGGAATCAATGCGATGCTCTGCGCGGACGTGTCCTATCGCGCGTTGATGGCGCGTCCTCACTCGCACAACACGGCAGGCCGAGCAGCGGCTGCGGCCTTAATGGGGGCAGCGTTCTGGAGCCTGAATCCGCTGCAGGTTGACACGGTCATGACAACACTGGCACGTGGCGAATTACTGGCCGTACTGATCAGCCTGTTAACTGTTTCCCAATACATTCGCTGGCGTAGCCTTGACGCATCACCCGCTGCACAGTCATTGACCGTGGCCGGTGTCTGGTTGTCGCTGGCAACGGTAGCCGCCGGTCTGTGCGATGCCGATGGTTGGCTGATTCCGGTGTATGTCTTACTCATAGAAGCCACCTTGTTTCGACCATGGTCATTGGGTGACACCTCTGCGGATATGCAAGATCAGTGGCGTGCCACGTCATTTTCCTTGCTTTGGGTTCTGGCGCTGCTGCCATCCTGGGGGGGCTTCACAAACACTGCTGTACTGCCCGACGGTTATTATCTGGCATTGCTCACACCCTGCTGTTTGCTGACGTGGTGGCTGACGGCATGGACCACGCAAAAGCAAGGTCTGACAGTACTGTTTGGCATACCTGTGCTGACACTGTGCTCGGTACTTGCCTTTCTCCAGGCCGGTCACTGGCGCAATGACACCCTGTTGGCGGAACATCGCTATCAACAGGATCCTGAAACCTACGAGACTCGTGTAGCGCTGGCGCGTGCTTACTATGCTGCGGCAGGGCAGCAGAAGACTGATGCGTCTGCGCGCCGCTTCCTCACAACCGCAATGCGCCTTGCCGGCGATGCGCTGGCACTGCGGCCAGACAGGGCGGCGGCTCACGCCGAATTGATTTTGTTAGAGAGCCTGATGAATGTCGATGCAGAGACGCGATACCAGCTTTTGGCCGATGTGCTGATGCGGCGAGCCCCCGACTCGCAGGATATGGACAGCCTGCGGCGACTGGAGCGCTGTACTCGCGCAGAGGTCTGCACAGCGCCGGCCGGCGGTTTTGAGAACTGGCTGGCACGGGTTGCCGATCACCACCAGCATGAGCCTTTGTGGGATTTGTTGCTGGAGCACTGTCTCATGCGTTCAGACTACAGCTGTTTGCGCCAGCGATCGCAAGCTGTGATAGATGCTGCGCCCGATGGTTTTTTCGCATACCGAGCGCTTTATACCGCGGCGCGCGCTGAGGGAGATATCGAGACTGCACAGGCGACGGTGCTACGAATGGCCCAAACAAACCCGCAGCGACGCTGGCAGCCCTGGATTCGAGACTTCGCGGCAGGACGCTTATGACAAAGCCCAGACTGCTGCCTGGGTTTCTGGGGCTGTTGGCAATGGTGCTCGTAGCCTGGGCCTATTGGCCGGGGCTCAGTGGTCCAGCCCTGTTGGATGATAGTGCGAATCTTATGCCCCTGGACCGGCTGGGACTTTCTGAGGCCTATGCTGTAGATGTAGCGACAGGGAACCGCTCCGGTCCGTATGGACGGCCTCTGGCCATGGCAAGCTTCGTTCTGGAGCGCCTCTATCTGGATTATGGACTGCGTGGACAGAAGACCGTCGGTCTGGTGCTGCACCTTTTATGCGGCGGCGTACTCTGCCTGTTGGCTCGACGGCTTAGTAGGCATATTGGTCTGGAATCAGACTGGACTGCAGTCGCAGTTGCGGCACTTTGGCTCAGCCAGCCATTGCTTCTTAGCACCACCTTATACGTAGTGCAGAGAATGACGCTGTTGTCGGCACTGTTTTGCCTCTGCGCGATGTATGCCTATGTCTCGGGGCGATGCGCGCAACACAACGGAGGCTATGCGCTCACCTGGTTTTTGTTGTGCTTTGTTGCGACCACGCTGTCTGCGCTGGCCAAGGAAAATGGCTTGCTCACGCTGCCTTTACTTACCCTGCTGGAGGTCTTCTTTTTTCGCTTCCAGTCCGTAGATCCGAGCAGAAAGCAGCAGCTATACGGACTGCACATCGCGTTTTTCGTTGTGCCGCTGCTGGCATTTATTGCGGTGGTCGGATTCCGCCCGGACTTTCTGTTTAACGGATACGCTGTTCGTGACTTCACCATGCTGCAGCGGCTGGCGAGCCAGTCAGTGGTGTTGTTTGAGTATCTTCAGCAGTTAGCCTGGGTTGATGTGGGTAGCCTGGGGGTATATCACGATGACGTCCTGGCGCCGGCAGGGCTCGCGTCGGCAACGGTCTTGATGGCGGTCGCCGGTTGGGCCGGTTTGGCATCTATTGCCGCGTATGCTGCAGTATCAGGGCGCTTTTTGATGCCCGGGTTTGCTATCGCTTTTTTTATGGTGGCCCACGGAATGGAGTCTACGGTGTTCCCACTGGAGCTCTATTTTGAGCACCGTAATTATCTGCCTGCGACAGGCCTGATGCTGGGTGCAGGGTTTGCATCCGCTCAGTGTTCGAGGCGCTGGACCGCGTCCACAGGTATCATCGTGCTAGGGCTCATACTGCTGCTGTCTCGCAATATCCTGCTGCTCGGATCCCAGGCCTTTGTCTGGTCCGACGACCGGTTGCTGCATATCGAGGCAGTGGTGAACCATCCAAAGTCTGAGCGTGCGGCGCTGGAATTAGCAAGAGTGCTTGCTCAGGATGGCAATCTTCAGGGCGCGCTGAATTTACTGGCAAATTCACGCCAGTACGCTGCGCGCAGCGATGCAGAAGAGAGACTGCTGCAGGCGGTATTTCACTGTATCGCTAAAAAGCCTCACCCGCAGCGCTTGCTAGAGGATATCCGCGTTGATCGTGACGAACTGGCATCGGTCAGGGTTAACAATGCTGTGCAGCATCTGACACAGTTGTCATTGGCAGACCTGTGTTTACCGGAGGACGCCCGGGCGTTTGCCGATGCAATGCGGGTTTGGATGCGAACCGATCATGATCCGCAGGGTACGCCTCGCCTTTACGGCAACCTGCTACTACTGGAAAACAAACTGCAACGGTATGAAGTGGCTTTGCTCTATGCCAAGCTGCTGACCCAGCGCGAACCGGACAATGCGATGGGGCTTCAATTCAGGTTGTATCTAGCGACCCGATTAGATCTGGCAGAGGAGCGCGAGCAAGCGCGCGCTGAACTAATTCGCCTGCGAGATCTAGGTGCGCTGACCCGGCAAGAAGCTGCCAATCTGGCCTTGTTCAACGCGGGGAACGACGCCAGTACAACCGATTTCACTATCAAGGACAGCGATACCCTATGAACAGTGCGCGTGTTTCTATCGTCATCCCGGCTAAAAATGAATCTGCGGGGCTCGCAGGTCTTCTGCCAGCGCTATGTGAGAGCTTTCCGCAAGCGGAGCTTGTTGTGGTGGATGACGGTTCCACTGATGACACCGCAACCGTCGCAGAGTCAGCGGGCGCGCAGTTAGTGCGACACCCCTACAGCAAGGGCAATGGAGCCGCGATAAAGTCTGGCGCCAGGGCCGCATCCGGCGAGGTCATACTGTTTATGGATGGTGACGGGCAGCACCGACCAGAGGATATTCCCGCACTGTTGCAGAAGCTTGATCAAGGCTACGATCTGGTAGTGGGCGCAAGACAGGGGCGGTCGGATCAAGCCAGCGTGGCGCGATGGGGCGCAAACAGTCTTTACAATCTCTTCGCCAGTTGGATGGTAGGGCATGAAATCGATGACCTGACATCGGGAATGCGCGCTGTTAAGCGTGAGAAATTCCTTAGCTTTCTGTACCTGCTACCGAACGGTTTCTCTTACCCGACGACGTCTACCATGGCATTTTATCGTGCGGGTTATTCAGTTGCTTTTGTTCCCATTACTACCCGCGAACGAATTGGCCAGAGTCACATCAACATCTGGCGTGACGGCATCCGCTTCTTACTTATCATCTTTAAAATAGGAACGCTGTACTCTCCACTTAAGCTGTTTGTTCCAATTGCATTCGGGATTTTCGCTGCTGGCCTGTCCTACTATGCCTACACCTTCTTCAGCTTTGGCCGTTTTACCAATATGAGTCTTTTGATGTTTGTATCTTCTGTTATTGTCTTCCTGATTGGCTTGATTTCAGAGCAAATCAGCAATCTGATGTATCGCAGGGATTAGGGTGTTGCCGCAGCCCCCATTTTTCCCAGAATTCCATGCCATAGTCCGCGCAGGGTCGCTACGAGATACGAAGCTGGAGAAGCAGCCCTGTTAAAGGTCAGATTGGCGTAAACGATTCCCAGGATGTACCAACCACTACGCAGCTTCCAGCGCCAGTCCGTATGCTGAAGTTTCAATAACGCACAGTAGTTTCTGACGCGATAGTAGATTCTTAACGGGCTGTAAGCACTTTCATTGCGCCAACCGAGAAACCACACCCGGAGCACATTGTCGCCCATGTGCTGTTGCATCTGGGCCAACGCGCTTCCCACAACCACGTAACCCTGCGCGCGAGCCCGGTGACACCATTCGGTGTCTACAAAATCAATAAAGAAATCCTCGCGCATTAACCCTATATCGAGCAGCGCCGCCACGGGTAATAAACTTCCGGAAGTAATGAGCGATTGAGTGTAGAGATAGAGCTGTTCGCTACTTGGATGCGCATGGGTATGGAAAGTCTTCGAAGGCGAACTGACCTGAAACGGATAGGTGTAGCCCGTGTAAAGATCGGAATAGCGCGGGCCAACTGCGGCGACACGATCACCTTCTTCGTCAAGCTGACGGCGACAGACGTGCAGCTGCTGCACCATGTCTTCGGCGGGAAGGCTGTCCTGATCACTTAGGAGTACATACTCATAGCCAGCTTCTATGGCTGCCCTGATGCCAGTATTGAGTCCTGCAGCCAGGCCTCTGTTTTCCCCTGCTGAGTCCAGGCACACCTGGCTGCTTACCAGTGTGCAAGCGGAGAGAATCCGCTGTATGTCTTGGCCGCCGTCAGGGCTGTTGTCGACCAGAAATATCTTGTCGACCTGCCTGTCCAATCGCAGCAAGAGTGCCCGTAGCTTTTCCGCCTCGGGCAGATAGCTCACGATAATTGCAGCGGTCTTCTCGGTCATCTTTTGATCGCGCTTACGGTGATGAACTCCCGTCGCGCCGGACTTATCATCTGCATGAGCTCTGCGCCCAGGGCGCGTAACATATACCAGGGACCGCGTACGCTGGTGCCGGTTTGACCCGACTGAATGCCATTGCTCGCGCTGTAAACTGTGAATGCGGAGAGACCATGCCAATGCTGCTTCACCTCTGCAAAGCCCACGGTGACGAGCTGCTCGATCAGCGTGTTTCGTTCGAACAGAACCAGGTGTCTTGGCGGGTCCAGGTCCCGCCAGTATCGACCGAAACGCGCGTGGCCACGGGCACAGAGATTCGGGGTTTCACACCACAGAGTGCCGCCGGGATTCAACATTGCAAAGGCCTGTTGCAAGAGCTGAATCGGTTCCTGTACGTGTTCTATCACGTGCGAGAGGGTAATAACGTCGAACTGCTCACCCTCTGCGTGCAGGTCGGCAACGTTCGCATGTCGAACGGAAAGCCCGCGCGACTGTGCGGTCTCGACCGCGGCCTTATCAAAGTCGATCCCTTCAGCTGTCCAGCCAATCTCTTCTGCCAGTTTCAGAAATCCGCCGTTGCCGAAACCGATATCCAGCAACCTACCCCCCTTGGCGGGTAACTTTGGCAGCTGGCGACAGCGCGTATCAGCGGCGGCGCGCAGGGGCGGCAGTACTGCAACCAGCCATCTTCCCAGCGGCAGGGTGGGCTCTTTTTCCAATCCATAGCGCGCGTTCAGGTAATCATTTAGCGCGTCGTGAAAAAAAGACCGCAGTAGACCGATGCGTCTGACAATGGGTTGATCAGTGGTGGAGTGAGTAAAGTAATCCTGATATGCCCTGCCAAGACTCTCGGGACTGGGGCGTGGATCCAGCCAAACGCTATTGCAACGAGAGCAACGAAATAGGTCCCAGCGTCCTGGCGCAACGCCAAAGACCTTATCCTCAAGGTGGCGATACACAGGAACTCTTTCAGTGCAGCCGCAGACAGGACATTCTGGAACGGCATTCAGGTCTTCATCAGGCCACAGTTCATAGCCAGGAGCGTCTTCTGTGCTGTCGTCTAGTTCAGACATGATTGAGCGGAATTCGGTTCACTTATGTATTAGCGGAGATGTAAGGCTATCGCTGTAAGGCAAGAGAGCCCAGCAGTGTTAGCGCTGACAATGGACACAATAGAGCGGCGGGGAGCAACGCGCTTTTCCCATCGCGCATTCGCAGAGCGGCAGCTACAAACAGCAGCAGCGTATCCAGCGCCACACGGATCGTCCACGCGATGGCAGCGCCCAGTATGCCGAAGCTGCTCACAAGCGTTACCAGCAAGACTGCATAAATGGGCAGCTCTGCAAGATGCAGCTTTGCTGTGACGTCAGCGTGACCGAACGCCTGAATGAGACTGAAGGGAATGTGCGCAAATCCGTTAATCAGCACGCCTAACAGAATAGTATTTGCAATGGGCAAGGCTTGACTGGCAAAGCTCTCACCCAGCCAGAGCGACAGAAGTGGGCCGAGGACGTAACCAGCAATGCAGATGGGTAGGGTCCAGACGGCGAGCAGCAGGACACCCCCCCGTTGGCTGATAGGCCCTGCCAATGGCCCCTGATTGCCACTGTGAGCAAGCGCAGGGAAGGCCGCGTTCATTGCTGCCAGAGGTACACTGGTTGCGCGAAACAGTGTGTCCAGTGGTACGGTGTAGTGGGCGATAAGTGCCGGTGGGAAAAGGGTGGCCAGATAGAAACGATCAGCATGCGCCATCAGCGGCCCGACTACGTTTGACACAGAAAGCCAGCCTGAGTATCGCCAGAGCTGATTGCTTTGCAGTCGTTCTGCACCAGTCCTCAGAAGGGAGGGTCGCAGCGTTCTCCGCAGCGTCATGTACCAACAGGCGGCGCCAAGCAAGCGGACGATAGCCAGCCCCGCAATCGCCCAGGCGACACTTGGCTTATACCAGGACGCAGCGGCTGGCAGCGCAAATGACAACACGCCCAGTGGCACCCTCAGCGCATTCACCAGATCAAACCGCTCAAGCCCTTCCAGCGCTCCAATGATGCTGCTTGAAGCCAGTAGCAACGGGATGGATGCAGCCAGCCAGTACAGGCCCGTTCGCGTTTCGTTCGCTACTTCAACATCGGCTATCTCCAACGCTCTGAGACCAGCGTCTGCACATAGCCAGATGAGAACTGCCCAGCAGCAACCCAGCAGCAGCGTCAGGAGCACCGTGCGCAGAACGAGATCAGCGATCAGCGTGCGTGCAACCCCATTCCCGAGTGCGCTGGCGACCGTCTGAGTTAGCGCGCGGCCCAGCCCCAGATCAAACAGCCCGGCAAAGCCAATAAGACCCATGGCCAGGGTAAAGATGCCGAGTCTTGCTTCGCCCAGATTGTTCAGCAGTACGGGCACCGCTATTAGCCCGACCAGCACAGGCAGCACCGCGCCTGCCACGTTATAGCCTGCATTTTGCAATATCCTACCCAGTGCAGGCTGATCTGCTCCTGTGTTCATGAAAGACTGGGCAATCCGTGGCGTAACAGCATTGTCAGCTTGTGGTGAGTCAGGCGTATGGGTTGCAGAAACTCGAGCAAGCTGATGCATCGGCGCTGCATGCAGCGCAACCGCTCACGACGCAGCCTGGGCACATCCCTCAGGATTCCACAGAGGGAGGGTAAATAGACCGTTCGCAGGGGTTTTAGACTGCGCTCAGACACGCTCATCACAATACCCTCTAGTAGCAGCAGCGGAAAATGAAACAGCAAAATCATCCACGGCAGCGCACCGGGAAAGCAGGTGACAATCACTCGAGACTTATTAAGCTCGCTCAGCTGACGACGTCGGTAGGAACTTGCCAAACGGTTGCCGAGGACTTTGCCTCCGCCAAAGCTGTGTCCCACTTCGTGGTCATAGCCCCCACTGTTCGTAACGCGAATCTTCAGACCTCGCAAGCGAACACGATGGCACAGGTACATGTCTTCAGCGATGGAGCCGAACCACTCAGGAAACCCGCCTAACTCGTCCCACAGTGAGCGTCGCAGCAGCAGGCAGCTTCCCATAACCATGGCTACTTCGGGGCGGGGCAGCTTGACCGGTATTGGGTTAGCGAACAGGTCTATATCCATACCTCTGTCCAGTAGCTCGCCACTGTGCATACTGTATTGCGGCAGACTCCAGATGCCGCTTTGAAGATCTGCCCTGGCTGCATCCACCAGAGTTTGCAGGCTCCCCGGGTGAAGGCGTGTGTCATTGTTCAGCAGTAGCAGAAACTCACCGCGGGCGGCTTTCGCCATGCGATTATTGCTGATGCAAAAACCAAGATTGTCGTCTGCGATGATAAGCCGCGCTGCGGGAAACCCCCGCGTGACAATCTTTCGAGACTCATCTGTCGAAGCATCATCGTGCACCAGCACCTCGTAGCTGAAGTCGCATCGTTGATCGAAAACACTTTCCAGACAGCGGGTTATTACCTCTTGGCCCTGGAAATTGGCAACGCAAATGGTCAGCAGGGGAGTAGTCATGCCTGTCGCTGATACCATTGCCAGGTCTGCTTTAGTCCCTCTTTCAATGGGGTGCCGGCTCGCCAGCCTAGAAGCTCCTGCGCACGCAGGCTGTCCAGTATCACTTGTCCCGTATCAACGCCTCTCGGCGCTTGAAAGTCGCGTTCAAGTGGCACGTTGGCGATGTCTTCCAGCAGCTCGCACAACTGCACAATGGAGCAACCCGTACCCGTACCGGCATTGAGTGTCTGAAAGTCGGTGTTTGCCCAGGCATGTTGGGTAACGGCTTCGCACAACGCTAAAAAATCATCAACGTATACGTAATCACGCACGGCACTGCCGTCGCCCCAGATAGTAAATGGCTTGCGTTCCTGCAGGCATTGGCAAAGCGTAGGAATAATCCCGAACTGAGTCTTCGCACGCTGCCCAGGTCCATATACGTTTGAGGGTCTAAGTATCACGACAGTCTGGCGCGTCTGCTGATGATAGGCATGTATCAAAGCCTCTGCAGCGAGTTTACCGGCTCCGTAATACGATGGCGGTGCGGTTGGACTACTTTCCCCTAGCGTTGTTGCTGTCGACGCAATAGCGGGAGTGGTATCGTAGATGGCGCCGCCGGATGAGACATATACTAGGGTTGCGCCAGGGTTTTCCTGCAGGCATTCCAGTAACCCGGCCATTGGGAGCAAATTATTACTGACTTCCAGTCCCGGTTGCAGTCTGGAGCTGCCCGGCGTGGTATCGCTGGCCAGATGGAAAACAAAGTCTGCATCACTGACCAGGCTGGCCAGCGCGCGGCGGTCATCCAAGGTGATGTCATAGTGTCGGTGACTGGCGCTGAAGGATTGCATGGGCGAGCGGCTTACGGTGATTACCTGTTCGCCCTGCTGTGAGAACCGTTTGGCCAGACTGCTGCCCATGAAGCCGCTGCCGCCTAAGATAACTGTATTCATTGCCGGCCTGCTCCACCGTTTGTCTCAGGGTGCAGCGGTAAGCTGTTGGTAAAGCGACTCATACCGCTGCGCGCAGTCCTGCCATGTCCCGTAGCGCTCCAGTGCAAACTGTCTGCAGTGTACCGCGAAATCCCGCTGGGCTGGGATTTGCTCCAGTGCACTGACAGCCTCTCTGAAGCTGGTTTCGTTGTTAACGATCCAGCCTGTCTTTCCACTACTAATAACATCTCGATGTGCGGGCAGGTCAGACGCTATGACTGGCAGCCCCGCGGCCATCGACTCCAGAATAACCTGTGGGCGACCTTCGCTGTGCTCGCTGAGGGTCAGAAGCCCCGCGGCTTCTGGGAACCAGTCTTGCGCCAATGCATCAGGGCTGGCCGCGCCGTGATAGTGCACCCAGTCTGGAATACTGAGGTTTTCCTGGTTGGGACCTATCAAATGGAGTTCTCGCTGCCCGCCAGAGAACAAGGAATCGCCCCAGCTGAACAAGGGCCCCATTTTATCCCTGGTAACGCGTTGCACGACCAGCCAGCGAAATGGCTTCTCTGGAGTGCGGTCAATCTTGTACCAACGGTCGTCAACGCCGAAAGGCACAGCAGTGACTTGTGCCAGATCGCCGAAGTCATTCTGTAGCTGCTCCACCATCCACTCCGCGTTAGGCGTTAGTACAGCGCGGCGTTGGCGCAGCATGGCACGCATTGCGGTGCGCATTCCAGGCAGCTTAAGCAGTTTAAAGTCTGAGCCTAGAACCGCGATAACAGCCGGATTCGGCAATCCTGCGAGGGGAAGGGCGTTTTGCATCCAGTTAATGTGAAACACGTCTGTGTCACCCGATGCCTTGCGATAAGCAGATCTGAGCCGCGCCAGGAGTCTTGTGGCAGACACAACCCCCTGCGCGGGGCGCTTACTGAGAAGATGTGCAATGCCGCCACGTTCACTGAGTGCTGCGAGCCATCGGCGGTCATTTTCGAGAGGCGCATACTGAATCGCTTCCGCACGCGGGCCATCGGGCGCCCACAGTGTCAGCGAGTTCCGCTCAGCCAGGGCGGTGGCGATGTGGCGAATGAATACTCCCTGCCAATCCTCATTGGAACGAGGGTAGGATGTGGCGGACATGAAGACGCGGTGGCTCAAGGTGTGAAGGCTTCGTCAGGTCGATGAATAACCCTACCACAGCGCTAATGCCGGGCGCCGGTATTCGCTGTAGCAGAGCCCCGTAGCTCAGGCTGCAACATCCTCTGCTGCAAAGCGCGCCTTGGCCTCGCGGCGGCGTGCGTGCAGTACGGGCTCGGTGTAGCCACTGGGCTGCTCGCAGCCTTTGAACACAAGGTCACAGGCGGCCTGAAAGGCGACGCTGTTACCGAAGTCCGGAGCCATGTTGCGGTAGTCAGGATCGTGGGCATTCTGCTCATCGACCACCTTTGCCATACGCTGCAGGGTCTCCATGACCTGATCGCTGCTGCAGACGTCGTGACGTAGCCAGTTGGCAATGTGCTGACTGGAGATACGCAGTGTGGCGCGGTCTTCCATCAACCCAATATCGTTGATGTCAGGCACCTTAGAGCAGCCAACCCCCTGATCTACCCAGCGCACCACGTACCCTAGAATACCCTGGGCATTGTTATCGAGCTCGCGTTGTATTTCGGAGTCATCGAGCTCACAGGGCGCCACCGGTATTGTCAGAATGTCGTCCAGGGCAGCGCGCTGCCGCTCGGCAATCTGGGTTTGCTGGTCTGCCACGCTGATGCGGTGGTAGTGGGTCGCATGCAGGGTTGCAGCCGTGGGTGAGGGTACCCAGGCGGTATTGGCACCCGCCTTCGGATGGCCGACCTTTTGCTCCATCATGGCGCTCATCAGGTCTGGCATGGCCCACATGCCCTTACCGATCTGTGCGTGATCGCGCAGTCCACACAGCAACCCGGTGTCCACGTTCCAGTCTTCGTAGGCAGCGATCCATGGCTGCGACTTCATATCGCCCTTGGCTACCATAGGGCCAGCCTCCATGCTGGTATGAATCTCATCGCCGGTGCGATCCAGGAAGCCCGTGTTGATAAATACCAGGCGCTCTGACGCAATCTTGATACAGGCTTTGAGGTTGATCGTGGTGCGGCGTTCTTCGTCCATGATGCCGAGCTTCAGTGTGTTCTGCGGTAAACCCAGCATCGCTTCAATGCGGTCAAATAGCTCGCAAGTGAAGGCCACTTCTTCGGGACCGTGCATCTTGGGTTTTACAATGTAAACGCTGCCCCGGCGGGAATTGCCCGGCCCGCGTCCCTGCAGGTCATGCAGTGCAATGGTGCTGGTGAACACGCCGTCCAGAATACCCTCCGGCACTTCGGCGCCATCGCTGTCCAGGATGGCATCTGTGGTCATCAGATGCCCCACATTGCGAACAAACAGCAGGCTGCGTCCGTGCAGAGTGAGGGTCTCGCCATCGAGTCCTGTGTACTCGCGGTCGGGGTTGAGACGGCGCTCCAGTGTTTTGCCGCCTTTTTCAAAGGATTCAGTCAGCTTGCCGGTCATCAGGCCGAGCCAATTCCGGTATACCAAAGTTTTATCCTCAGCATCGACAGCAGCGACCGAGTCTTCGCAATCCTGAATAGTGGTCACTGCAGATTCGAGCAGCACGTCCTTGACACCAGCCGTGTCTGTTTTCCCCACCGGGTGTTGGTGATCGATCTGAATTTCCAGATGCAGGCCGTTGTGGCGCAGCAGGATTGCGCTGGGTAGCTCAGGCGGGCCCTGATATCCGCGCAGTTGTGTACTGTCTGCGAGACCTGTAACCGCTCCATTGGTAAGACGCACCTGCAGCGTGCCTCCCTCGATGAGGTAGGCGCTGGCGTCGCGATGACTGCCTTCTGCCAGTGGAGTGGCGTCGTCCAGCAGCGTCCGAGCCCAGCTAATTACCTTGTCGCCACGTACCGGGTTATAAGCACCGCTGCGTTCCGCGCCATCAGTTTCCGGAATTACGTCCGTGCCATAGAGCGCGTCGTAGAGACTGCCCCACCTGGCGTTCGCTGCATTAAGAGCGTAGCGAGCATTCATCACGGGAACCACTAGCTGCGGCCCTGCGATGTTGGCGACCTCCTCGTCGACGTTTTCTGTGTTGATACTGAAGTCTGACGGCTCTGGCAGAAGGTATCCCAGCGCTTCAAGAAAACTGCGGTAGGCGCTGGCGTCAAAGTCGGGTCCCGGATTGGCCTGATGCCAGGCATCGATTTCTCCCTGCATACGATCGCGCTCCGCCAGCAGCGCACGGTTGCGAGGCGCCAGGTCAGCGAGCAGCCTTTCCAGCTCCTGCCAGAAGTCAGCAGGCGAGATCCCCGTGCCGGGCAATACCTCATGGGTCAGCAATTGGTGAAGTTCGGCAGCAACCTGCAAGCCGCCTTCCTTAATACGGTCGGTCATGGCGAAAAAATCCGGATGATTCAAACAGGGCTGAAATTGTAGGAATCACCCCATCATTTATCCAATCAATGCCTTTTATCATCAGCATAAAAGATATGAATGGTTCGCGTGCGCGTTTATGCGGAGGCTTTACTGATCTCCCGGCCGGTTTCCACGATCAACTGCCTCAGCCACCGGTTGGCGGGGTTGTGCTGCAGTAACGGGCTCCAGGCTAACTTGAGTTCCAGCGGCGGGATATCCAGGGGTGGTTGTTTAATGACCAGTCGCGGGTTCTTCACTTGCAGCCGCGCGGCAAGGCTGGGCAAAGTGACTACCAAATCATTCTGCTCGGCGAGAATCATGGCGGCCTGATAGTGCCGCGTGAACACAGTGATGTGGCGCTTTTTTCCTAATTTTGCGATGGCCGCGTCAACCCAGCCCAAACGCTGGACATCTTCCGGATTTACGCCTACCCCGACGCCCATGCCGGTTTTACTGACCCAGACGTGCTGAGCTTCCAAATAGTCATCCAGCGTGAAGGACTTAAGCAGCGGATTATCTGCGCTGAGCAGGCAGGAAAAACTGTCGGTCCACACGGTGTTCTGGTGAAACGATTGCGGCATAGAGTCGAAGCGATTAATCACCAGGTCAACTTTGCCGCGCTCCACATCCAGAAAGCTCACGTCGCTGGGGGTCATGATGTCCAGACTGATGCCCGGTGCCTGCTTGCGCAGCTTTGCCAGTAAGGATGGCAGCAGAGTGCTCTCGGCATAATCGCTGGCCATAATTCTGAATGTGCGCTGTGCTTCGCCCGGCTCGAACTCCTCATTGGGCTGCAAAGCCTGATCGACGTTGCTGAGGATGTCGCGTATCAGGGGCTCCAGCTCCAGCGCGCGCTCGGTAGGCGTCATGCCATCGCTGGTGCGCACCAGAAGAGGGTCATTGAAGGCTTCCCGCAGTCGGCGTAAACCATTGCTCATCGCGGGCTGGCTCAGGTTGAGCTGCGCTGCGGCCTGGGTCACAGTGCGCTCCCGCAGCAGCACGTCCAGGTACACGAGCAGGTTAAGGTCGACGCGTTGGATATTCACTGTTTGAATGCCAAAGATGAAAGCTATCAATTTGGAAAATTATCATGGGGTCGGGATAATCACCAGCGCTGATGGATTACGGCGTGCTACTCCGCAGCTCAGTACAATAGCTCGAGTGGTCTCACCGTCGCTCGACAGCTCGACGACACTTTTTCCGGGACGCGCCGTGAATACGTCCATGTAGGCTCGCGCGCGGCGTCCATGCCGCGCACGGTCCCTGAAAAAGTGTCGTCAAGCTGTCGAGCTACATGCCAGCGAATAGGCCGCAGACCTCATCGAAAGCCAATCAGATTAGGACAGCCCAATGAGTAACTACCGAGCCCCCGTAGAAGATATGCAGTTTGTGATCGATGAACTGTGCGATCTGGAAGCGAGTCTGGGCACCATCGCGGCCTTTACGGACAAAGGCGTAGGGAGTGATCTCACCACGGCGCTATTAGATGAGTCGGCGCGGCTCTGTGGTGAAGTGTGGTCACCCTTGCGTCGGGTGGGCGATGAGCAGGGGGCGCGCTGTGAGAACGGCGCGGTGCAGATTACGCCGGGTTATGCCGATGCTCTGCAGCAGCTTGGTGCTGGCGGTTGGCTGGGCATTTCGGCGCCAGAGGAGTTTGGTGGCCAGGGCCTGCCCGAGGTATACACGACAGCCGCCTGCGAAATGTGGAACAGTGCTGACATGTCTCTGGCGCTGTGCCCGGTTCTCTCTATCGGTGCGGCGCTGGCCCTGAACACCCACGCCAGCGAGGAACAGAAAGCCATCTATCTTGAAAAGCTTTATACCGGCGAGTGGACGGGCACTATGAACCTGACCGAATCCGGTGCGGGTTCAGATCTTGGTGTGATGAAAACCCGCGCAGTGCCGGAGGGCGAGCACTACCGTATCTATGGGCAGAAGATTTATATCACCTGGGGTGATCACGATGCGACAGATAATATCGTGCATTTGGTGTTGGCCAAGTTGCCGGACGCGCCGGAGGGAAGTAAGGGCATATCGCTGTTTATAGTGCCTAAGTACCTGGTTAATGAAGACGGCAGTTTGGGCGAACGCAACGATGTATATCCGGTATCCACAGAGCACAAACTGGGTATTCACGGCAGCCCCACCTGCGTGATGGCATTTGGCGATACAGATGGCGCTATCGGCTACCTGGTTGGCGAGGAAAACGAAGGCTTGCGCTGCATGTTCACTATGATGAACGAAGCGCGCCTGAAAATAGGTCTGCAGGGATTGAGTGTGGGCGAGGGCGCCTATCAGCAGGCCGTGGCTTATGCCAGAGACCGGGTGCAGGGAGGCGTGCCGATCGTCGAGCACCCGGATGTGAAGCGAATGCTGTTAACCATGCGTGCCTGCAACGAAGCCATGCGCGCGTTCGCTTATACCGAGGCGGTGACCATGGATCATGCTCATCACAACAAAGATGCGGCGGCGCAGGCGCGGGTCGATCTGATGATCCCAGTGATCAAGGGGTGGTTGACGGAAGTCGGGGAAGAGCTGGCCTCGCTGGGAGTGCAGGTACACGGTGGCATGGGCTTCGTGGAAGAAACCGGTGCCGCTCAATATCTCCGCGACGTCCGGATTGCGTCGATCTACGAGGGCACCAATGGCATCCAGGCTCAGGATCTGGTCGGGCGCAAACTGGGACGCGATAACGGTGCCGCCATGGTGGCGCTGTTGGTAGAGCTTGATCAGACCCTGTCTGAGGCGACCGCTCTGCCGGCACTGCGCGATGCGATGGCGGCAGCGCTGGCTGACTTGCGCGCGTCGACCGTCCGTATCCTTGAGGCCTGGCAAAGCAATCGCAGCGCGGCGCTGGCTTCGGCCTTCGATTATATGATGCAGACCGGATATGTCATGGGAGGCTGGCATCTGTTGCGCTCGGCGGTGCTCGCACAGGACCGGATCAATGACGGCAGCGATAACCCGTTCTACCAGCGTAAGCTGGCCACAGCACGCTTTTACTGCGAATCCGTTCTGCCTCGCGCCGCTGGTCATGCTGGTGCGATTTCAGATGCGGGCGGGTTGCTGGATTACGCCGAGGCGTGGTTGTGATACCCACACCTGATATTGCGGATCAATTTCCAGATCGGGTGCAGGCGCTGGAACTGGATTTGCGCAACTTCGGTGGCGTGGCTGCGTTTTTTGGAGAGGTTGTGACCGTCAAATGTCACGAAGACAATTCACTGGTGAAGGCACTGGTGTCGACTCCCGGTGAAGGCCGCGTGATCGTCGTCGATGGCGGCGGCTCCCGTCGCCGTGCCTTGCTTGGCGATATGCTGGCGGCGGCTGCAGCAGAACAGTGCTGGGCGGGCCTGGTGATCAACGGGGTGATTCGCGATGTCGATGAAATCGGCACTACACCGTTAGGCGTGCAGGCGCTGGGAACAGTGCCTCTCAAAACGGATAAGCTTGGCCAGGGCCAGAGAGACATTGCCCTGCATTTTGGTGGCGTGCACATCACGCCGGGAAGCTGGATTTACGCAGATAACAACGGCGTTCTGGTGGCAGACGGCAAGCTGCTGTAGGAACGTGTGTGTACATGCAAGTGCGTGTGTAAGCGTGCTAGTGAGTGTGCGTGTGCCTAAAGCCTGCCGTTCGGGATTTGGGTGCGAGTGTGGATGCGTGCAAACCGGGGGAATTAAAAAGTTCGTGGTTTGTTAGCGCGACGCGATCTCGATGGGCTCAAGTCGCATAGATAGATCCAGGGCAGTAACATCCTTGGTAAGCGTGCCAAGAGAAATATAGTCTACGCCTGTTGCTGCGACCTCGCGCAGACTGTCAAGCGTGATGCCTCCAGAAGCCTCCAGTTGAGCGCGACCATCCGTTTGCTCTACTGCCTGCTGCATGGCGTCCAGCGAAAAATTATCCAGCATGATGCGATCAGCGCCTGCGACCAGCGCCTGCGTTAGTTGTTCCAGACTCTCCACTTCCACTTCTACGGGCGCCTTGGGAGAATGCTGTCGCGCCGCGACCACGGCCTGCGCGATGCCGCCGCAGGCCTCGATGTGGTTCTCCTTGATGAGGAAGGCGTCGTACAGACCGAGTCGATGGTTCTCGCAGCCACCGCAACTGGCAGCGTACTTTTGCGCTAGCCGCAGGCCTGGCAAGGTTTTTCGCGTGTCCAGTAATCTAACCTTGTAGGAGGCGACCGCTTGCACGTATCGATGGCAGCGCGTCGCAACGCCGGAGAGCAGCTGCAAGAAATTCAACGCGCAGCGCTCTCCCGTCAACAGGCTGCGTGCAGGTCCGCCCAGCTCAAACAGCAGGCGCTCCGGAATGATCTGTTCACCATCTTTGACATGCCAATGTACCGTGACGTCTGGATCGACCTGATGAAACACCTCCTGGACCCAGTCTCTACCACAGACGATTCCTTCCTCACGGGAGATGACGGTGGCTCGTGCTCGCTGCCCAGCGGGAATGAGTGCGGCAGTAATGTCGCTGCTGCCAATGTCCTCCGCCAGGGCCTCGCGTACATTGGCAACGATGGCCTGTTGCAGTGCGTCACGATCAATGCGGTGCATGAATTGTCTCTGGTAAAAGGGCTCGCAAGTCTATCATTGCAGCGGCGAGGCTGCCTCGCGGAGAGCGTCAGAGCGCACAGCGAGACCTGCGCAAACGCGGGGTTTGTGTGGCTGTCACTGCTCGCCTACTATCGTGAGCCTTGCTTAGTCAGTCGCGTTCAGTTTTCAGATACTCTTCAATACGAATACTAAATACGAATACTAAATACGAATAGAAGACACGATTAAACGCTTATAGAAGGCGCCTTCAGACACGTTACTCCGACGGGAGATCGGGCTTGACCAACGTCGACAAGATTGCGCAGGGCTGGCATGGGCGTGCCCTGCGCTGTGAGTCCCCCAACTACAATGCCCGGACCTGTGACGACATCAGTTTGCTGGTGATCCACAATATCAGCCTTCCGCCCGGGGAGTATGGCGATGGTTGTGTGCAGGCGTTTTTTGCCAATGCGCTGGATTGCGACAGTCACCCCGCCTTCGACGAGCTCAGGGACATGCAGGTATCTGCGCATTTCCTGATTGAACGCGACGGGCAGCTCACGCAGTTCGTCAGCACTGATGAGCGCGCCTGGCACGCCGGGGTGTCCAGTTTTGCGGGGCGCGAAAACTGCAATGATTTCTCTATAGGCATCGAGTTGGAGGGATCGGACAGCGAAGCTTATACTGACGCTCAGTACAAACAGCTTGCCGCGCTCACTCAAGACATCATGCAATGCTACCCGGCTATCACCGTTGACCGAATTGTGGGCCACGCAGATATCGCGCCAGGCCGCAAAACTGATCCTGGTCCAGCCTTTGACTGGACCCGCTATCGCGCCTCGCTGTGATTCGCCACCGCCGGTAGCCAAGACGAGGTTAGTCGATGAACTTTCTTGCCCTGGTAATTGCTCTGGGCCTGCTTCAATACTGGGGCTCCGCCGGGCCCGTGCACCGTGATGAATGGTTTCGGGACTTCCTGCAAAAGCTCCAGGGCAGTGGACTTGGTGTCGCCATGCAGATCGCCGTCGCTGTGCTGCTCCCCTCGCTGGCCGTGTTGTGGCTGCTGGATCTGATGGGCGGACTGTTTCTGGGTCTGGTGCCCCTGGCTATCGCAGTGGTCGTGCTGCTTTACAGCTTCGGCCGTGGCGATTTTGAAGCCACGGTCGAGCAATATCGCGAATACTGCCGCGCTGGCAATTTTGAATCGGCCTTTGAATTTGCGCAGCAGGAACTCGTCCACGGTTGTAGCAGCGAGTGTCCAGCCGGTGCAGAGCGTCTGCATCGCTGGGTCAAGCAGCGCATCCTGTATTTTGGTTTCGAACGCTGGTTTGGCGTGATGTTTTTCTTCCTGTTGCTGGGAGCCCCGGGTGCTCTGGCCTACCGACTCCTGCAACTGGCGCGGCGCCAGGCAGAGGCAGAAGATGCCATTGCGCTGTTAGATCGCCTGCAATTCTGGGTCGATTGGTTGCCGTCTCGGTTGCTGGTATTTACTTTTGCGGTAACCGGCGACTGGGTGGGCAGTCGGGAGCAGCTATCCACGAGCGTCAGTGATACGCGGTCGGCGACCGATCTGGTGCTCACCGACGCTGGCCATGCGGCGCTGGGTTTGAAGGCGACGGTGTTTTCCAGTGACGGCGGCGATATGCAGGCGTTTGCGGAGGTCAGTGACTGGGAGGTGGGTCAGTTGCAGGGTTTGCTAAGTCGCAGCGCCGTGGCGTGGGTGGTGATAGTTGCGCTACTGGTGCTGTTGCTCTAACGCTGCTTGTGCTGTGATGGTCAGGCCATCGCAATGGTTTACTCCAAGATTATTTAACCCCAGATAAAAAAGCATCTCGCCATGTCAGAAACAGACCGTAAAGTAATCCTGATAACGGGCTCGTCCTCAGGTATCGGCGCTGCGGTAGCGCGTCTGGCTGCGCGCTCGGGCTACAACGTGCTGGTCAATTACAACAGCAACGTCGATGGGGCTGCCGCCGTGGTTGCCGACTGCCAGACGGCGGGCGCAGAGGCAGTGGCCGTTGGCGCTGACGTCGGCGTAGAAGCTGACTGCAGACGACTGGCTGCGGCAGCCGCAGAGCAGTGGGGGCGAATCGACGTGCTGGTGAACAATGCTGGCACCACCAAGTTTTGCGCCCATGGCGATCTGGAGGGTTTGGAAGCTGAAGACTTCCAGCATCTCTATCAGGTCAATACGATCGGTGCCTTTCAGATGATTCGCGCCGTGGTGCCAACCATGCAGATAACGGGAGGCTCTATTGTCAACGTGGCCTCGGTAGCTGGGTTGATTGGTGTGGGGTCCAGTCTGGCTTACGCCTGTTCAAAAGCCGCTATGCTGGCGATAAATCAATCCATGGCCCGCAACCTGGGACCAGGTATTCGCGTTAATGCGGTATGCCCGGGGTTTGTCGAGGGGGATTGGTTGCAGGAGGGCCTGGGTGAAGATATCTACGCTATGGCGCTACAGCATTTCCGCGAGCGTGCTCCCACCGGTGAAGTAATGACGCCTGAGACGGTAGCGGAGAACATCTGGTATTTTGCCGATAGTGCGCCCAACGTTACTGGCGAATCCGTGTTGATGGACGGCGGAGCAACGCTGCCTTATTGAAGCCAGCGCAAAGCAGAGGTGTTGCGCAGCGTTAGTCAGCCCCTCTCTCAGCCGTGCTCTGCTGTTTCCACAGGACTTCGCTTCCGCCATCGCGCCTCGATAACACCCTGGCGAACACAAACATCAGGTCTGATAGACGGTTGATGTAAAGCCTGGGTGTTTCATTGATGGGGTCTTCGGCGTGCAGTGCCACCAGCCGACGTTCTGCCCGTCGACAAATAGCGCGCGCCAGATGCGCCTGCGCAGCCGCTGGCGATCCGCCTGGGAGAATGAAGTTCTTCAGCGCGGGCAGGTCATCGTTGTATTGATCCAGAGTGTCTTCCAGATCACTGACGCGCTCCGGCTTTACCATTTCAAACCCTGGCACTGCCAGCTCACCGCCAATATCAAACAGGTCGTGTTGTACCCGTTCCAATACAGGCAGCAGGTCATCGCCTTCACCCAGTTGGGCGATCAACATACCGATCTGGCAGTTGAGCTCGTCCACTTCACCCATAGCCTCCGCCCGGGGGTGACTTTTTGCGATGCGGCTGCCATCACCGAGACCGGTGGTACCGTCGTCGCCCGTCCTTGTGTAGATCTTCGATAATCGATTTCCCATGCCGCTATGGGACCGGATTCCACCCTTGGGTGCAAGTCCCGGTGTCCAGCTTGTGAACTGCTACACTGAAACGGAGTGAGCGCGACAGGGATTGAGCCATGCATCGCTGGGACATCAGTGATCTCACCTTACCTGAGGTTTATAAAATCGACCCACCAGCAGCAGATAATCTGCTGGTACTGACCATTCTTTATCACCCGGACCCGGATCGTATGGGGCAGCGCGCGCTGCTAACAGCAACTGCTGCGTGTGAGCTGTCCCGTCTGACGCCACTGTTTCAGAGTCCACGTGAACCCATCGAGCAGAGACCACTGGAGGACGCTTACTTGAGCCGTGAGCCCGTTGCACTTCAGCAGGAAGCTGGGGGATGGGTGCTAAAAAGCTCCGCCAGTGGTCGCTCCCTCACGGTTAACGGCAGGCCTGTCAAAGAGCGTCTGCGTCTTTCAAAACCTCAATTAGAACAGGGTGTGGCGCTGTGTCTGTCGCAGCGCGTGGTGCTTTGGCTGCAGCTGGGTGCGCCCGCGCCGATAGCGACAGACTGTTGCGACATGGTCGGCGAGGCAACTGCTCTGCAGCAGTTTCGCGAAGCGCTTTGCGCTGCCGCTAAAGAGGACGTGGCTGTGTTGCTGCTGGGAGAATCCGGCAGTGGCAAAGAGCTTGCGGCCCATGCGATCCACAGTCGCAGTGCACGCTCGAATCAGCCTTTAGTGCCGGTCAATATGGCGGCGATACCTGCGGATCTCGCGGCGGCCGAGTTGTTTGGCGTGAGTCGAGGCGCCTTCACCGGCGCTGACAAAAGTAGAGATGGTTACTTTAGCCAGGCCAACGGTGGCACGCTGTTCCTTGACGAGTTGGGCGACTGCGACAGTGGTATCCAGGCACAATTACTGAGAGCACTTGAGCAGCAGGAAATTCAGCGACCCGGCGGCAAGCTGGAACGGGTCGATCTACGCGTTATCGCAGCAACGGATGCGAACCCGGATAGCAGCTTTAGCGTCGCGCTGCGCCACAGGCTAGCAGGTGTGGAACTGTGGTTACCGCCACTGCGCGAACGCCGAGAGGACCTGGGTAGCCTGCTGCGACACTTTTTACCTGATGAACTGCTGCAAAGTGCCGCCGATGACCCGACGCGGGTGTCGCAGTGGGCGAACCTGGTGGCTCGACTGGCGATCTATCACTGGCCCGGTAATGTGCGTGAACTGGCCAATATCTGCCGGGGTTTAACGCTGACCAATCAAGATTCCCCTAAGTTGCTGATACCCGAATTTCTTGAGCGCCGGCTGCAGCAGGCACAAATAGACGAATCCCAGGTGGCTGAGCCTTCGCCAAAAACGGTTAGCGATCAGAACGTTCGGGATGCACTGTTAGCTGCGCGCTGGGAAGTGTCTCAGGCGGCACGGCAGCTCAAAATTTCTCGCCAGGCGCTGTACCGGCGGATCCAGTCAATCCCCGAGCTGCGCACTGCTGCCGACGTCCCGGCACCAGAAGTCGAAGCTGTGTACTACGACTGTAAAGGCGACCTCGAGCAGGCTGCCTTGCGGCTGCAGGTGTCACAGGCAGCGCTGCGCCGTCGCTGGCGTGCCCTGGACCTGCAAGCAGACCACTGGTAGTGCATTGACTCAATCTATCGTCGGTCCCTATCGGCTGCTTCGCCATGTGAATTCTGGCGGTGAGGGCGCTGTCTATGTGGCAGAAGATACACGCCTGGGCAGACGGGTAGCGGCGAAACTCAAGCCACTGCCAGAAGACCCTTTAGCTCAGACCCAGGCCGTTGCGGAAGCGCGTGCACTGGCTGCGCTCAATGATCCTCTGATCGTACAGATCTACGATGTGCTGGAGCTGGAAGACCAGCTCGCTGTGGTGATGGAGTATGTTGATGGAGAGGATCTGGCCAGGCTGATAACGCGCGAACGTCTATCAATGCCATCGGCGCTGGCGTTGGGACAGGACATCTGTCATGCACTCACGGTCGCCCATGACGCCGGTCTGCTACATGGCGATCTAAAACCCGGCAATATTCTGGTGACCCCTGAAGCACGGATCAAACTAACTGATTTCGGTCTTCGCGGATTCAGCCGCAGCGCAACTTCGCCTGAGCAGCGCCGCGGCAGTACTCCTGATTGGCGCAGTGACCTCTTCGCCCTGGGTACTGTGTTGCACGCTGTGCTACTTGGGCCTGTGCCCGACGCGATACTTGCAGGCGCTGATACGACAGGAGTACTGACCGGGCATGACGCACTACCCGATAGTCTCGCAGCGCTGTTGGAATCGCTGTTGCAGGGTGAACCCGCGCTTCGACCTGCTTCCGCACTCGCCGTACGCCTGGAGTTGCTGGCGTTGGCTCGCGCCTATCCATCCGGCTACGCCGATCTACTGTCCGCTATAGAGCGCGGTGACCTGCCGGACACCACGCTGGAGAGCGCGCGGCGTGCAGGTGTATTCCACAGGTTGCGATGGACCCAGGTTGCACCTGCAGCAGGCTGGATGGCCCTGGGTGTTGGATTAACGCTTCTGGTGGCAATGCTCAATCAACCTGCTGTTGATCGCTTGCAGCTGCGTCTTGAAGCCGTGCATTGGGTCGGACAGAGTCCTCCATTGGTGCATGATGTCGAGAGTTTGCTGCGCGAGGCGGTAGCTGCTGTACCCAGTGTTGAGATCGTTAGTGGCCAGGCGAGTCAGGCCAGCTTATCTCTGTCTGTGCACTGCAACCTCTATAGCTGCATCAGCACTGTCGCACTGAAGGAGGAGGGCAGTACCCTCAGCGATACTCGCGCGCTACTGCCAGATAGCGACCTTGCTGCCTGGCAGCAGCGGTTGCAACAGGGTGTGATGATCGTGATGGCGCAGCGCTAGCTGGCGCGTTTTTGCTCCTGCCGCAGCACTGGCGTAACCGGCTTTTCAAGACCACTGGGCAAGGGGTGCACGTCTGGGTGCAGGGTGTGTGCAAGAATTTCAAGGCTGTCCACCAGACGAGGACCCGGGCGGCTGAAGTAGGCGTTGCCGTCCGTAATATACACCTGATCATTGCATACCGCCGGCAGCGTGTCCCAGCCTGTAAGCTTCGAAAGCAGGGGAATGTCCTGAAGACTGCGTGCTATGTCAAACCCGCACAGGGCAACGAATACAACGTCCGGTGCTGCGTCTATCAGCGCTTGTGGAGAGACCTGTGTTGAGGGCTCAAAGGGGTTACCCAGGCATTCATCGCCGCCCGCGTAAGCAACCAGCTCGGGCGTCCAGTGCCCCGCGTTAAAGAGGGGGTCAATCCACTCAAGCATTGCTACTCTGGGGCGTTGCTTGATAATGGCGCTCCGCTCCCGTACGGCCTCTACCCGGGCTTCCAGCGCCGCGCGAGCGTCGCGCGCTTTGGCCCTGCAATCGGCGGCTTCCCCCAGCGCCTCCAGCGTATCAAACACCTCGGATAGCCGCATGGGCTCAAGATTGATGACCTGTGGCTGGCCAGGCAGGCCGCAGGCAGCGGCATTGACTTCGTCCGCGGCCACCGCGCATACGTCGCACAGTGCCTGCGTCACAATCAGATCTGGCTTGAGGGCTTCCAATACGGGCATGTTCAAGCTGTATAAGGCGGTGTCATCGGTGAGCTGGGATTTGACCAATGCATCGATATCGCCGCTGGGTAAGCCTGCGGGTATTCGAGATCGAGTTACAACGGGTAGTCCGACGATGCTATGGGGGTAGTCGCATTCATGTGTCACTCCAACGAGCTGATGTTCCAGACCCAGCTCGCAGATAAGCTCTGTGGCACTGGGCAGGAGTGAAACGACGCGCACGGTCAGGAGGCCGGTGCGGCGGACACCCAGCGAGATTGACGCAGCAGGCGATAGCCGCCGAATAGCAGGATGACGTATACGCAGTCTCCCAGCAGACTGCGGAGCAAGTAAGGCAGGCCCTGACTATAGCAATCCAGAAGCCCTGCGGCTGTTGCCGGGTAAAAGGCGAGCCAAACGCCCATGTGAGAAACCGTCCAGAATGCAATAGCGCCGAGACCGGTTGCCAGCGCGATGTTCTGCCAGCTATCGCTGCCCAGCAGCAGGCCTCGGCCAATGGCGGTACTCAGCAAAAACCCGAAGTAGACGAACAGCATCACGCCAGCATGATAAAAGCCGATAGCTGCGTCCCCCAGCAGCAGCGCCCCAAGGGGTACCAGCCAAAACACCTGGCGCTGTAAGTACGCGCCAGAGAACAGGGCCAGTGCGCCGATCGGCGCGATATTGTCGGGGTGTGGGACCAGCCGCAGCAGGGCTGCGGCCAGTATCAGAACAAACACCAGGTGCTCAGATCGAAGGTTAAACATCATTTTTTTCCTTAGCGCTGCTTGGCGCTTCTTTGCTTTCCCAGTGTTTCCCGTCGTGCGGATTAATCGCTGAACGTGTAGCGCACACCAGCGATGGCTGTGCGTCCCGGCGCAACGAATCCGAGGGCTTCTTCGTAGTCTTCGTCTAGCGCATTCTCCACACGAGCATACACTTCCAGATTATCCAGCACTCTGTAGCTTCCTGCCAGAGTGACCAGCGTAAAGCTATCCAGTTCCACCCTTAGCTGGCGGAACGGGGACACTGGTTCGAAGAAAAAGTCGTCTTGCTCACCATTGTAATCCACTTGAACATTAACGTTACCGCGCCCTTCGGCGAAGTCCCAGTTCAGATTGGCGCTGGCAATATGTTCGGCACGACGAATTTCGTCGGCCTGACCGCCCATACCATCGTCTTCCGTTGCGTCCAGCCAGGTATACGCGCCGTACAGGCTAAGGCCGTTACCCAGCAACCAGGTACCGGACAGTTCCAAACCCTGACGCTCGCTCTTGCCGTCTTCGTTGACAGCAGTGAAGCCACCGGTGGCCAGGTCGAAGGAGAAGCCGTCGATCTCGTTTTCCAGTTCTTCATTAAACCAGGTGGCAGAGAGGCTGAGTCGGTTGTCCAGCAAACGCTGATCAATGCCGACCTCCCAGCTTTCGGACTCTTCCGGCTCCACCTCTGGGTTGCCGATAAAGTTGGTAAAGAGTCCAAAGCGCTCGTTGAAGTTGGGATTTTTTACGCCTGTGCCCCAGGCTGCGCGCAGCGTCGTATTGCCATCAGCCAGCTGCCAGGCCGCGCTGATGCGCCCGGTGGTGGCGTCGTCAAACTCGCTGTTGCTGTCGTTGCGTGCACTCGCCAGAACCGAGAAGTCCTCCGTCAGCTGCCCGCGATACTCCAGCATAAACGCGTCCGTATCGAAGCTCTCATCCTGATTCGGATCGCCGAAAGACTGCACCGTGCCACGCTGGGTCCAGTCCTCTTCCCAGCGCTCGTAGGCGCCTGTCAGTGTATGTCCTTCGCTCAGGTCGAAGCTGGTCTGCAGGGTATAGACCCATAGCTCCGCCTCGCTGGAGCTTACGTCGAAGCCGCTGGGTGCAAAGGCATCTTCTGATGTGGTTTCGTTAGAGGTGTCCGTCAGCGCAATGCTGGCCATATGCCGCCAGCGGCCGTCCAGCGTGCTGAGATTTGCCGCAATGCGTCCGTAAAGCTGTTCTACCTCGGTTTCATTATTCGCATCCTCGGGCAGGCTGGTAATAAAGCTGATGTTGTCCGAGTCGTTGGTAGCGTCGGTGTATCGCAGGCTGCCGTCTATGCTCAACGTCTCCGACGCCGTCCACAGGAAGTTGGCATTGGCCGTGGTGTTCTCATAGCCGTCGTCCTCATTGCCATCGCGCGAGATGTTTTCGCCATCGGTTTCGATCTGGCTGAGGCTGAATCCGGCCTTGAAGTTATCGCTGCCGTAATGGGTGTTGACCCCAATGTTCTGCCAGCCTTGCTCGCCGCC